>JAOZOU010000006.1 GCA_029933125.1 bacterium | reverse complement strand
TGGCAACAGTGGCGAGGATGTGAGTGATGGTGATTTTGAGCTCTATGACCCCCTCGCCTCGGTTAGCGAGCCAGATATTCCAGCGCACCTTATTATAGCATCAGTTAAGCCCAATCCAGTTGCTGAGCGAGCGATTGTGAGATTTGGCATCCCTTCAGATGGCAAGGTCTCTATCACCCTTTATGATGTCTCTGGGCGAGTTGTTGCCACACTTGCAGATGGGCTATACACAGCAGGCTATCATAGTGTTTCCTTGAGTGCTGGTGCAGGGCTACGCAGTGGCATCTATTTTGTGAGTTTACAGATGGGATCGGAGACTTCCTCACGCAAGATAGTAATCTCGAGGTAAGCTGAGCAGTCATAGAAGCCATAGGCTATAGAGGTGAAGAGGGCTCATAGCCTCCTATCTTTGCCTGGGCTCCATCCAGCCAAGTCATACAAACCTAAACCAACGAGCTCAACAAGAGCATTTTTGGTTCCAACCCCTTGCCTTTGCCTCCAAGCTGGGTTAAGATTTTGCGGCACCTTTTAGGTTTCTATCCATATCAATGGAGGATAACGTAAACATGATTCTCGATTGTATCTCAACCTAAGGAGGTTCCGCCGTGGGTAAGTCAGTAGCACAAAAGATACTCGGAGCCCATCTCATTAAGGGTGAGCTCAAACCTGGAACTGAAATAGCGATCAGGATAGATCAGACTCTCACCCAGGATGCGACGGGGACAATGGCATACCTTCAATTTGAGGCAATGGACATCCCTCGCGTAAGAACCGAACTATCTGTGAGCTATGTCGATCACAATACCCTACAGGCTGGTTTTGAGAATGCAGATGACCATCGCTTCCTGCAATCCGTTGCGGCAAAGTATGGAATCATCTTTTCAAGACCAGGCAATGGTATCTGCCATCAGGTTCATCTCGAGCGATTTGGGATCCCAGGCAAGACCCTCCTCGGCTCGGATAGCCACACCCCAACGGGGGGTGGCATAGGCATGATTGCAATTGGAGCTGGTGGGCTCGATGTCGCAGCTGCTATGGCAGGCTATCCATTCCATCTCCCAGCTCCCAAAATCGTCCTCATTCGCCTGACGGGTAGGCTTGGTGAATGGGTGACAGCGAAGGATGTCATACTTGAGCTGCTCAGGCGCCTCACGGTAAAGGGTGGTCTGGGTAAGATAATGGAATATGGTGGGGATGGTGTCAAAACCCTATCGGTTCCGGAGCGGGCAACTATAACGAACATGGGAGCTGAGCTTGGTGCAACAACTTCAATCTTTCCAAGCGATGAAGTCACGCTTGCTTTCCTTAAAGCCCAGGGAAGGGAATCTGCATGGACGGAACTTAAGGCAGATGATGATGCAGTCTACGATGAGGTTGTGGATTTGGATCTTTCCACCCTCGAGCCCCTGATTGCCCAGCCTCACAGTCCTGACAATGTGGTCAAGGTCAAAGAGATAGAAGGCAAACCTGTTGATCAAGTAGCCATAGGCAGCTGCACAAACTCATCCCTTAAGGATATGTTAACGCTTGCAGCCCTGCTTGACGGTAAGACGGTAGCCCCAAACGTGAGTCTTGTTGTTTCGCCTGGTTCCAAGCAAGTTCTTGAAATGCTTGCCGCAAGTGGTGCACTTGCCAAAATAGTAGGCGCTGGGGCAAGAGTCCTCGAATGTGCCTGTGGTCCATGCATCGGAATGGGGCAAGCACCACCTTCGGGTGCTACAAGCCTGCGAACTTTCAATCGCAACTTTCTTGGAAGAAGCGGAACCAAAGATGCTAATGTCTATCTTGTAAGCGTCGAGACAGCAGCGGCATCGGCAATAAATGGGGTTATAACCGATCCGAGAAGCATGGGCAGCCGACCGAGAATTGAGCTTCCAGAAAAATTCCTGATAAATGACAACATGATAATCAAACCACCCAGGGATGGCTCAAAGGTCAAGATAATAAGAGGTCCAAATATCAAACCACTCCCCAAGGCTCAACCAATACCGGACGTGATTGAGGGCAAGGTTCTCCTCAAAGTTGAAGACAATATTACGACTGACCACATAATGCCAGCAGGAGCAAAGATCCTACCCCTCAGATCCAACATACCTGCAATATCTGAACATGTCTTCGAAGTTATTGACCCATCCTTCGCTGCCAGAGCGAAACAGGAAGGCGGAGGCTTCATCGTTGGAGGCGAGAACTATGGCCAAGGCTCAAGCCGTGAACATGCTGCCCTCGCTCCAATGTATCTTGGCATAAAATGGGTTCTGGCGAAATCGTTTGCAAGAATCCATAAAGCCAATCTTGTCAATTTCGGCATAATACCTCTCACTTTTGCGCGTGCGGAAGACTATGAGAAGATAGAAAACGGAGATACTGTCAGGGTCGAGAATGTACGTGAGAATCTTAAGCAGAACAAGCCACTCATTCTCAATAACGTAACCAAAGGCTTAAAGATCGAGGCAACCTACGATCTCTCAGAAAGGCAACGTGAGATAATTCTTGACGGAGGTCTGCTTAACCACGTAAAGAAGGTTGTCAGCTAACGTCCCAAACCGTGATCACTTAGGGCGTCGCTTACTACTTGCCTTAGAAGATCTTGCATTCTCCGGGCGAGCCACACCTCGCCCTTCCTTCACTTTGCCGGTTAGTTCCCCCTTGAATGAAAGTTCAGGTGGTTCAATCACGACCTTGGTCCCCGGAGGCACACTGTGAGTTATCCAGACATTACCACCTATAGTTGAGCCTTTTCCAATTACAGTATTGCCACCAAGCACAGTTGCCCCAGCATAGATCGTGACATTATCTTCGATCGTCGGATGACGCTTTATGCCACGCAGGAGATTGCCCTTCTCATCTTTAGGAAAACTCAGAGCTCCAAGAGTAACTCCCTGATATATCTTCACATTGTCACCTATGACTGTTGTTTCGCCAATCACAACTCCGGTTCCGTGATCTATGAAGAAGTTCTTTCCAATTTTGGCTCCAGGATGGATGTCAATACCGGTAATTTGGTGTGCATATTCCGACATTATGCGTGGTAGGAGCGGTATGCCCTGCAAATACAACTCGTGGGCTATTCGATGAACCAGTATCGCTTTTATGCATGGATAGCTGAAAATAACCTCATCAAAGCTTTTGGCAGCCGGGTCTCCATCGTAAGCTGCCTGTACATCACCCTCCAGCAGCTTCCTTATTTTGGGAATCTTCTCCAGAAGAAGCATGGCATGCTCTTCGCCACGCGATTTACAATCGTCGCACACCTCGTGGATCCCCTCACATTCATGTCGCAAGCTCTTCGCTATTTGAGTCGAAAGCACATCGAACAATTTCGACATCAAAACATGAAGATGGGATTCCAGCTCCCAATCAGGTATGTCCTGCTTCCCGAAATAGCCAATGAGAAGAACCTCCTGAAAGAGGGAGAGAATTTGCCTTACAGACTCATCTGAGGGAACCGCATACTTACTGGCACACCTGAAGAAGTCACTCTTACGGCAAATTGCAGCAAGTCGCTTTGAGATCTTGCCTATCGTGCGCTTCCTCTCCAAAATCTCTCACCTCCTCCTGGGTGATTACTTGCGCCTACGATGCTTTCGCCTCCCGGGAGGCATTTTGGGTTGATTGGTTGATCTTTCAACCGTCAGCCCCTGAATGCGCTCAAGCATGGTAAAGGCAAGCTTTTCATGAACATAGGCACTATGGACCGCAGTTTTTGCCAGCATGCGCTTCTCTGGTGAATCTGCTATGAGCACCCAGCCCCATGGGCTCTTATAAGTCTTGTATCCACCATGCTGGAGCTGCATTGCAAGCGCCGTGTCCTGTCCCAGTGCGAAAACTATTGCCGTGGAGGAATCCACATAGGATTTTACACCCGACTCACTCAGATGATCCTCAGGAATTGCATCCCAGAAAAACCTTCGAACAGCTTGGGCATCGCGGGAAGTAGCTTCAAAAAGATCTGCTATTTTGACAACAAGATTCGCCGCATTGGGCATGAGCTTGCCCTTAAGCATGCGCAGGAATATTGCTCCATTTTTCCTATTGTGAGCCAGTTGCCCCAGTTGGGAATCTATACGCCACAGAAACCCAAAATTGAGATCACTACCATCACACGTTTCCCGGACGAGGCTTGCTCTTTCCACATCCTGTGCAAGGATTTCGAACGCCGGTAGCCCATACCATGCCTCACACGAATCTCCACTCGCAATATACGCCCTTTCCGATGGATGCCTACCGTAGGTCAGTCTCCCACCTTTGAACAAATCATAAGCAAGACGCAGAATCTCCGAGCTAGAAGTCCCATTCCCCTCATGGCCACTTACGAAATCTCCAAGAACAAAAACTGGATTCATTGCCCATCCCAGCGGGCTAAGAGTCGGACCGTACCATTCGTGAGGGATAGGAATCCGCGCATAGGTCTTCTCCCCAAGTGCGCCCTGCAGCACGAATTGAGAATTATCGTAGTCGTAGCCAACGATCACGAAAAAGCCATGGTAGGCTTGATTGTAAATGAAGGGGACAAGCACACAACGGCCCCCATCAACCTCATCCCTTACGAGGCGCTTAACCGTTTCAATATCCTTGTTCACAACCCAGTGAGCATGTGGAAAACCAAGGGCGTGAGCTGCCAGGGTCAATTCATCGGTCGGTGAAGCATCGCGAAGAGGTTCATATGCTTCTGTTGAATCATAAACAAACTTGAAAGCCGCTCCCGAGATGCCAACTAAGTATGAGTAAATCGATCTCGGATAGAAAGGTAGTGTAGCAGAATGGAGTGCATGGAGCGCCATTGATCCTGAGTCATAATCGAGGGGAAAAGGAGGGATGCCATCAATGACATTGCTCTGGCTATGGCCTAGGGAGCTCGCTCCTGTCATTGCTAGAAAAAAACAAAGTGCAATATATGGATAACACTCAATCAATGCAATTCACCCCCTAATAAACATCGCCACCACGTGTGTGGCTGCTTTAAATATATTAAAGAAAATCTTGACACAGATTCTACCCTAAATATACTGGACAGGTCAGTGTTTGCTAAACTTGATGGGAGGTGAAACATATGCCAGCAAGAAAAACTAAGAAGAAGACAAAGAAGACCACTCGTAAGGCGACTAAGAAGACAAAGAAGACGACGAGAAAGGCAACTAAGAAAACTACAAAGAAAGCGAGAAAGACCAAGGTAAAGAGGGTCACTAAGAAAAAGGCCGTTGTCAAGGCCAAGCCCAAGAAAAAGCCAAAGTACACATGTGTACTTTGCGGTGTTGAGGTGGCTGTCACGAAGGAAGGCCTTGGTATAAGCAGGCTAATGTGCTGCGGTCACCCGATGCGTAAGAAATAGCTAGAAAGGGACACTCTCTAGACTATATAGCAGCTGGTGCTTGCAACCAGCTGATAGTTCATCCCTTCGAAGGTATGTCCTTCTGGCATTCACTTTAGCGAGTGTAGGTACACCTAATCGTTGGCTTCACGCAACGAATGGCAGGCAATACAGGTCTTCATGTTGCCCTCCATCTCTACAGTGCCATCAGGTGAGTAAATTACCCAGAACCAGTCGCCAGCTTCGGGATTGAAGCCCTTAACCTTGTGCATCACTGTTATCTTGGCAAGCGTGGTATCTGGCATGTAGTTTTCCTTCACAATGGTCGACCCATAAGGATACCTTGCACCTTTAGCCTTAACGGCTATATCGTTGGCATAAGTGCGTATGAATTTACCATGAGGAGCCTTACCCTCCATGAGACCCTCGACACCAGGCCAGCTACCCCGCTGCTTGTACGGTTTCTCCTGGCTAATAATCTTCCAGAGATCTGCGGCGCTTGTAGTCTGAGGCTGCTCCTTTTCAGCACAGCCATAGATGATGGCAAAGCCCGTAGCTATAAGAGCCAATAAGATCCACTTCATCCGACTCACCCTCCTTTTGGCAAGATCCTGCAAACAGCATCGGGTTACCATCCTGATAGCTGGCATCAAGCACAAAAGTCTTTATCTTGTGCCCCAGGATGGATATGCTCCCTTGAAAAAGCAAGAAAAGGAGGTTTAGGGATGTGGACAGAACAGACTGCCAGATGGCTAAAGGAAATAGCAAAGTACAACACCCATAGAATGAAACTTAGAAGCAAGACTTCATGCCTCATAATCATCGATATGCAAAACGAATTCCTCTCAAACGATGGAACTGTTTTTTTCCACTATGCGCGCGAGATAGTTCCAAATGTGAAGAAGCTTTTGACCACATGTCGCCAAAAAAGAATCCCGGTCATCTACACAGCTCATGTTCATGAGGATCCGAGTGTGGACGGAGGTATGACCGCTCAGTGGTGGCCTGAGATAAAAAGAGGTGAGAGCCTCCTGAAGGGGACAAAAGGTGTGGAAATTTACCCCAAGCTAAAGCCCCGCAAGAAGGAAAAGGTGATCCTTAAGCATCGCTATAGCGCCTTCTACAATACGGACTTAGAGTTATATCTGAGAGGGCTTGGAGTTAGTGATGTGATTATCACTGGGGTTCTCACCAATGTTTGCTGCGAGTCAACGGCACGCGATGCCTTTTTCCGAGACTTCAGGGTGTTCTTTGTTGCCGATGCAACAGCAAGCTCAGAGCCAGAGTTCCACCTGGCTTCACTCAAGAACCTTGCTTATGCCTTCGCTTACGTGACAACAACTGAGGAAATCTTAAGGCAACTTGATGCAAAATGACGTTACAAAAGCTTCGAGCCCAAACCTAGGCTTTCTTCTTCTTTTTCTTCTTCTTGGGTCGACTCTTTCCTGTAGTTCCCTGGAAAATCTTACCTCTCCTTGTACGCCTATCACCCTTGCCCACGTTTCACACCTCCCATATAAATACAATCCTCAAGGTTGGCATATCCACGAACTATGTCCTCAGCAAATGCCAAGCAAGTCGGCGCCCCACAGCAGCCACAATCTATCTTAGGGAGCGACTCATAGATAGCATCCTTTTTCTTCTTCTTCTCAATAGCCTTGGCTACATCAGGATCGAGTGGCCTAAGCGGCCGCGGTGCAAGTTTACGTTCAAGAAAATAATATCCCCTCTTGTATCTATCAAGTACCTCATTCCTGTCGACGGTTGTGGTACCCCGAAATTTCTCGAGGAGCTTGATGAGATTGTTCCTGGCAACATACATATTCTCAACCACAAGGGACCCGCCAATGCATCCACCTAGGCAGGAGGAAAGCTCAACAAAGTCAATATCCCTGAGCTTCGAGCTTTCTATATCATCGAGCACCTTGGTGACATCGCTCATACCTGAAACTGCGATCGAGCGTTCCGAGCCAAGAAGATGCGTCATCTCTCCAAGCATTGACCATCCAGCATCAAAAGTGAATTCTCCAACTTCCTCCTCCCTTATGTCTTCATCTTTGACATCGCTAACAGCAGAGAAAAGCGGAGCAAAGACATCAATAAGCGAAATCGCTCCATCTATCCAGGATCTCTCCTTCTCTGCTGGCTGCTTTATCGAGACTATCTTCGCTGGGCATGTTGTTATATAGATGATGCCTATCTCCTGTATGTCAACACCAAGTTTCTGTGCAAGATTGTGCTTGAAATCGCGAGCAGCTATCTCTCTGGGAACATCTATCGGAACAACAAGTTCGGTAAGATCAGGATACTTCACCTGAATCAATCTCACAACTGTTGGGCAGAAGGAAGAAATCAGGGGAAGCCTACCACGATAGGTTGCGAGAAATTCCTCAAGAGCTATGGTGATTTCTCTGCATGCCCGAGAAACATCGCAAACATAGTCGAAGCCAATCCGTTTCAATGCGATTACGACTTTCCTCGGATCAACGTCTGGCCTGAATTGAGAAAAAAGCACAGGCGATGGAAGTGCTACCTTGTACTTGAAATCCATAGAACGAGTGAAGGGATCCGTCAAGGGCACTATCGCACCGCTGGGGCAAACATTCATGCACTCACCACAATCAACACATAGGTCCTCAATCAATCTAGCCTTACCCTGCTTCACACGTATTGCCTGTGTTGGGCAAACCCGCATGCATTTCATTCTTCCCTGACATCGCTCTTCTACGAACTTGATTGGATGATAGTATTTCTCCATAACCCTATCGAGCGTTAATCACTATGTTGAGTCTTGTACCTTTGCCACGTTCTGAGGTTATCTCAAACTCATCGGAATTTCTCTTTATGTTCGGCAACCCCATCCCCGCCCCGAAACCCATTTCTCTCATCTCGGGAGTTGCTGTTGAATAACCCTCTTGCATGGCAAGTTCAATGTCCTCAATCCCCTGGCCTTCATCCTCGAGCTCTATGTTTATCTTATGTGGAGTGACCCTTAGCCTGACCACGCCGCGATCAGCATACATCACAACATTCATCTCTGCCTCATAGGCTGCTATTGCAGCTCTTCTAACGATGACGGGGTCAAAGCCAATCTCCTTGAGTATCGCCTTGATCTGTGTCGAGACTGTCCCCGCATTTGAGAAATCCTTACCCATTATTGAGAATTCCTGGAAAAATAGCACTTCATCTTCCATCACTTTGGAGTATTACTTCCCGATTTTAGCCCCTTCGCATAAAGTCGACCGCATGCTTCAAACATTGATAAGGGGCTTGCCAGAAGCGGCAGATTTTTCTGTTTAGCTAGCTTGATTGCATCCTCTTCAGGGTGCTTGCCCCTGATATAGATAATTGCTCCAACCTCAGCGACGTGAGCGGTTATAACCGATTGCACATTTGTCAGACCTGTCACAAGTATCGTGCCTGGCGTTGCAAAAGCTAGAACGTCACTCATGAGATCAGCGCTGCATACCTCCTGAAAATCATCTTCGAGACGGTTAGCACCCGTAATGACTTCAGCATCAAGAAGTTCTTTTATCTCCGTGAGTTTCATGCCTTCACCCTGCCCTGAGTCGTCTTATGACGACCGTGGCTGCTGCCAATCCATCAAGAAAAGCCTCTTCGGCAACCATGGGCTTACGTGCAAAGCCACAAACAAAAATCCCATCTTCACTCGTTCTAAAGGGATCACTTGCTTCTGGTGTCTCTATAAACCCTAGATCGTCGATGTGAATCCCAGTCTTCTCAGCAAGCATAGTGTGTATCGCTGTGTTGTCATGGGCGACTGAGAGAACAACCATATCGCCTTCAAGCTCTAACTCTTCATTCTTGCTTCGAGCCTTAACCCTGAGAGGACCCTCTCCTGAGATGTCAACCTTCCCCTCTGCACTCACAAATTCAATCCCCTTATCAAGAGCTTCGCCCAGGAGAATTTCCTCAAATCCGTAAAGCCGCAATCCCTTATGGATGATTGTGACCCTGCCATCCTCCACATTGGCTTTGTAGGTAAGCGCATTCTGTAGAGCTTGCCTGCAGCAGAAGCGACTGCAATAGCGATGTTGCCCATCCCGTGCACCAATACACTGAATCATGATGATATGCTTCGCCTTAACCTCGCCTCCATTCAAGAGCTCAGCAAAGTCATCCTGAGTAAGGACATTTGAGCTCTCGGAATACCCTGCCTGTGCCGGATCAAAGCGACCTGATCCCGTTGCGACCAAAACTGCTCCAGATTCAAGCGTAACCTCGCCCCCGTCTGATTCAAGCGAGAGGATACATTTCGAACCGTCCTTTCGATAGCTCAGGAGGTGAGCATTCTTGTATAACTTTATGTTGGGATGGCTTGTGACGGAATCGATGAAGGCATCCACCTTTTGCTGTTCAATACCCTCATTCGCTGCGGCAAGCCTTAAGCCTCGGCCAATATCAGCGCTCTTCTCAATAAGATGAACTTCCAAGTCATTTCGCAAAAGACCCTTTGCAGCAGCAAGACCTGATATGCCACCTCCGATGATACTTACGGAAAGCGGCGGTTTCTCCTTGGACTTGGGGATTTGACTCAAGTCAAGGGCTCGTTTGACAGCCTCAAGAGGATTGCCATTGATTTCTTTGGCATCGACTATGGCAATACTTCCTTGCTCAAGATTGAGGATGCTCTCAAAGAGGGCTTCATGGCTTCCTTTGCGACATCCAAGTATTACAATGTGAGCAGCCTCTTCAAGACCCTGAGCAAGTGCCTTTCGGCCGTCCTTATGGCACAGATAAGAATAGAATCCGCCAAACTTGAAGCCATTTGTCTCGAGACTTTTCACAAGACTTTCATCCACACCTGCTGAGTTGAGCCCATAGGCGCAGCCATAGATCACGACAGATTCACCACTCAGACTCCTAAACTTCTCCTGAGCACCAGGCGCAAGATGGAGGCAGGCAGCCGCCATCGCTCCTACAATTGAAAATTCAGGCAAAGCTGGACCACAAGCAGCTCCGGCGAAAGCCACACCGCTCTCTTCGCTCATGAGCCTTTCAAGGTTACACTCAACAAAACCAAATCTGTTTACGGAGCCACCTGCAGCTTTCGCATACTTTCTGAACTCACCCTGAGCCCAAATGCCAACTGCAAGCACAACGAGGTCAAATTTCCTCTCACCACCATCCCCGAATCTAACCTTGAGACTCCCACCCTCACCCTCACTTACCTCCTTCACCTCCTCTTCAATTAGCTCGACCCAGTCACTTTTCGCTATCTCCTCAAGAAGAATCTCACCATCCTTACCCACGGGCCGAAGCCCTTTGTGAAAGATGGTGACATTGACATCACCTCTAAGCTGTCTCGCCCGCTTTGCCTGGAGGAGGCTGCGCCGACAGCATGTTACCGAGCAGAATTCAGCTCCAATCGCCTCGTTTCTCGAGCCAATGCATTGTATGAATGCGATGCTTTGGGGAATCTCGCCATCCGATGGCCGCAGGAGATAGCCCCCGAACGGTCCAGTTGGGCTGATGAGACGTTCGAATTCATAGCTCGTTATCACATTCGTACAGGTGACATAACCGAGAGCGGAATCGCGATCCGGATTATAGATCTTGCCATCACCTGTATAGATCAGGGCATCGCCCTCAAGCAACAAACGCTCAGGTTCTTGATCATAGACAATCGCCTTGGGATCGCATTCAGCCAGACACAATCCACAGCCAATACATCGCCTGCAGCTGAGGCACCTAGCTGCCTCCTTAAGTGCCATCTCCTCTGTAAAGCCGAGCTCGACCTCTTTGAAGTTGAGCTTTCTCTCCTCAATGGGGAGCTCGGGCATCTTTTGCCGTTCTGAAGGTATGTCTTTGTATTCGGGTATGAACTTTGGTTTCTTCACTTGCTAAGGTACTCCCTGATAGAATTGGCGGCTACATGGCCAACCTGGATAGCCTTAATTACAGTTGCCGGACCTGTAACAGCATCACCACCAGCGTAAACTCCCTCACGATTTGTAGCCATAGTGGCTTCATCAACAAGGAAGGAATTCCAGCGTGAGATCTCAAAGCCATGGTTTTCCGGCAGGAACGAGAGATCAGGTTGCTGGCTTATAGCGGGGATTATAAGATCAGCCTCAACTTCAAATTCCGAACCTTCGATTGGGATAGGCCTTCTTCTGCCACTGGCGTCAAGCTTGCCAAGTCTCATCTTTGTGCAGACCATGCCAGTAACCCTACCATTCTTGCCAAGAATTTTCACAGGAGCTGCAAGGTAATGGATCTTGACGCCTTCATGTTCTGCAGCTTCGACCTCCCATGGATTTGCAGGCATCTCCTTGCGTGATCTCCTGTAGAGTATGGTGACCTCATCGCATCCGAGACGCAAAGCTGTTCGGGCTGAATCGATTGCTGAATTGCCACCCCCGATTACGATGACCTTATTACCTGGCTTGGTCTTATCGCCAAGATTGACCCTTTTTAAGAATTCTATGCAGTCGAGAAATCCTTCGTATTCATCTTCACCGGGAACCCTGAGCTTGAGCCCCTTATAGGCACCGATTCCAAGGAAGACAGCCTTATAGCCCTGCTTGAAGATGTCATCGACTGTGAATTCCCTGGTCAGGGGGGTATTGAGCTTTATTTCCACCCCAAGGTCTCTTATGTATTCAACATCACTCATGAGTATGTCCCTGGGAAGCCGGTACTCAGGAATGCCTAGGTGCATCATGCCACCAGGTACTGGTGCTGCCTCGAAAACTGTCACCCTGAAACCTTCCAGAGCAAGATCATGAGCTACAGTTAGACCAGCAGGTCCAGCCCCAACCACAGCAACCTTTATCTTTCTATCCTTCTTGGGCTTAGGAGGAACAAACTTTCCTGCCTTGCGCATAGCTATTTCGTATTCAGAGACAAACCTCTTGAGAGCATCGATCGCGACTGGTTCGTCCTGTCTTCCGCGATTGCAGACAGACTCACATGGATGAGGACAGATGCGTCCGCAGACCGCTGGGAAAGGATTCCTCTCACGAATTACTTTGATAGCTTCCTCGTAGCGGCCTGTTGCAATGAGCCCCACATATCTCCTTATGTCAATGTGAGCTGGACAACGTTCCTGGCATGCTGGGGTTTCTTTTTCAATGTTATATGTTCCACCAAAGCTACGAGGTCCTGCAAAATCAATAGCTGTCCTCAGCATGAGGCCCTCGTTGTAGCTATCGTATGGCTTAATAGGACAAACAAGCAAACATTCACCACATGAAGTGCACTCGGAATTAACTCTTGAAGGCAGAATCTTAACATCAATCCTTACCTTTCCATCGCCGCTTCGAATACGCTCAACCTTCGTATTTGTAAGTACTCTTATCCTCGGGTGAGATAGGACCTGATTTATGAGTTTTGAGGCAAAGCAGAGTGCCGGCATATTGCCAACTGTCAAAGATTCCTCCTTAAAGAACAATCCACCAAGGAAAGGTGATTCCTCAACCAGAGCGACATCACTGCCGGAGGATGCAACTTCAAGAGCTGCTTGAAGCCCAGCAATTCCACCACCGATCACTATTACCAACCGCTTCTGGTCAGTCTTATTCATACCTTGCATCCACCTTGAGCTGCCATATAGGTGTTCTGCCATCCACGCTAGCAATATCAGCAAGCCCCATTCTACGAAGATCAGCCATCTGTCTCAAAATCACTCTTGAAGGTGCATTGATCTCTTCGCTGAGTTGCTTTACCGACTTAGGCTTATCCTTAAGCCTTTCAATTATTTCTCTTATCCTGACCTCATCCATGCCAACCTCCTGGAGAAGGCGTTTTATCTCATGGTCCGTGAACCTTTCCCCATAGAGATTGCCATTGTTTTTGAATTCAACCACTTTCCCAACAACCCAGCGAAGCTTTCTTCCTCCAAGGGCTTCCCTTATGGCACTCAGCTTTATCGCCAAAGTCGTCCTGTCCATTCCCTCAGCTTGACCGAGGGGACCCAGCTCGGTGATTACCCTTTGAAACTCAGTCGTAAACTCAACGAACTTGTTACCTTCAGCGCTTGACATCATTCGTAAGACAACCCGCTCAGGACTCAGACCAGCTGCTTCAAGCACATGCTTTAGGAGCTCCACTCTTGCTTCTGCATGAAGATTGCCTGTGGAATAGTGGCATTCACCTCGCTTGCAAGCGCCTATGAAGACCCCATCACTACCCGCTGCAAATGCTTCTGCAACCATGAGCGGATCTACTCTACCCGAACACATCACTCTGACCACTCTCACATCGGGTGGATATTGAAGCCTCGCTACCCCGGCGAGGTCTGCTGCACTGTAAGCTCACCAGTTGCAGCAGAAAGCCAATATGTTTGGTCTAAAATCCATAGTTACACCTTTGCAAATGCTGCCTTTATCTGAGCCACCAATTGCTCATTGGTATAGTGGCGCATTGTGATTGCACCTCTGTAGCAGGTTGCTCCACATGTGCCACATCCTTTGCATGCGACCTCGATTGTCCTTGCTTTGATACCCTGATCGGTTTCAACAAGCTCGATTCCCCCGTATGGACACACTGCCACACAGAGTCCACATCCACGACACTTCTCGGGATCGATAACAGAAACAATCGGCTCAACCTTGGCACTGCCTGTCGCCAGGAAGGTTGAGGCGCGCGATGCAGCACCTATTGACTGCTCAAGGCACTCCGTGATAGTTGCAGGCCAGCGAGAAGTTCCACATACGAATATGCCATCAGTGGCAAAATCAAGCGGTCGAAGCTTTACATGAGCTTCTAAGAAGAAACCATACTCATCAAGTGGTACCTTAAGCATTCGCGAAAGGGATTCGTTCGTTGGTGCGGGAGAAAGAGCACTCGTTAACACAACCTTATCATAAGGAAGTGAAATCTCTCTGCCAAGGATCGCTCCTTTTACCTTAACAGCCTCCTTCTCAACAAGCGGAGGTTCTTCATCGCTGAAGTTAATGAATCTTACCCCTGCTTTCTTGGCCTCAGCCAGAATTTCCTCGTTACGTGTCCCGTAACACATCAAGTCGCGATAGAGAACAGTTACCTGTGCCTTATAGCGCTTACGCAAGAGAAGGGCATTCTTGATTGCTGTCATGCAGCAGATCCGTGAACAGTAGAGTCGCTCATTCGATCGAACCCCAGCACAGCCGATCATGACAACTCGCTTGCCAGGCGATTTACCCTGCTTAAGCATTACCTCAAGCTCGTACATGCTTATCTTGCTCCTGGCGTCATAGCCATAAGCGCCTTCAGGAACAAGCGGGACAGCACCAGTAGCAACGATTATCACTCCAACCCTGATGGGTTCCTCAAGTGTCGAAAGCTTAACATCATAATTGCCGACATACCCCGTGACATCCGTAACTTCGGTTGATGTCAAAACCTCTATATGCGTGTTGGTCTTGGTGCTTTCAACAAGTTGCTTAAGGTAAGTGCTGGCTTTATTTCCCCAAGGATAGATCTCATCTAGTGCTCTGAGCAGGCCACCGAGTGCCTTATCCTTCTCTACAAGAACCACATCAAAGCCACGTGACCCAAGTTCGAGGGCAGCTGTCATACCTGATACTCCGCCTCCAATTACGAGTGCTTTCTTGGTCACGTCGCCGATGATCGGCTCCATAGGCTCAAGATATGCTGCCCGAGCAACACCCATCCTTATGAGATCCTTTGCCTTCTCAGTGGCATCATCACGCGAGTCCTTATGAACCCATGAACAATGTTCACGTATATTCACAAACTCGAAGTAATAGGGATTGACTCCAGCTTCCTCGCAAGCAGCTCGGAAAGTGGGCTCATGAGTCCTCGGTGTGCAAGCAGCAACCACTACCCGCTCAAGCTTGTTCTCAATTATTGCTTGCTTTATATCCCTTATGCCAGCCTCAGAACATGAATAAAGATTTTCACGCACGAAAACCACATTTGGCAGGGTCTTCGCATACTCCGCCACTTCCTTAGTATCGACAAAGCCCGCTATGTTGATTCCGCAGTTACAAACGAATACTCCGATCCTCGGAGCAGTACTATCACCTGAACTTCTTTTCGAGTTCTTCACCTTCTATACTCCAGCAGTCTGGCTGATAAAGGCTGCTACTCTCTCCGCAGCTGCACTTGCCTGACTCACAGCCTCGGGGATATCACAAGGTCCTTTGCAAAAGCCACATGCAAAGATGCCTGGCCGTGAAGTGTCAGCAGGTTCATCTGGTTTTGTCTGTATGAAACCATACGGATCCGTCCTCACACCCAAAAGCCTGGCAAGACCTCTAGCACCTTTTGCAGGAGTTGCAGCTGTAGCCAGTACAACCATCTCAACCTTTAGCGCTTTAACCTCCTGAAGCCTTGTGTCCTCGTACCAGACGATTGGATTACACTCCTCATCCTCTTCTATCTGGGCAACTCTACCTCTTATGAAATTGACACCATATTCCTCACGAGCCCTTTTTTCATACTTCTGGAACCATTTGCCGACATTCCTGAGATCAGTATGGAAGATGTAGGAGTCAGATTCGGGATCATGCTCCCGAGCAAGCATTGCATCCTTTATGGAATACATACAACATACGCTCGAGCAATAGGCACAGTTATTGAGATCTCTTGAGCCAACACACTGCACATAGGCGACCTTCTTGGCAAGCTTGCCATCGGAAGGTCGCTCGAGGTGTCCGCCAGTTGGCCCTGTCGCATTTATCAAGCGCTCATACTGGAGACCCGTGATGACGTTCTTAAGTTTTCCATACCCATAGTGTGTAAGATGGGAAGGATCGAGGATGTCAAGTCCAGTTGCAAGAATGACGGCATTGACGGGATAGGTTTCCACTCTGGCCTTCATTTCAAAATCTATTGCACCCTTATCGCAGACCTTCTCACAGGTTCTACATCTGCCCTTTGTGAAATAGATGCAATGTTCAGGATCGATGGTCATCACGGCTGGGATACCCTGGGAAAAGTAAAGATAGATTGCTGTGCGTTTCCTTAAACCCATGTCGAATGCATCAAGAGCCCTACCTGGACATTTGGTGACGCACATTCCACATGCATTGCAAACATCTTCTTTGACATAGCGTGCCTTTCTTCGGATCTTGATTTCAAAGTTTCCATCTCGCCCCTTGAGTCCTTCAACTTCGCTATAAGCCAGGATCCTGATCTTGGGATGCCGACCGGCATCCAACATCTTGGGCGCAAGAATTCATATAGAGCAATCGTTCGTGGGGAAGGTCTTATCAAGCTGCGCCATCACGCCGCCAATACTGGGCTGCTTCTCAACCAACAAGACCTCAATACCCATCTCAGCAAGATCAAGAGCGGCTTGAATTCCACCAATACCTCCCCCTATGACTGCTGCTCTAGGTTCCACGCTTTCCACCTCCCAGGTGACTTGCAAGAAGCACCATCAGGTCAATTACGTCAATATCAACTTTACAATCTTCATCCCTCAAGGCACATCTCAGGTGGATATTGCACTTGGGACAGGATGTCACCAAGATCTTGGCACCAGTTGAAGCAGCTTCGGTGAGGCGATCAATCTGTATCTGCTTGTTAACCCTTGAGCAGCTAACCCAATTGCTCGAACCACAGCAAATGGCATCCTTACCCATACGCTGCATCTCAACAAAATCAACATCGGGCAGAGCCTGAAGAACCTGTCTGGGTTCGGTAACCATTCCTTCAATCCGAGCAAGACGACACGAATCCTGATAGGTTACCTTCGCATTCACAGGCTTAAACTTGACCTTATCGATCGCCTCAAGAAGGACATTAAGAATGTAGACAGGTTCGAAACCGAGATCACCAACTATGTCGGGATAGATATGCTTGAACATGTAGAAGCATTCCGGACATGAGAAGATCACCTGTTTCGCGCCAGTCCTGCGAATAGCCTTCACATTGATATCTGCCAATGTCCTGACAAGATCAATCCGTCCAGTCCAATAGGCATCATGCCCACAGCAAACCTCATCACAGCTTACCGCAGGTCTTATACCTAGTGCATTGAGAAGGCGCACACTTGATCTTCCAATTTTAGTCCCTTCAAAACCTATATCCTCGAAAATCACATCGAGGAAAGGAAGGCATCCACCAAAGTAGTAAACCTTTCCTCTGGATGAGGTTTGTAAGGACCTTAACCAGGAAGTAGATCTTCTGAAGTTGGGGGAAAGTTGTAGATCCAGAACTGCTTCAATTGTCTCGGCATGAGTACAGATACCATCATTTCCAGCCTTTCTCGCTCGCTCTCTTAAATCCCTCATGAAGCCAGTGAAGTCAACAGTCGATGGACACCGCACATCACAAGTCCCACAGGTAAGGCATGCCCAAATCTCATGATCATGGAGGCTTTCTTCTTCATCAAGTAGAAGTGCTCTTTCAACCGTCAGGCGCGGTGAATATGCTGCATTGAATCGTGATACGGGGCAGCTCCCTGTACAGATACCGCATTCAAGGCAAAGATATGCTCGAGACCTAACGACTGCTTGACGTAGCGACACGGCGCCCTCGCTTGCTAAACTGCTTTACGAATCGTCTGAATATCTTCTTGAACTCTCTCCCCTGGCTCTCTGAGATGAGATGGAAGCCAAGCCTTGTCGCATCGATTCCAGCAAGCTCAAGTATCTTGCGAGTCTCATCCACAATTTTGCCGCAACGAATACTGCCATTGAAGTATCTACAATCCTGTTCGAGACAACCAAGAACAAGAACTCCGTCGGAGCCTTTGGCAAAAAGTCTAAGAAGGAATGAAACCTTTATGAGCCCGCTACATTTGACAGGAATAACACTTGTGCCCGGGTTGAGGCAGAAGCCATCCTTGGCAGCATTCTCCATGGCTGTTAGCGGATGCCATTTACAGGCTACAATTGTGATTTTTGCTGCGATCTCTAGTTCCTCCTCAAGACTTCAACGGTGGCTTTCAGACTCTGAGGCGTAATCTCCGGCAGGGTCATCGCCCCAGATGGGCAGACAGAGACGCAAACTCCACATCCCGTGCAGTGGATCTTTACGACCCTCGCAACAGGTATGTCATCTTCCACCATTTCTATTGCGCTGTGCTCACAGGCGTCATAGCACCGCCTGCATCCTCTGCAAAGCTCCTCAACAACCCTTGCTGTTATAGCCTCACGTGTGATCTTGCCAGCTCGCAAGAGCTCGAAAGCCCTTGAGGCGGCTCCATACCCTTGAACAACTGATTCAGTTATTGTTGCAGGCCAGTGGACGGTTCCAGCAACGAAAATGCCTCTTGGCGCCCGCTCTTCAGGTCTTAGGCGCAGGTGCGGCTCGATCATGAAACCATAGGGATCAAGGGGAATGCGTAGAATTTCCGCCAGCTTACGATTAGATTCAGAAGGCACCATAGGCACGGCAAGCACCACAAGGTCAAAAGGAATATGGGTTTCCATTTCTGATATCTCATCGAAGACCTCAACCATGTTTTCCCTGATAAGCGGAGGCCTCTCGGGCGAGTAGCGGATTATCTCAACCCCCATGTCCCTTGCTCTGTCAAGATCGCCAGCATATTCAGCAATTCCTCTCGAAAGCACAGTTAGGCGTGCCTTGGGAAATTGCTCCTTAATTGTAATGGTGTTCTTGATTGAAGCTGTGCAGCATATACGGGAACAATATGGACGCTCGTCGTTACGTGAGCCAACACACTGAATCATGACTATGTTGGAGCCAGGCTTCTCATTGTTGAGGAGTTTCCTTTCGAGCTCGAGCTGTGTGATTACATTTTGTCTTTCTCCATAGCCATACATTCCCTTTGGAACAAAAAGATCAGCACCGGTAGCAACAATGATTACCCCACAATCAATGCTACTTCCATCCGCGAGCTCAAGTGTGTAGTTGCCGACGTGTCCTTCAAGACCGATGGGCTCAACACCCGTAAGGACATCAACACCAGCCTCTTTAAGATTTTTAACCTGCTCCTCGAGAAACTGAGATGCACGACTGTAGGTAGGAAAGATCCTGTTAAGGAGATTGAGACGTCCGCCAAGACGGTCGCCGCGCTCTATGATCTTAACTTTTACTCCACGCGTAGCCAGGCCCAAAGCAGCTGAAATCCCAGCAATGCCACCACCTATGACAACAGCCAGAGGTTTTATATCAACCGAAATTATCTCTGGTTCCAACGCCGTTGTGACTTTAGCAAGTGCCAGGTTTATCAATTCTATCGCAGTCGAAGTGTCCGCCTTGGCTCCCTTTCGGCAAACTCGACCTGTAAGGATGTCTGCAAATTCAATCATTGTCCTTGGTACACCAAACTGGGCAAAGGTGTCTCGAAAGACTTTCCCATAAAGACGCTCGCTGCAGCCGGCTACCACAAACCTCTTAATTCCCTTTCTGGTAAGGCGCTCGGCTATTTCGGCAACCTGCTTTCTCGAGGAGGGAAAGGATTGAATCTCAAAAGCACCAACCTGTGGATTGGCTTTTGCAGCTTTTGAAATTGCAGGAAGATCAAATATATGAGCCAGATCGCCCTCAAACTGGGAAATTATGATACCAACCTTCGAAGATGCCTTGTCTTTACTTGCTGCTTTGGGCATTCAGACTCCCGAATAGTAGCTTTCACAAATTGTGCATCTGCCCACGATCTCTTCCTTTTTGCAATGCATTGTCCGTCTGGCAAAAACCTTCTCAAGTGTCAGAGTTCTTGCTGGGCATATGGTTGTACATGTTCCACACCCTATGCATGCACTAGAGGTAACCCCGAAGGGCGGTTCAACGTCGGTCTTTACTCCCCGATAGGCGAAATCGATAGCGCCCACACCCACAATCTCAGAACAAGCTCTTACACACATGCCACAGAGAAAACAATCTTCACTACCTTTCTCAAACGGAATCCTCTTAATTCCGAATTGCCTGGCATAGCTCTTAAGAATCTCAATTCCAGGGCAGCGTGCAAGAAGCAGAGTTATTATCATCTTGCGTATATCCCTGATCCTATCGGTGTCAGTCCTAACAACCATTCCATCCTCAGCAGGCGTAACACAGGAGGCAACGATGCGTGTCCTACCCCCCATGCTGGTCTCGACAACACATAACCTACATGCTCCCCAGGGCGTGAGTGCTTCATGATAGCACAGGGTTGGGATTTCAATCCCTGCTTCACGAGCAACCTCAAGAATTGTCTGCCCTCTCTCAGCTCTTCTCCTGCGCCCATCAATGGTTATTCGCATACTATCTTCACGCTTCATTCCACCTTACTCCACATAGATAGCATCGCCGGCAATAGCATCGAATTTACACACCTCGTAGCACGCTCCACATTTTATACACAAAGATTGATCAAGATTGTGAGGTTGAGCCCTTGGACCTGATATTGCCCCAACAGGACAGGCACGCACACACCTTTGGCAACCTGTGCATTTCTCAGGGATAACTCTGTAGACAATGAGTGCCTTACATACCTTGGCCGGGCATCTCTTTCTATAGACGTGAGCTTCATACTCGTCGCGGAAATATTTTAGCGTGCTCAATACGGGATTGGGAGCTGTTGCCCCGAGACCACATAGCGATGCATCCTTGACAACCTTGGCAAGCGCTTCAAGAAGCTCGATATCGCCCTTCTTGCCCTTGCCCTCAACGATTCTATCAAGGATTTGCCTCATCCGTGTAAGGCCTTCACGGCATGGGGTACACTTGCCACAGGATTCCTCTTCAAGGAACCTCACAAAATAGCGGGCAACATCAACCATACAGGTATCTTCGTCCATGACGATGAGTCCACCTGAACCCATGATTGAGCCCGCCTTGCTGAGCTCTTCATAATCAACAGGAAGGTCTATGAGGGAAGCTGGTATGCATCCTCCTGAAGGACCTCCCGTCTGAACAGCCTTGAGCTTTCGATCACGCAATACACCGCCACCGATGTCGTAGATGATCTCCCTCAAAGTTGTTCCCATCGGGACCTCAATCAGACCTGTGTTCTTCACCTTGCCCACCAGCGAGAAGACCTTTGTTCCTTTGCTCTTCGCAGTTCCTATGGAGGCATACCACTCACCACCTTTCAGGATGATTGGCGGTACATTTGCCCATGTCTCAACGTTGTTGATATTGGTTGGACACCCCCATAACCCCCTTTCGGCTGGAAAAGGAGGACGAGGTCTGGGTCGACCATCCTTACCCTCGATCGAAGCCATCAGAGCAGTCTCTTCACCGCAAACAAAGGCTCCCGCACCCCTCACCACCGATATATCAAAGGAGAAATCAGAGCCAAGGATGCCTTCTCCCAGCAATCCATAGTCCCTCGCAGCCTCGATGGCTCCAACTATGCGCTCAAGGGCTATGGGATATTCTTCTCTTACGTAGACAAAACCATGAGAGGCACCTATTGCGTACGCGCCGAGAATCATCCCTTCGACGACAGCGTGAGGATCTGACTCCAGTAGACTTCTATCCATGAAGGCGCCGGGATCCCCCTCGTCGGCGTTGCAGACAATGTACTTGGTTTCGGAAGTCTTCGATCGCCTGCAGATCTCCCATTTGAGTCCCGTTGGAAAGCCAGCTCCACCCCTACCCCTGAGGTCAGCCCGCTTGACCTCATCAATCACCTGCTCAGGTTCCATCTCCGAGACCGCTTTAGCCAGTGCTTGATAACCATCATTGGCGATGTAGTCCTCAATCGATTCGGGATCGATCCTGCCTCTGTTCCGCATGACGATAAGAACTTGCTTCTCGAAAAATCCAGCCCTGCTAAGCGGCTGAAGTGAGGGATAGGCGGGTTCAGCAGGCACAAGCAGGTCTTTCAAGATCTTCCCACCTATCACATGCTTGTCTATGATCCTTTCTACATCACTCAACTTCACATTCCCGTAGGTGACACCATCAGGTTCAATTGTCAGAACAGGCGCCACATGACAATATCCCATACACCTGCCTGGTCGCACTTTGACATCAGCTGATAAGCTCTTGTGTCGCAGGGCAGCTTCAAAAGCCACTTCCAACTGCCCCGAACCAGCCTCGATGCAGGATGTGCCGTGGCAGATGTTGATTGTCTTGCTTGCTACTTTGGCCTTCGTCTTACGAGGCGTCTTATGTTTTGCCTTCCTAATCATAGCGTTGAATAATCTCGGGGACCTTTTCCTGGGTTACTTTGCCATAAAACTTACCATCTACCATGACAACCGGTGCCAGCCCACAGCACCCCACACATCGCACTGACTCAAGCGTGAAACGGTTGTCATAAGTCGTGCCACCGGTTTGCAGGCCAAGCTCCCGCTCAAAGCTTTCGAGGAGCTTGGCTCCCCCACGGACATGGCATGCTGTCCCGAGACACACGTGTATCAGGTGCCTTCCACGCGGACGGAGGCTGAAAGATTTGTAGAAGGTGGCGATCGCATAGACACGGGGAAGACCCACACCAACCCTAGCAGCGACAAGTTTCAGAGCATCCTGAGGCAAGTAGTTGAGCTCTTTCTGGATATCTTGAAGACACGAAATCAGGGCTGCTTCAGAGTGTCCCTTATTGGCAAGAATATATTCAATCTCAGCAACCATTTCAGGATAATCTATGGACCGAACTCTTCTCTCCTGTGTCTTAACTAGGGCTTCCACTCGCAGCCGTTCCTTCTCAAGCGCATGAGCCGCGGTATCGACGATGACCTGAGGTGGTGAATGCTTGGATACGTAGTTGTAAGCACCTCTCCGCATCGCCTCGACTGCTCCCTCAACTGTCGGTCTGGTAGTTTCTGCCACAACAGGTAGCGAAGGCATCATATCGTGGATGCTCTTGAGCAAAGCAAGACCTCGATCCTGTGGCAGGTCGAGATCAAGAACCACGAGGTGAGGTCGAAGGGCTTGAATCTCCGAAACGAGATCAGCGCTCTCGGCAGCGGCATGAACCCTGTAGCCCTGAGATTGGAATGCCTCTTGAAGCTCTTGACGTCTCTTCGCTAGTTGCTCGAAAACAAAGACTACAAGTTCAACCAACGTCTTGTCCTTGGAAAGCTAATAGAGCATTTCGCAACCGTAGCCGATAGCGTATTCCCTGACAGGCTTACCACCCTTCACATGTTCAGCGTATATGCGTTTAGCCTTCGACCTGTCAATCTGACAGTACTTGACAGGTGGCTTCTCTGGCATCTTAACCGTGATCATGGGTTCCCTCGAGCAGAGACCAGCACAACCCGAGGTTTTGATTATGATGTCGTCGCCACTCTCACGCACAAGCTCCAGCAAGTAGGTGAGCACCTCTTCGGCACCAGATGCTATTCCGCAAGTTCCCATGTGGACAACGATCAGGGGCTTTGCTTGTTTTGAGGCTTTGAGGGATTCCTTCAGGTCAAGCAATTTCCTGGCATCAAGTTTTGGCAAACCCCATCACACCTCTGTTCGCTGAGCCAGCCGCTGAGCCGGCCCCGCTATATGTGTGAATCTGGACTAGCCTGCGGGCTTTATGCCTGCTTCATAGAGCTTTATGGCAATGCTGTATGAATCTAAATCGGTATTAAAAACCGTTACACCGACCCGATCAGCCATTTGCAATGTATCTTCGGGCACCTGCTTGTTGCGGACGACGATGATGGCAGGGATATCAACAAGATTTGCAGCTGCTATAATGTTCTTGTGGGTTTGGACTGTTACCCACACGTTTCCAGGTTGTGCTCCAGCCATGACATCACTGACCATATCGGAGATGAAGGCTCCCTCGATTTCCTTGTCATTTACATCGTTTAGCGGTTTCAGTTTCAGTTTGGACTGGAGTTCCTTGACAGTCACGACTCAGCCTCCTTGGTTTTTATTAAGTCTCTGGGGTAAGGCTCAACATGCCAACATCCTTCAGCATCTCACCACGGCAAGTATCAGGATCGTGCCTTAATGAGCCGGGCACAACCAAAATCTTCTTACCCGGCGTACGCAACCTTGAAGTGAAATAGTCGGTGAGCACCTCCAGATTCTCAATCGGCAGATCTATCTCGTTTCCAAGATGATAAGCAAGCGCAGCAAAAAGCCAAATGTTCTGCATTTCACCAATCTGTGAAAGAATATTTAGGTGGCAACGGGCATTGCATCCTACGCAGTGCATAAGTCCCATCAGGGATTCGAATGAGACTGATTTACCACACTTTGTACACTCCATGTCGAATTTGAACGACTGAGCACTTCCAGCGTAGTTCCAATAGTGCTCGCCCTCCTTGTATTCATCCTTGGGAGGAACTTCCTCATAGGAAAAGAAAACGCGCAACTTATTACAGTGGTAGCACCTTTCTGTAACAATGAATCCATCGCGAACATTGGTCATCTTCCAGCTGTGCTTGCACTTTTCACGAACCATCACAATCTCCTGGAAGAGATGTTCCCAGATATTGAATAGAAAAAGCGTAATCTATAAAGTCGAGCATAAGGGTAAAGCGATTGCTTGTCAAGCTCGTGATGCCGGTAGGAGGCGAACTCTTGAAAGGGGACACAGTAAAGCCGGCTAATTTGCTTTTAGCCTCTTAGGCTCGAGACCGCCTATCTGAGAATGATGAGTTTGATTCTCCTCGCCCTTGTCTCCTCACCAGCCTTGAGGAAATAGATGCCTGGTGAGACGTCCCTGCCATGGGTGTCCTTCAAATCCCATGTATAGGTTTTGCCTCCACCAACTATGGCACTTCTCACAAGCCTTCCGAGGGCATCATAGATTTTAACTTCCTGGGGCTTGCTATGACCTGCCATTGCGATAACTGAATAGGTAAGAGCTGGATTGGGATAAACATTGATAGAGGGCTTGATATCGGCAGGACCAATAGCGCTAAGTCCTCCAAACCAGTTGAGAATCCGAGATAGCAGAGTGATTCTGTCGGCAGCGCTTGAGATTGCCTCAAAGCCAAAGGAGAGATAGACAACCTTCGATGAGTCAGATTCATATCGTATGCCACCATGTTTAAGGGGATCGCCATAATCAAAGATAACCCTTGCAGGAGCAATTGAATCTATCACATCAGGAAAATTCTGATTGTTGGCTCCATCCCCGCCCTCAATTGAAAGTGCGAGCCCATCACTTATGGGATCACCTGGTCTGCCGAAGAGCTCGAAAAGATTAGAATTGGATTGGACAAAACTTGCGTGAAGATAGGTTTCATAGAAGTCCTGGCTTTCTTCACTGTGTTCTTCGCTGATTATGTCACATAGACCATAGCCAATGTCCTGTCCAGTTATAAAGAGTCTACCATCACCGCTGAGATAGGATGCAAGCACTTGACGGTCGTCAGACTTAAGCGTTGGTGCATGACTTCCAGTAAACCAGATTGTGAAATCAACGAGATCAAGGTCTGATGTCTGCGGCAAGGTGACGCTGCGATCCCATACCCCGTAGGAGATACCAAGAGAATCGAGGGCGCTTTCGAAATAGGTCTCGAGGCTCTGGCCACCATCATCATCCACAAGTAAGCCACAGATGCCGGCTGCTGCAAAGAAAGCAAGAGAGCGCTCAAAAGATGGATCCCGCCGAGACTGAGCTCTTACCCTGGCATTCCCGGTCCCTGGCTCATAGCCACACTCAATCGTGACATCAATCGTACATGAGCTGTCGCGTTCAAGCACAACGCTCGAGCCTAGTGGAATGCCCCCTGAGATAGCAAGATTAGCTGACCAATCCTGAGGCATGTCGGTTTGAAGTTCTATGTCGAAGGTATCGGTATCCGAGCCCCTGTTGAAAAGGGTTGATGGAAAAGTTACCGAATACCCACATCTTTCGACTCTACCCTGAATGGGAGCAACATAGCGTGCCCAACCTTCAGGGCGCTCTTTCGATGAAGTTGCTCCTAAGATGGCTTTAGTTGATTCATCCTGAACAAAGACGATCACACTCAGGTTTGCAGGCTCCCAATCAGCGTCCACCTCAAATGCAAGATTCATCCTGACAGTGTCTCCCTGAGCAATATCGATAGGAAAACCATCTGGATCATCGATGAATTTTCTGAAGACAGCATTGAAAATAGTTTGGCCATTGGGAGCCTCATAATAGATGCTATCCTCGATAACAGCAGCTCTTAACACAAGTGAATCAGAGGAGGGTGACGACTCAGCAACAACGGTGACATCGACGAAGCCAGAGTCAGCACCTATTGAGTCAATTGCCGCGATCGAGATAGGACTTACTACACTAAGGCGCAAATCTACAGTGTCTTTCACGTTCTCCAAGAGGCAAGTGTTCTCAGTCTGCTCGCCATCAACGAAAAGGGCTGGTCCAGCGGTTATGCCGTAGTAGGCGATGCGGGCATCGACCTCTTCTGGATTCGCATTGTAGAAAGGATCGAATTCCCAGGGCTTCCAGCCATGATAGCGAATTATGACGACATCAACCCTGCCGTAGTCGGCAAGCAGTGAATCCAGACCTGGATTCAGGCAAGCAGCTCAGCCACACCCCACATTGGTTGCCTGCTCCAATAAAACCGTACGCAGTGCAGCTTGAACTGGTGGAAAAATCGAGACAAGAGTGAGCAAGGTAAGAAACACCAGCCAAAACAGGTTTGCCTTTTCTCTCATGTCAAGACCTTTCCACAAAAGCCAAAAGCGGAACGCACCAGCCTGCGTCCCGCTCCGATTACTAATCGTATCACCTTTGCAGGTGAAAGTCAAGCAAACGCCCTGTTACTTGCCGAGGAGTCCCTGGAAGGTATCAAGGTGCCCTTCCTCATCCTCAAGTATCCTTCTGAAGAGCCTCATAGTAGTGTCATCGCCTTCTTTTCTTGCTTGGGCGATGATCTCTCTGTAGAGCTTTATAGCTCCCTGCTCATCCTTCACATCCTGCTTGAGCATCTGGTTGAGGGTTTTGCCAACAAAAATGGGCTCAGGTTTAGTTGTGGGAATTCCACCCAGACAAGCAAGGCGTTCGGCTATATCCTCCGCATGCTTCATCTCTGTAATGGCTATGTTCTTAAGTACGTCCTTAACAGCGAAGCCATCAATACCTTTCCAGAGAACATGCTGCCACATGTACTGAATGGAAACCTGAATCTCACGGGCTATTGCCCTGTTCAGCATGTCCAGAAGCTTCTTTGTTGCGATGTCACACCCCCCTTTCTCCTTGGCATTGACCAAAGTTCTTTGCGTATGTTAGCAAAGAATGCCGAGCGAGTTAAAACTTCTTACCTGAGAAACCTCTCGGGTCACCTCCCTGAATTGAAGAATTGGTTTTGCACTGGCTTTTGCTACCGGAAGCATTACAATTAGGCAGTCAGCAATAGTGGAAAGGATCGTGCAAAGAGACACCGTGAGCATCTTTGAAGACCATTTTGAAGAATATGACCGATGGTATGAAAAGAATAAGAATGTCTATCTTTCAGAGGTTAAGGCTATCCGAAAGGCTTTACCCTATGGTGGAGTTGGGCTTGAGATTGGTGTCGGCACGGGTCGATTTGCTTCTTCCCTTGGAATACCGTTCGGTATAGATCCCGCCATAAACATGCTGAAATTGGCAAAGCAAAGAGGCATCAATGCCGTTGCTGCCTTAGGCGAGCACCTCCCATTCAAAGATAAAACATTCGAATATGCCTTGATAGCCATCACCATCTGCTTTGTAGACGAACCCGCTAGAGTCATAGACGAGACAAGACGCATTCTCAAGAGCCAGGGGAGGATCATTGTTGCCATCATAGATCGCGAAAGCTTTCTCGGAAAGAAATACCAGAAAAAGAAGAGCAAATTCTATGAGCTTGCAAGGTTCTTCTCCGTCAGCGAGATCGTGGAGATGCTGAAAGACGCTGGCTTTAGAAGCTTCGAATTCTTTCAGACTATTTTTAGGTCTCCTGATGAAATCGATACGGTTGAGGAAACCTTGAGCGGCTATGGTAAAGGTGGCTTCGTAGTCATCTCAGGCAAGAAGGCTGAATGATGCTTGTTTTTGGACCTGTACCTTCGCGGAGGCTTGGGCAGAGCCTTGGCATAAATAATATTCCACCTAAGACATGTTCATATTCGTGCGTCTATTGCCAGATAGGAAGGACCCACCGAATGCAAATCTCGAGGCAAGCGTTCTATGATCCTGAGGTAATAGCGGAAGAGGTCAGCAAGCGAGTTGCATCTCTAAGGGCACATGGTGAAGGAATTGATTACCTATCCTTTGTTCCTGACGGCGAACCGACACTTGACACGAGAATTGCTGAAACGATTGAGCTTCTTAAGAATCTTGCGATCCCTGTAGCTGTCATTACCAATTCATCTTTGCTCTCAGTGCCTCAAGTTAGGCAAGCCATCTCAGGAGCTCACTGGGTGTCGGTAAAGATAGATGCAGTAAGCCCACGCACATGGCATAGAATCAACAGACCCTATCGTGGGCTGAAGCTGGCCGAAATACTTGATGGCATCATGGAATTTTCGAGCTCTTTCAAAGGATGTTTGACGACAGAGACAATGCTTGTAAGAGGTGTAAATGAAAGCGAGGATGAGGTTAGATCAATTGCCGAGTTCATTTCTCAGATCAAGCCCGAGACCAGCTACATATCAGTCCCGACACGCCCGCCCGCAGAACCCTGGGTGAGGCCGCCCACTGAGGCTACCCTTAACATGGCTCATCATGTATTCACATCTTTTTCCTTAAGTTCCGAGCTCCTTATGGGGCATGAGACCCAACCTTTTGGCTTCACAGGAGATGTTACAAGCGATATTCTGGGAGCTACGGCGGTTCACCCTATGAGAAAGCAAAGTGTTCTCCAATTGCTTGCGAAGGCAGGTGCTTCGTGGAGCACGGTTGAGGATCTCCTTGCGAGTGGCAAGCTTGTTGAGGTCAGATATGAAGGGGAATGTTTCTATATAAGAAGCCTTCCTAATATGAGAAACCTGCCAAGTCAGGAAGAATAGATGCTACGTTTGGTGCTGCTTCTCGCTCCGCACACTATTGTAGCCATGAATGCAGGCTTGCTGCCCTGGCCCGTAAGGCGCCTGAGTCGGCTGATCTTTTGCACCATGTAGTTACCTTCCGCTTTGGGGCTATAGTCTCCAAAAAGTTGCATCTTGCGGCTGATACGTGCTTCTTGCAAAGGATGGCTTCCACCCTCAAGCGCGTCCGCAGGGTAATCCCTTGGAAAACAACAAAATACCCAGACCTCAGGGCTGATGGAAAGTGATCATGCTGGTACAGTCCATGCAAAGCTCCATAAGTGAGACACCGCATAAAGGTGGGAATATGAGATGCAGAGGCAAACAGGTTACACTCTAATTGAACTGCTAGCAATTGTTGCTATTGTGGGCATTCTCCTTGCTACAAGCATCCCGGCTTTCAAATCATTTAGCCAATCAAGTGGACTTAAGTCAAGTGCACTGCGCCTCGCTACGGATCTGTGGCTGGCGCGCCAGAAGGCAATTGCAACCTCTCAAGCACATTCTATCATCTTTGATCCCGATCTCAATGAGTATGTCATTTTCATAGATGACGGTAACGGGCAACCTGAGGATCGCGCAGACGGTGAGATAGATACGGGGGAAGAAATTTTAGCAACCAGGGAACTTGGCGACGATTATGAATTCTCAGAAATCGATCTTGACCCACCGGGTGTTGTCGTCTTTCTTCCCAAAGGGACTCTCAAAAGCGGGACAACAGGTGGACACATCACTATTAGCAACGCAGATCGATCAAGAACGATTGAGATTAGACCCAGTGGGCTTTGTAAGGTGGATTGAGCTATGGCAAGAGCTGATGAAGGTTTTACAGTCATAGAGATAGTAGTGGCGCTAACTGTCATAGCCATAGGCATTCTGGGACTAGCAATTGTCTTCCCCCTTTCCATGGAAGATGTGAACAAGTCGGGAACGGCAACCGAGGCTGTTGAGCTCTGCAAACAGAAGCTCGAGGATTTTCATATGACTGCATACGATGCACCTGAGCTCGAGCCTGGCTATACCCATGCTGACAGCCTTAATCCAATAGATGGCGTATACCTGCGTACCTGGGAGGTAACCGAGGATCAGCCTATGGTTGGCTGCAAGTTTATCACCGTTACAGTTACGTCACAAGTCGAACCTTCAATCAAAGTTGACATATCAACCGTACTGGCCAGTGCTGGAAGGTAGGAAAGATGAAAGCAAATGGCAGGAAATTGTTTTCGAGGGAATGCGAAAGGGCATTTACCCTGATTGAGCTCCTCGTTGCCAGCGTGATGTTCGTTGCAGCAGTGGGGGTTGTACTCGGCATCCTGGGTCGAGCGAGAAACGCCAGTGACATCACAGACCATGTACTTGAATCTCGCCAGAATGCTCGTGCCGCCATTGATTTCATTGTTTCAGAGGCAAGAATGGCTGGAACGGGTATCTCCATACCAGTGGTAACATCACAGGAAGATGGTGACTCACTCATTCTCTATCCTATCGCACCTCTGGAAAACAATGGGCAACATGAGAGTTTCAGAATTCTTGGGAAGTTTGGAGATGTGGAGACGACAATCCGCCAACAAATGCCAAATGCAAGTTCAGAGATAAAGGTCGAAAGTGCTGATGGTTTCAGCGAAGGCGATCTCGTTGTCATAACCAACGGCTCATTCGCCAACCTTTTTCAGGTAACGCATGTGCAGCTTTCGGCCAGGATGCTACAACACAACCCAAGCTCCCCCTTCAATCAGCCTGGAGGTCACAGACCCTGGCCACCAGGAGGCTATGCACCCGGAAGCAGAGTTTTCAAGGTCAACCTCATTACCTACTATGTTGACCTCGAGGATTCAACATGTCCAAGGCTGATGCGTCAGGAAGGAACACAAGAGCCAAGGGTCATTGCTGAATATGTTTCGACATTCGATCTTGACTACGGGCTTCAGGATGGAACCCTCGATGCTATGCCATCGGATCCTTCTCTCATAAGGAAACTCATCGTAACAATTGAGACCGCTTCGCGTGAACAATCACGCCTGCATAGGACCAGACTCACATCCACTGTGAGACCGAGGTGTCTGTGATGAAGATAAGTGACAACAGTGAAGCTGGTGTGGCACTTGTGATAGCCATCATTGTAGCCGGCATGATGGCCGCAATGTCTCTAGCAATAACCACGCTTTCAATAACTGAGAAGGGAATCACTCAGAATCAGAAATTCGCCACACAGGCGCTCTATATGGCTGATGCCGGTATAGAGGTCGCGAAGCAGCAGATGGCAGCCTTTAGCCAAGCCAAGATGGAAAGTCTCAAGAACTGCTGGCCCGGCGTAGGGCCAATTATAACTGATGTGGCAAGCTTCTTTCCCGAGGAAGGCTTAAGCTTTAACGATCCAAACGGCAGGTTCCAAGTTCAGACAACATTTGAGTTTGCGGATAGTTCACTCGAATCCACAAGCCAAACCTTCAACTTCCATTACGCTTCAGTTGCGTCAGGGATTTCTTTCAAAGGAAGCCGAAAGCAGGTCATATCAGAGGGAACCTTGCGTCTAAGTGCGTCGAGAGGAACTTTTGCAGACTTCCTGATATTCACCGATATCCACTACACGCCTGACGGCAACGAGATCTGGTTCCATACAAGCGGATATTTCGATGGCCGAGTGCATAGCAATGGTAAATTAAGATTTGCCTACTTTCCAACTTTTGAGGATCTTGTTACATGCGTCCCTCAGAAGGCAGTCTATTACAACAGAGGCTGGCCTATTGAATTGGACGCCGACCGCAACGGTAACAGGGATGTTCCAAACTTCTACGGGGGCTTTATGCGCGGCGTTGATGAGATACCGCTGCCATCCAACTCCTTCAGTCAGGAAAGAGCCGCCTTAGGTTATGCACCAGGTGATACAACTCCTGTTACGCTCTCTGAGAGAAAGGCAGCTCTCGGGCTGGATCCATACGATCCCTCGCCCATACCAGCAGGTATTTATCTTCCGAACGATGGCTCTTCAGTCACGGGTGGGATTTACGTAGTCGGAGATGCAGACAACATGCGTCTCTACATAGATGAAAATGGCTTTCAAAACTATGAGATGACAGATCAAAACGGCATAACAAAACGCATAGTGCTCGATAAAGTGAATTCCGTGACAAAGGTTTATGCCGGCTCTGATTCTACCATTTACACGGGTTTGCCAAGAGGAATGATATACACAACAGGCGACATAAACCATCTCGGCGGCCCTGCAAGAGTTGACGGATCCCCACCACCAGCACTTGATGACGAAACTCAGGTGACTATAACCGCTGAAGGTGACATCGTCATCGACCGCGACATCACCTATGAGGCCTATGAGGCCTCTGAAAGTGTACTTGGCATCTATTCATCTGATGGAGACGTTCGCATTTCCACCTCAGCGCCTGATGAGCTGCTGCTCGATGCATTCATAATGGCAATAGGCGAAGATGGCTGCTTCACTGTTGATAATTTCAGATATCGTCACTATAGCGGCCAGGTCCACCTAAGAGGTGGCGTTGTTCAGCGCTACTACGGTCCTTTTGGTACCTTCTCTCCCTGGTGGGGAATGACAGGCTTTGGCCGAGATTTCAGATATGATAGACGGGGCTTTACTCCACCCTATTATCCACTGACACCCGTCTTTAGAGTTGACCAGCCAGTCCCACATCCAATCTCCTGGAGGGAAGTTTGATGGACAAGCATCAAACAACGGGTTACTTGATTGTTGCATTGCTCATAGTGGTTATTGCCCTCTTTGTGACATCGCTCTTCAGAGGTAGCAACCGACAAGCTAAAAGGGATATCCCTCAGCAAACCACTCCTGAAGCAGCATCTGTTTCTCAGCAAGCAAAACCACCCCAAGAGAGAAGTGGCAAGCAGGTGTGGGAAGGTATCATGTAGAGCATATGGTCGAAGCCAGAAGTGTTGTCGGCATTTAATGCCTGCTATTGGCCTAAGCGTGACAGTTCTACCCAAGTGTCGGCAACCTTTGCCTTTTTAGCAGCTCTGTATCTTCTCAAGCCCCTCACATGGCTCCCTATAAAATGTAAGACTTCGAAATCGAATGCGAAGAAAAGCTAAAGATAGAGTCACAGGGCTTCGATAAACATCTTTGGAAGCCGTAGTAATGGATTTTGCCAAGGGGGGTAACGACATGGTTCGCACGTTTATGCTGGCAGGCGTGATACTGCTTGTTTTGTTTGAGGTTGCCAATGCCGGTAACACAGCAACGCAGACTGTCACATTCGAAGTCCAGGCAATCAATGAAATCTCCGTGAGCGGAAATCCGGGCAATCTCGTAATTAGCACAGCAACTGCGGGATCGGATCCTGATGATGCAACTGACAACTCCACCTCATATTCGATCACCACTAACGAATCTAGCAAGAAGATCACAGGTTCTATCGATGCAGCAATGCCCGCGAATACCACGCTTAAGGTGAATCTGACGGCTCCAACTGGAGCGTCAAGTGCTGGAAGTGTCACTCTTTCAACAACGGCTGCTGACCTTGTAACAGGGATTGCCACGCTTGCCGAAAGTGGATTGACTATCACTTACACGTTTTCAGCGACGGTCTCGGCGGGGGTAGTTGCTTCGGATTCGAGAACTGTCACCTTGACGCTAACAGACAGCTAAATGGGGATCTAGAGCCTATTTGAAGCAAGTCGTCTGAGAAATGGGGATCAAGGATGAGAACCACCTTCCTTGCAGCTGCCTTCATTAGCATTGCACACAGCCTGCTTGCAGCAACCATTGCAGCCGTCGGCGGCTGGACTGAAACCATCGATGCCTCAGATCTCGTCTCAGGTGCAGGGAGCAACCTCCAGACTGATTATTACAGTAGCACTAGTGCAACAACGATAGATGTCGCAGCTTCTGGTAATTATCAAGTTAACGTGCGAAGGTCTGACACCAATTGGAGCGGGGACTTCACGCTCTACCTCAAACGTGCATCTGATGGGACCGGGAGTGGCACGATATCTGGCGGAACCTCTTACCTCGTTGTCTCCCCAACCGACACCGAGCTTTTCACTGGCAGCCTTGATCGCACAGGAGTCGATGTTCAATACCATCTCAGCGGTACGTCAATAGACATCACTCCTGGTACCTATTCCACAACCCTAACTTTCACGATTGTCGATCAATGAGGAGGGAGTGAGTTGAAGGCTTCAATTATTGCGGTTCTCTTGATCTTCAGCCTTGCAAATTTTTGCATGGGTAAGGTGATTGTTGTGGGAAGTCTGACACACGAGCAAGATCTTGCTCCTGGAGATACTTTTAGTGGAACAATCACGCTTAAGAACACAGCCGATAAAGATGCAGGGGTTCGAATCTACCAGACTGACTATGTCTTTGCCGCAAATGGCATCTCCCGATATGACCCACCCGGTAGCAATAGCCGCTCAAATGCAGCCTGGATCTCTCTCAGTAACGAATATCTCACCATCCCGGCACATGAGCGTTTCTCGCTCTTCTATCAGGGAACCGTCCCCAATGATACATCCCTCTCTGGCACATACTGGAGCATCATAATGGTCGAACCTGTTCCTGATTCCAGACATGATACGCTCTTTGATGCTGCCACTGGTGTCAGCATGGGAGTGACCACGAGAACACGCTATGGCATCCAGGTGATCACTAACATCGGCAAGGCTGCGAAACCTGCACTCAAGTTCATCGGCAAGACTCTCAAAGAAACGCCAGGTGGCATGGTCCTCCAAATAGACGTAGCCAATACCGGCACAAAAGTGGTTCGACCCGATGCGTGGCTTGAGATATACGATGCCAAAGCCAATCTCATCTCGAGGCTAAGGAGTCAGGCAAAGCGGATTCTGCCAAATTGTTCAGTAAGACACATATTCAATCTCAGCAACGTGGGCAAGGGTTCGTATGAGGCCCTCGTTGTGCTCGATGACGGCGCCAACTGTGCCTATGGCGGTCAGTACAGTCTGGTAATTGAGTGATGATCAAGCTGCTGATAGCGATCTTGGTCCTCATCGCCTTCTCGACATCAGGGGCGAGCGCCAACCCACAGCCTATAAACATTCTGACATCACCGTCGCCTCATGCGTCAAGTCAGCCCGGCGAGATCCTGACCGTTAAATTGGTGATTGTCAACAATTCAAGCACACCCCAGGCATTAGTCGAAACTTTCCAGCTTCCACACAATTGGAAAGTAGTATCAGCAAATCGCTCCCAACTCGATCTTGATCCAAATGGGAGTCTGGTTAGGCTCGTGGCTCTCAAAATTCCAGCAACATGCGGTCCTGGAACCTATTCACTGGTGTACAATCTGATGAATCTCAGCGATCGCTCCCTAGCAGGTGCTGACACTATCCTTATCAAAGTTTCCGAAGTGGCAGATCTAGCCCTCAGCGTGGGTGACATACCACACATCGTTCTTGCCGGTGAGATATGCGCTCTTGGCCTGAATCTTAAAAATCGCGGTAATGCCGATCTTCATGTGAAGCTTGAAGCCTCAACGGACAAGATCATGCGATATGTGAGCAAACCACGAAATCTCCTCCTCAAACCAGGCGAGACAAGGCGGTGCCAATTGCTCTTTGAAAGCTCCGAGAACATAAGGACGAGAAGTGAGAGTATCATAAGAATAACAGCAACCGCCAAGACAGCCAAAGGCACGCCAAGGAGCCTCAGCAAGGCGGTCCGCATCGAGGTCATCCCGAGAGTAAGCAGGCGTGTTGATCCATATGTGAGAATTCCTGCTTATCTTAAACTCACTGCCACAACAGATCGAGAAGGGAGCGCATACCAGATCGAACTATCAGGGCGGGGTAGCCTAAGTGAGGCTGATAGTCATCTGGGATTCGTGCTGAAGCTTCCTGACATTGAAGATGTTGGGCGCTACACCAGTCGGGATAGGATCTATATCGACTACAAACGAGGCCCAATCGCCCTTCGTCTTGGAGACCAGGGCTATTCACTTTCATCTTTGCTGGAAAGGTACAATTATGCCCGTGGAGCACAGGTCACTTACCAGGAGAGGACCTTTAGTGCCAAGGCCTTCTTTGCCCAAAAGCGCTGGCTTCCGAGACCTGTTACAGAAGCAGGGATGAGCTTGTGTTTCGGACTGGGGCGAAGAGTATCCCTAGGAACAAGTTTCCTCTCAAAGAAGAACGCTTCAGTGGATTCATCTCGCCATTACCTTTACAGTCTCGGAGGAAGTTTGGCTGTGGCTGGAGGAGATCTCTCCTTTGAAGTCGCAGTGAGCCCAGAAGGTAAGACATTCACAAGATCTCAGACAGCCCAGAATGTTACCCTGCACGGGAAAATTCGCAAGGATGGAAACTACTCCTTTGAATGGATTCGGGCTGAACCTGAATTCAAGGGATACTACCATGATACTGAATATCTGCTTGCAGCAATAAGGCTACCACTTAGCACGCACTTTTCATGGAGAACGAATTTCCGCAACTATGCTCGCAATCTTGATAATGACATTTCAAAGGCTGACGCGATTAGGGAGCGCCAGGTGGCGACAGGCATTCTGTGGACGATGCGTGGAGGCCATAGATTCACCCTGGACTTTCGGAGATTCTCTAAATGGGATAATGTGGCAAGGTCAGCAACAGATTTCACCGAACGGGTGATAAGGCTCTCCGCTGCTCATACAGGAGGCCTCCTCAGTTTCAGTGGATCGGCCGAGAGAGGCGAGCTAGCAAATGATGCTGCCAAGACTGTCAAACAAGTTGAGCGCTACTCAGGCAGTCTCACGTGGCACCCTTTTCCAAACCAAACTTATGCTTTCTACGGACATACGGGTACCACACAGTATTCACCTGAAGCACGGCGATACACAAACATGGGAATCTCAGCTACATGGTATCTGACCAGAAGTGTAGTTTTCCGCATCCGCTTTCTCCGGTACAAGCAGTTATCAGTGTCAAACATGGTTTATGACAATCTTCTCGGCAGCCTCTCGTGGAAGCCAAGAGAAGGACATACCTTCGAGCTCCGGGGTAACCTGGAGCAGCCACGGAGGCATGGGGAGAAAAAGGTATCTTTACTCCTGCAATACAAAATTGCCCTTGGCATCCCTTCATCGAGAAAGAAATCCGTGGGATCACTCGAGGGCAAGGTCTACCGTGCTGACATCCCGGGACACCCGCCGGTTCCCAATGTTGTTGTGATCGCCAGTGGTGATATGGCAGTGACAGACAGCGATGGCAACTTCACGATTCAAGGGCTTAAGCCGGGGAATCACTCCTTGTATCTCGACCCTCGGTCACTTGGCACGGGAATGACAACCATCAAACCAACACCCATTGTCCTTTCAATCAAAGGCGGCCAAGCGAGTAAGATCACCATAGGGATCGTCCGAGGATCCAGCATCACTGCACGATTTGGGTTCCACGCCGAAACCACATCTCGGGCACCAACCCATGAGACTCTGTCTCAGTTAAGCACTACCCTGATGCCAAACGAAGTCGATTTTAGCCACATTTGGATGGAGATCTCAAATGGTGATGAGACCTTTGTTGAGCCTGTTGGAAATGATCACGAGGTTGCATTTGACCACCTAAGGCCAGGCAAGTGGAGAATAGTTGTAAAAACCAAAGACCCTTCACCTGATTATGTCTTCGACCCATCCCGAACAGAAATCGAACTTCGACCTGGGGAATCAAAGCAAATGGTTGTCAACATCCTCCCCAAGCAGAGATTACTCAAGATCATAGATCGTGGTGCCCTAAGCGTGAAATCTGACTAAGGCCTATCTTCCTGGGATACTCTGGTTTGGATTATCAAAGGCTCCAGGGCAATGAACCAGCCTGCCTCCCAAGGCACTCAGCAAAATCAAGGATTTTGATCTTTCCTTTCGAAGAGCGACTAAGATTTGCCATACATATGGGACACATAGTGACAACATGCTTGCCACATCCAGCAAGCTGGTCAACGCGCTTGGCTCCTATCTCGTGAAGCCCTGTCAGGAAATAGGGACTCCAGGGGTCCGCCGCAACAATGGGTTAGCTTTCCCGAAAGTTCAGGTTCCTTGATGCTCATTCCTGCCGCTTCAAGCAAGCTTCTAGGCTGTTCAAGAACATTTTCACTTCTGGCGTAGATGCATGAATCGTGAACAACAACCTCTTGAACCTCAGCATTCCCTACATAGCCAGCCTCAGCCAGCGCTTCGATATAGGTCTTAACCTCAAGACTGTAATCTTCTATGATCTCAGGATAGACACTTCTTAGCATATTGGTCGTGTGAGGATCAACGGTGATGGCCGTTTTCACACCATGCGTCTTAAGCCTCTCATAGACAAAGTGTGCATGAGCCATAAATACTTCATCAACACCTTCATCGTAGAACAACGCACCTGTATAGAGTTCCTCCTCATAGAGGTAACCAAACTTGATTCCTGCCTGGTGCAGGAGCATGGCAATATTCCTGAGGATCGCCTCATAACGCTTGCGTTCGCCTCCAGCACCCAGGGACATGAAACGCGAAAGATCAATGATGCGATTTATTGCGCGACCCAGCCCGAAGAGATTCCTCAGCCAGGAGTCCTAAATAGCCGCCATTCTCGTAGTCATAGCGTTGATGAATGGCACAAGTTGATACATGTGACCAGTGTAAAGGACTGTCTCACCCCCATGTGGTAGATCAAGTCCTTTAGCCCAAGCCGTTGCCTGTTTGCCTGAGAGTGAGAGAACCGCTTTGCGATTCTTTAGATTGTCTGAAAGGATTCCAAGGACATCTGCTATTGGCAAACCCATCGTTTCGGCTAACAGAGCGGTTGGCGAGCTTACGAGCTCCAAGCATGATGAGCTCATTGGAAAGCCCTGCACTGTCCTTGGCTGTAACCTCTGCCTTGCGTACGATGCGGGCGGTTTGAGAAAAAAATGTGAGCTCTTCAATTTAGGCTAGGTGATGAGGAAGCGATGCGAATTGCGCCGCCGACGGGAGGGTCATCCATGTGCTCAAGAATGCAGTTGTTTTGCGGGATAGCAAGGGCAAGATGATTGGAGGAGTCGAAACACTAACCGACCTTACAGACCTTGTGGATAAGGAAAGAACGATTGCGGAGCTCAAGCAGATGCTCTCGAGCGATGAGGGCTTTCACGGAATAGTGGGCAAAAGCAAGGCAATGCAGGAAGTCTACGAACTCATATCAAATGCAGCTCAATCCGATGCCCCAATAATCATCTATGGCGAGAGCGGAAGCGGTAAGGAGCTCGTTGCAGACGCCATCCACAAACTCGGTCGGCGCAGAAGAGGCCCTTTTGTCAAGGTTAGCTGTGCTGCTCTAAGCGAATCCTTACTTGAGAGTGAACTTTTTGGGCATGTCAAGGGAGCTTTCACAGGGGCAAGCCGGGATCGCAAGGGACGCTTTGAGGCTGCCAACAAGGGTGATATCTTTCTCGATGAGATTGGCGATATTCCACTTTCCACTCAGGTGAAGCTCCTGAGAGTACTTCAGGAAAAAGAAATTGAACGTGTCGGCGATCACAAACCCATCAAGATTGATGTGCGTATCATTGCTGCCACTCATCGAAATCTCACCAAGATGATTCGCCATGGGAGCTTCCGTGAAGATCTTTACTATCGTCTCAATGTCATACCCATTCACTTTCCTCCTCTGCGAAAGCGAAGCGAAGATATACCTCTCCTCGTTGACCACTTCATTCGCAGGCTTCGCGTGAGAACTGAAAAACCTATTGACGGCGTTTCCGAATCAGCCCCGGAAGCTATGTTGAGATACCAGTGACCTGGAAACGTGCGGGAATTGATAAATGTTCTCGAGTATGCCCTCGTTGTCTGTCCCAAGGGACTTATCGAACCCCAACATCTACCACCAAGATTGTTTGATTCAGAATGCGTTCGGCCGGGTTACGAGCTTGAAGGAGCTGGTGGTGAAAGGCAGCGAATAATCGATGCACTTCGCAAATCCAAAGGAAAGCGCGGTAAGGCTGCAAAGCTGCTGGGTATTAGCCGGGTGACTCTCTGGAAACGCCTCAGGCAATATGGCATTGAGCTTGTCCCAGAGTAAGGTCCTGGGGGCCCTTATCGAAACTCCAGCATAGCCTCGCAACCTATCAAAGTGGCCGAGAAGCGCTGATTTCTATCTGATATATCCTACGGCCTTTAAGCGCTTGAGGGTTTCTTCACTTACCTTGCGCGGTATTTTCTTGTGTTTTCGCCTAACAGTTTCATATGTATCGATTGTGCGGATGGGATGGCTCGAAAGCCATTGCGGATCAAGGGCTTCAGTAAGTATCTTGCCCTCCATATCCTCCCCCACAGCTAGACCCAAAAGATAGAGCACAGTCGGAGCGATGTCGAATACGGAGGCATTCTCGATTCGATAGCCCTTCTTGAAGGGCTTGCCATAAAGCATTATGACTCCTGGAGGACCAAACTCATGCTGATTACCGTTCATCTCAAAGCCGTGATCCGAAACGATGATGATGGCGTCGTTTCCCCCAAGCATGTCGAGCCACTGCCTATAGAATCTGTCGTGCAAGATGTAGAGGTTGTCAATCGCTTTACCGAGGTGCTTGATGAGCTCTTCATCAGTAAACTTTCTAAGATAGGGAGTGAGCTTATATTCTTGAGGATAGTGAAGTAGGGCGTACTCCCAGTAGGTTGTGTGGCCGATTGTATCGAGGCCCTTAAGTCCCATCATCATAAGAGCTGGCTTGAATCTCTCATGAAGATGCATTGAAACAAGATTCGCTGTGAAATCGCCGTTGCTAACCTTTCTCACAAGATCGGCACGCTCACCGGCGCTACCCCCTGGAAGCTCGTCTTTGCTAAAGCCTGTGACCCAGTCGAATGAAGAATCATGCGCTGCTGCGACCATGTCCTCCACTTCGGGGATCAAGTCGGCTGGATAGACGCACTCATTTGCCCGTTTACTAAGCGAAAGGTAGAAGTAGTTTGATAACATGAAGCCCTCTACCTTCTCAGCTGGCAATGTGTTATGCCAGTTGACGACACCTACACCAAGTTTCAAATCGCTTGCAATATTCCAGAGAGCCTTCACCCTTCGCCGCTCAGGGCCAAGTGTTCTTGCTCCGCCAATCCCTAAGGCATGAAGTTTAAGGCACAGATACTCGAGCATCCATTCGAAGGGAATCTCGAAGTTGGCAATTCCGTAACGCATTCCGGGAAAGGCATAATTGATAAAGCCGGTTATGGCATGACGAGTCGGGGATCTGCCTGTAGCCATAGTTGTCCATATCTGAGGCGAATGCGTTGGCCTAAAGGTCTTAAGATAGCCAGTTGAGCCATTTTCAACAATCTTGCGAAGGGCTGGTACACTCCCATTCTTGAGAAGGTAATCGAAAACCGTCCAGGTAGCAGCATCGTCCACAATTACGATAACATGATCGAGGCCACCGGAAGGCTTTAACCCAAGACTCGCCTGCGAAGGGTGCTCTCCTCTGCCTGGAGTTGAAAGATAGCTTAATGAAATTGCTATGGCGATCACAGCAATGAGTACGAAGTAGGCAATTCTCCTTACGAAGCGTCTCCTCCACGCTCCCCAAAGAACATAGACGATCCCACCAATACCTGCACCCACACCAATACATCCAAGAGCCAGGGCAGCTGTCAGCAGAATGCTTCTACCTGGCGTATAGATAAGATGCGGGGCGCGCCAGTCGAGAAATTGATGGCAGCCATAGCACCTCCCATACCCTTCTATGAAGATGAAGACGCTTGCGACAACAGTAGACACGGAGAAAACTGTCCATCGCAGTGATTTCTTAAGAAGCGCAGCAAGGAGAGCGACAATCAGGCTGGCAACTGCCCCTATTGCACCAAAGATAACGCCGAACCAGAAGATTGCTACGATCACATCCCTTGGCGACTCCCAGAGGAAGTTCAGCCCTGCTACCATGAGGCCAATCAATACACCAATGTAGATACCAGGTATTACTCCAAGCACAACTGCAGCCCTAAAAGGTGAAATCCCGTCGCGAATTCCTGAATCCATGTGGTGCCTCTTCTACCTATTTAGCGGTGTAGATCAATATCTCAGGTTAACAAGCCCAGCATCAGATGGCAAGATCAGTTTGCTGCTTTGTTTTCTCGACCTCAATTCATCCAAGGGTGCCCTCGCAGGGCAACTTGAAATCTGTTTGAATCTGAACCCTCAGGGGCCTTGAAACAAAAACAATCTTCTCTTCATTCGCAGGTAAATGTATACTTCGATTGGCTTGGTACCAACTATGGGTATTGCTCGATGCAAGAACGAGCCCCAAGGCTCGAGGAGGTTTCAAAAAGATGCGAGCCAGGCTCTCAGCGGTCATCATTGCGCTAGATGAGCAGGAAAACATCGAGAGGTGTCTGAAATCCCTAGACTGGGTCGATGAAATCGTAGTCGCTGATACTGGTTGCATAGATGAAACTCCAGCAATCGCGGGCAAGTTCGGTGCCAGGGTGGTAAAGACATCATGGCTGGGTTTTGGTGCAACCAAGCGCTGGGCAGTCGAGCAGGCAAGCCATGACTGGATCCTCTCGATCGATGCAGATGAAGAGGTTACACCTGAGCTCCGTAGACGTATCGAGAAGATATTGGAAAATGCAGATCCCCTGGTTGCCTATAGAATAAAGCGTAATACTTTCTACCTGGGTAGGCGCATACGCTACGGCGGCTGGCAAAGAGATTACCCCTTAAGGCTTTTCAATCGTAACCATGGAAACTTCAATTCCAAGACCGTTCATGAATCTGTTGAATTCACAGGAACGGTGGAGCGCATTGAGGAATCCCTATATCATTATAGCTATCCTACGATTGATGAGCACATCAAGAAGATGAATCTTTACACAACACTTGCCGCTCAAGGCGGAGTCTCAAAGAAAGCCAGCATAATCAGTTCGCTCGCAAGGGCTGCCTTCCGCTTCTTTCGCATGTACATACTTCACTTGGGATTCCTTGACGGCAGGATTGGGTTCGTGCTCTGCCTGAATTCAGCCTTGGGGGTCTATCTTAAGTACATCAAGCTATGGGAGAAATCACGCAAGTAAGCGTTGCACACCTCGAAACATCTAGCGAATGGCGAGGAGGGCAGCAACAGATAGCCTATCTGGTTGGGCAGCTCTTGAAGCACGGGGTAAACACACTCCTCATATGTCGAAGGGGCTCGCAAATACTCAGGCACTTTGATAGCACTGGCTTGCCAGTGGAAGCAGTCAAAATACGTAATCCGTGGGACATCCTTGCCGCAGGTAAAATTGCGAAGATACTCAAGAGTCAAGGTTTCCGGATTCTTCATGCGCATTCATCCCATGCCCTCTCGTTGGGTCTGCTTGTAAAAATGTTGCTTCCCAAAATTATCCTTATTGCCTCTCGAAGAGTCGATTTCCCTGTTCGCAAGCCCCTCATCGGATCCCTCAAATACAATAATCGTTTGGTCAACACAATAGTCTGTGTCTCCGAGAATGTGGCGAGTGTTTTGAGAAGATGCGGCGTTGAGGAATCAAAGATTACTGTCATCCACAGCGGCATCGATCTAAATCGATTCTCACCGAGAGCTCAGACCGAAGATCTCAGGCAAACATACAAGATACCAGAGAAGGCAATCGTGGTTGGAACAGTTGCTGCAATGGTTGGACACAAGGACTACCCGACTTTACTCGAAGCTGCAGCTAGGGTCCTGAGGCATAGAGAAGATGCCATTTTCTGTGCCGCTGGAGAGGGACCCGACAGAGGAAAACTTGAGCGCATTCATGCCCAACTGGAGCTCGGGAATCGATTCCTATTCCTCGGATTCAGGGAGAATGTGAGCCAGATCTATAAGCTTTTTGATATCTTTGTTCTTGCCTCCCGAATGGAAGGGCTGGGAACTGCGGCTCTCGAAGCGATGGCAAGTGGACTGCCTGTAATTGCAACTTCAGCTGGGGGGATTGCTGAGATCATTGTTGATAACTCAAATGGGCTCCTTGTCCCCAGCAATGACCCTGACGCGCTTGCAGATGCAATTATCAAACTGATCGATGAGTCTCGCTTAAGAGAAAGACTGGCGGAAAATGCTATTGAAACAGTAAGCCGGTTCTCAATTGAGAACACCGCCCTGAAGCATATAACACTTTATAAGGATCTTTTACGTGAATCCCAATAGGCCCCTCAGGGTGCCCTCGAATCATTCTGCCTCATTGTCAGCGGGATAGAAGCCTTAGGGCTTACCTTCGATTATTGCCGAGGGCTTGGGACTGAATGGATTTACCCTCATCGCAAGTGAGAAAAGATACGGATAGTTCGCCTTGAGATGGTGCATGTAATCAATCCATTGATCGACCAGCCTGACATAGGAGCGCCTTGCATCACCTGCAAGATGATCCTTATCGCCTTCAGGCAGGTCGCTCACCTGCGGACGGCTCGCAAGCTCCTCAGTGAGATGGAATACAGCTCTTAGAAGGCGTGTGAAGGACTCGTGCTCAAGGAGTGTCGGATTCTCAAGAAGCCGCATGAGAAAATCTCTGCGCTCAAGAAGGAATTCCTTGATCGCCTTGATATCCAGCCTCCTGGTATCCATCTTGTATTCATACAGGCGGAGTCGACTTGCAGTACTTGAAAACCTCTCATCGGTCCAATCGGTGGATATGAGCAGATCCTGCCTTATCGTATCCAGAAGTGGATCAGCTTGAGAAAACAGACGCAACAGCTCCGTTCCAACCTCGCTAAAAAAGGCCCCAATTACCATGTTGAGTTTCTCAAACCTAATGCGCATCTCTCTGCGACTCAAGAGTTGATGGACAATTACAGTGACCAGAAGCACTTCGATCGGTACGAATGCAACATCTCCGAGCATGTAGATGAAGATATGGTGAGCATCACGGAAGATAACGTAGTGCAAGCCATAGAGTATGCATGAGGCTAGCACTAAGGATAGGGAAAGCAAAACTATCCACCTCGATTTCTTCATTTGCCACCTCCTTCTAACCCATTATTCAGCATTGACAGTTGGGGCAGGCAAAGGTTATTCGTCCAGCTTGCCTGAAGGATTCAATCTTCGCACCGCACCTTGGGCATGGTTTGCCGGATTTTCTATAAATCTTCATCCATCTCGAAGCGCTGTTCCTATCATCCAACCATCTTTTCATAAATGAGACAATCCATCGAAGCAGAGCTCTTCTGTCACGGGGTGAGAGTGCCGCGGTTTTCCTTCTTGGATGAACGCCTGCTCGAAAAAGAGCTTCTATCCTCAAAATGTTTCCAACACCCGAGATTATGCTTTGATCAAGAAGAGCTTCACCAATGGGCATTTCTGGGCGCTTCGCCAGTCGATTGTAGAAGTCTTTTCTTGAAAAATCCTTCCTCAGAGGATCCGGACCCACCCTGCCCCATCTCGGATGATTCTCAAACTCCTCGCGTGTGAGCAGGCGAACAACAGGGGCTGAGAAGACAACAGCCTCGTGCGTGCTAGTTCTTATTACCGCTCTGGCTCTTTCACCGGATCTTTCCCACGGTTGCCCTTTTCTATATATGCCCCAAGATCCCCACATCATGAGATGCACAAAGAGAACCTTGCCGCCCTCCAACCAGATCCGAAACTGTTTTCCGTAAGCCTCAACCTCCCTGACCTTAACACGCTTAAGTGAGACTTCGGAAGGTTTGAACCTGGGGAGCCGAAGCTCTATGCTCGCATATCTTCCATCGAGGACCCTCTTAAGTCTTGAGGCATAATAGTGAACCAGTGGACCTTCTGCCATATGCTAAAACCCTAACAAACTTAAATGCTCCAGTCTACTAGAGTAGCCAAAGGATGTGATGGCTCAGCGCGATATTGCCAGCAGATCGAGCACCTTCTTTACATCGTTTGTGGGTTGCTGGCATGAGAAATTCTCACAGACATATACTGTCGCTTTGTCATTGATCATTGTGTAATCTTTTACAAAATCGGGGAGGATACCCGTTGTAGAAGCCAGATCTGAACTTTCAACAAATAGGACCACTTTGTTGGGTAGAAATTCGCTTCTTAAGATGTTCAATATCTCTTGTGAATCCTCGGAATTCCGCCTACCAACAACCACAACCTCGTAGGCTGGACCCAACGCCATATCAAAACTTGAATATAACCATCAATGGCTTTGTCGCCATCATAGTAACGATGGAGAAGCCTTCCATCATCCATTACCATTTCATCCAGGATAAAAGAGGCAGCTTGCCTTGCTGCCTCAATGTAAGTGGATTCGCCGAGGATTGCTCCCGACTTAGCAAGTGCAACAATCATAAGCCCATTCCAATCTGTGAGAATTTTCTCGTCACGGAGCGGTCTTGCTCCAAGTGCCTTCACGGCAAACATCTTCTGCCTCACCTTTTCTATGTAGGCTGCCAACTCCTTCTCATCAATCCCCAATGCGCCGTTTTCACCCGGGCCGCGGTAAAGTACATTCCTTGGGGATGCGCCCGCTTGCTCGGTAAAGTTACCATGCTCTGAGCAATTGAATATCTTGGCAACTCGTCGAGCATCGGCTTTGCCAAGAGGCTTCTCAAGTTCTGAAATCATCCATGTATAGAACTTGCCCTCCTCGCCCTCACTGTCGGCATCTTCAGCCGAATAGAAACCACCGCAAGGTGCCTTGAGATCACGCAAGACGTAGGTTGCAATTTCCCGAGCTGTCTGTGCATAGAAAGGCTTATGGGTTGCCTGGTAGGCTTCACTGTATGCAATAAGAAGCAGAGCCTGATCATAGAGCATCTTCTCAAAGTGGGGGATTCGCCATTCGGCATCCGTGCTATAGCGATGAAAGCCAAAACCTACATGGTCGTAAATCCCTCCAAGCCGCATGGTTCTCAAAGTCTTCTCAACCATCTCCAGTGCCTTGGGATCAGCGTATCTTCTCCAATACCTGAGAAGAAACGCAAGGTTAGTTGGAGAGGGAAACTTGGGTGCCCCACCAAAACCACCATTCCGCTTGTCAAATCTTGTGGCAAGCGCTTCATATGCCGCCTTGAGCATACCCTCGTTGAGCCCCTGATCTGAGGTGGTTTGCTTGACTTCGCTTAGTGCTACCGTTATCTGTTTTGCAGCGGACTCAACTTCATGACGCCGGTTCTCCCAGAGTTGCCTGATCCTGGGAATGAGTTCAAGCAAACCCGTCATGCCATAGCGGGATTCGCGAGGGATATAGGTGGCTGCGAAAAAGGGCTGTTTCTCTGGCGTCATGATTATAGTAAGCGGCCATCCTCCACGCCCGGTCATCATTTGGCAAACCGACATATAGATCTCATCAATGTCAGGCCGTTCCTCTCGGTCAACCTTTATGCAAACAAAAGTAGCGTTGAGCAGCCTTGCTACCTCCCTGTCCTCGAACGATTCATGTTCCATAACATGACACCAGTGGCATGTGGAATAGCCAATGGAAAGAAATATGGGTTTGTCTTCGCGTTTTGCCTTCTCGAATGCCTCATCTCCCCATGGATACCAATCAACCGGATTGTCTGCATGCTGAAGCAGATATGGGCTCTTAGAATCCTTCAATCTGTTACCCGATCCTCGCTCATCCTTCATACTGCTTCCAGCTCCTTTAGGGGTGGCAATTGTGGTCATGATCAAGAAGATCAAGGCATGGATGAATGATCTTCTAAAGTAATTGCTACCAGGTATTCTCCTGTCCCCTTGTTGTTTTAGATGCGTGAATGGCGATGCGGTTCTCAAAAGGCACTTGAAAACAATTCTCTAAAAGACACCAGTTGCTGAGCCTTGGCTTTCTAGATGTGGCGGAATGATGAGTTGGCATGGCTCGCTGAGGAGGGCACTCGGACGTGGCCAATCGGCTTTCGAGCACATCAACTAAAGTTACCTATCAAGATAAGGTATCTTAGAAATCAGCCTTTGCATCTACTTTTGGATTTGCGTCTTTCAGTTGGTGCAAACGAAGCAATGTTTGCGACAGGGAGAACTCTCGAAATCAGAACCTCCTAGCAAATATACCCCTTCTCATGAGAATATTGCCTAGGCTCCAAAGTCTATTGTGATATAATTCCCTTGAATTCTACGTTCTCCTTCAGGGGTTCAAGATCAGGATCCTCCTTTGCCATTTGCTTAAACCGAGGAGCAAGCTCGATAGCTCGCTTAAGTGCCCTGAGGGCTTCTTGCTTCTGACCACTCAAAGAATAATAGCAGGCAAGATCGTAGAGTGCCTCAGGCAGATCCGGGTTTATTTCCACTGCCTTTTTGGCTTGATCCAGAGCTCCCTGGAGATCCCCTTTCTCCCTGAGGGATGATGCCTTAAAGAGAGCCGAATACGACAGCTGTATGTTAAGCAGTCTTCCGAGTTCATCGATTGGCTCAGGGTTGTCATCAACCCTAAGATCAATGTAACGATCGTTAAGACCAAGATAGCCGCCGCCTTCTTTAACGACAAGAAGTGCTGCCGACTGCTTTCCCCGCGAATCACCCCCAGCTTCCTCACCAGCTTTAAGAGCCTTAAGCAGACGGATAGCAAGTTCGCCTTCGGTGTCCTCGAAGGTCTCGGCCATCGCGTTGACAGTCGCTTCGCTCACAAGGATGTTGCCCTGGCATGCATAATGCTTCCCAGCTCTTCCCCCCGCCCAGGCAATGCACTCTTTACCAGTAAATGTTGCAGAATTGCCATGGGCATCAACGATCCCAACCTGGCGACGCTCACGATCAGCATCCCTGGCTGTTAGGCTATCGATGACTTCATGGGCACTGAGACCAGTTTCAAGAAGTCTAAGCCCCTCAGGTCCATAGGTGGTATTCGCATATGCCTGAGTTGCAATTGCCCCAACCCCAGCTCTTGCCCAGGGGACAACTGCACCTACTGCTAGGAATTTCGATGCGACTGCCACCCCAAGCTCTCCAGTGGCTGGATCAAATCCTACAATCGAGAAGGTAGCAACCTCTCTCGCTCTCGATGTAGCAAGTGCAGGTGTACTAAGAGCTCCCCATAAGAGCGCCGTAATTAGGAGCCACTTTATCATTGACCCTCACCTTCCTTTCCCCAGAAGAAAACAAGCATATCATCTATGTGAGCTCGCCAATTTCCCCAGCTGTGACCTTCGTTGAACTCCTTGTACTCAAGAGCATAGCCTTTCGTTTTGAGCAGATGCACCATTTTCTGATTATCTTCGAGTAGATCACCAAATCTACCGCAATCCAGATAGAAAGCAACGCGCTTAAGTGGCTGCTTCATGACGAGATCATAGAGCTTTCCATCATCAATGCCAAAAGCACCGGATTGGGACCCACAGTTTCCGAATATCTCAGGATGGTCGAGAGCAATCATCAGTGAGATTGCTCCCCCCAGTGAGACCCCCATTATCGCAGTTTCGCGAGGCCGAGATGCAATGGCATAATTCTTTCGTACAAAAGGTATCAACTCCTCAATGAGCATGCGTTCGTATTTCGGATTGGCGTAGTATTCATAGTTACGATCTACCGGATCGATGAAGATGCCAATTGCCGGAGGAATGCGTTTGGCAAATATAAGATTGTCGAGAACATTGGTCATCGAGGCGAGCATTATGTATTCGCCACCGTCCTGGACGAAAACGACCGGATAGCGATGTTCACCCGCTGAATCATATCCCGGAGGAAGATAGATGTGAATCTTGCGTGTGTTATTGAGGATATTGCTGGTGAAATCGTACTCTGTGACTTTACCATGAGGTATGGAATCTACATATTCGATCTCGGATGGCGGCACATAACCTGGCATGGCAAACGCTGAATTGGGACCGAATCCACCTAGCACTGTTTGCGGATTGAGAGGATCAAGCATCCAAAGATTGTCAACGTAGAATTTGTAATCGATCCGGGCATCCCTTGGGAGAGTTAAAGTCAAGTAATAAAGATCTGTCTCATCCAGTCGCTTCATAATGTGAGCCTTGACGTCCCAGCGATTGAGATCTGAGGGAACGGTAGCTTTGAGTCCAACCCTTCCACGATAGACAAATGTCACAAGATTATCCTCTATCAGAGGAAACTTTCCTTTGTTCTCGCTTACAAACTCATCCAGAATGCTCTCGATTCTTTCGGGATCTGCCTTTGATATCCTTGCCCTAAGTGCCTCTATCTTGGGTGACTTTACCAACTCGCCTCCCCAATGCTTGTTCTCACCCGTACTAGCAAAGGCGAAGGAGAGCAACAGGAAGGCAGCAAAGATCAAAACAAACACGCTCCACATAAGATCAGGCGATCGCATCATTTTCTCCTTTCAAGTATTCCCTCATAGTGCACCTTTGTCGCTTATATCACCTTGGCTCTGGATCTTCCACTCCAAAGATTGTTAGGTGCATGTCATAGCGCGCAGAAGGCGGATTCTCACCAAGCAAATCTAGAAGCATCTACAATCAACGATCATTCGAACACAACTTCAGTGGTGGGAAATCAAAATATGGAACAATCTTCGCGAATTTCTTATAATCGGAGGCAGGACCTCAAGAGATTGAGATCGTCGGGATGACGAAGGCAGGCGATAAGATCTCCAACGAAACAATGGGGGGGGAAGCAATTGCCAAAAGAGTCTGATATCAAAAAAGCCATCAGGAATCCTTTAAGAGGAGGATTTTTTCTCCTGACCGAGCTTTACAATCTCTTTGTTTCGATTCCCGTCAAGAGAAGGTTTTTCCCATCCGGATTCCGTGAGCTTGATGAGATAAGGCAAAGGGCTCTTAAGCGTTCAGGGATCAGTGATCACCTCGAGGTAATTTTCATCGAATCTCTCATATTTAATCCCGACCTCATAGTTGAATTGGGTGTAAGAGGCGGCGAATCAACCTTTGTATTTGAGCGAGTAGCAAGACTCTGTGATGCAAAGCTTATCAGTGTTGACATTAATGACTGCTCAAAAGCCTCTTCCTACGAGAATTGGACATTTGTCAAGAGCGATGACGTAGAATTTGCCAGAGCTTTCCCGAGGTGGTGTGAAGACAGGGGAATAGATCCCAGCATCGACATTCTCTTCATCGATACCAGCCACTTATTCGAGCACACCCTGTCTGAAATAGAGCACTGGTTTCCCTACCTTTCAAAGAAGGCGAAGGTGTTTTTCCACGACACAAATCTCAGGACGATTTTCTTTCGCAAGGATGGCTCGATGGGTCTGGGCTGGAACAACAAGCGCGGTGTGATCAGGGCTCTCGAGTGCTTTTTCAACCGCAGATTCAATGAGAGGGCAAACTTCACTGACTTAGTCAATGGCTGGCTAATTAGACATTATGCCAATTGTAGCGGGCTGACCATATTGGAGAAGCTCAATCCCGAAGGAACCAATCCTTTGAGTCCCCACCCATAATCCCCGTCACACCTGTCTGATCGAGTTGACTCAAGGGCTTTAGCGTGGTAAAATCATATGTGTTGGAAGCCGGGAGTTGTGCCGACTCACCGGCAGTTTTTGTTGGAAGGTGACTAATTGAAGCATCTCAGCCTGGTAGCAGTTGCTATCGCTCTTGTTCTTGCACTCACCCCACCTGCCTTTACTATGTGGCACTGCGGCGATATAGATCTTCCATCAAACCCTCAGGCTATCCTTCTGGATCCTATTTCAAGGGGTTTTTGGATATCGCTTTCTAGCGCCGATCTTGCCTACATCGAGGAGGCAACATCACACCTCGAGATTATCCCTATGATTGCTCCGGCTTGCGCTATGGGAATCGATCCGGCAAGCCGCCTTCTCTATCTTGCTCACCCGTCCTCTCTCGTTACTATACTCAATACGGACTCGCGTGATACTTCACTTGTAAGCGTTGGCCAATCGCCTGTAGCGATAGCCGTTGATGGGGTGAGAGGAGCTGCCTATGTGGCGTGTGATGGCGATAGTGCAATCTACTCGATCCAAAGTGGAGCTATCACTGATACCCTGAAATGCCCTGGCTCACCTTCTGCAATCGCCGTTGATCCTAAACGGGGCACAATCTTTGCCTCGCTAGGTGATGCTGATCTTCTCCTTAGCTTCTGCCCATCAACTCTCGATACGACCTATTATGCTGTTGGACCTGATCCCCATTCCCTCGAGATAGATCCTGTCGAAGGCAAACTTTACATAGCTCTCGACAGTGACTCTCTTAAGGTGCTGGCAATCGATAGTGACTCCCTGGTGAGCACACCAATTTGTGGAAATGCTGTTCACCTTGCACTCAATCCTGAAACCCATCACCTCTTTGTCGCAACCACTTCCAACGCTTTATGCATCGTGAATACCAACTCCTTTGAAACCCTTGAGATCGCCCTGCATGCTACACCTGATCATCTCTCCATCGACGCACTTTCAGACAGAGCATTTGTCAGCCTACCTTCACCCGGCCATGTAATCGAAGTCAATTCAGCTGGCGATACGGCCATAGTGGCTGTCTCTGGCACACCTTCGGATCTAATCCTGAATCCCATAACAAACAAAGCCTATGTCTTAACATCAGCACCCAGTAGGGTAAGTGTTCTCGAGGCAGCGAATTATTCAGGCACGAGAGTTGCTGCTGGTGGAGGACCAGGTCCTGTGGTGATTAACATGGAGACTCACAAGGTCTATACCCCCAACTGGTACACCGCCAACGTTACTGTAATAGATGGCTACACGAACGGAGTTTCAAACTTCAAGGTGGCTGATGGGCCTAACTGTTTGATAGTTGATCCAATCGCGGATGATGTCTACATCCTTTGTGCCTGGGCGAACAAAGTCACAATTAAACACCCCGATGGGGATACGCTGACAGTGCCGATAGGGAGCTATGCCCATGGCATAGAGCTCAACACAAACACCGGCAAGGTCTATACAGCCAACAGATATTCTCGTGACATGACGATAATCGACACCAAGACGCTTGATACAACCCTTGTCCGTACGGGCGCATATCCATGCGATGTTGCCATCAATCTTGAAACAAACAAGATCTACATCCCCAATCGAACAAGCTGGACTCTCACGGTGGTTGATGGAGCTCTGCTTTCCACCAAGTTTCCCAGGGTTGGACCTGGGCCAACTCAGGTTCATGTCAATCCCCTAACCAACAAGATCTTCAGTGTTGACAGCAATAAGCGGACCATATCCGTGATAGATGGTGTGACACTCGAACGCACCGTTGTGCCTGTAGGGACAACGCCCAGAGCCTTAAGTCTCAATCTCAATACCAATACCATCTATGTATCAAGTGGCCTTGATGGTGAAATCACTGTTATAGACGGGGATACATATGCACGAAGGCCTGTTAGATGTGAGCAGGGACTCTTCGGTGTAAGAGTAGATCCCTACCTTGATAAGGTTTATGCGGTAAGCTGGGATTACCCTGATGCTTTTGTGATAGATGCCAATTTCCTATCAGCCTTGAAGATACCTGTCGGGGAGGAACCCCACGGTATAGCCTATGATCCAGTACTTGAGAAACTTTACATCTCCAACCACGGTAGAAATTCAGTTGAGGTCATAAAGCTCAGAGACAAAATCACCCCACGCCTCATAGTTACAATTGATTCGCTGCCGGGCGACACGACCTCCTCGAGAACGCCAACGCTAACCGGCACAGCAAGTTCACTTCGCTCACCCCGAGCCTATGGCATAATGAAGGTCCTTTACAAGATCGATAACCTCCGTGGCCCATGGCAGGAGGCAACCTTGATGGACAGCGGCACAGAGGTGTCGTGGACACTCACTACACAACCCCTTCTTCTCGGAAGGCATCTCGTCTTTGTTGTTGCAATCGACAGCTCTGCAGCCAGCCTTTCTTCAAGTTCATCTGCTTCACTGACCTCCATCAGCGATATCGCATGCTACGAGTTTACGTGCATGACACCACCACCCAGCTCACCCAAAGCTGCAGATATGGCATGGATTGAATCTCAACCCACCCTTGCATGGACCTCGACATGCGGAGAAGGTGGATGGTATGAGCTTGAGATGGCAAGAGATCGCCAATTCAAGAGCCTTATCGATCGCATTTCCAACATCAAGTCAAACGCTCATGTCATAGATCAGAGATTGATTGAAGGTGGTCCCGTCTATTGGCGTGTACGCGCCTATGATTATCCTCACGGCAAGGCAAGCGCGCTGAGTCCAGCCTATAGCCTGTCAATCTCAGGGGTCGCAGTCCACGGGGATGTTCCTCTTCTCACTGCCCATCCAAACCCCGCGCCCCTCCCACTGCTGCTCTCCCTTAGTGGCTATAGAGGCAGCAAAGCTCAATGCGAGATCTATGACGTGCGAGGAAGACTCATACAGACCTTGACCATGCTTCCTTCGGGTGAGGAGTTCTCTGCCAGGTGGGATGGGAAAAATATGGCAGGCACCCACGTCTCACCGGGCATCTACTACGCACGTCTAAAGGCTGGTGAGCAGGTTTTGGAGTGCCAGATTGCCATCATCCGCTAAACTCTGTACGCTCTGAAGACAAGCCAGTGAGGGTTCAAAATTCGACTACCTCAGGCTCATCATCACCCGAGGGATTGTCCAGTCCAAAAACAGGTCTAACCTTGCCCCTGCGAATCTCCTTCTCACGTCTGCGGTGATATTCGAGGTTCACTCTCATGCCATCCTGATGATAGGGTGGGTGATAAAGGTGTAGTGGAAATTCGTCGCAAAAGGGATTATAGCCAGCTATACCAATCGCATAGAGTCGACGCCCAAGGTCATCGTCCTCATTTCCCCATCCCTGATATTGCTCATCAAAACCATTGACCCTAAAAATATCATCCTTGAATATGCCGAAGACACCTCCCCGCAGCTTAGGATACCGGTAGGAGTGAGGAAATATCTTCCTCATGTAGTAATAGAATTTGTCCTTACGATATTGCCTTTGAATCTGGGCTATCTGCTCGTCGGTCAAAAGATCGGCAAATGTTCCCCGACGAATTGTCTCCTCACTAATCAATTCTGTCTGATCCCGACTAAGCCTTATGGGATATGAGACGACAAATCTCCCACGACGGGAGTTACTCCAAAACACCTCAAGATAGCGCTTTGTCCCGACTATATCCTGATCCCAAAACACCAGAAATTCATTTGTAGCAAGTCTAATCCCATTGTTCTTGCATCGGGCAAGCCGAAAGCCCATGTCCTTTTGCATGACGAGTTTTATCCTGAAATCAAACCTTGGTGATATTGACCTGAGGCAATCAATGACGGATTCGCCGGAGCCATCGTCAGTAACCACTACCTCTGAAGGAACAATCGATTGGGACTCGATCGAGAGCAATGCCTTCTCAAGATAGTCAAGTCGCTTGTATGTGCTCACAATGACACTGATAGGGTACATGTCGCACTCTCATATTTAGAGAATCCCCAAGGCACATGCTATCCATCTTAGAGTCACACCTGCCTATGAGAGCCTCTCTATAGACTCGACAATGCGTTCACTGCTTTTGCCATCCTGGTGTTTCCAGAAGCGGTTAAGCAGATCGTAATACTTTTGCTCCACCCTAAGATCATCGATGTGCGAAACACAAGCCAGGAGACTTTCGAAATCCTTCGCTACATACCCTGGAGCAACATCATCGTAGTCGAAATATAAGCCGCGCATGCGCTGATAGTCTTCCAAATCAAACGGGAAAAGAATTATTGGCTTCCTGAGTAACATATAATCAAAATAGATTGATGAGTAATCTGTTATGAGTGCAGTCGTGAACTTAAGCAATGGATACATGTCAACCTTTGAATCAACTGCCTCTATATTGCTGAGATCGCCAATGTCACCCGGGAGAATGTCGTTGGGATGGAGTTTAATAAGCAGCAATGCATTCTGGGACGCGAGGACTGAATTGAGAGCCTCAAGATCGGGGAATGCATCTTTTAGAAAATCCCTTCGATCCTCCCGCCACGTTGGCATGTAGATGAGGACATGCCTGTACTGCAACATTTTCTCATAGAGGTCAAATACTATTTGCGGCTCATATCTTCTTATATGGGCTACCACCTCAGCGTCATCGCTGAAAAAGATATCTGTCCTGGGATAGCCCATCGGAAGACATCTCTCTCGAGACACGCGAAAGGCGGATGCGAACAACCTGCTTACCTCTTCAGATGTTGAGATAACAAAATCGGGCTTTCGAAAAAGCCAGGGCTTGAAAAGACGTTCTTTTAGGCTCGGCTTTTGATAGCGCCTCGCAAGTCGTCCAGTTGTTATATCGAATTCGATTCTTTTCAAGGGTATGCCGTGCCATAGGTTAATCACGCATGCGCCACGCGATGTCCAGAAATTGATGTCATCGACATAGGCACTTATGAGATAATAGCCTGCCCTAAGACAGTAAGCTATCCCCTTGAGACTCCATTTGTACAGGCAGGGTAAGTTTCTGGCCTCAAGATCCGCTAGGAGCTTCTTGTCCTGACACACAAAATAGGCGCGAATCTCGGGATGCCTTTCGATAACATGTAGAAACAAGTACTTACCATTATCCAGGAATGCTCGATTGAGAGGTCCAAATAGCCAGATTCTCCTATTGCGTTTAACGAACCTTGAAAAGATATAGATGGGGAACATGAGCAAGGCTCTAACTTTGTGCGATTTCATGATCAAGCTTAGCATCGTAAGGCTATTCCAGCTCTCTGAGTATTTGCTCAAGCATGGCTAGGGCTTCACGCAGCCTGGCAGGAGAGACCTCAAGGAGATTTCTCAAGGACGTCTTGAGCTCTGTTGAGGATACCCCATGTGTACGGGGTAGATAGACCACATCACAGTACTCCTTCAGATGATCGAATTTCCCCTTCCAATCCTCGCCCATTACAAGGATATCAACCTCGTAGTTCTTTATGTCATCAACCTTCTGCTCCCAGGAATTTTCTTCTATGACTTCATCAACATAACGAATAGCCTTAACGATTTCTGCCCGATGTTCGAAGGGGATGATGCTTCGCTTGCCTTTGATAGCATTGAAGCGATCAGTGGATACACCCACAATCAAATGATCCCCGAGCTCCTTAGCTCGCTTGAGCAGGCGAAGGTGACCAATATGGAAAAGGTCGAATGTGCCATAGGTTATGACGGTCTTCTTCTTAGGCATAGCTTTCCTCGTTGAGGTTAACTCCTACGTAGCTGGAGAAAACCTGAAGAATATCGATTGGATTATATCCATGCACGAGGGCAATTGCAAACGGTAGGCTAGCGGAGGATAAACACAGGATTGCTGAAAATAAGAGGGTTTCCATCGAGGTCATAAACCTCGATGCGTACAAAGCTGGGTACGATCTTTTCGACATCTATCGAATCGAAATGGGTACGTATCGTATCTTGACGAACGAATGAAAGATCGTGTGCCTTCCGCATCTCAATCTGGATGAGTCTTACGATAACATCACTGCGTGGCGGATCCATAAGTATCCATGCCCGAGCTTTGCCACTACCTTGCGCATGAAGGGTGTCACCCATCAGCGTGTTGTCAATCCCGAACGCAAACCTTCCTTTCCAATAGAAGGGATCGCCAAAAGCAACCCTTCCATGCCTAAGCGCCTGAATGATGTCATCCGCATCCTTGCTGCGAGCCCATATCCATGTTGCAAAATCACCCGGAACCATATTGGGTTCCCACCTTCCGCCATGACTATCGCTTACACCATCTCCAACAAGCTTGATACCATTCGCAAGGGCAAGATCCCAGAGGCGAAGATGATCTTCAAGCGACCCAGTTGCCCTAAAAAGATAGCCGACCTCAAGAATGTCTGCACCGAGAGCCTTATGTTCGAGCAGGGGCTTTGCTACCCTCCAGAAATCACTCTCACTTACCTTTCTTCCGCTGCGCCACATGCGGCGTGGAGATGCATCAAGCGGTATTGTGTCAAGGGGTGCATGGCGAGGCCTTAAAGATGCACCAAAAGGATGATTGAAGGAGACAAGCCCACCCTTCGCATGAATAAGTTCAACCCAATCTGGCCGCTTCATACCCCGCCAGATCTTCATGTCATAGAAAGTTCGTGTGCTATCGGGCAGGAAGGCATTCATGTGCGGGAGCAAGGGGGTGTGGAAGAGTCCGAGCTCAACACCCACATATTCCGTCACACCATAGTTGGAAGCATATCTTCGAGCGAGTTCCTCAACTAGGCCATATTGATTCTCTCCCTGAGGTCGATCACTGTGAATCGCAAGGCTATCGAGCCTGACACTTAAGGGATCACATGCGTGTGTTCCGAATTCAATCACAACATCACTCAGGGTATTGTCATAGCCATTGGGGAGGTTTGATGCCAGATCTTCCACGTCGAGGGTGATCAGGTGCTTGGAACCATCAAGTGGCAATACCCTACTTGCCAGAGTATCTCCCACAACCTCAAGCCTCCCCTCTTTCTCTCCTGAGAAGACCCACATCAGATGGTGTTGACCCTTGGGATGCCACGAGAGGTCAACCTTGAATCGGAGATAGGAGTTGGCTTGCTTGAGGGTGCTAAAGTCACCCCACATAAGGACTTTCAATCCAGATGCTACAGGTCGGCAGAAATCAAGTGTATGAACCTTGCCACGTGCAGATGCCAGTCTGATCTTTACAGCACGCTCAGAACATGGCTCTTCAAGCCTTGTGAAACCAATCTTTACACTTGCTCTATCGATCGAAATGTCGCAGCCTTTACCAACCTTAGTGACGGCGAAACGCGAAAGCGCCCTCTCACGCTTCTTGGCAAAGATAAGCGTGTCCCCGTTGAGCCTTGCATTCCGGAAGCGCACCTTGATGTCGTCAGCATAGGATTCAAAGATGCGCGCATGATCGCTCCACCATATGACATCAAAGTTACACCTTCGAGCCTCAGAGCTGTGCGATTCCATTGATGCTGGCAACCTGTTGCCATTGTGGTTGGAAAGGCCATGAATGTGGAGCTGCACAAGATAGCAATCAAAATCATGAAGTAGCCTGCCGGGATCAAGCCGGGAGGCGCATGTGGCCAAGCCTGAAAGCAGGGCAAGCAAAGCCAATACCCACAAACGCCTCAATCCACACCCCTCATCGTATGGCAGTCTCTTGCAACTTCACTCTGCCAGGGCATAGCTCTTCCAGCGTTCCTCAAGCTTAGGGTCTCTCACCGTCTCCAGGATATAGTCAGCAAATTCCTTACCCGTGGCTCCGGTTGGGCGGCCAGTCATAACGAGTTTCTTCTCATATTGTCCACATATGTCAAGAGCCATCTCAAGCCGCTTGCCCTTCTCAGGAAAGCCAATGTGGTTAAGCATCATCGCACCAGCACGAATCATGCTGGACGGATCAGCATACTGGGCGCGTCCTTCCCTCACCATCCGAGGTGCGGAGCCATGTATCGCTTCAAACATGGCGTAGCGTTTGCCGATGTTTGCACTGCCAGCTGTTCCCACACCACCCTGGAACTCGGCAGCCTCATCTGTCAAAATGTCCCCATAGAGATTGGGCAGAACCAACACCTTGAAATCACGGCGGCGTTTGGGGTCGACAAGCTTGGCGGTCATAATGTCGATATACCAGTCATCGCACTCGATCTCAGGATATTCCTCCGCAATCTTCTGCCCCACCTTGAGGAACTTGCCATCGGTTGTCTTTATGACATTTGCCTTTGTCACGATTGTTACTCGTTTAATGCCATTCTTGCGAGCATAATCAAAGGCCAGTCTTATTATCCTTTCGGCTCCCTGTGTTGTTATCACCTTGAAATCAAATGCAAGATCTTCTGTAACCTCTATCCCCTGACTGCCTAAGACATATGCACCTTCAGTGTTTTCCCTGAAGAATATCCAATCAATCCCCTCCTTCGGCACCTTGACCGGTCTTACATTTGCAAACAGATCAAGATAGCGTCTCATTGCCACATTTGCACTTTCAATATTGGGCCAGGGATCGCCCTTGCGCGGCGTTGTTGTGGGTCCTTTGAGAGTAACATGGCACTTCTTAATCTCTTCGAGAACATCGTCAGGAATAGGCTTGTTAACTTTCGCACGGTTCTCAATAGTCAAGCCCTCAATTACCCTGAATTCAACCTTGCCAGATTTGACCTCTTCAGCAAGCATGGTTTCGAGCACACGTTGGGCCTCGGCTGCGATGTAGGGTCCAATACCGTCGCCACCTATGACACCTATGATGATGGGCTTAAGCTTCGAGTAATCGATCCAATCCTCTGCTTGCTTCATGCGCTCAACTCGCTCAAGCTGCTCAAGCACAAGATTCTCGAAGTGTTTTTTTGCTCTTTCAATCACCTCTTGGTTCATGCCTTCCTCCTCTGCTGGTTCAAGTAATAGCTTACTGGAGATATTGCGCTTACCAGAGTATGTCATGTTACACCAACAAGCTGTCTTTGTCAACCGCGACGCATGGTAGGCGATGATGCTATAGTTTGAGGATCAGGCGGGCGATTTCAAGATAGATGAGAAGAGCGACAACATCGAGGACACTTGCAATAAAGGGGCCAGATACAACAGCAGGATCGAGCTTTAGGCGCTTAAAGAGAAGCGGCAAGACAGCTCCCAGGACTGTCGCAAAGGTCACGACAGCAACCATCGCTAGCCCAATTGTAATTGCAAGGCGTATGCTATGCTCAAGCAGGAAGCCTCTAAGGGCTCCGACAATTGCCACAACAACCCCGACACTTAAGCCAACAAGGATCTCCTTTGAAAAGATTCTCAAGGAGTCAGCAATGGAAATCTCACCCGTTGCGAGCCCTCTTATGATAACTGTCGATGCCTGAGTGCCAGCATTGCCTCCAGAGGCATTGATAACAGGAATGAATATGGCAAGGGCAAATACACTTGTTATTATCGATTCATAACGATCGATAACCGCACCAGATATGAATCCGACTGCAGCAAGCAATATCAGCCACACAACTCTCTGACGGGCAAGCCATAAGGGATTCGAGGGAAGATACCTTACATGCTCATCAACAGCTCCATAGTGATAAATATCCTCAGTTGCTTCTTCTTCAAAAACATCAACGATGTCATCAATGGTCACTATCCCTATGAGCTTTGACTCATCATCGACAACCGGTATTGAAACAAGATCATAGTCACGTGCCAGCCGTGCAACCTCCTCAACGTCGTCAGTTGCCTTAACACTCTTTACATCGGTCCGCATCACTTCCTTGAGCCGAGCAAGACTGGGCTGAACAAAGATGTCCTTGAGGGGAATCACACCTACAAGGCGACGGGCATCGTCAACGACATAAACGTTGTAGAGCGTGTCGCGGTCGGGCGCAATTTTGCGGAGTTCGGAAAGTGCTTCGGTTATTGTGAGATCCTGGGGAAGAGCAGCATATTCGGTTGTCATAACCGAACCCGCTGTACCCTCTTCATAGGTTAAGAGCCTGGCAATCTCATTGCGCTTGGCCTGTGCGATCAGAGGAAGGATTTTCTCAGCTTCCTCCTCAGGTAAGGCTTTCACCAGGTCAGTTCGCTCATCGGGATCCATCCCCTCAAGCAAGTGTGCACCATCGGTTCTTGACATCTCTTCAAGCACTTCAACTTGGAGATCTATGGGAAGCTTCTGAAACGCATCTGGTCCAGCAGGTGAGCCAAGCCCCAGAACTATCTCAGCAATCATCTTAGGCTCAAGATCTTCGAGATATTCTGCAATATCGTGAGGGGATTGTTGCCTCAGGAAATTGAGGAGATCGTCTTTTCTACCCTCTGCAAGTATCTCCTTTATCTCAGAGGTGATGAGTGAGCGTCGCTTCATCAACTCCTTCTCCTCATGATTCTGCGGATAGTCTATGATAGCCTTAAGTCTCCTGGAGATTCAATTGGAAAGGATCTACTTTACCGGCTCAAAGTGAACACGATCCATCCTGCCGCCTTTGCCACCCAGGTGGGTAAATCTTAGCACGCATGGATTGCGAGTCAACTTAAAGTGGCTGCTCCCGGCAGCCTCATGATAGCGCTCAGTTCAACCCATGCCCGTGCCCTCATCAAGCACATATACCTCGCTTTGATCCTCATCGTCGCACCCAATCACCGTCACTCTAACCGTTATTGAGTCGCCGGGTGATGCTGAGTACCAAACTGAAGCGAGATATTGACCAGCAGCAGGAGCTTTCATTGGAACATCAACATATTCGCCGAGGCTGTCGAGCCCCCAAACCGCCATCCCGCGACTCGCCGCACCACAGACTATACGATCGATTTCTCCATTCAGGCTCAGTGAATCTGTGAAATCTTCGAGCTCCACATCGAATGGGTGTGGCGAGCCTATGAGATTGATTCGAGCAATGCCAATCTTGTCACCACAACCAAGGCTCATGGCTCTAACAAGCAGCACAAGAGAAGAACTGATGGAAGTAGGGGCTACATAGGTACCGTTGGTTCTTATGAGCCCTATCTGGGACTCTGAACCCCAGAGCTTTTCAACGGACCAGATAACATCGTCCGAGGAACAATTATAGACATGACTAGCAAAGTGTAGTGAATCACCTAAATTGAGAGTTGCCATAGCGGGTATGACCTGGATATATGGTGATTGTCCAGTTTGAGTGATGGTGACAAAAGCTGATGCGCTCACTGTTGTATCGGCAAGTGTCCTTGCAGTAACCCTGACGGTTGTTCCAACGGGTAAAGGCTCAGGTGGAGCGATATATAGCCCATCGGTAGTTATCATACCATTTACTGGATCTCCTCCAACAGTACCAGCAACATACCAGGCAACTTGAGTTGTCTCACTATCCAGGGTTGCTACAAATTGAAAGGAAGAGCTCACCTCAATACTGACCGAGTCAACATTGAGGGTAAGCCACTCAAGATGAGGACCCGTACCTTTGTCCTCTCCACAATTGGAAACGAGAAAAACAGTAAGAGCTAAAGCCAGCAAGACTGTGGTTCGCAAATCACCTACTCCTTACTTCTCCTTCTAAGTTAAGCACAAAGTGCCTGGCCTGGCAAACTGGTTTTTCGGGAATTACCTTTCCAAATACAATCTTCCTCTCGAGCTGTGGCAGGACTACACCTGCTTGAGCAAGTGCCTGAGGGTAAAATACCCCCTTACCCAATAGATCCTCCAGCCTTGCAGCTATGATTCTGCCAGCCTTTACTCGCGACGGGAAAGCGATCTAGAAGATTCTAAAGAGAACCCTCAGCCAGTACCAGAGTCCATTATATTGGACACCGAAAAGCATTGGAAACTCTGGATCACCCATCTTAAAGGCGACAGGTGGTTCAGTAGGAGGCCAGTACTCATGCAGCTCCTGCCTGTCTGGACTGGAGGCAGGGGTAGTCTGGCGCTCATCGTACCTGGCTGCTAGACTAACGCCAACAAGTGCAGGTATTAGGAAGCCGACCAACACCAGACGCAGCCTCATAAAGCATCCCCCCTTCGCGATATCAGTGGAGGCCTTGCCTCAGCGCAGCCACTGCCACTAACTTCAAAGGGACGAGCACCCATCTAATTGGAAACAAGAAGGAATTAAAGGTGCTCCCGCCTGAGTCACTCCCCGGCAAACTCTCACGCCTAGCGGGCTATATTTTGACACACTCATGTGGCGAAAGCAAGCTAAATTATAGCTCACATTCCATGCGCCAAGTTGTGTTGGTAGACATCAATGGGGGATTCGAGCAAGAGCGTGAGTCCACAGGGAGGTTTTAGGCAGTCACATCGTGCTGCCTTCTGGTTTTCTTTGTGGAGTCGGACAGAGACAGCCATGTAGCCCTCGTTCTCTCTTAAAGCTGCAAGGGACCAACTTCACCTTCTACTGCCTCGAGGATTTCCCAAGATGCTATCTTATCAGCTATTGCCTGGATGTCTGGCCAGAGCACGCGATCCTTCTTTAAAGGTTTGACAACTTTGCGGATCGTCTTGTATGCGGCGTACGTCCCTCTACCAGGGCAGGCATCAAGGAAGTCAAAGGCTTGAGCAGCTGACATCATCTCAATGGCAAGGATATGTACCACATTCCACATGATCTCCTTGAGCTTGCGGGCAGAGATCGGTCCCATGCAAACATGGTCCTCCTGGTCAGCCGCCATGCTGAAATTGTCAGTGACTGCAGGGTGAGCGAGGAGCTTGTTCTCAGAAGCGAGTGAGGCTGCAGTATATTGAGCTACCATAAGCCCCGAATTGAGGCCTTCGCCCTTAACTAGAAATGAAGGCAGACCAACATTGAGGTTGGGATTCATCAATCTGTTTATATGCCTTTCGCTTAGGCTACCAATTTCGCTCATGGCAATTGCTGCGAAGTCAAGTGCCATAGCAACAGGTTGACCATGGAAGTTCCCGCAGGAAAGCCTCTCACGGTGGTCGGGGAAGAAAAGGGGATTGTCAGCTGCTGAATTCATCTCTATCTCAATCTGCTCTCTTGCGTAGAGAAGCGCATCAACCGAAGGCCCATAGATCTGAGGAATACATCGCAAACTGTATGCATCTTGCACCTTGCCAGATGCCCCAGCCAGCTTGCTACCCCTCAGCAGCTTCCTCAGGTTGGAGGCAACAATTCGCTGACCGTGATAGGGACGTACATCATGAATACGCTTATCAAAACCCCGAAGGGGTGTTCGGAGAGCATCTGCTGACATAGCGCTGGCAATGATTGCTGTCTTGACTAGCTTCATCGCATCGTGAAGTCTCAGGGCACCACAGGCAGTAAACATCTGTGAACCATTGATGAGTCCCAGGCCTTCCTTATAGCTCAAAATCACCGGCTTTATCCCAGCCAGCTTCATGGCTCGCTTTCCACTCATGAGCTTGCCTCGATAGAAGGCTCGACCCTCCCCCATCACAACCTCAGCTATCTGCGAGAGGGGCGAGAGATCTCCACTTGTTCCAACCGAACCCTTCTCATTTATTGCGGGTACTACATTGCGGTTGAGCATCTTGATCAGAGTTTCGAGGGTGCTCAGGCGGACGGCTGAGTATCCCTTGGCAAGCGTGTTTGCCCTGAGAAGCATCGCACCCCTTACCTCATCTTCATCAAAGAACTTACCGACACCTGCTGAGTGGCTAAAAACTATTCGCTTCTGGAGTTCCATGCTGACCTCAACGGGGACTCTTACGCGTGCTAGCTCGCCAATCCCTGTTGTCACACCATAGATGACCGCATTCTTTGCAACGAGCTCCTCAACAACTTTCCTACACCTCATCACCGCTTTGCGGGCTTGAGGCGACAGTTTGACCTTCGCATGGTTTCTCGCAACTTCATGAACACTCTCTATTCTCAGACTCTTCCCGTCTATTACGATAGCCATCCTATTCCTCCCTCTATTGTCATGTATCTTGCCGGCATCTTGCCAAAGCTCGAATCACTCTACTAGATAACATTCCAAGGGTCAAGATCCCTTTCGGTGGTCAAGATAGAAGGAGTAAAGGACGGGAAGAACAAAGAGGTTGAGCACTGTCGCCGTTATCATGCCACCAGCTATAGGTGTTGCGATTGGCTTCATCACCTCACTACCAGGACCGCTCGAAAGCATTATCGGCACAAGCGCCAGCACGGTCGTCACAGTTGTCATAAGAATTGGCCTGAGCTTCCAGGAAGCACCCTCAATTACCAAATCCGCTGTACTACCTTTCCAGGTATTCATCTTGGCTCGCAGATGCTTAACAAGCGCAAGCCCATCTTCAACTGCAACACCAAAAAGGGCAATATAGCCAACCCAGACCGCTGTGGAGAATTTATATCCAAGAATGTGTTGAAGCAGAATTCCACCAACAAATGCGAACGGCAGGGCAGAGAAGATAAGCCCCGCAATCGCAATGGAATCGAATTCAACATAGAGCATGATGAGAATGGCTAAGAGGCAGAGTGGCACAACGATAAGGAGACGTTTGCGGCTTTCGAGCACCTCGCGAGCAGCGTTGCTCGAGAGCCTGGCACCCTTGCGAGCCTCAAGGATCTTGAAGGGGAAGGGTATCTTCTGACTTATGCCTATCATTGTCATTTCACCCTCATAGGCGCTTCCGCTCTGGCCAAACGAAAACTCAATAGCAGGATCAGGGAGACTGCTTAGGGCTGTAATCTTTGCCTCTGAAGCCTTCCAGGCCTTAAGTGCACCTCTTAACTCGGGATTGTTGGATACTGCTTGCCCTGTTGCCTCATCAAGGCTAAGGCCAAAAGCTCTCGAAATGCCCAGGATAAGACCCAATCCAATCAGCAAGCTCCTCATACTGACCGCCTAGCGCGGTCTGAGATTGCCATAGACTCGCATGAGCTCATCTATCTTTGCCTTTGTCTCATGCTCATCGCTTGACCTGAAGGCACTTATGACACAGGTTTCGATATGATCAGGTTTCGATATGATTCCGAAGGACTATCTCTGCAACCCGATGAAGTGCAGCCTCGGCTGCTGCGATCTGCATGACTACATCGATGCAATAACGTCGGTCGGCTATCATGCGCTCTATCCCACCCATCTGTCCCTTTATTCGCTTGAGGCGCCTGAGAGTTTGCTTCTCAATCTCGTTATCTATCATTCGTTTCCTCCTTTCAATTCCAGCCCATACCCTATACTGGTATAAGGCAATCTAAAAGGTTACCTTTTGCAAGCTCCTTTCTCGAGGTTGACACTCAGGTGTGTTTGAGGCACATTAGCCTCTAAAGGCTTGATCAAGGTTGGAAGGATGATGATGGAAAGGCGTATCTTTGAAGAACATCGCAAGGGTGGCTATGCCGAGGTATGGCACATAGCCTATCCAGCCGTCCTCACCATGATAAGCCAGACCGTCATGAGTTTTACTGACGCCACGATGGTCGGACATCTCGGGGCAGTGGAGCTAGCAGGTGTAGGACTTGCTGGGACACTTGTCTGGGGTCTCTATTCATTCTTCAACGGTCTTGTCAATGGAGTAAACACTTTCGTTGCGCAGAGGTATGGAGCACGCAAGCACCATTTAATAGGCAGTATCACGTGGCAGGGAATCTACTTTGCCATGATCTCAGGCCTCATTCTCTACTTCTTGAGCGACCAAAGTGGGGCTCTCTTCAGATTGATGGGACCTGCCAAGGATGTACAGCAAATTGGCTCAAGCTATCTCAGGATAAGAATGCGCGGTGGCATCTTCATCATCCTCTGGATGTGCTTTTCAGCCTTTCTCCGGGGATTGGGGGATACACGCACTCCACTTAAGATAACACTTCTTGCCAACGTGCTTAACATAATTGGCGACTATGCCCTCATATTCGGTAAGTTTGGATTTCCAAGACTGGAGACTCAAGGGGCTGCAATTGCAACGATCTCAGCAAACGCAATTGGAGCTCTAATATTCTTTCTTGTCTTCATTTCGAAGAAAAACGAAGAGCTCTATCGAACTCGGTCTAGCTGGCGTCCTCACCCTTCTGAAATGGGACGACTTGCACGTGTCGGCGCACCGATTGGGCTTCAATGGGTACTCGATATGGGGGGCTTCATTTTCTTCTCAAGCCTGATTGGAAGAATCGGGACACCCCAGCTAGCAGCGAGTGAGGCCACACTGCGACTGATGTCTCTTTCATTTATGCCAGTCTACGGTCTCTCGATAGCAGCGACCACACTGGTGGGGCAGTACATGGGAGCACAGGAGCTCCGCTTTGCTGTAAAAAGTGGAAATTCCGCACTCAGGATTGGATTCGGCTATACCATCATCATTGCAATGCTTTTTATCGCTATCCCCGATAGATTGATTTCCCTGATAAATGCTGACCCCCGGGTAGTAGCAATTGGCAGAGATATTCTAAGATTGGTTGCTGTATTTCAAGTCTTTGATGGAATAGGAATTGTAAGTAATGGATGTCTCCGTGGAGCAGGAGATACTCGGTGGCCAATGTTTATCGTAGTGAGCTATGCATGGCTTATGTTTGTGCCCCTGGCTTATGTGGGAGGTTTTGTGCTAAAAGGCGGGGCTCTGGGTGCCTGGGGAGGCGCGACAATTTACATAGTTGCTCTTGGCCTGACACTCTTCCTGAGATTCAGAGGGGGCAAGTGGCAATCGATTAAGATATAGAAAACTGTCTGACGATAGAATATTATGGATTTTGTTACTTCCTTAGCCTTCACGGAAAGGATGAAATGGCGCCACCCACGATTGCTAGTATCCTCTATATCGCGCATGACACGGGGCTCATAGGCGGCGCAGAACGCCAGCTCCTTGAATTGCTTCGGGGTCTGGATCGAACTAGATTCAGACCACTCCTCGTTTGCCTCGAACCTGGTGGACCTGTCGCAAGCGGAGCCAGAGAACTCGACGTGCCCGTCTATCACACTCTGCGCAAGTGGAGGTGGGATCTATCGGTCATCGCTCGCCTGCGCAGCCTGATCCGAAGAGAAAAGGTAAGAATCGTCCATGCCTATCTTGGTTTACCAGGCTTTTATGGATCACTTGCCGGTAAGAGCGCTGGAGCAAAGGTAATAACAACAATCCGAATTGCTGGACCACGCAGGCGTTTCACTGATTTCAGCGAACGCCTTGCATTTCTCATATCTGACAAAATCATTTCCAATTCCAGAGCGGGTGTTGATTATTACTTCAGATTCTTTCCCGGAAGACACAAGACCGTAGTAATCTACAATGGCTATGCAAGAAGTGACTTTGATGCAACCTCGATCAAGCCACGTGAACAGCTTGGCTTGCCACCTGATGGCTTGCTGATAGGCCATGTTGCTAACCTATCGTACCTCAAAGATTACCCAACATTCCTTAAGTCCCTCGTTAAGGTTTTCGCTGCCTACCCCAGCGCTTATGCGGTCATTGTCGGTGATGGAGCAAAAAGGCAGGAGTATGAAGATCTTGCTCAAAGCCTTGGAATATCACACCGCACACTTTTCCTTGGTCATCGTCGCGATGTGCTTGATCTCATTCGATGGTTTGACGTATGCGTGCTTGCCTCTCACCCTTGCTATAGTGAAGGGCTTTCAAACAGCATTGCAGAATACATGGGAATGGCAAAACCAGTTGTTGCTACCGCGGTTGGGGGAAATCCCGAGCTTGTGAAGCACGGGGTCACCGGCTTGCTTGCAAAAGCTGGCGACCCTGTTGATCTTGCCCAAAAGATTATCACCCTCCTCGGCGATAGCAACCTCAGGGAGAAGATAGGAAAGGAAGGTAGAAGGTTCTTCGAGGAAAATCTTACACTTGAGAGAATGGTCAATGATACCCAGGTAGTCTACGAAGCTCTCTTGAGGAAATAATCGGTGATGAAACAATCAACCCTTAGCCACATAGTGAAACATGCGGGCTTTGATACCTTTGGAACAGGTATAAACTATGTCCTCATGTTCATCTCAAGTGTCATCATCACACGTACAATCGGAGCCGAGCTCTTTGGCAAGTACTCACTCTCGAATAGCATCTTCCTTATCCTTGGTGTCTTTGCGGTCTTCGGTCTCAATACAGGTGTTGTTCGCCTGACCTCAAAGTACAACGCACGTAGGGACTTCCAAGCCAGCAAGGGAACACTCCTGAGCGGTATGATGCTGAGCGGTGGCTTCGGTCTCGTACTTATGCTTATTGTTATCGCTCTCTCACCCCAGATAGCGACCAAAGTCTTCAAGAACGTCGAGGGCATCAGCTGGGTCTTGAGAATTCATATGATAGCTCTTCCATTCTATGCACTCATGCTTGTCGCAGATGGCTATACCCAGGGCTTTAAGAGCCTTAAATACAGTGTTACCGTTGAGTTTCTCACCCGTCCGGTTGTCAGACTCGTTCTGGTTATCGTACTGTTTGCCATTGGTCTCAGATTGAGAGGTGTGCTCTATGCAACAGTAATTTCATACGTTCTTGCTGCTCTCCTCGGCCTCTACTTTGCAATTAGAATTTCTCAATTCGATTTCTTCAGAACAAAGGCACGCCTCGTCACAAATGAGCTCTTCCTATATTCTCTTCCGCTTGTTCTTGCTCGCTTCATGAATGTGATCATCGCAAGATCAAATACCATCCTGGTCGGCTACTTCAAGGAATCCACAAGCACTGGACTTTTCGGCGCAGCTGTAACAGTCGCTGCCTTCATCTCAATAAGCCTCAACTCCTTTGCAAGAATATTCGCACCAATAGCATCAGATCTGTGGGAGAAGCAAAGGCTTGGCGAGTTGAGCGAAACCTTTAAGGCTGTAACAAAATGGGTATTCAGTATCGGTCTTCCCATCTTCTTGATTTTCGAGCTCTTCAGCCCAATCCTGCTTCGCGTCTTTGGAGCCGAATTTGCGAGAGCTGGTACCACCTTAAGATTCCTTGCTGCTGGTCAGATAGTTAATGCTCTTGTTGGACCGGTAGGCTATGTACTCACAATGACCGGCAGGCAGAAGCTCAATCTGGTTAATTCCATCATCCTGGCAGGTGTCAATGTCTCACTCAATATAGTAATGATTCCAAGATGGGGTATAAACGGAGCTGGGTTGGCCACAGCCCTTTCCCTTGCTCTCATAAACATTGTGAGAGTAATTGAGGTTAAGATAATCTATGGATTCACCCCATTCCGAAGCGACATCTATAAGCCTGTCCTGGCAGGTTGCATAACTGCTGCCTCAATCTATTTCCTTAACATGTATCTGGGACTGATGTCGCTTAAAGGCACATTGCTTCTATGTATCGCTTTCCTCTGCATCTATCTTGGGCTACTATATATGTTGGGGCTTAAGGAGGAAAAGCAGGTTGTCTTACGTATCTTGAGAAGAGGCAAATGACGACACCAAAGGTTTTTCTGCTTGGCTTAGATGGTGGTACCTGGAAGGTACTAAATAGGTTCATAGAAAAGGGATTGATGCCCAATATCTCAAAGATTATCGAGAATGGTGCAAGCGGCACCCTCGCATCCACCATCCCCTATCTTACTCCGGTTGCCTGGGCTAGTCTCCTTACGGGGGTTGGACCAGGTAAACACAGGATCTTCGGCTATAGCGTCATGAAAAACAGCGATGGTGTAATAACTGGATCCCTGGCTAATCGTAGCAAGGTAAAGGTGCCAACGGTACTTGACATTTATGCCCAACTCGGAAAGAAAACCATCTCTATCAATGTGCCGATGACCTATCCTCCACGACCCCATGACGGCATCATCATAACAGGTCTTATGACCCCATCGAGCGAAAGCCGGTACTATCACCCGCCTGGATTGATTGACGAATTGAGGGCACAGGGCATTGATTACAAAATAGACATAAGTGCAGCCCGTGATGAGGAGACAGATCTCGACAGGCGCCTTACAGCATATCTTGCGGATGGTGGCAAGCGTTTCTTCAATGATCTCCATGATGTTACCGAGCAACGCTATCGAACCGTTCTTTACCTTCTTGAAAACAAATCCTGGGATCTCTTTCAGGTGAACTTCATAACCATGGATCGCATTCAGCATTATCTTTGGAAACACATCTGGGATGATTCATCACCAGCCTTCGAGCGTATCCAGGAGCACTTCTCCCTGATTGATGAGATCGTTGGCGAAATATATAAGAGAATCGCAGGTGATGGGATTCTCGTTATCTGCTCAGATCATGGCTTTGGCGAGTATCATGGCAACTTCTACCCCGCTGTCTGGCTTAAGCAGCAAGGCTACTTCCATGAGAAATCACCTTACTCAGCTCGTGCTGCAATCAAAGCGATCCTCAGACGCTTGGGCTTAAGTGGCAAGATACGCAAGGCACTTGAAGGCTCAAAGGGCTCAGGTGCTAAGGAACTTATTTACAAAACTGCTTCAAACATCTTGTGGGGTAAAACGAGAGCATATGTGTATTCAACAAGTGGCATTCGAATCAACCTCAAGGGCAGAGACCAGTATGGAATTGTTGAGCCGGGGGAAGAATATGAAAACCTCAGGGCTGAGCTGCGTTCGAAACTCCTTGCTCTCACTGATGGTAATGGCAAGACCGTCATGAAGGAAGTTTACTATGTCGAGGATCTTTACAAAGTGCGCGACACTGAGGAAGAACCTGATCTCATCTTCGAGTTCAAAGATGATAGTTTCTATGCAACCTATTATTCCGTAACAGATGCACCTCACTATCTGGATAAGGGTTATAGTTGGAAGCAGGGTGACCATCGCAGAGAAGGCATCCTTGCCCTTGCTGGCATTGGAGTCAAAGCTGGCACGCGCATGGAGGCATCCATCGAGGATATCCTGCCGACCATCATGTTTATCCAGGATCTTCCTCAGAGTGTGATGTTTGACGGTAAGGCACTTGTTAATGCTTTCGCCTCCGAGTTTATCAGTCAACGAAGACAGCCTCCTCCAAGGCAATTCAGTCGTGAGCCCCTCGAGGTCCACGAGGATGAGAAGGAAGATGAGGTTATCGATCGACTCAAAGGGCTTGGCTACATATAAGGTGTTGAATAGAAAATAGTTGGAGTGCTCGCTATGCCTGTGGTCTACCGCAATACTCAGATTGCAATGCCTATTCTTTTGCCACTTGACATCTTGATCGTCGTTATGATTTACCTCGGTATCACAAAGAATACCTATTCATTTTTCACACTTGCCGCTCTCTTCGCAGTGCTTGAAGCTCTGTTTGCGTGGCTCACTACAATCGGCACAGAATCTACGCTTGAGATACGTTTTGGAATAGGGTTAATTAGAAAACGCTTCAGGTTGAGCGACATCCTCAGCGTCCAACCCTACAGGACAACCTTCTTGCAAGGTTGGGGCATACATCTTAGCACCGATGGAACTGTCTACAATGTCTCAGGATTCGATGCTGTGCTTCTGCGCCTGCGAAATGGGAAACAGGTCATACTTGGAACAAACGATCGCGAAAGGCTTCTGAGCTACATCCGCCAATACGCTGGATTGCAACCCACCGATGCCCATACTCCTTTTCACTGATCCTCTTCCCACCCATTCGACCGCCTGAGGCACCATAAAGGCCAAGGTTTTGGCAACACCGTTGAGTGTCAATCCTATGGAATTCCCGTGGCAGGTCCTGCTGTCCTTGTATCTCTTGCAAAACAGGCCGCCTTGATGGGAGCATCGACAGCGCGCGCCTCCGTCGGGATCCGCACTGGCTCGTCCCACCACAGACGGATCAGCTCGTTTTCGGCGCTCGAAGGTGGTCACCTTCCCCCTCCCAATTCCCGCTCAGGATAGAATTCTTAGCTTTTCCGCAGTTAGTGGATGTTGCACCCTTTTGAACTAAGAGGCCTTGGTAATGCATGAACTTCTGACTTGCTTTACGCAGCGAGCGTCAGCGTCAATGGCTTTGTTTCTCTCCCTGGTGATTGTCACTTCTAGGCTGGCGAATATGCGAAGCGTACCTTTAGGACATCCTACCGTCTGTGGTGCTATAGATTCAGCTTTCTGTGAAGGTACAGTGCTCGTTGAAGCAGGCACATACTAGAGGAACGAGAGTTATTTTCCCCTGGCGAGTACATCTGGATCCTTTTGAAGGATGGTGTCACACCTGTCTCCGAGCTTGGTCCTGAGGCAACTATCCTGGTTGAGACGTCCGATAGCGTAGGCATTACTAGTATTAGGTGCGATTCCATGGCCGATGGCAGGATCCATGGCCTTGCCATCGTTGACGCCAGTCCCCTTCCTGTAAACGAAGACACGGATGCTGCCATAGGGGTTGTCTCGAGTAATGCGCAAATCAAGAATAATATTATCCATCACCTCAAAAGAGGCATCTGGGTCACTGGTGAGCCTCGTTATTCAGGCACCTCCGGCAGCTGAACGCAATGCGATCCTTGATTGTTTCTGTGGTATTAGGATAGTTGAATGTGGACGCCCGACAGCCTCGGTGCCGTCGGTAAGCACGTCATTGACTGCTTATCGATAGGAATAGAAATCCAAAACTCCGCTCCCCTATATTGGCTTCAACACCATAGAGAACTGCGCAGACATTGATCTGTTCTATCTTGGCTATGGTGATGGACTCATTGAAGGCAACAACATCATCAACAATGGCTGGGCGGGTGTCTATGCTGACATGGATTATGCCCACAACACGCTGTGTCTAAACTGTAGTTGGCGTCGGGAGACAGCAAACGACGTGTCTGGTAATGGAGAGTACGATGTCCACTATGATGAGGAAACAGGGCTGGGTCTCTTCGAGGCAACCTTTAACTACTGGGGCACGCTCTATCCATAGCCGTTGTGTACCTATGGTCGGGTGAATTGGATCCCATGGGTCGATAGCACGCACACGGTTCTTTGTTCAGACTGTGACACCTGCCACCACGGGACGAATCCCAGCACTTGGGGCACCATCAAAGCCACTTCAAGTAGCCAACTGGGGTCGGAGCTAAAATCGTGCCAAATGCAGTTTTTAGCTCCGCCCCCCACTAGTTCGGCCCACCTAATTAGCAGCTGATGGCAACGTTCGCCACCTACGGGGTGACAAAGAGTGTTCCTCTCCGTGAATCAGGTGCTCTCGCCTTATCGGAATAGTGCCTTGATAACACCAAAACTCTTGGAGTCGGCTGCAGATGGCTCAGTGCATTCAAAAATGCTCACATTGTCGAAGTAAGTGGTGCCAGCCCCGGCGAGCATTCCAGCAGTACCACCAGGCAAAGGAATGGATTCCCTGTGGCCGAGTACGAGTTCGCCGTTCAACCTCACACAGAGCGAATCACCATAGGCGTCAGTGAGAACACTGAAGGACATGTGAAACTCCGTCCCTTCTGCGATGGAGTCTACAAGCGTGTGTGCGATGATTGGCGGACAGGTTGTCCATTCAACAGCCCTGTACAAGTATAGATCACCGGCAGCCGTCAGCCAGCAAATATACTGCTCACCCGAGCTCTCGTCGATTCTGAGAGCCAATCCCATGACCTTCGCTGTCGGGCCGTCGTATACCGCAACGTTTCTGATGTCCGCCTCAATTGAGCAGTTTTCAACGACTAATCCAGGAACGTAGACTTCACCGTATCCACCCATGTGCAAGAGCACATAGCTGTCATCCACCCCACTGAGAACTACCTGAAATGAAAACGACTCATACCAGCATATGTAGTGACTCGCCCAACGATACCACCACCAATCGCCGCTCTCGAAGTCGTCCTCAAACACCGGAGAACAGGGCGGGGAAACCGCAAAGGCGGAGCCGGTCAGCAGCAAACAGATTATCGGAACGACAGAGTTGATCCTCATTTTGCGTATCCTCCTCCTATCACAACGCCCAATACAAAACAAACCTCACAATCCTTCCATCCGTCAGTAGCACTGCAGCTAAGTGGGCATATGGGTTACCTCCTTCCACCCACAGGCAACTTACCCCAAAGAAGTCAGGACTGCAGATTCGGCTCTAACTGCGAAGGGGATACGATCACTCGGACCGTTAGTCAACACTGAACTCATTGTCAGAAGACGCGGTGTCTGCAGAGTCTGGGATTGCGTGATGCGAAAACCCAGGAAGAGTAGTGCAAAGCGTCCCCCGTAGTCCCAATATGCGATGGAGACATGCACCAGTGGGCAGTGTGCGGTCTCTGGAGCATCCCCATGAGCTTTTCTAGTGTATCGCAGCCTCCCGTGAATGTCAACGAAAAAGATTGGAGGACGGTTGTCCTGATGTCGCCCCCATCCAACCGCCTGAGGCACCATAAAGGCCAAGGTTCCGGGTAGGTTCTTGCAAGATTGAGAAGATTGATTTGGGGAAAATCGAGGTGGCGCCTTCTCGGCGCATGAAGGCGCCACGGACCTACAGAGGCCTAATCATCGGCATTAGAATTTCACTTCTGGAACTTTCTTTGCCTCGGGTGCAGCTTCGAAGTAAGGAGCGGGTTTGTCGAGCCCTCGCCTCTTTGCGAAGAACTTCCCGAAGACCTCTTGAATATATGTGTTGAAAGCTTTCACAGCTTCATTGTAGCGCTTGCGTTCAACTGCGATCCTGTTTTCCGATCCTTCAAGCTGCGCCTGAAGCGTCTGAAAATTCTCTGACGCCTTGAGTTCGGGATAATTCTCAACAACCACCATGAGCCTGGAAAGAGCTGCGTCGAGAGTGCGGGCATTCTCAATCTTCTCCTCAACAGTTTTGGCATTTGCCCATTGACTCCGGAGCCGCGTAATCTCTTCAAAGAGCTCACGCTCATGGGTCATATAGCCCTTCACAGTATTTACGAGATTCGGTATCAAGTCGTTGCGGCGCTGGATCATTGTCTCAACTTGAGCCCATCGCTCATTCACAGCCTCATGCAGTCGAACAACCTTGTTGAGTCCGTTGATGTACCACGCAACAAAGATAAGAGCAACTATCACAACAACTATGAGTCCGATAACTCCTGCTGACTTCATGGCTTCACCTCCACCTTTCCAAAGTATAGATCCCTAAAGATTAAGTTTGCACGGCCCCAGTTTACCATCCCCCTCCGGCTCCACCACCTCCACATGAACCTCCTCCAAAACCGCCAAATCCCCCACCAAAACCTCCAGAGGAACCCCCAATGCCACCAATCCAGAATCCCCCACCTCTACCGACATGCGAACCTCGCATTGCAATTGCTCGAATGAAAACCAAGAGCCACACCAGCATGATAATACCCAGTAAGACCATCGGGTAGATGCGCCCCTGCCTACCACCCGCGCTTCGCTGGGTGAATCTTGTGAGGAGTGTGGAATCACTCAGGCTGAGATGCTCCCCTGCATCTGCAAGGATCAGGTTTGCTATCTCGGTGACTGCCTCAACGAGAGCATCGTCATATCTGCCAGCCTGGAATCCAGGTCTAAGAATCTTCCGATAGATACGGTGAGCTTCGGCGTCCGGTACCGCACCCTCAATCCCATAGCCAGGCTTTATCCAGAGCTTCTTATCCTTGAAAGCGACGAGAATGAGTATCCCGTTGTCCTTCCCACGCTCTCCTATTCCCCAGGCCATAAAGAGATCAACTGCATATTGCTCGATGTCTACTCCATGCGTTGTTTCAATTGTAACAACAGCAATCTCAGCACCGGTTTTTTCCTTAACCTGTAAGGCTATGGCTTCAATGAGATTTTCCGCCTCGGGTGAGATTATGTTTGCAAAGTCATTTACATATCCAACGGGACGCGGAAACTTTGCAGAGGATATAGATCCGCAGATGAGAAGGACAAAGGCGACAACCAGTATCTTCCTGATGGAGCCTCGTATCATACTATATACCCTCGACCTTCCTCATAAGAGCCTCCACTCGATCGATGTAACGTCCGAGAACCTCGTGAGCCTCCTTATCACCAATCTTCTCATCTCCTGCCCTGTCCTTCAGGATCTCAATAAAAACCGATGAATCTACCTTGAAATGCTCACCAACAGCTCTAGCGACTTCGATCTTTGCGCGGGGAGGCTCAACACCCCCGAGCCTGAGCATTGCTCTCATAATAGGTATGAGTGAGGTAACGGAGGCGTGAAGCACACGTTCCGCACCTTTTCTGGCGTGCCCTATCTCGAGGTACGCCTGGCGAGTACGAAGCAGTGCGCCTTTTAACTGTGATTCACACTCAAGACGCATATCCTGCCGATCAAACTCAAGCTGGCTAAAGAAATCATCTCCGTAAACTATGACAGCCGTATCCTTGATCTCAGCAAATTCGATGGGAAACACATCAAGCGAGGATCGGATGTAATGCTCGGTAAGCAGCAGTGGCGGAACAATCATCTGCTTGAGTCCCCACTTGACTGTATCAAAAAGTGCCTGGAGCATATGCTGATTGATCATCTTTACAACTACAGCAAGATTGATGTTCGAGCGCTTGGGAATGAAGTCAGGGCCTGTAGCACTACCATAGACAGCAATGGATCTAACCTCTTCTCCTATGGCATCCATTACCTTTGTGCAATACTCGCCCACAGCTTTGCGAGCATGTAGATTTAGCTTGTCAAGATTCTTAAGATCAGCTGCCAAAAGATCCACCCCCTCGCTCGTGATTGTAAGGTCTAAATGGTGAAGCCAATTTAACCCTTCCCGAGCCTGCAATCAACCTAATAAAATTAACTGTTGATAATGAGCTGCCATGACCTGTTGAAGAAACCTCGATGGATGAAAAGTGATGAGACAAGAACAGTTATTGTTCCACTGGCAGCAAGCATGTACATAACAACGAGCTGAATCTTTGCTGCATCCAGCGGCGGAGCACCCGCAAGCAGCATGCCTGTCATCGCACCTGGAAGATGTACTAAGCCGATAACCTTCATCATGTTCATCAAGGGTAGGAGTGATGCCCTGACAGAGTTGCGTACCATGTCCTCAAGAGCCTTCGGAGGTGGTGCCCCTAGGCTAAGAGCTGCCTCAACCTGCCCACGCTTATCACTAACCTCACCCCCTATTCTGTCGAAGCCAAGAGAAACAGCATTCATGGCGTTACCAATCATCATTCCACCAAGTGGAATAAGATAGGTTGGTCTGGTATCTATTATGCCAAGGGCAAGCATGGCGCCAACGGTTGCAGCAGTTCCAGCGAGAATGGAAACAAAGGCAATGGGAAATGCATACCGAATGCTCCTTGCCCTTCCTCTTGCAGTGAAGGAAGCGATGAAGATCATTGCAAGAAGTAGAAGAGCCTGATACTGCACCTGCCTGAGGTCAAACACAAACTTTATGACAAATCCAACAGCCATGAGCTGAATGAAACTTCTGATGGATCCAATTATTAAATCCTTACCGACGCCAAGACGCTTGATCTCTATTATTGCAATTGCAATGCCTACCAGGGCTGTTGATGCAACTAGCTGATTCATTTTAGCTGACCCCTTATGAATTTTAGAGTCCGACTGTCTCGTGGATTTGTGAGAAGGCGATCAATAGCGCCTTCCTCTATCTTCTTACCTTCTATAAGGAGGATCCCATCGTCACCTACACGACGGGCTTGCTCCATATCATGAGTTACGAACACGCAAGTCAGATGAAGCTTGCTAACAAGATGCTTAACAAGCTCCTCTATCTGAAGCGTAGATGTTGGATCAAGCCCTGATGTGGGTTCATCAAGAAGCAGAACCTTGGGACCAACGGATATGGCTCTACCAATGGAGACTTTCTGGGCTTCGCCACCCGATAGCTCGCTCACATCCTTGTCAAGCATTTCACTCGAAAGACCGACCATGGCTGCAACTTCGAGGGGATCCACAACCATATTATGTATCATAGGTCCCCAGAGGATATTCCTCCTTACACTACCCGGGAAGAGCTCGGCACGCTGAAAGACCATACCAACTTCCTTACGAAGGTCGGGGATAGGATAGCTCTCAATGGGCTTACCCTGATACATTATCCTGCCTTCGGTGGGATCATCGAGGCGATTCAAGAGCCGCAAAAGTGTGGTTTTGCCTGATCCACTTGGACCAAGGATTACACTTATTCGACTTTCCTCAATCCTCCAGTCAATGGGCCCGAGCAATACCTTCCCACCTCTCAGGACTTTTACAGACTTTAGCTCAAATATCTCCAACTTGATATGCCTCCCTCAAGAGCATGCAGTTATTGTATACGATATCATCCTGGGGTGTCCACACCAGCCTGTGTCACAAAAACAACCATGTGATGTTGTGTTGCACCAGGTGCTCAAAGCCCATCCTCAAGCGATAACCTAAGTGCTTGATTCTCTTAGAGATTTAAGCAGGAGCGATGCTGCAACCTTTCTGGTATGGAACTTGCTCATCAGGTGATTAGGAACTGGAAATTTCATGGAGGCGGAAGATGAAAAAGGCACTTGCAATGCTTCTGATCTTAGCCAGCCTCTTCTCAGGTTGCTGCTGGATTACCGCATGCGACGAATGTTGCGACGATTGCTGCCAGAAGTGCTGCGATTGTTGCGACTGTTGTGATTGCTGCGACTGCTATTGATTGCTTGAGGAGACATGGGGGCTATCACTTAATGAGGCTACCTGTTGGGGCTTAAGCCCTGAAAGTATCATATCTCTTCTTGCAAAGAATTCTGTCTTCTTCTGCTCAGGCAAGGGTTTTGCTCTTGGATAGTTGACTGTTAGAGGATTGACATATGAACCGAAGCGTTTGACGCGAAAATCAAGGTGAGGTCCTGTTGCCAAACCTGTCGCCCCAACATAGCCGATCACCTGTCCTTGCTTGACTTTCATTCCCTTGCGTATGCCTCGGGCGAATCGAGAAAGGTGGCCATAGGATGTGGTATAGACATTGTTGTGTCTGATCTCAATGTATTTCCCAAATCCCCCCTTCCAACCAGCATAGACGACGCGCCCGTCACCTATTGAGACAACGGGTGTGCCAGTCGGAGCGGCATAGTCAACACCGTAGTGGGGACGATAGATTCTTAGAATTGGATGGAAGCGCCTGCGCGAGAAATAGGATGAGATGCGGCGGTAACTCAGAGGCGACTTGAGAAAGACGCGCTCGAGCGAATTCCCTTCTGCATCAAAGTATTCCATCTTGCCGTCTTCATCAGGAAAACCAAATGCGAGAAATTCTTTGCCTCGATTGACATAGCGGGCACCCAGAATATCCCCCAGGCCGATCTTGCGACCATCACAATAGATCTCATCAAAGATTATGACAAAAGTGTCACCCTTGCGAGGATCGGTGAGGAAGTCAATCTCCCAGGCGAAGACATCAGCAAGCTTGAGAGCAATTTCAGGATCCTCCCCCATCTCAAGAAATGCTTCCCAGAGAGATGTTGTGATCGTTCCTGAGATTCGCCTTGTTAGATGCGTGAGAGCCCTATGCTCCCTACTTACTCGATAGTCATTGCTATCGCGCTCAGCAACGTAGATCTCCGTCAGCCCACGCTGAAATGTTAGCGAGATGATGGAGCCACCGGTGTCGATGCAAGCGGAGTAGCTGTCTCCAGGCTTGCAAAATCGTGGATCAAGCTCTGAGGAAAGTGCCTTGAGAACTTCTAAAGCTCTCGATGCAGGGATCCTGTTTGCGATCATGGATTCATAAAGCGACTCACCCCTCGTAAGCGTATCTGTTACAACGCGATAGTAGTTGCCCGGGTTAACCTGAGCTGCTTCAGGCTCGGCTGAGCCATTCTTGTTAACCTTTAGGCTCACTATCACAACTATCGTGACCGCGACAACGCAAAGTGCCACAAGTGAGTGAGTCTTTCGCATCTGCCCTCACATCCTTATCTCGCCAAAGCAACCCTTACAATCGATCGAGACCTTACAATACGTGAAAGCAAGGCGCTCGCTTCACAACCAGCAACTTTTCATCTCAGCAAAATGATCTTATGATCTCGGCTTACGTTGCTACCTTTGATTCTGCAGAAATAGGCGCCACTTGCAACCTTCCTGCCTGCCTCATTTCTGCCATCCCAATCAAAGCTGTAAAGCCCGGGATAAGCCTCACCATGATAGAGAGTCACCACATGTCTGCCATCAATTGTAACAATAGCGACATCGAGTTCGACAATCGAGGTAACCTCGAAACTTATCTTGCTTGAGTTAAGGAAGGGATTGGGACTGCTCGAGATGGCTCTTATAATCGAATCGTCGTATTCATCACTTGAAATGCTTTCATCCCTTATGAGCCCAAATGTTCCGAGGCAAGTCGTATATGCATATATTTTGCTTTGCTCCGCATCAACAAAAGACTCAAGAGGCTCCACCTTGCCATTCTCATATCTCGCAATCGCAAGATGGTGAAGATCAGCGCCTTGGGATTCGTATCTAATTCCAATGCGAATTCGGCGTGAAAGCTCTAGCCCTTGAGGAAGAATCTCATAAGCTTTACCCGGTAGCCTTCCTTCGTTGGAAGCCCCGATAAGCATATAACCTTGGGTTTCAATTAGACGAGGAGGGATAGAGACTTCAAAATTCCCATCAGGACTAACCATAAAACAGCCCGATTGTGCCACCTCAAATACCCCAAAACTGCGCTTCACACATCGGCGATTGAGGACAAGATCCCGGGCACAAACTTCGATGTCAAGCCTCCCACTTGTATAGATATCGTAGTCAAGCCCATAAAGATTGCGGTCGCTATCCAGCGAAGTAGGGACCTTGGCATCGCCCCCAACATTCACCGAAATACTCGTATCGAGGAGAGCCTCAGAGGATGAGAAGTAAATATCGAGATGATTGGAGATGTAGGGATTCTGAAGGACGGAAACTGTTATCACTGGAGGGAATGTATCCTGGGGCGTTGCACTTGCGTATGTGCATGCAGACATATTGAGCATCTCATCAGCGCTGCGAATACAGTAGTAGTAAGTTGTGTCGTTTTCGAGTGGGGTGTGGAGGAAACTATCACTCATGGCAGGTTGAGCATCGAAATACCCATCCTCTCCATTCTCGACAGGATGTGATACTCCAGACTCCCAGGGCGGGGGCGATGTCGAATAGACAATGAGAACATGGGCAATGTCGGAATCAGGTGGCGTTGTCCAGCGAAGCATGACAGCCTCATCCCTTCCCTCCGCCTCAAACTCGGCTACGGCTAAGGGTGGCAAAGTGTCAGTTGGAGTGGCAATGGCATGAGCTGGCAAAGAATAGTTCTCAGAGCTATCTGCTGCAAATGCGCTGTAGTAATATTTGATGCCATTCTGAAGACCTGTGTGTTCGAAAGCAGCATTCTCCAGGGGCATGCCGCCAAAAATACCATCGTTACCATTTTCTACAGGCGTGCCAGCATCCGGCGAAGATGGGTAAGATTCGGTTGAATACCTTATGAGCGTATAGGCAAAATCAGTATCCGGTGGGTTTTTCCATGAAAGCACCACAGAAGCATCGCCTGCGACAGCCCCAAAAGACGATGGCTTACCTGGCGGCATGGTATCCTCCCCCACTCTTATCCTTATGCCAAGATCACCTTCTTCAAGAAGTGTCCATGAGGCTCCATCGTAGCTTATGTAGCTCATGCCCGACCATGGGCTGTTATCCTTGGAATCGAATGCAAGAGGACTCTTAAATCCGACATTGGTTATCTTGACAACGACATAGATATCGTCTCCGGGTTTGAGGTTGAGGCTGACCGGGAGAGGTACGGAAACATAGCCCATCTCATCGTAGCTTAAATTGGTGCGGCTGGTAAGCAGGTTGGATGGGTTGCTTCCGTCGAAATCATCGTAGACATAGATGTCGAGATCACTCACAGCATCTGTTGTCCACAGTTCGACTCGCTCAAGCCTAGCCCTCTTCTCGATAACAAACTTGTTCATCCCCCATGCGGTTGTGGTCCCATATCCAAGATAAGCAGAGTAGCCTGACTCGTCATGGAGAAGAACAACTTTAGCGGGATCGTAGTCATGCCATTCGGTTGTAAAGGCCGAATAATATCCCAGTTTGGCTGAACCATAGGCAATCGTGAAATAGCCACGTTCTGAGCCATAGCCACATGTTCCTCCCCATCCAGCTCCCCAGCTGTTCTTAACAATCCATGCACCCTGCCCACCAGCATGGCTCAGAGTATCATCCCAGCCAACTATCAACACAGCATGATTTACGGAGGCTGGACCCTCATAGTAGAGAGTGTAGGATCCATCGTAGTTTTCGAATTCATGCTTCCAGGATGAATTGGCACCGGCGTCAATCGCTGTAAAAACCGGTCCATAGGTCATGAGATAGTACTTGGTCACCTCAACGGGGGGAATTTCCTCAAGGGAGAAGACGCGCCAGTTGTAAATCGTCTTTATGTACTGGCATGTATCAATACATGTAACATCGCTGAACTGGAAGGGATCGCAGGTTTCAAGGACAGTTCCTGCCTGGCTCAGAAGATTGACCACTCGCCACGCAGTGCCACCATTGCAACCTGAAGGATAAAGACCATTGCGGTTAAACCATTCACATTCTTTGAGATTGTTTTCTGAGAAGTCAAATGCACCCTCTCCAGCTATTAATAGTTTGGATTCAAACTCGCCAAGATATGCAAAAGCGTAACATGCCCCACATGAACCCTGATATTTTACCGATGTGACCTTACCTTGCTCTCGCCAGTCAAAGCGCACAGGATACGAGATCGCTTTCCGGGGCACCCTTACATTCACATGATAGGGTTTGAACGGGGGGCTGATGAGTCCAAGTCCGTACTCGATGTGTTTCCCCGAATTAGCCTCGGTATAGGTTGGGAGCACAAGCAGAGGCACGAAGACTAAGAACAAGTATGTGGCTCTTCTCATATAGATGTAACCTCAACTCCTAAATAGTACAATATAGTGATTCCTTCAAGGCTTATGTCGTAGTTTAGCGATTGTGTAATTAGAGGACAAGTAAATCTCCGAAAGATTTACGGCGCGAGAGAACTTGTGAGTTGCTTATCTCACCAACGTCACTTTGCGCGTTAGCGTCTCGTTAGGTGTAACAATGTGGACAAAGTAAATACCCGGGGGAAGCTTTGCACCTGATTCGAGACTATTCCATGAGACGTGATGTGTACCTGTCGCAACATATCTGTCGGCAATGACATCAAGGCAGCGTCCAGAGACGTCGTAGACCTCGATCTGAATCCAGCCAGGTTTGGCAATCTCGAAGTCGATTCCAAAAGAACTTCTCGCTGGATTGGGGTCAATAGACAGTGAAGTCAAGATGGGTAGATCAGCTTCTTCCTCCTTACCATTGCTGGTTGTTTGGGCATTGTTGACTGAGTAGCCTCTCACAGCTCCTGAATCATAGTACTCTCCAATAGCACCTGTATGCGCGGTGACACGGAAATATGTCCAACATGTATCCGTAGCGCATGAGTCACAGTGCGTAGGAGCAATGAATTGATAGTTGCAATCCCCAGTTGCGTCAACCATGCCGATAAGCTCCCATGCCGAGCCTTCCTCGCTCGCCTCAAATGGACCGTCAACGTCTGCATCCACTGCTGGAGAACCCAGCAGAGTTGGCAGAACTGCCCTGCGCTTGCGCCAGATCTTGTAACGCTCAATTTGAGGCTCAGCACCAAAGTAATCATGGGAACTTCTCGTCCATGTGAGCACAACGAAGCCACCATTGTCCTCAGGAACATCATGGACACTCACGACAACAGGAGGCTCGTAGAGCTCGCCGCAGCCTATGCGGCGTCCTATGCGAATCCGTATCCCGAGATCGCCACTCGTAAATGCCGAGAAGTAGGATCCATTGGAGCTGATGTAGCATTTCGACGATAAAGGTCCAACGTTATCAAAGGCAAGGGGATAGGCATAGGAAGCATCAGCCACCTTGACGACAACATATATGTCATTGCCAGCAGCGATTGCTATCGGGCTTGGAAGTTCGATAGAATGATAGCCTGGAAGACTGAAGTAATTGTTGAGACTTTCGCCAAGAAGATTCGCAGGTGCGCCATCAGTAAAGTTATCATAGATATAGGCATCAACGGTTGCAGCATCCAGTGTCCAGAGTTCAACCCTCAAGATGTCGGCATCGTATGCCGGTGTGAACCTGCACATTCCCCATGCAGCGGGATTGCTGTAGCCAACGGCTGAGGTGAAGCCACCTTCATCATAGTAAAGTACCGCTCCATTGGCATCGTAGTTTTGCCACTCATTGAGGAAGGAGATGTATGAGCCTATCCTGGCTGAACCGTAGGCAATCGTGAAGTAGCCCCTTTCTGAGCCATAGCCACAAGTCCCACCCCACCCAGTCCCCCAGCTATTCTTGACGATCCAAGCACCCTGTCCACCCTCGTAGGTTAGATTGTCATCCCAGCCGACAATCAGAACAGCATGATTGGGACTTTGAGGACCCTCATAGTGAAGCGTATAGGAGCCGTCGTAGGTTTGGAATTCGTAATACCAATCATCATAATAGCCTGCATACATTGCAGTGTAGAGTGGACCATAGGTTTGGAGGTAGCTCTTTATCACGTCAACAGGCGGCGGCTCGTCAGACGAAAGCACACACCAATCGAGCAGGGTTTTCACATACGGGCAAGTCGATTTGCACTCAACATCGGATGCGACATAGGGATCGCATGTCTCAAGCACAGTTCCTTTGATTGCAAGATAGCTCGCGACACGCCAGTAGTTGCCACCGTTACAGCTTGAATCCCACCACTCACATTCCTTCACATTATTTTCCGAGAAGTCAAACGCCATACCAGCGTCGATAAGAACTCTGGATTCGAAATTGCCAATGGAGGCAAAAGCATAACATGAGCCACAGCCGCCCTGCTGCTTGACAGGTGTGACTTTCCCGAGTTCTCGCCAGTCAAACCTAGATGGGAAACTCTGTTTGAGGATTCCCTCCTGTGGCTTTATTGGGGAAAGATCGATTGGTGGAGGCACAAAACCGAAGGGCGAACCTTCGCCTGTAAGTAGCCTCGGCACACTTGGAGCGATCTTAGGTTGCTGAGATTCTGCCAAGATAGGAACAGAGAAGGCCAATATGGTGAGCGAAATTATGAAACTCACCGCCAGATGCACTGCAAACCGCTGACGCATCCCGACCCCCGTCTACGGGTCGGCACGGAAACTCCAGCTCCAACTGGCAGGCTAGAACTTCTAAAGATGATTTCGGCAGGCTTTACCCGAAGCTTTAGTGAAAACCTATGGCTCTGGAGTCAGGAGCTGGAAAGGCGGCAACCTTCGGGATAGACAGGAAGAAGTCTTCGTCTTGTCTAAACAGGCTCCTTGGATCCCTTGGCTTAGTTACCGGATTGGGCTGGCTCACTCGTCCGTAGTTTCACCGCCAGCTTCCTTGTCAGGTTTCGCTTGCTGCTTCTGCTTGGGTTGCTCCCTGGCTTCTTTGAATATTTCTGCAATGCCTGCAAGACTTCCAAGGATTCCAGTTGTCTCGAAGGGCAGAAAGATTTTCGTTGCCTGTCCGTCAGCTATCGCCTTAAGCGTCTCAAGATACTTTATCGCAATAAGATCAGGAGTGGGATCTCCCTGATGGATTGCTTTATAGACTTTGGTGACTGCCTCGGCTTCACCATCTGCAACCGTTGTCAGCTGGAATTTCCTCGCCTCCGCCACCTTCCGAATTGCCTCAGCCTCACCCTCAGCTCGAAGAATAGCTGATTGCCGTTGCCCATCTGCCTTCTTGATCGCAGCCTCCCTTTCACCTTCAGCCTCAAGAATAACTGCGCGCCTCGTTCGCTCAGCCTTCATCTGGCGATGCATTGCCTCGGTAACATCTCCGGGAGGTTCAATTCGCTGTATTTCAACGCGCACTACCCGCACACCCCACTTGTCTGTCGCATCATCAAGAACCTGACGGAGTTTGACATTTATGCTTTCCCTGGAGGTCAAGGATTCATCGAGTGCCATATCGCCAATTACGTTTCGCAGGTTTGTCTGCGCAAGCTTGACAGCCGCCACTGTGAAATTTGCAACATTGTACTTGAGCTTGACCGGATCGGTCGCCTCATAATAGACAACTGCATCAACGGTAACGACTACATTGTCCTTGGTGATCACCTCTTGGGGCGGGACATCTACCACCTGTTCTCTCATATCAACCTTGATCATTCTCTCAATGAAAGGGACAATGAAGCGCAGACCGCTATCGACTGTCTTCTGGTAGCGACCGAATCTTTCGACAAGTCCCTTCTCGTAAGGTCTGACAATCCTTATCCCTGTTAGTGCAATGATAAAAATCACTACAGCAACAATAAAACCCAGAATCGGCATAGCTTCCCTCCTTACGAAGCCCGGTGTAGCACTACCTTGCTGGGTCGCTTAAGTGTTGATTTTTTCGACAACAACATGTGCCCCTTCCACACGCAAAATCCTGACTCGGTTCCCTTTTTCAATACGCTCATCGCTCGCACTTGTCGCTCTCCACTCATCCTTCTTTACACGCACCATACCCGAGTCAGTTGCAGGGTCAATGGTCTCAAGAACAATTGCCACTTCACCAATCAATCTATCCACTCCGACCCTTTCGGGTGGTTCACGCGTCAGCCTGTCAGCCAGTTTTCTCGAGAAGAAAACCATTATCCCCGAGACGACAACAAACCCGACCCACTGTAGCCAAGCCGGACCGCCCAGGACTGTAACTATCGCGGCAACACCGGCTCCTATGCCAAAGGGGAGGAGAAAGAAGCCAGCAGTAAATATCTCGCCAATGACGAAAAGTGCTGTAAGGCCAATCCAAATCCAGAACATAAGACTCGTGTGCATTCACTCGCCCCCTAGCTTAGGTGTCAACCGCATCTTATCAGCCCCCACCTCCCCCCGTCAAGGGGTCGGAGCTAAAAATCTTCAAATCGCCCGTTTCGGGGTCGGAGCTAAAAATCTGCACACTCTAGGGGAGGATCGTTCACGAAGGTCCCGCTTGCTATCTGGTAAGTGTTTCTCCCAAAGTTGTCCCATTCAGCCAGATGGTAAATGCCTTGTCCTCGGGAGACCCATCGATGAATTCACAGACTCGCTCGCGATCAAAACAACAACAGCATTGAGGACAGAGACTGGCTACACGTTCACACAGACGAGCATTGGAGATATACTCGTATGTCACCTCGATCCGCGAAGGGTAGACATGGAAATATCTTATGGATGGGATGCCAACCAGGGTTGCCCCGATGTCGATGTAATAGATGCCATTTATTATCTCGACTCGGTTTGCATGGACATGGCCGTTGATGACAGCAATCACATTGCCAGCCTGTTCAAGGATCGTTCTCAGATCAGCCATACCAGCATACTCAGGATAGTGTGAGACCGTATCAAACATGGCATTCCAGTATCGCTCTATCAGGTTGTAATGGGAAAACAAAATGGTCGGCTTCTCACGGTTTGCCACAAGATTTTGCCTCACCCACTCCCTGAGGCTGGCATCGCAGCCGATCTGGCTGGGGTCATAAGGATCCGGTGTACAGTCAATTACTATGAAGTGGAAACCCTTGTAATCAAATGCATACGTTGTTGAGTCTCGCCCTGCAAAATTCTTCCAGCCACGCTTGTTGTCGCTGAAAAATTGTCGTGATTTCCAACAACTGGAAAGAGGGGACACCTGAGTTCATCGAGGATACGTCTGGCGTTGTCAAATTCGCTCGCTGTTCCGAAATCGGTGATATCTCCAAGGTGGACGACAAAATCCACCATCGGGCAATAGGCATTTATATCTCTAACGACGTTTGCCAGGAGTTTTCTTGAAATGCTCAAGGCTTTGAGATAGCGATGGTCATCGAAGAATGTCGATGTGATGTGCGAGTCAGCTATGGTGGCAAAGACGAAAAGGGGTTCCTCAAGCTTGAAGGACTTGGGAGGTACCTGGGATACAGCCTGCTCAATCTCATCGGCAGGCGAAACGACGGGGCTAAGAGTGCAGCCACCCCACGCCAGAGCAAGTAGGAAGGCAAGACCCGACAGCGCAGCAAACGCAAACCAGTAGCCTCGGTTCAAAGTCTTCTGCAGCCTTAGAGATGCCATCTTTGGCAAGCTCCGCTTAATCCAATTCGATCATATTCTGCATTTATTCCGATGTCAAGGGCAAGGTCACGTGGATAGTGTAACGCGCTCCGCGGCCTCCGGGGTTACCTGTAACGTGAGGAATCACGTTGACAAACAGCTCATTTGGGTTTACAAAAGTTGTAACCCCTGCCACGAACCTCTTCATGGTGAAGGTGGATGCTTAAACTCAGGAACCTTACAAAACGGTTTGGCGAAGTCATCGCTGTTGATGATCTCTCGATCGAGGTACGAGAAGGTGAAATTTTCGGACTTCTGGGTCCGAATGGAGCGGGTAAGACAACCACCGTTAACATGGCAGTTGGAATTCTCAAGCCAGATAGTGGATATGTTGAAATTGCAGGCTTCGGATCTCCATCTCAACCTGAAGCAAGGAGCAAGATAGGTATTGCACCTCAGTTGCTCGCTCTCTATGAAAACCTGTCTGCAGAGGAGAACCTTGAGTTTTTTGGCAGAATCTATGGATTGCGCGGGAGGCATCTCAAGGAAAGGGTTGACTGGTGCCTTGCACTCGTGGGGCTTGCCGAACGACGACGTTCACCCGTCAGAACTTTCAGTGGCGGCATGATGCGGAGGCTCAATCTCGCAGCTGCACTGGTTCACGATCCGCCTTTGCTCCTTCTTGACGAACCAACGGTTGGAGTCGATGCTCAGTCACGCAATGCGATTCTTGAACGAATTGAGGAGCTGCGACACAATGGAAAAACAATCATCTACACGACTCACTATATGGAAGAAGCCCAGAGGTTCTGCGACCGCGTGGGCATCCTCGACCACGGCAGGCTACTGGCCCTCGATAGGGTTGATAACCTCATCACTACCTACGGAGGCAAGACCACCATCGTCGCTGAAGGAACAGAGGGAAGAATCGAAGTTGAGACAACTGATCCGCTTGGGGAGCTCGCCAGGCTTCATGCCCGTGGCAAGCTCACAAGTCTCACTATCAGGAATCCTGACCTCGAGCAGGTCTTTTTGAACCTGACTGGAAGGCATTTGAGGGACATGTGATGAATTGCATAGTTGCCCTTGCCTGGAAAGATCTCAAACTCCTGGTTCGAGACAGGCTTGCTTTCTTCTTCACACTTGTCTGGCCCCTTGGGCTCGCAGTTCTTTTCGGCACAATGTACGGCGGCAACCGCGGCGAAAGTCCACGATCGATTCCCATCGTCATAGTCGATGAAGATGGGACTCCGGCGAGCCAGTCTTTCGTTGATTCGCTTCGCAGTACTCATGAACTTTCAGTCATGCTGGCGAGCCGAGATGAGGCTATCGAAAGAGTGCGAAGGGCTAAAGCAGTTGCCTTTGTCGTCCTCAAGAAAGGATTTGGTGAAGCCAGTGAGAATCCCTTCTGGGGTGAGTCCCCCGAGGTCGAGATTGGAGCTGATCCCACACGCAGTCCTGAAGCAGCTATGCTTGAGGGAATCCTTATGAAGTATGCGTCAAGGCGGATTCAGGACTTCTTCAGAGACCAGAGCAACCAGCGAACGGAGCTTGAGAGGGCAAGGCACCAGATCAGGACATCCACTGATATGCCTCCCGGCTTGAGGAGAAGTCTCGAGAACCTTTTTGTAAGCCTCGATAGTCTCTTCGATAACGAAGCATTTCAAGCAAGCGATACCACAAGTGGGCAGACGGGCTTTCGGGGTTTCCAACCCCTTTCCATCACACGCAGTGAGACAACTATCAAACGAACAGGCCCACCCTCTGCCTATGCCATCTCTTTCCCACAGGGAGCTGTGTGGGCATTCCTTGCTGTCAGCGCCACTTTCGCGGTGTCAATTGTGCACGAGCGCACGCGGGGTACGCTGTTCCGCTTGCTTGCTACACCCATGACCCCGTTCGATATTCTCGCTGGCAAAGCCCTGGCCTGTTTTGTTGCAACCACAGGTGTCGTGGCTGGGCTCTTCATTCTGGGCTACTTCGCCTTCGGTATCGTCCCCAATTCGGTGTGGATGCTTGCTGCCGGTATTGTCTCAAGTGGGATTGCCTTCGTTGGACTCATGATGCTGCTTTCGACTCTCGGCAAGACGGAGCAATCCGTCGGTGGCGTCTCTTGGGGCATCCTCATCATGCTGGCGATGTTCGGCGGCGCGATGATCCCCCTCTTCGTCATGCCAACCTGGATGCGCACACTCGGCACCATAAGCCCAATCAAGTGGTCCATTCTCGCAATTGAAGGTGCTGTCTGGCGCAACTTCACCCCAGTTGAAATGATCAAACCCTGCACAATCCTCATCGCCATCGGCATCGCAACCTTTGGGGTCGGAGCAAAAAACGTGCATCTGGTGACCGGTGGGACGGTACTTGCTAAGGGCAAGAAGCCAGCAACGCCTGAGCGGGGCGAATAACTCAGCAGATGCTATTCTCTTGTAGATCATGCAGCAGGGTGATCTTACAGTTCTCGGAGGACGCGGAAAGTACAGGAGATCGAGTGTGCACCTTTTGGCTCCGACCCGAAGTGCGGTTCTTTAGCTCCGATCCCGGAGGAGTGAGTCGATTTGGGTGGTAAATTGACCTCGAGCTGCTATGGAAGTATCAAAGGCTCGGGCCTTTTCGAGAACCTGGTGCGCCTCCTCACTCTCTCCCCTATCGAGGAGCTCAGAAGCATAGATGAGCATGAGCCCGGTGAGATTCGCACCCAGATTGTCAGCCGTAGCTCTTCTTATGGGACTTCGATCCATATCGCTGTAAAAGGAGCCTTCAAAATCGGTGACATCAAGCTCCTCAATGCTTCGGGCAACGCGTTCAAGGTCAATCCGATCACCTTCGCCTGCCGTTACCTCATAATAGGCACCGCAAAGGACAGTATGTTTTTCGACGTCGGGTATTATCCCCTTTCGTTCAACTGTAATCGCCAGACACAGCGGTCTGGTGAGTTGACCACGACCAAGCATCTCAAACCAGCCACGCACTATCTGTATAGCCTTCGTTATTACCTTACCGCTTTTGTCCCGATAGGATTGAAGGTTTTGAAGTTGCTCCTTGTCAAACGGCAGCTCAACACCATACCTTTCTGCAATTGCACGGGCATACCAATCGACATTTAGAAGGTTGAGATTGAAGACTGCCACATCCTGTCTCAACCCCTCGCGCTTCTGGAGGGCGACAGCAGGAAAAGTGTCAAAGTCACCATTGGTTATGAGAATAGCATTCTCGGGAAGGTCACGCAGCATCCAGCGGTTGTAAGCCAACACCGGCTCGGTGAGAAAGCCCGTGGCAATCAACATGGTATCAGCTCTCGTCTCAAGATCTCTCTCACCGCGCATGATCGCTTGTGACCAAAGCGATATCCATGCATTGCCATCGTGGGGATCGGACTCAACTGCAGCTAGAATATGCATCCAGCTGCTATCCGCATTTACTCGACTCCACGTGGTGTACATGGGATTGAAAAGATCAGCGAGGACTGTGTGCGCAAATGCATGGTCAGGATCGATCCTGAGCGCTCCATAGGCTACTTCCGCTGCCCTGTCATAATCCTTCATGCGGCGCAGACATTCTGCATACCAGGCATAAGCCTCGGGATTCTCAGGCATCAAAGTGACAGAGGCCTCAAGCAGTTTGGATGCTTCCTTAAGCTCATCTGCAAGAAAAAGATCAACACCACGCTCGAAAGCCGCTTCCTTTATGCCTGTGCAGCTTAGAGCACTCATAAGAAGAGCCACAAAGACCGCAATCGTTGTAGTTTTCATCTCAGACCTCTCAGGATTTGGTCAGACGTTGGAGCCTATTCCCTATAAGTTCCGCAACTTTCCTACCACTCAAAAGCATGCCCCCAAAGATGGGACCCATCCGTGGCCCGCCAAATACAGCGTTGCATGCCATTCCAGCAACGAAGACATGAGGATATATCTCCTTTGTATTTTCAAGCGTTAGCATCTCCGCAACATCCGCCCACATCGATCTTTCCCCAATGACACGACCCGTTGGAGTAAGAAGTTTGGGACCAACCTTGCGTTCGATGATGCGCGCAATCTCGGCAGCATGCCCGGTTGCATCGACAATAAACTTTGCACTTATACTGACCGGATCAACATGGAGCCCTGCAATCTCAACTGCGCTCCAATTGATAACAAGACCATCAACCTCTTCATCCCTAGTCAATACGTCCTCGACGCTGAACAGGTTCATTATTCTTGCTCCAGCCTTGCATGCAGTTGAAGCAAGCGTTGTGACAGTTTCAACCGAATCTGCAGCGTAATAGCCCGGTTCAACCTCGACTGTTCTCACGCCAAATTCTTCTAATACCTTGTTTCCTTCCTTCTGCACAACGATCTGGTTGAACATGATACCCCCACCCCACATTCCCCCACCGACCGAGAGCTTCCGCTCGAAAAGTGTAACCCTATAATCTTGCTTTGCAAGATAGTAGGCTGCGCAAAGCCCAGCAGGCCCTCCCCCAACAATTGCAACATCAGTCTCGAGCACACCTCGAAGCTTCTCAGAAAAGGTTTTTATGATTACATCCGAGATTTTTACATCTTCGACCGCCATGCTTTACCTCCAGGTTCCTCTACCTTTGCTTTACCGATCGTGTATTGATCTACACTTATCTTGCCTCGAGCTCCCTTCACGCATTTAAGCAACCTCGACTTTGTATTCTCATACTACCCCGGCCGGGTGGCTCATGCAATATGATTTGAGCCCTGGCAAAAATCAAACTGGAAGAAAACTGTGATCAGTGCTTATGATATTTAACCATGAAAACCCTGATAGGCATAATATCTGCAATCGGCGCCCTGGGATATGGAACTTCGTTAATTGGCCTCGTGAGAGTTGCACAGTGGCGGTCACCAACATTACAACTTTGGTCAATAGGATTTGCAGCAGGACTTGTGACCTGGCTTGCGCTGCGACATCGCCTAAGCTTTTTCAGCATCTTTGAGCACGAGCTCACGCACCTTATCTTTAGCATTCTCATGTTTCAGCGACCCCATTCCTTTTATGCATCAAGATTCAGAGGCCATGTATCATGCGACAGAGGTAATTTCATAGATGGGCTTGCACCCTACTATTTCCCAACCTTCGCCTTTGTGTTGATAGCCATTTATCCGCTTGTAAAGCCTCAAGCACACCCGTATTTCTTCCCGCTGCTTGGTTTCACAACAGGCTATCATGTTGTCACCAATATATCGGAATTCTCACCACGTGAAGCAGACGTAAGGCGCTATGGTCTTGTCTTCTCACTCATCTTCTGTTCGTTTGCTGGAATCGTGACCTTTGGCTTCCTATTTATGTTTGCGCAGGGAGAATTCTCGGCTGGACTGGTCTTCCTAAAAGCCGGTCTACAAAATATCGCCAACTATGGCCACCTCGCAGTGGCACAATTGGCTACCTTCTGGAGCTAGCAACCCCTTGGAAATTGACTCAAGGGGTGCGGTGACTTCGCCTCGGTGAGAGCCAATATCACTACATAGCGGAGTGAGTTCGGACCAGCTGGTAGCGCCAAAGAAGGGGCAGGAAGGAAAATCCTCCCAGGCCCCATCCGCTTAAAGTCATGACCTCCACAAGCCGTGCAAATTACAGTATTCGCGTGCAGTGACTTCCCCAATGTCCGCCTTAAAGATACCCTCTGGCCTACCACCAGGATTGAGGAAAATCCTATAGGCATTTGGGCCAGCGAAAACCTGGACCCACTCGATGTAATGCTTCTCTTCCATGGGATGTGCAACGCTTCCGACCTTTACCAATATCCCTTCAGCAGTTTTCTCAACAACAGGCACATGCTTTTCCTTCGCTGCATCAACGGTATTTTCCTCCATGAGCTTCATCGGCTGGCCACAACAAACGAGCTGACCCTGCCCCTCATGGAGAACCTCGACAATGTTGCCACAGATTTCACATTTGTAAACCTGGAGTCTCTGTGTCAAAGTCACCCCCCTTTCCCTACCAGTTCTCACATACCAGTTCAAAATAGGCTTGGGGATGAGCACAGGCCGGACACTTATCTGGAGCCTCTGTGCCCTCGTGTATGTAGCCGCAATTGCGACAGCGCCAGACGACCTTATCCGCGCGCTTAAATACAATCCCCTTTTCGATGTTGCTTGCAAGGCCTAAGTATCTCTTCTCATGAAATCGCTCCGCAACTGCAATATTGGTGAAAACCTTTGCTATCTCATCAAAACCTTCCTCGGATGCAACCTTTGCAAAGCCAGGATACATCTCGGTCTGTTCATAGTGCTCACCTGCGGCTGCAGCCTTAAGATTCTCAAGAGTGTTACCAATTACACCCGCTGGAAAAGAGGCTTCAACTTTGGCTTCTCCGCCCTCGAGGAACTTAAAAAGCCGCTTCGCATGCTCTTTCTCCTGGTTTGCGGTTTCCTCGAAAATAGCGCTTATCTGCATGAAGCCTTCCTTGCGTGCCTGACTCGCAAAATAAGTATAACGATTACGCGCTTGGGATTCACCAGCGAAGGCTGTTAGAAGATTCTTTTCAGTCTGTGTACCTTTTAGTTTTCCGCTTCCCATTGACTACCTCCTCCTTTCATTCCCCTTTTTCCTCTTCAGACATCTCGGACACAGTCCGATTACCTCAATTTGGCTGCCTATGAGACTGTACCCGCTCTCTTGCTGGATTTCGTGCCACCACCTCCTCCCGGGCGAGCAAATATCAGCAACAGCTCCACACTCTATACACCGAATGTGGGCATGGTCTGCAATATTGCCATCATAGTGCCTTCGACCAGAGCCAAGATCCAGTCTTCTTATAAGTCCTCTTCTCTCAAGCAACTCAAGATTTCTATAGATTGTTGCAAGGCTTACTCGAGGAAGCTGCAACCTGAGACGCCTGAAGAGCTCATCAGCTGTGGGATGTGACCGACATTTCCTTAACTCCTCAAGGATAAGTCTGCGAGCTTTAGTAATTTTCATTCTCATGGGTCAACCTTGCCTTCGATTTATGATAATGATTACTATTATCATTACTATCTTTATCCCATCTTGTCAAGCTGTTTTCTCTCGCAGTTTTCTATCTGGCTGCGCCTGTGCCCTTGACTTGAAGAAATCTTCTTCGTGGTTTAGTCTTACCCTATCTTTGACCTTGAGGTAAAAATGTGACATTCTGGCAGAGTCTTTCAGTAGCAGGTGTACTAGGAATTGATTGTATGAGCGTTGCAGCTATAATGGCATCAACAAAGCCGGGTCGCTCGGTTGTCTTCTTAACCTCTACCCTGTTTGGTATCTTCCAGTCATCCATGGCTCTCGGTGGTATGCTCGGTGGGAGCTTCCTTGTCAGCCAGATCGGAAACAGGCTCCAATTGGTCTCACCCCTGATCCTTGCTTTCATCGGGGTTACAATGATAGGTAAGGCTCAACGATCAAGCAATAGAAGCTTGTCAACCTATGGCATTGTTACCATAGTTGCAGCATCGCTTGCCGTGAGTCTCGACGCTCTTGGGATTGGAATTGCCATGGGTTTTGCAGGTATCTTCTCTTTAACCGTTGTTTTGATCATTGGCAGTGTTGCTCTCCTGCTGAGTCTTATAGGTTTTGCTGCAGGGCTTCTGCTTGCAAGATATATCAATTTCACAGAAGCAGCTGGCGGTATCGTTCTGATTTTCCTCGCAGTCGCAATGATTCTTTCGACTTGACGATCGGCTTTAGCAGCATTGCTCTCAGCACTTGCAGGTCATAATCCCTTTGTGGTAGTTTGACAAATCGACGGAATAGATATGAAAAGAATCGATGAGATTTGCGTAAATACCCTAAGATTTCTAGCGGTCGATGCCATCGAGAAGGCACACTCAGGGCATCCCGGTATGCCCTTAGGGGCCGCACCTGCAGCATATACACTCTGGCATCGCCACTTAAGATTCGATCCAGATGGGACCAGCTGGTTCAATCGCGATCGCTTCATCCTCTCGGCTGGTCATGCCTCAGCCTTACTCTATGCACTGCTCCATTGCTTCGGTTTCGATCTTGGCCTCGAGGATCTAAAAGCTTTTCGCCAGTGGGGGAGCAGAACACCTGGTCACCCTGAGCATGGGCTCACACCTGGTGTGGAAGTCACAACTGGTCCGCTCGGTCAGGGTTTTGCTATGGCTGTTGGGATGAGCATTGCGGAAACTTATCTTGGTTCGCTCTTCAATCGTCCTGGTTTTCCAATAGTAGATCACTACACCTATGCTCTTGTCTCAGATGGAGATCTTATGGAGGGGATCTCTCATGAAGCTGCTTCCCTTGCAGGAACCCTTGGCCTTGCTAAGCTCATATGTCTCTATGATGATAATGATGTGTCCATAGAGGGAAGTACCGAGCTATGCTTTACTGAAAACGTTAGAGAACGATTTGAAGCTTACAACTGGTATGTCGCTGAGGTCAGGGATGCAAACGATATTGAGGCAATTGACAAGGCTATCAGCCAAGCCAAAAAGACAGCCCAGCCTTCACTCTTAATAATCCACTCTCACTTGGGCTATGGAAGCCCAAAGCAAGATAGTGCAGATGCCCACGGCGCTCCTCTTGGGCAAGAGGCTGTAAGGGAGACAAAGAGGAATCTCGGCTGGCCAGAGGAGCCTACCTTCTATATGCCCGATGAAGCAAAAGCCCATTTCGCCAAAGCTTGTATGCGTGGTAAAGAAGCTCACGGACAATGGCTGAGGCTACTCGAAGGGTACAGGAAAAGATATCCCGAAAATTCGGCTCGCTTCGACGAAATCATCTCCGGAATACTTCCGAAAGGCTGGCGCGAAGCTATCCCCCGATTTGCTTCCGCTGATGGTCCAATTGCCACACGCGTAGCCTCAGGCAAAATACTCAATGCAATCGCCATTCACTTACCCTACCTTATCGGAGGCTCTGCCGATCTTGCACCCTCAACAAAAACCCTGCTCAAGGACTATCCAGATTTTAGCAGGGCAAGTCCGAACGGCCGCAACCTGAGATTCGGAGTAAGGGAATTTGCAATGGCTGCAATTCTGAATGGAATGGCTCTGCATGGTGGTCTGCTTCCATATGGTTCAACTTTCCTTGTCTTCTCAGATTACATGCGACCAGCTCTGAGATTGGCTGCTATGCAGAAGGCACACACTATTTTCATCTTCTCCCATGATAGCATCGCAATTGGTGAAGATGGGCCAACCCATCAGCCTGTTGAGCAACTCATGAGCCTGAGAGCCATACCCGGACTCACCGTCCTAAGACCCGCAGATGCCAACGAAGCTGCCGTATGCTGGGAAATTGCAGTTCAGCGTGAAGGCCCCGTTGCTCTAATTCTCACACGCCAGAATCTCCCAGTCCTTGATACCAAGCGATACCCGGTGGAGGATGCAAGACGAGGAGCGTATGAGGTCAGTGATACAGACGGGAAGCCTGATATTATTCTCATTGCTACTGGCTCTGAGGTGCATCTTGCTCTTGAGGCGAGTCGCAATCTCGCTCAGAAGAAGATCTCAGCCCGGGTCGTGTCCATGCCTTCGTGGGAAGTTTTCGCCGAGCAACCGCCAAGCTATCAGCAGGATTTACTTCCCCCTCATGTGCCCAAGTTATCAATTGAAGCAGGCATCACACTTGGTTGGGAGCGCTTTACTGCACCAAGAGGAGATGCACTCGGCTTGAATCGCTTTGGGGCCTCTGCTCCTGGAAGGATTGTCTACGAGAAGCTCGGTTTTAATGTCAGTGAAATCATTTCAAGGGTCTCGAAACTTTTAAGGAGATAGGCTATGCGAATTGCAATAGGAAGCGACCATGCTGGCTTTGAGCTTAAACAACAACTCATTGCATACCTTAAGCAGACTGGCTACGAGGTGATGGATCTGGGAACCAATAGCACCGATCCCGTTGACTATCCAGACTACGCTGAAAAGGTTGCAGATGCCGTTGTGGGAGGAAATGTCGAGCGGGGCATAGTCATATGCGGAAGTGGTGTCGGTGCATCAGTTGCAGCCAATAAAGTTCCAGGTATCAGGGCTGGCATCTGTCACGATACCTATTCAGCTCACCAGGGCGTTGAGCATGATGACATAAATGTACTTGTCTTAGGTGCAAGAATCATAGGTGTTGAACTTGCAAAAGAGATTGTTCGCTCATTTCTCGGAGCACGCTTTAGCGAAGAGGAACGGCACGTTCGCCGACTAAATAAGGTAAAAGCAATCGAAGCGCGCTACGCAAAGTCTGGGGGCAAGTAGGTTGCCATGAATGATAAGCCTTCTCAGCTGGCTGTTTTTAGGCTTGGAGCTTTCGAGCAAGCCATCTCAAGAAGGCTTGATATCTGGCGGACGCAAGAGTTGACCAGGAGGATCTGGTCTAAGGATTTCAAAGTCTGGTCACCTCATCCCAAGCCTGAAATCACCGATCGCCTGGGCTGGCTTCACCTTCCTGAACAAATGAAGTCAGAGATAGAGGATATTCAAGCTGCCGCATCCTCATTGCATGAAGGAATGCAACATGTTGTCCTCCTTGGAATGGGAGGTTCAAGTCTTGCGCCACAGGTTTTTCACTCAGTATTTGGCGAGGTTAAGGGGTGGCCAAAGCTTACAGTCCTGGACAGCACTCATCCAGATGAGATAAGGCGCATTGACAGCACGCTTGACTACGCTCGCACCATATTCATCGTCGCAAGCAAGTCTGGCACGACTCAGGAGACAATTTCGCTCTTGCACTACTTTTTTGAAAGGGCGAGCCACGAGATTCCTGATCACCAAAAGCATTTTGTTGCGATTACCGATCGAGGTACTCCTCTTCATGAAACTGCAAATAATCTTGGCTTTGGCAGAATATTCCTTGCCCGGTCAGATGTTGGCGGACGTTATTCAGCGCTTTCCCACTTTGGGCTCGTGCCAGCAGCCCTCGCTGGCGCAGATGTCAAAGCCGTCCTCGAGAGGGCTTCAAGGATTGCCACCCTCTGCAAAGCAGACTCCAGCGGCAAGGACAATCCAGGACTTCATCTGGGTGCTGTTCTTGGCGAGCTCGCACTCGGTGGCGTAGATAAGGTCACTTTCATCACCAGCCAGAAGCTCAAAATGTTCCCTGATTGGATAGAACAGCTAATTGCTGAGAGCACAGGAAAGGATGGCAAAGGAATTGTCCCGGTAACCAATGAGCCCCCAGGGCAACCAGACGAGTATGCAAACGACAGATTCTTTGTCACAATTACAGATGGAAGCGACACGCATGAATCTGAAATGATTTTCAGGCATATTGAAGAACTTGCAGGCAGGGGATTCCCAACATGCCATTTCTCATTGGGAGATGAGCAGGATATTGGTGGGCATATGTTTGTGTGGGAATTTGCGATTGCTGCAGCTTGCTCGGCTTTGGGGGTCAATGCCTTCGATCAGCCTGATGTTCAGCTGGCAAAGGCTTTTGCCAAGAAGGTCATTGAAGGCGGACTTGGAGAGGCAAAGGTCGATGATGAGATCAACCTTGCTACCGCTGATGACACCAAAGTGAAAGAGGCAGCAAACCATTTGCTAGCTTCTTCCAGGGCTGGGGATTACTTCGCGATTCAGGCATACCTTGCTCAGAGTCAAGCAATCCACGAAGCCATCGCGGAGTTACGGAAAAGGGTGAGGAAGAAGTTCAGGCTTGCGACAACCTTTGGTTTTGGGCCTCGCTTCCTTCACTCGACTGGCCAGCTACATAAAGGTGGACCTGACAATGGCATTTTTGTCCAGCTTGTTGACGAGCCAAGCCAGGACATTCCTATCCCGGATCGAGGCATGACCTTTGGCGACCTGATCCGTGCACAGGCCATAGGGGACTATCTTGCCCTCAAAGAAAGGTCGCGCCGCGTACTTCGCTTTAACCTTGGAGGCAATAGCAACAAGACAGTGAAACGCCTCGTCGATGTTCTATAGCCCCGACCATGCTTGCCTGTGCCTTTAGCAATCCACCAGAGTCTCCTTTCTAAAACTCCATCCAGATTTCAGCAATCGCTTGAAATCGGACTCACCTTAGGCTATGCTTCAACACAATAAGTTCAAAGGTGGAGGTGCGCCAATGGCCATTCCTGAGAAAAGTCCGAGGTGGGATCTCGAATCCATCTTTCCTGGAGGATCATCGTCGAGTGAATTCGCCGAGTTTCGCTCAAAGATTGTTTCAGATATAGAGCTTGTGGAGAGGCAATCTTCACAGTTGCCGCGCAAGCTTGATTCAACCACCTATCAAACCTGGCTGGAGATCTTCCGCCTCGTTCAGGATGTCGAGATGCGCCTTCACCAGGCAACAAGCTTTGCCTATTGTCTTGCGTCACAAGATATAAGCGATGAGCGAGCAAGAATCCTTGTCGAGGAAAACGCTGTACTCCATGCCCGCCTTGAGCAGATAAAGACAGATCTTGAGGAGATGGCCGTCAACGTCTCTCATGATGACTGGGATCGCTTCATGGCAGAGCCCCAGCTTGCTGGAATGGCTTTTTTCTGGAATGAGAGACGGCGCAATGCCCGACTCAAGATGGAGCCCAAACTTGAGCGCCTGGCAACTGAACTTGCTGTCAATGGCTATCACGCCTGGAATCGCCTCTACACAAAGATTGCTGGTGATCTTCGTGTAGAATGGATTGAGGATGGTAAGAAGTCGCTTGTCTCTATTGGTCAGCTCGCTAACAAGATGGCTGCCCCTCAGCGTGAGATACGCCAAGCCGCCTTTGAGAAGTTTGAAAACGCATGGCGTTCCATACAGGACCTTGTTGCAATCGAGTTAAACGCTCTTGCAGGCTTCAGGCTTAGTCTTTACAAGGCACGCAAGTGGGATTCACCTACTTTTGAAGCCTTCCTCATGGCAAGGGTCAAGCCAGAGACAATCAATGCCATGTGGAATGCTGTCGCAAGCGTAAGAGAGGCAATGGCGCGCTATGTCGAAGCCAAGAAGCGACTTGTTGGGATAGATTCCTTCCGCTGGTACGATCAACTTGCACCAATTGGGACCAGTGAGAAGAAATACGCCTACCCAGAGGCTGCCAGATTCATTGTTGAACATCTGGGTTCATTCTCTCCCGAGATGGGCGAGTTCTCGAAGATGGCAATCGAGAAGCGGTGGATCGAGGCGGAGGATCGTCCAGGGAAGGTCCCCGGAGGCTTTTGTACAAGTTTTCCTTTAACTAAGGAAGCCCGCATCTTCATGACCTATTCGGGTAACTACAATGAGATGATGACGCTCGCTCATGAACTTGGGCATGCTTACCATAGCTGGGTTCTGCGCGATCGCGACTATTACGCTCGTAAGTACCCAATGACTCTCGCTGAGACCGCCTCCACCTTCAATGAGATGCTTGTGACTGATGCTGCACTTCAATCTGTGACCTCATCTGACGACAAACTCCCGTTGCTGGATAAGAAGCTCCAGGAACATCTTCAGATGTTCTGCAACATCCGTTGTCGCTATCTCTTTGAAACCAAGTTCTATGAGGCTCGCAAAAAGGGGCCGCTATCCATCGATAATCTCAACGATCTCATGGTTGAGGCGCAGAGGGAGGCTTACGGCGAGATACTCGCCGATGACGGCTATCACCCACTTTTCTGGGCATCAAAACTCCACTTCTCCGAGACCAGCGTACCCTTCTACAATTTCCCTTACACCTTTGGTCATCTATTTGCCGGAGCTATATATCGCCTTGCTAAAAACAGAGGCAAGCAATTCGCCAGCGCTTACCGTGACCTACTTTATGACACTGGATCAATGACATGTGAGGATCTCGCAAAGAAGCATCTGGGTGCTGACATTTCCAGCGAGAGATTCTGGACAGAAGCTGTAGAGAACGCCTTAGAAGATGTCGAGACGTTCCTGAGGTTCACACAAGCATGAATCGTCTATCCTGACTCGATAGCGTCTGAGGGTGTATCCTCTCGAGGCGTTGCCCACTCGCCTTCATGATCGATAAAGAACTTGTGTATCGCTACGAACGCGACTACACCGGTAAGAATCCATAGACCAGTTGCTAGGATATCGAGAACGGTTGCCCTAGCACCTAAAGAGCCAACCTCAAAACTAATGAAAGAATAAAGAATGATGGATATGCTTGTGTAGCCACATAGCACTAAGATGAGCCTGAGATATTCCCCAGCACGAGAAGCAATAAAAGCAAGGTAGCGTTTGGTGACACTGCGGAAACCTCCACCGCTGCCCAAAACAACAATCGGCAAACCACCAATGAGGAGAACAAACATCATCAAAACAATATGTCGTGAAACTGAAAACTGATGCGTCTGTATTAAGTAGAGGTGTCTCTGGATCGATAAGGACCCAACCGTTTCGCCAAAACCTGTGAGGATCATATGAGGTGTGAGCATGACTCTGGTCGCATTGTTTGCGGAAACAAGGATCACCCACAAAATCAGGAAGGGGACTATCCGCTTATAGCTACCCAAAGATTAGCTACCCAAAGATTTCGAGAAGAGGTCATGACTGGCCAGCCCGAGACCCCTTGTTAGGGAACCACTCCACGTGATTAGGTAGGCGACGATGCATGAGGCAACGACCAGAAGTGAGGCTATTACAGCAAGAAGGCTTATATCGGCTACAAGATGCCCAATCTGCTCGTCGTAATGCCAGACCGAAGCTGCCACTACAAATAGAGTACCAGCTGCAGCAAGGAAAATCTTATTCCACTTAAGAGGCCTATTAACCTCCCCAAGCCCCCTTTCACCTACAAATAACCGCAGTTTATCAGCATACCTGGCTCTAAGGATGCCGACTAAGACAGGTGCAAATATCAGCAGACCGTTACCCATGAATGGATTGATGTAACCAGCGAAAAGACCGAATGGAGCATCAAGAAGTCTAAGAAGAGCAGTCTTGCATCTATAGGATAGCGGAAAAAAGGGGGTAATGTTTAGGTAATGACGAAGCTCCGCCAATGCAATGTAAACCAGTACGTCCCTGACAATTCTGAGAGGCAGTGAAGCCAGATAAAATCCGAGGGGTAGGAGTATGAACTTGGGATTGGCTGTTACGAGGCGATGGGCGAACGCGATGTAGCGCAAGCTGGCACACTTGCTAAAGATTGTTGTTCGGCGAAAGACGGGTAAAAGTTTCTGCAAGATGAAACTCAAGAACGCAACAGCTATCACTACTTGAACTATTCGCATAAGAATATCGGTTCCGCCTGTTGCGCCGCCCATTTGTAGAAGATATACGATATTGGTTTGCAAGGACTCGTGCTCCTCGTGACTTGAATCTCCTTAGGCTAGCATTACTGACATAGTTTTGTCAATTGCACAGGTTGACCATGAGGTCAGGATGGAATAGCATAGGGACATGAGGGATCACCCGCCCGTGATAGCCCCTTAGGGTTTAAAGAAAAAGGTGTCGATTGCAATGTTGAGATGGCACGAGAGAGAATCTGCCGCACTGCTAGACAAGCTCAAACTTCTCATTGCTTTCACAATTGTACTCGTGCTTACCACCTTCTGGGCTCTCCTCGCACAGGCTTGTGATGAGCAGGAATTAGATGCTACGCAAGGTGTCACCGGAATCGGGCTCAATCTCCATTACCTCAAAGGTTATCTCACGCATACTGGATCGATTCTCGCCTCGCCCCTCTCGTGGTCGCAAAACTCCTGGCTCACATTTGCAGGTCTTGTGATTGTAACAACTGCCCTGGCAAGTGAGGAGGATGACATTCAGCGCTGGATTCAACGCAATCGCACCCGGACAACAGATAGAATATCCAGGACAGTAAAGCCCTTAGGTGACAAGACGGTGATGCTCGGGAGCATAGCTGGTCTCTATGCGTACGCAAAGCTCTTCAACGATGATCATGCAAAAGCAACATCTCTCATCGCACTGGAGAGTACTGCCATAACCGCCCTTTTCACCGAAACAATCAAACACCTTACCCACAAGCATCGTCCTGGCCCGACACATATTGACGATGCCAGCTGGGATGGACCCAGCTTCAAGAAGGAGAACCTTTCCTTCCCATCTGGCCACGCAGCCCACTCCTTCGCTATTGCAACTGTTGTAGCTTCCCAATATCGTGATAGGGGCTTTGTCCCACCGCTAGCATATACAGCTGCAACACTCTGCGCACTTTCACGCCTCAACGATAATAAGCATTGGATTTCGGACGTGGTGATTGGCGCGGCTCTCGGTCACTTCACGGCTAAAGCTGTCTTTGAGCTCCATGCGAAAGAAACAACAAATCTAAACATTACGCCTTTCTTTGAGGATGGAATGGGCCTCATGCTTTCTTTCAGATTCTAGGTGTACCATGTTCGCCCTCAAGGTAGGCGACGCCGCAGCTGAACTTTGGATTACGGCATCACAGTCTTTTCGAGACGAATGATTTCAACGGAGAGGCTCTTTGAGCAAACGTACATCATCGATCCAGACGATTCCTTTACCATCTATTACAAGGTTGAGCTTTACCCTGTCGGGCTTCTCACCCTTCTCAAGCACAAATGGTATCTCCTCGCTTATCCATTCCGTCGTCCCCATTATGGGTGTCTCCAGTCCTCGCGAGAAGAACTGACCTTTTCCAGGAAGGCGACACCACATTTCAAGATATGCCTTACCATCCAAACCGTTGGACCGAAGGCTTGCCTGATAGAGAAGACGTGCATTGTCCACATTTATGTCTGTGATTTCAAAAAGCCTTACGACAGTTGGATCAGTCGCTTCGACGCGTAGCGAACCACCTCCATCGCTTGTCACCTCTTTATCAACTGCTATACCTGACCTTGTGATCAAGCCATCTAGGCCATCCATAGGGAATCTCTTTAGCTCAACTATCTCATTTGATTCCTTCGTGCAACTCACAAGACACAGGATTGCAAAACAACTCAAAAACAACGAAACCCACCGTATCATACTCTTCTCCCACGAGATTGAACAACACTCCACCTAATCAAACGCATTAGGTGCAGCGTCGTTCAAGGCACTTCCGCATTTGCTATTGGTGAAATCAACATTCTTCGATTCGACACCAACATCCACTGGCCGAGACTGCCTGGAGAAACTTAGAAGCACAGGCAATGGATTTAGCTCTTGAGGCGAGAAAGGGCTGCTAGGCATGAAGGCTTGATAGCTCATGGCACTGACTCGGAGCACAGCCGATGGCATAGCAACTCAATCTCCCGATTCTTCATCGTAGTGATGCTTTATCACTTCGCCTTTCACCATAAAGATCACATCTTCACAGATATTTGTTGAAAGATCAGCAACCCTTTCGAGATTGGAAGACACCCTGATAAGATGGAGGGATCTCTCGATTGTTGTCGGGTCTGAAACCATGAAGGTTACGAGTTCCCTCAGTATCTGATCACGCAAGCCATCAACTGTCTCATCGCGTTCGCATACACTTCTCGCTAGCCCAGCATCCTCATCTATGAAAGCTTTTACACTATCCTTTAGCATCCCGATAACAACTTCACTCATCCTCGGTATGTCTATGAGAGGCTTCACCATCGGACGTTCTATAAGATAGATACCGCTTTCAGCGATGTTTACAGCGTGATCTCCCATGCGCTCTAGGTCATTACCCATTTTCATAACCATAAGGATGGTTCTTAAGTTCTTTGCCTTGGGCTCATATTGCGCTATCAGCTCAGTTGAAAGTTCATCAATTCGAATCTCGAAATCATTTGCTGCTGGCTCATCCTTTTCAATAGTCGCCTCAAGAAGATCCTTGTGTTTCTTGATCAATCCTCCAACCGAATTCTCCAGCATCCTCTCGACAAGAGCCGCATATTCAACTAGTGTCTCCTTAAGCTTTGTCATTCTTTCCTCAAGCATGACATTCACTCCCCTATCCAAACTTGCCGGTGAGATACTCCTCAGTTCGCTTATCCTCAGGAACTGTAAAGAGCTTCTCGGTTGTTCCAAACTCTATGAGCTCCCCAAGGTAAAGAAAGGCTGTGTAATCTGAAACTCTTGCAGCCTGACCGATATTGTGCGTTACCAGTATGATCGTAACGTCCTGCTTGAGCTCACCAATGAGCTCTTCTATCCGCGCTGTTGCCTTGGGGTCAAGTGCAGAGGTCGGTTCATCAAGAAGGAGAATCTGAGGTTTCATTGCAAGCGCTCTGGCAACGCAAAGGCGCTGCTGCTGTCCACCTGAAAGAAATGTGCCCCGTTTGTATATTGAATCCTTAACCTCATCCCAGAGAGCAGCTTTAGTGAGAGATTCCTCAACTATGCGGTCAGCCTCACTTTTCTTAAGCTTTATGCCGTTGAGCTTGTAGCCGGCAATGACATTGTCATAGATGCTCATAGTTGGAAAAGGATTGGGTCGCTGGAAAACCATACCTACACGCCGTCTCACGATGATCGGGTTCAAGCGGTAGATATCCTCACCAGCAAGGTAGACCTTACCACTCACTCTTGCACCAGGAACAAGCTCATGCATTCTGTTGATACATCGAATTAGCGTTGTCTTGCCACAACCTGAAGGTCCCATGATGGCTGTGACTTTTTCCCCAGGAATACCAAGGTTGATCCCCCTGAGCACCGTATGCTCATCGAAGGCAGCTGAAAGCTCAACTATCTTTAATATCTCACTTTCCATTTCGATGCCACCAGCTTCGAAAGAAGATTCATCCCAAGCACAAATACAACGAGTACAAATGAAGCTCCCCATGCAAGTGAATGCCACTCGGGATAGGGACTTGTCGCATAGTTGAATATCAAGAGAGGAAGTGAATTGACCGGCTTGAATATGTTAGTCTCCATGAATGGACTTCCAAAGACCGTAAAGAGCAGAGGTGCTGTTTCCCCGGCTATGCGAGCGATGCTCAGGATTATGCCAGTCGTTATGCCTCCAAGTGCTGCAGGCAGGAGTACCTTGAGAACTGTGCGATAGTAAGGAACTCCAAGTGCAAGTGATGCCTCCCTCAAACTGTGAGGAATGAGTTTGAGCGTTTCCTCTGTTGAACGAATTACAACGGGTAACATCATAATACCCAGAGCGATTCCACCTGAAAGTGCCGAGAAGCCTCCAAGCTGTTTCACAATCCAGAGATATGCAATAATACCGATGACGATTGATGGTATGCCTTGAAGAACCTCAGTGAAAAGCCTGACAACATACGCAAATTTCGACCTCCTTTGCTCTGACAGGAAAATGCCTGAGGCAATGCCGAGGGGTACAGACACCACACAGGCAAGGCCTATGAGAATGGCAGTTCCAACGAGTGCGTTCGATATGCCACCACCAGGCTCACCAACAGGTCTGGGAAGACTCACGAGAAACTTCCAGTTTACCACGGAGATTCCGTTGCGAACGATGTAGATGAGTATCAATATGAGTGGCACAAGAACAAGGAAGGAGAGTATACTGATGCCAGTGATAAACATCTTGTCACTCATGATTCTGCCACTTAAGCTCTTCTCTTTCATTATGCCTCTACACTAGCTCTATGAATTATGTACCTTCCGACTATGTTGATGACAATAGTGACCGCAAAGAGAAGGAGACCAATTTCCACAAGGCTTGCAAGATGTATTTCATCGGTTGCCTCAGTGAATTCATTGGCTATAACGCTCGCCATAGTGTTGGCTGGGCTAAAGATGCTTTTGGGAAGAAAGTTGGAATTGCCTATGACCATGGTCACAGCCATCGTCTCGCCAACTGCCCTCCCGAGTGCGAGCAATATTCCGGCAAGGATACCAGAACTGGCATGGGGGAGTATAACGCGCCGTACAACCTCAGAGCGAGTAGCTCCCATGGAATAGGCAGCCTCCTTGAGATCTGCCGGAACGAGCTCAATAACCTCACGTCCGAGAGCAGCGGCATAGGGTATGATCATCACTGCCAGGACAATTGATGCAGTAAAAATGCCCACCCCGTAGGGGGCCACATGGATCTTTAATTCAAATGTTCTGACTAGGGGAACGAGCACCATAAGCCCCCAGAAACCATAGATGACGGATGGAATTCCTGCCAGCAGATCCACCGCACTTCTCAGAAGACCAGCATGTGGTCCGCGTTTCCAGTATTCACCGAGAAGGATAGCAATCGATACTGCAAAGGGAACAGCAAGGCCCAGAGCCAGAAGCGAAGTTATGAGGGTGCCAACAAGGAAGGGAAGACCTCCAAAGGCGCCAGCAACGGGGTCCCAATTCTTACTGCCAATGAAACCTATCCCGAATGCTCTTATTGCTGGCAGAGATTCAATCATGAGAGTCACGAAGATGCCAAGCAGAAGTACGACAATTGCAATGCCACACACAAGAATAGCCTTAGTGAAGACACGATCACCCAAACCGATTGCTCGTGTGTTGCGATTCAGGAATTGCAAGATCCCCCCTGGGTACGCATTAGCCAGATGTCTGCTCAGGCCATTTGCTTGTCCCATCTCTTCGCCTTCTGTAAGCAGTGACCCTGGCCAGTCCACTTTGACGGAGGTCGATCTTCAAGGCTCTTGCGAATGAAGCTCTCGCACAGGGGAAGTCGGCAACGCTACTCTTGGGCGATCGCAAAGATTTACACTATAATCGAAATCGTTTCGTATACCTGTCAAGGCACAACGGTCTCTGCCTCCGTGAACTTGCCAAAAGTCTGTGCAGACAAGAACCACCAGTGTTTTGGTCTTCACAATCAGAGCACCTACTGCTTGAGCAAAGGTTCGCCCTTGAATACAATTGACTTCACAATTTTCTCAGCTTTTCCAAGTGCCCCTTGAGGAAGTGGAGCGTAGTCGAGAGGTGTACAGAAACGCTGTCCCTCGTGCAGCATCCACCAGATAAGCCTTGCAAGCCTATATGCCCTTGCCCTTGGACGATCACCATATGCCTGCTCCCTGAAAACAATGAGCCACGTAAATCCACTTATGGGATAGCCCAACTTGGCTGGGGTATCTGTTATTGAAATGCGAGTATCGTCAGGTAAGTCAATATTGGCAGCGACACTGACGGATTCAATCGATGGAAATATGAAACTGCCCGAGCTATTCCTTATAGCTGCCACAGGCATTTTATTCTGTCGAGCGTAAGAGAGCTCCACGTAGCCAATGGAACCGGGTATCTGTCCGATAAGGCCAGCAACACCTGCATTACCCTTTGCACCCAAGCCACATGGCCAGCTAAGTGATTTGCCTCTGCCAACTTTCTTGCGCCAGGCGTCACTTACCTTACTGAGGTAGTCGCTGAATATCGCCGTTGTGCCACTTCCATCGGAGCGGTGTACAACGACTATAGGCATTTGAGGGAGGTGCAGATTGGGGTTCGTTGCCTTGATTCTCGGATCACTCCAGCTGGTTATCTTTCCCATGAAAATATCTGCAAGTACATCTGGTTCAAGCCTGAGACTATCCTTGCCAGCAAGATTGTATGTAATGACCACTGCCCCGACACACGTAGGCACGTGGACAATCTCTGCGGGCATCGACTTCATCTCTTTATCGCTGACGATTGCATCCGTTGCACCGAAGTCCACCGTCCTTGCCATAAGCTGACGGATACCACCTCCAGAGCCAATAGCCTGATAGTTTATGCGTACGCCGTATTGCTGATAATAGGCATCGAACATCTTGGAATATAGTGGATAAGGGAAAGTTGCACCTGCCCCGACAAGCTCATCTTGAAAGGCAAAGACCTGTGCAATGCCAACGGCTACGAACAAGCTAGCGCCTAAAGCCACGCCGAGAACAAACTTCATTGTGTCTCTCCTCCCCTATCACATGGAATCAAAGAGCATTCACCTATACCCAAGAACTCGCTCCAAGTCGAAGTCCTATCATTGAGTCACATCCAACGATTGCGCGAAACACCGTATCCCGTCGTCATCCTATTCCTTTAAAGCTAAGCCAGTATAAACGGAGTGTTAATTTCTTGTTAAAGGCTTCTCGCCAAGCGGTAATCCCACTTTGAAGGTCGTACCCTCCCCCACCTTGCTTGCTACATCAATTCTACCATTGTGCAGAAGCACGATGTGCTTGACAATAGCAAGCCCAAGCCCAGTACCACCAGCAATCCTTGAGCGGGAGCGATCTACGACGTAGAAACGCTCAAAGATGTGGGGAAGATGTTCTTCGGAAATGCCTATCCCGGTATCCGAAACTATGAGTGTAGCTTCGTTAGGACTTCCTTCGAGTCTCAACATGATACTTCCTTCGTCTGTGTATTGCAAAGCATTTGAAAGAAGATTAACGAGGAGCTGCTCGAGCCTCAATCGATCGGCATTGATCACAACAGCATCCTCAGGTTTCTCAACCAAGAGCTTAAGCCCTTTGGCCTTGGCACCTACCTCAAAACTCCTTGCCACTTCCTCGATGAGATCGCGTAAGTCAAAAATCTCGCACCTAAGCTTCGCAGAAGCATCTTCGAGATGAGAAAGTGTGAGGAGATCATTCACCAGGGATGTAAGCCTCTGAGCATGCCGCTGCGCAATCTCAAGATACTGCTTCCCTGAGGCTGAGACCTCATCCTCAAGAGTCTCAAGAAAGCCTTTGAGGGCAGTAAGAGGCGTACGAAGCTCATGCGAGACGTTCTCCACAAGCTCCTTCTTTAGACGAGCCAACCTGTGAGCATCGGTCACATCATGAAAAACAAGAAGCGCACCCTGGGTCTCATCAAGCCATCTGGCGCTTACAGTATAGACACGTCCGCTATGCTTGATGGTGCGGCTTTCCATTGCTCCAGTAGCCTTTGCCTCGTTTAGAAGACTTGCAAGATCAGGATATTGCAAGACCTCCCAGTAGTAACGTCCTTCAATATCATCTCGGTCGACAATTTTTGCAAAGGCTGGGTTGAAGCGAAGTATCTTGCCGTCACCGCTGATGATAACGATCCCATCCTCTACTGATGCAAAAACACTGCCAAGCTCAGATCTCCGGGCTGTCATATCTTCAAATAGCTTTCTTATCTCGTCAACCATGCAATTGAAACTGTCTGCAAGGGCTTTGAGCTCCGTTCCCCCTTTGAGAAGAACATGCGTATCAAGATTACCGAGACTAATATTTGTAGCTGCAGCCTTCAGATCTTTAAGTGGTCGGGTGAGTGTTTGTGAAATGAAGAACGACACACCAATTGCGATAGCTGCAACCGAGATCGCTATTACTGCTACCCTCCCTCTTATCTCACCCAGAAGCACGTCAAGCTCTTCAAATGACATTGCACTTCTGATGGCTCCAGCAACCATACCACCCTTTCTTACAGGAACTGCAACATAAAGCATATCTTGCTCAAGTGTCCCATTATAGCTCTTTGCTATTCCAACGTGGCCGGATAGAGCTTTCATGATTTCGGGACGCATCCCCTGATTAGCTACTTTCTCAGGAGGTTGATCTGAATCCGCAAGCACGTTGCCCTGAGCATCAACAAGTGTAAGCCTTGCTCTTATGCCGGAACTCATCTCTTTGACGATTGAATCGATCCTTGTTGGTTCCCCACCGAAGTGCTGAACAACAAGAGGCTTGATTCCGAGGGCAAGATCCTCAAGATGGCTTGTAAGCACCCCTATATAGCGATCCTCTACGATCTTTAGAGAAAAGATAGTAACCAATCCTACAACTATAAGAATAAGGATTACAAAACCAATGAAGATTCTTGTGAAAGTTGACAGATTCATCATTCGATCTTGTAGCCGACGCCCCTTACGTTTCTGATGCGGCTGCCTAGCCTGCCAAGCTTCTTGCGCAGATGCCTTATGTGAACATCGATGGTACGATCAATCACCGCTTTTTCGTCACCCCAGAGGTGGTCAAGTATTTCACCTCGTGTAAACACCCTTCCCCGATTGCCAGCAAGAAGGCAAAGAATTCGAAACTCTGTTGGAGTGAGATCAAGAGGCTTACCGTTCAATGTAGCCTCAAAGGACTTGAGCTGCATCTCAAGCGTGCCAAAAGTTATTGTTGGCTTCTCACCCTGAGGAGCGTATCTACGCAGGACAGCTTTTACCCTTGCAACAAGTTCGCGTGGCGAGAAAGGCTTAACTATGTAATCGTCTGCACCAAGTTCGAGGCCAACAATTCTGTCCGCCTCCTCAGCTCTTGCTGTAAGCATTATGATAGGCAAGGCTGCTGTCCTTCGACCACCCCTCAGCATTCTGCAGATCTCAAGCCCGTCCATATCTGGAAGCATGAGGTCAAGAATCACAAGCTCGGGCAGTTGTGACTTGATGTAGCGAAGGAAACTCGAGGCATCGGGGAATCCTCTAACGCTGAAGCCTGCCTTCTTAAGGCTCACCGAGACAAGCTCGACTATGTCAGCCTCATCGTCAACCACCGCCACGACCCTGGGGTCGGAGCCAGAAATCTGCATCTTGCCTCCTCAGTGCGAAGCTGCGGCAAGAATCGTGCGGCACTGATTCCGTATGCTTCCTTCAGCTTACATGATATAGATTGGATATGAGAGCGGTCAACTGTGGAAATTCAGAAGCGATTGGGTTCGCTTCACTCCAAGGGCACTTGCTACCCTTTTTTGCCATCATCAGCAATACTGAGTGGCACTATCAGCAGGTACATATCTTAGCTCAGCCCTGAGAGGGGATATCTTGCTGATGAGGATATTTTAGCAATAAGCGAAGCGTTCAAGACGTTTCCGTATCCTTGGTGCTGCCACAGGAAGCTTTTCGAGCACTCACCCTGATGGGCAAAGATCCTATCTGTGCCAATACAAGCCATTTGCATTGAACTCACGATCCCTCTTTGATAGATTGACATTGAGAGACCGCCGCAACGGCAAGTGGGGAGGGATTATGGAGAAGGTTGAAAGATTTAGCGTTTCTATAGAAACCCAACTCCTTAAGGCATTTGACAAGTTCCTTCAAAAAACGGGCTACCAAACACGTTCCGAAGCTATTAGAGACCTTATAAGAGGCAAGATCGTCGAAGAGGAATGGCAAGATCCAAAAGCTGAAGTCGTCGGCATCATCACACTTGTTTACGATCATCACAGGCGCGAGCTCACCGATAGACTCACTAATATCCAGCACAAGTTCCTTAAGGAAATAGTATCAACAACCCATATCCACCTTGATCATCACAACTGCCTTGAGGTCGTGATAGTCAGAGGGCGCTCCCGCAAGATAACCAAGATAGCGAATTCCTTGATATCAACAACAGGAGTGAAACACGGCCGCCTCATAACAACCTCAACTGGCAAAGCACTTCTGTAGATTCCTGCTAAACCAATCCCAATTTTTCCCTTGCAGTATTACGATTTTCAGATTAGTATTACCCACGCAGCTCACAGACAACCCAAGAAAGGAGCAAACGATGCTACGAGCAATCTCTTTTCTGTCGCTGCTTACAATCTTCGGTCTTGCAACAAGCCTTCTGGCAGCCGATAGCCTAAAGGTCTATCAGCTGGACGAGATAGTCGTCACGGCAACAAGGCTACCAATCGGTTATCGAAGTCTGCCCCTCTCTATTGATGTCATCAGAAGGGGTGAGATTGACCTTTCGGATGCCAATTCTGCCACCGATGCCATTGCATCATTACCCGGTGTCTTTGTCGAGCGGACAGGCGACTTTGGAAGAGCCGATGTTTCAATTCGGGGACTCGGTAACATGGGGAGAAGACTCTCAGTCCTAATGGATGGCCATCCTGTTAAGATGGGGCTTTTCGGATGCACAATAACACATGCTCTCCCCCTGAGCAATGTCTCAAGGATAGAGATCATCCGTGCACCAGCTTCGGTCCTCTATGGCTCTGATGCACTTGGTGGAATTGTCAATATAGTCACATCCCCACCTCCGGCAAGGGCAACAGTCGAAACTGAGGCAACCTACGGGAGCTTCTCCACAGCCAAGTATCATCTCTTCAATGGGGCAACCCTCGGGCACATTGGCTACACACTTGCTATTGATAGAAGACAGAGTGATGGTCATCTTCCCAACTCAGCCTACGAAGGGACCGATGTTTCTGCCAAGGTAGCCCTCAAGGGCTTACCAACAAAGGTCACCTTCTTCGCCAAATACTTTGAGGGTCACAAGGAGGAGCCTGCGCTTGCTACAGATCCACCGGGCACCGTCTCAGACATCTGGAATGATTACCACAGGGGCAGTTTCGATCTTGAGGTAAGGCATCGCCTCACAAGTGGAGATCTCTCCTTGAAACTTTATGATGAGTTTGGGGAGCACCAATTCTCAGATGGGTGGCATTCCAAGGATCACTCAAGAGGTGTCATGGCTCATAGCGCGTGGAACCTGGGAAGCAGGATGGATCTCGACTTCGGTATAGATCTGAGACGCCAGAGTGGTGACCGCTTGAGCGAACCGAAAGGAAGCTGGAGCAAGACCGAATATGGTAGCTACCTCTTCTCGCGAACCGATCTTACGAGATGGCTAAGTGCAACGTTTGGCCTGAGGCTCAATTCTGATGAGATATCAGGCCAGACAGTGAGCCCCCATGCGGGCATCATTGTAAAACCTGATTATCAAACCCAGCTCAAGCTCAGCGCCTCTAAAGGATTCCGCTCGCCCCAACTTAATGAGCTTTATCTTTTCCCCAGTTCAAATGAAGACCTTTCACCAGAGGTTGTGTGGAACTATGAGGTCGGCATCGAAAGGAAGCTTGCAGAAATTGCCACAGCCTCGCTGACGGGATTTGTCCTTAAAGGTTCAGATTTCATAGAACTCGTTCACCAGGACAATCCACCACCCATGTTTAGGTTCGAAAACACCGGCTCCATCGACTTTCGAGGCGTAGAGGCATCCCTAACACTTGTGCCCTCACCACTTTTCGAGGCTAGATTTTCATATTCCTATCTTGATCCAAAAGAGAAAACAAGAGGGAGACCGGGAAATAAGCTCAATGTCAATCTAGCTGCGCAGGTACTTAAGACAAACCTGAGCGTTAATGTCGAGTATGTAGGCAAGTACTATGCAGAAGACAATCATGCTCAAAGAATCCCCAACTATACAGTGGTTGATCTCAAGCTCGCGAAGGAAGTCCATAAGGGTATCGGTGCTTTCTTTTCTGTTAAGAATGTTTTTGACAAGGAATATGAGGTTTATGTCGAGATACCCGGTGGTAAATCTGGCCTCTATGAGATGCCGGGCCGGAGATATCTAGCAGGGATAAGTTTTGGATGGACGAGGTCAAGGTAATCACATGAAAATTGAGATCCTGAGCAGACACCTGCGCTTTGGAGCCGCGCTAATTGCCTTGACTCTAGTCACATTGCCTGCGAGCTGCCAGAGGGAAACCAGTGATAGGATCAGGATTGCCGCGTCAACCACGATGATTGAGGCAATCGTCAAGCAAGTGGGTAGGTCACGAGTAGAGGTTGAAGCAATAGTTCCTGGCGGAATGTGCCCTGGGCACTTTGATATTAGCCCCAGCCAGATGGCTACAATCACTCAAGCAGACGCCATGCTCTATCAGGGCTGGGAAAATTGGGTAAAGGTCCTCATACGATCAAAGACTGATATTGCGGAACCAAAATTGGTTGGGATTCAAGGCAACTGGCTTATTCCTGACGTTCACATCAAGGCAGTTGAGCGTATAAAAGAAATCCTTGTATCTATGGATCCCGATGGAAGCACCCTTTATGAAGCAAATGCAGCTTGCTATGCTGACAGCGTTGCAAAGGTAGCCCTCGAGATCACGGAAAGGTTCACAAGTTATGCTGGAACTAAGGTACTGTGTTCTAAACTCCAGGCTGACTTCCTCGCCTGGCTTGGCTTTGATGTGGTTGGCACATTTGAACGCCAGGAAGATCTTACGCCACGCAAGCTCGCTGACCTCATCGCACTTGGAAGAAACCAGAAGGTACATCTCGTAGTTGACAATCTCCAAAGCGGAAGGCGAGTTGGCGAGGAGATTGCCCGTGAACTCGGGGCTGAGCATGCTGTAATCTCCAATTTCCCGCTTGAAGGATCATATCTCGAGACACTCAAGGAAAATGCCAATGAACTTGAGAGCAAACTCAAACCAGCAAAAGAGAAAGCCAGCGATACTGCTTGAGGATGTGAGCCTTGTTCACAGGGGAAGCCCCATACTCAAAGACATTACCCTCAAAGTTGACATACCTGAATGCGTCACCATCATTGGACACAACGGAGCTGGCAAGACAACCCTTCTCAAGTTGATATGCGGCCTGATCAGGCCAACACGAGGAAAAGTGCAAATCCTTGGGAAATCCCTTGAGGGTAAGACAACATTACTTCAGCGCCGCCTTGCCTTTCTGCCGCAGGATGTAAACATCGATCCAAGAATGCCCATAAGTGTTGAGGAGGTGGTTGAGATTGGACGGTTCGGTAAAGCCTGGTTCGCTCGTAAGTCACCTGATGACATAAGAGTAATTGAGCGGGCGATGGAAGTTACCGGAATAGTGGATCTCAGAAGGAAACCCTTCGGTTTGCTCTCGGCTGGTCAGAAACAGAGAGTTGCTCTCGCAAGAGCGCTTGCTCAGGATGCAAGCATAATGCTTCTGGACGAGCCCCTGAGTAATCTTGACCCTCAAGCTCAGGAGGATATCTGCAAAGCCATAGACAGGATATACGAATCACAACGTGTGACGATCTTGCTTGTGACCCACCTCATAGAGAAAATCCCACAGTCCTGTTCAACCATGCTCAGGATGGAGAAAGGAAGAATCGTTGGGGAAATCAAACCCTCCTCATACACATACAGAAGCCCGACGGAATCGGGAGCAACACCTGAGCCAGACCATCTGAGGTGAGGTTGTGGGACCTATGTTTTCTTATGAGTTTATGCAGCATGCCCTAGTAGCCGCAATTCTCGGTGGCTTGGGATGCGGAATAATTGGGGTCTGGGTTGTCATGCTACGCATTCCATTCATTGGAGTGGCTATGTCACATGCTGCCTTCGCTGGAGCAATAGTTGCTTTGCTTGTGGGCTTGAACCCACTTATGCTTGCCCTCGCAGCTGCGATCGTTGCGGCCGCGGTTATTGGACCCTTAAGTGACAGGGTTAAGCTCGATGTCAATCTCTCGATGGGAATGGTTTTCTCAATGCTTGTTGGAGTTGCTTTCCTCGGAATTGGACTGATGAAAGGTCCTAAGACTGAAGCTCTCAATCTCCTTTGGGGAAATATCCTTACCCTAGCCCCAAATGATTTGTTGCTCCTTGCTATTGCGACAGGTGTGGTTCTTATTTTCACAGCCCTTTTCTACCGTCAGCTGAGGGCTATAATTTTCAACCGTATAATCGCACGTGTGAGTGGTATACCTGACAAGGTTCTCTTCTATTCAACGCTCCTCATAGCCGGTGCAACCATAACCCTCAATCTCAAAACAATCGGTGGCTTACTCATCTTTAGCCTCATAATAAATCCTCCTCTTGCTGCCTACCAGTTAACCTACAGCCTTGTTCGTATGCTCTTGCTGTCGGCCCTCTTTGGAGTCACATCATGTCTCGTGGGACTTTGGCTATCCTACGTTTTCGATCTCCCGACAGGGGCCGTTATCATTCTTACATCCGGCCTGATTCTCATTGTATGCAACATTCTCTCACCGAAAAGAAGAGATATGCATCAGTGAAAAATCAACTGGACACACAATAGGTTTGGGTTAAAAATAGGCAGTAGCCATTTCCTTGCAGAGGTCGACTAATGGAAGAGATGCCCAGATCGGCTGAGTCGATGGAAAAGATAAATGCTGCCATGATAAATCATGCAAGGAGTATTGCGGAGGAAATTGGTGCCACCTCAGTTCTCGTTTATGTTGACGTAATAAAGTCAAGAGAGAACCTTGAAGCCCTTGTGAGGAAAGGGAATTGTATCCTGGCAGCGCGCAATGAGGAAGTGATAGATGAGCTTAGCAAGATGGAAGGGGCAAAAAAGTGCGTTATCAGGGTGCCTTATATGGAGCTTTCGCGAATGAGCCAGATAAAGGTCGCCATAATGCTTGCTCTCTCCAATGGACTGATTACAACGGATGATCGTCTGATTTGCCTTTCTGGCTCGACAGCCTACGGGATACTCGACAATCTCCGGGTTGTGGAGGTAAACCGCGAGTTTGAGATTTTCTCTTCAAAAGGTCTCGATATCACTAAGCAGATGCCCTCACCCCATGTTTTCGATCGCCTTCTCACAATTGCAATGGAACTGGCAGAGGAAGGGAAGGAAGGCAAACCTGTGGGCACGATTTTCGTTCTTGGCGACCATGAAAAGGTTCTCGAGTTCTCTTCACAGATGATTATCAATCCCTTTGCGGGGGTTCCTGAGGAGAAGCGCAACATTCTCTCACCTGAGCTCAAGGAAACCATAAGGGAATTTGCAACCCTCGATGGTGCCTTCATCATAAGCGACGATGGCGTGATCCTTGCTGCAGGTCGCCATCTTAAGGCATCAGCTGAGGAGATGGATCTACCTCAGGGACTCGGAGCGCGCCACCGAGCAGCAGCTGGGATTACGGCTTTAACCAATGCGTTGGCAATTGTAATAAGTGAATCCACTGGCGATGTCCGAATCTTTAGCCGCGGCAAGGTCTTCATGGAAATTGAGAAACGCCGCCGCACATCTGCTGTACCAACAGGCGGGGCAGAATCAGGGTAGCTTCATCACGCTGACCGTCTGACATCCCTTTATCCATCCTTCTCTGACGAGACGGTTTCACTTCTGAGTTTGCTCAATTGCTGTGTAACTTTGTGCAAAGAAGCAAGTAATCATTTCCCCTCGACGCAGAGCTCATGAAGATTCGCTTCTCAGACTTGCAAGGCGCTGGCGAGCATTCTCGACCTCAGGAATCCCAGGATCAGCATTCTTCCAAATCTCCAAGAACTCCTCATATTCCTCGATCGCCTTATCCGTCCAACCAGATCGCTCATATGCCTGCCCAAGAAGATAATGCGCCTTGACTGACCATACTGGTGTTCCCACTCTTAGTCGATCATACCTCGAGAGCGCCTCACTCATAACCGTCACTGCCTGCTCAAGTCTTCCTGCCTCCAGATATGCCTCCCCTAGCCTCGCCCTTACATAGAATACTGGATCGGGAGCTGAGGCCAATGACTTCTCAAAAAGCTTTATGGCTTCGCCGAGCCTGCCCTTAGCACTGGCTATACTGCCTTTGACAGCCCAATAGGCTTCTGATTTGCTCAGTATGTCGCTATCGATTTGGGTCTCCATCTGCTTTATAGCTTCCTCCGCTTCATTTATCCTGCCAACACGCGCAAGCATATGGACATAGAAGTGCAATGCAAGGAGCATATTCTCAGGATAGGCTTTGAGGAAAACATCCCTCGAACGTAGTGCCTCTTCGACTGCTCGATCATAATCTCCAAGTTCCAGATAAATCTTGGCAGTAAGCCGATACTTTTCAGCATAGTAGCGTCCTAGCGTCTGATCCATCTCGTCTGCAGCTATTCCCTGATCAAGTACCTTGAGAGCTTCGTTGAACTTACCCTGATATAAAGGTACGATTGCCAGGAGCAAGCGCGCCTCTGAGCGGTTCCACTTGTCACTTCCCGAGGCGACGAGCTTGTAGCAACTCTCCGCCTCTGCATACCTGCGTTGGAATAGATACATATTCCCAGTCTTCAGGGTTGAGAAACCGGGCTTAAGATTGTTCGCTTTCCTGTAGGAATCAATGGCTCTATCCAGTTTGCCAGCATAGGCATAGAGATCACCACGGGTGTCATAGGGATTGGCCTCATCAGGCGCAAGCGAGATGTATTTGTTGATCGCCAGAAGAGAGCTATCTCCCTCCCCAAGCCTTTCATATGCATAAGCCATCTGGTTATATGCCCGCTTGAAGAGGGGATCTATCTCAAGCGTCAGTTTACACTGGTGGATTGCTCGTTCATAGTCTCCAAGAAACCTGGTGTAAATCAAAGCCATTGTGAAGTGGGTCATCTTATCATCGGGCCAGCGATCGGCTGTACACTCTAACCTGCGAATGCACTCATCGTAGTCCCCATCTACAAATGCACCATAAGCTTCTATGTAACTGCGTTCGAGGTCACTGGCATTTTCGGAATACCTAAGTGCCTTATCAGCGAAACGTCGCCTTTCTTCCCCTCTGCTAAGCGTAGACAGGGAGTACAGTGCCATGGCAAAAGTAGAATCAAGCTCCACAGCCTTGCGGAAAGCTGCCTCAGCCTCATTCCAGTAAAACTGATCGTAAAGAGTGACACCTTCGAGGTAGTATCTGTACGCTGCCTCCGAATGGGTAGTAACATCGGCTACTGGTCTATCCCCCTCCCTTGCTTCCTTGGGAAGTGACATGTCCTTGCGTATCTCACTTGTAAGTCTGTCTACCACGGCAAAAAGATCTTCATCGACTTGGCCTGTGACACGTTGGCTTGCCAGGATTTCACCGGTCTCAGCCCGCGAGATCTCCGAGACCACGACAATATGGGGCTCAATCCGAAGTACGCTCCCTGTCAGGATCCATTTTACACCCGCCTCTCTTGCAACCCGGGATGCCACGGATCTGTCGATTATCTTTTGGTCCGCCTTACCGAGGCGAGCGAGGATGTCATAGAGCCGCTGGCGACTCAGGACATGCATATGCTTGGAGTCGGAAAGGTCAGTTATGACAAGAGCTGTTATCATCTCGGCCGTGCGGTCCGTGTCCTCAGGATCAACCATATTTTCAAAATACATCACTGCAAGCGACTTCTCCTGTGCAATCGCGGCACGATCGGGACCCATCGCGATGCGGAATGGTTGGAGTATGACATAGAGCACCACTGCGACAACCGAAAAGCCAACGATAGCTGCCAGGCGAAACATTCGTCTCCTCGATCTGGGAGGCGTGAGGGTCTGCGTCGGAGCATGTGATTGAGTATATCGAGAGCTATGCCGCTCGCGCTTAAGATCAGCAGCCACCTCATCTGCATGCTGGTAACGCTCCTCTCTGTCCTTCGACAGCATCTTATCGAGAATCCTCTGAAAGCCCTCAGGGATATCCGCCTTGTATCTTGCCAGTGGTTCTGGAGAAGCATTTAGAATCGAGTTCATAACACCAGCAGTGTCTTCGCCTGTGAAGGGCAGATTGCCGGTTATCATCTCATAGAGCATGACCCCAAAGGAGAAGATATCACTCCTCCTGTCGATTTGCTTCCCCTGCACCTGCTCGGGTGACATATAGTGAAGTGTGCCAAGTGTCGTTCCACTGCTGCTAAGCCGGGTACTTCCCCTGAGTTTTGCCAGTCCAAAATCCATTATCTTGGCAATGCCATCCCTGCTTATGAGGACGTTGTCGGGCTTTATGTCACGGTGGACCACGCCCCCCTTATGGGCTGCATCCAGCCCCTCGGCTATCTGAAGCGCTATGTCCACGATTTCATCAAGTGAGAGCGATCCCCGCTTGATAAGATCCCTGATAGAGCAACCCTCCACGAATTCCATTGCTATGAAACAGCGTCCGTGAGCTTCATCGATCTCGTGTATAGTAGTTATGTTAGGGTGATTGAGGGCTGAGGCTGCTCGGGCTTCATGTTGGAAACGTGCCTTAGCCTGGGGATCGGTGATCTGGCGGAGCGGCAGGAACTTAAGGGCTACAATGCGACCAAGCCTTATATCTTCAGCTTTATACACCACCCCCATCCCTCCCTCACCAATTTTGTTAATGATCCTGTAGTGGGAAATTAGCGCGCCAGGGGCAAGTGGCTTGAAGGACATAGTTTCATCGGGTATTCCATCATGCCCATCAGTAATCACAAGACATACCCCAAGAAGACAATACGGATGCGAACAATACCTGTGAGTGGTTTCAGTGTGATGCCCGGGTTAGCATGAGCCTTATCGCACGCTACAATTACACCACCCGCAGCCAGAGAAGTCAACTTTTTCTTTCATCCTACTGGAGCTCTTGAAGCATACACGATACATGCCTTTATTCATCCGATCTACACCTCTTTTTCATATTACCCTGAAACTCTCTCAAGGCTAAAACCTTGCGCGTGGCTCCCCTCCGAAATATGGCACAGCGGGTTGTGGCTTTAGCCTTGGAAGTGGTCTGACTTTGGAGGACAAGGAATAAAGACTTGGTGCTTATGAAATGCAGCAAGGACTGGCTAAATCTTTGCTCCACGGCTTAGGGAAAGTCCCAAAGCGACCCTTCCAACAGTAGCCCATGAGCAGAAGCATTTTGCACAACCCCGGGAAACCAAAGAAGACGCTATCCAGCCCGACGGAGTACCGCGGTGGTCATAGCAGTGCGTCAAGCTGTTGGGTCGGAAATAGTTGATTCCAGATTCAAGAGAGAAGTCAATTGTGTTCGACGGGTTCACGGGCTCCCTAAAGCCATCACCTACTCGATGGAAATCTCGACATGTTTGTCTTCGCTTTCAACATCGATCACCTTGCCAATATTTTCTGAAGTAAGCTGAGAGATTAGCGTATTGACGTCGAGTCCCTCCTCCCGAAGAAGCTTAGCCTTAGTCTTCGGAGGAATAAGCTTAGCTACAACCTTGGCGAGTCCCAAGGGAATGGTGAGGTTAACCTCAGGTTTACTTGTCTGTCTGTCCGTCACCCTTATGCGAAGTTTCTTACCCTTCCTCGGCTCCTCTCCCCCTTGCTCAAGAGCTGCAAGGAGCTTCATCGCATCCTCAGCATTTATTTTACCTTCCTCGAGCATCTTGAGTATCTTCATCTTCTCCTCATCCATCTTCTATACCCCCCTTGCACCTTCACCCAATAGACGCAGGGCTTCTTCAGTGGTTATCTCTCCCTTCTCGAGGCGCTCAAGTATCTCGAGACGCTCTTCCTTTGAGAGTTGCCTATGGGATTCCAAGCCGAGGGCTGAAAGGAGCTCATCAAGCCTTCTTCTTATAGTGGGATATGAAATGCCAAGCTCCTTCTCCACTTCCTTGAAGTTACCCCTTGCTCTCAAGAATGATTTGAGCAATGTGAGAAGCTCCGGCTCAAGATTGCAGAACTCACACGTGGGCAACTCTGCAACAACCTTCGCCCTGCATGAGGGACACCTAAGCTCGCTTATCATGAGCCTGTCTCCACAAACAGGACAGACTCCAACTTGTCTTGAATTCTTCATATTTCAAAACCCCCTATTAAGAATAGATAGATCCGTATGCGTTTTGTCAAGAATGAAATAAATGTTTCCCACATAAAAGGAAACAATACAAAGGGCCAAGCTTTGCTGGTCGTGGGGCAGTTTCTCTCACCTCAAGGATGCTTTCCCGCAGGAGGAAGGGCACACCAATTCCGTGCTCGAGCCATTTTCCTCTTTCTCCTTACACCCAGGCACGGAGCCACCGTTTTTCACCATCTTCGACTTAGCAGGTGCTCGCCAAGACACCAGATGCGCACTCTGCCATCTTGCCGATGTCACTATCCTGCTATATGCCCACGCCCAATCTCTGGATTGCTTAGCGTTACAGCCTGACCTTGATCGGCCTTGACACACTAGGTCCACAGATTTACACTCAAATGCAGATGACCACCCGTGAGGAGAGGCCTATGTGCTGCGAGCACTTCCGGAGGCGCACAAAACCTGGAACCCAGCCTGAGAAAACGGGAAATCTATAAGTGGAAAGCATGGAGGCAGTCATGACCCGAAAAATCATCGCATGCTGGACTCTTGCCCTCGCACTGGCATTAACAGCAGTGGGGAAGTCTGGTGAGCAAGCTTCTTCTGAGAATAATGTTGATGCAGCATGGAATCTCATTTGGACAAACCACCCATCGGAGGCCGTAGATGCCTTCGCCCGCAAGCTCGCTGAGGATGAAAACAATCTTTCTGCCTGGAGGGGGATAGCTATCGCCCAACTCCACTCAGGCGATGATCGGTCAGCAATTGAATCAGCACTTAGATTTGCCAAGCTCGACGGTGTCAATGGCTTAGACGCTGTACTCATGCAGTGGATCTATGGCAACACAGTCACTACTGGGAAGGATGAAAAGAGATTTCAGCGGGCATTGGAAGATTTGGCTAAGCGAAAAAGCATCGACCCGGTTGAACGCCGTGTGATCCTGGCGCGTGCTCAACATTTTGCCCAAAGCAATCTTGACGTCGATGGAGCACGCGAGCTTACCAAAAAACTTCACCGCATAACGACGTGGTCAATATTGGGTCCTTTTGACAACACGTCGGGCAGTGGTCATCAAAAGGATCATCTTGGCGATCGCAAGCATATGGCTTCGAAGACTTACGTCGGCAAGGCTGGACAGCCTATCAAGTGGTACAATCCTGAGGTTCTTGATGTCACTGGCTATATCTGCTTTGAAAACTTCCTTGCGCGAAGTGAAGGAGTCACAGCATATAGCGGTACAAGGTTGGTAATCGAAAATCCGGGCACATATCTCCTGTCATTAACGAAAGCTGGGCAGTTGAGCGTTGAACTCGACGGCCATGAAATCTTAAACTGCGAGGACGAAACTGGCCAGCTGGAGCTTTACCACTTTGACGCCACCCTGGCCGAAGGATCACACACGCTCCTTCTCAAGGTATCAGGTGAAGAGGAAGCCCCGGAGGTTGCAGCCTCACTTTCGATGCCCGACGGCAGCAAACCCCAGGGCGTCTCATTCTACCCCCTGGTACCTGGTAGCACTCTCGTTCGCGATATTGAATACTCGCGCCACGAAATTCCCTTTGTGAGGGAGCTTCGCGACAGAGTCACAAAGGACACCACAGATGCCACAGTCACATACCTTTGGCTTATTACAATTCACCACTTCGAACTTGTGGACGAAGCCCGTGAATTCGCTCCAATTGCTGCGAGAAGATTCTCAAACTCCATACCGATCCTTTATGCCGCTGCTTCGGCCCTTTCGATTACCGATGATGAAGATGCACCGGCAACCCTACTGCGCCAGGCATTCCATCAGGATTCGACTGACGCTATGGTTGGTCTGTGGCAGGCAGAACAACTAGCAAGTCGTGGGCTTTATGCTCAGGCAGACTCTCTTCTTGAGAACATCCTTGGGAACCACCCGGATTTCGTTGCAGCAAAACTGAAGCTCCTCAACTCTTATGACACACAGCAACTTAATGAAAAAATCATGCCCCTCGCTCAGTCAATTATTGACCAATACCCTGATTATGGCACGCCATATCTCCATCTCTCAAGCCTTTATGCAGGCGTTGATGAGACAAAACACAGGAAATATCTCCATAAATCGCTTGATCGGTTTCCTGAACTGGCCGGAGCCGCGGTGCGTTACCAAGAGGCATTATCTGAAGAAGATCTTGGCAGCGCCATTAAACAGCTCAAGAAGCTCCACGAGCTCTTTCCCGATGATCCTGGCTCTGCTATTCAACTCGCTATGCTGCGGCTCAGAAATGGAGATGAAACCGCGAAAGAGAGCATCGAAGAAATCGCTCAGGAATTTCCCTATTCTTATACGGCTCAGCTCACACGTGCAGCTATAGCCGAGCTAGAGATCCCTTATTCCCCTGAGCAGAAACAGGTTGCAATTGAGCACTACAAGAGGGCTCTTGAGCTTCGTCCAGGCGATTTTGAAACTCGGGATAAGTTGCGCGTACTCATGGGTCTCGAACCCGTGAGTGAAATCATTCCAGCTGCCGATCTCGACGATTACATTCGGAATGCTCCAAGTGCCTCTGACTACCCAGGTCGCGACGCATGTGTCCTACTCGATGAACGCCGACGCATACTCTTTGAGGATGGGACGAACTACGGCTCACGAGCGCTTGTCATAAAGATCTTCACCGATAAGGGGGCAGAGAACTATGGAACAATTGAGACCGGCATCAATCCCCTCTTTTCAGATCTGACAATCGAGGATGCCCAGACCGTGAAAGCCGATGGTCGAGAGATTGAGGCTGAGCAAATGTTGGGCAAAATAGCGTTTCAGAATGTTGGCCCCGGTGATTTCATAAAGCTCCGGTATCACACTAACACCTGGTCAATTGGCAAACTTAACCAAGAGTACTGGGATTCCCATATTTTCCAGTGGCTTGTGCCCTGCCTGGTTTCACGCTATATCCTGCTCGCTCCACCTGAGAAGGACTTCGAGTGGAAAATGCACAACTTTCCTTCACCGGATTCCATCATGACCATAGAGCAGCAAGAGGATTTTCTTGTCTATAAATGGGAAATGACTGACGTCCCTCCTCTCGAATCCGAAGTTCAAATGCCAGATATGAGAACGGTTTCACCGTGGCTTGATATATCTACAATCAAAGATTGGGGTCGAATCGCAGAGTGGTACTGGGACATATCGGAGAAACCGTCTGATAAAGACCCGCAGGTAGAAGCATGTGTAACGCGAGTCCTTGCATGCACGGACTCATCAAGTCAAGCTGATACCCTCGCTTTGGATCAGTCGCAACTCGAGGCGAAGATACGAAAGCTCTTCAACTTCGTCGCAAACAAGGTTGCCTATGAAGATCTAAGCTTCCGTTATAGCAGTTATGTCCCGGAAGACGCACACAAAGTCCTTAAGGCAATGTATGGAGATTGCAAGGATAAAGCCTGTCTCTTACGCTCCATGCTTAGAAGCATTGGAGTTGAAAGCTATTTTGCACTTGTGACCCCTATAACGACGCGAACGGTTTCCTATCTGCCATCTCCACGCTTTACACATCTCATACTTGCCATTCCGAGAGACTCCGCAACCTACTGGTTCATCGACCCAACAACGAAGGCAGCCCCAGCAAGGTATATCTCAGAGTCATTGCAGGGTGCGGAAGCCCTCATAATCCACCCTGGAACGACTCATCTTGTGGAGATTCCCCTTCAGAGTCCTGACGTTCCCTTTCACAGCATTGAGACGCATGCTTCTGTCGGTGCGACTGGAGAGATTGAGTTAAGTCGCAGCGAGACCATTAGAACAGCTGACGAGATTGCTGCTATCCGACTCGCTTACGCAACTGCAGATGATGAGAAACGCAGGAAAAGGCTGAGTAGCAAGCTTGGCCGACAGTATGTTGGGCTTGAGCTTCGCAATTATTCCTGGCAGGGGCTTGATGTCGAGGCTGATAGCGTTTCACTTTCCTACGAGCTGATGCTTCGCAACTGGGTCTCTTCAAGCGGCGCGCTTCGCCTTGTTAAGCTCCCATGGCGCACTAGGCTTGACGACGATTACTCAATGGTGGTAGCAAACCCAACACGCAAGTATCCGCTCAGACTTTATGCTTTGCAGCTCGATGAAGAGGAGCAAATGAGGGTTGAGATTCCTGCAGGCTGGAAACTTCAAAGCCTCCCCTCCTCTTATAATCTCAAGTCCCCATTTGGATTCTTCATAATTGAATACGATCTCAAAGGTCACACACTAATAGCACACAGAAGAATTCGTATCGTTGGAAAGCTAGTACCTCCTGACGCCTATCCAGATTTCAAGAATTTCATTGAAAAGGCAATGCGCGAGCAAGATCAGGTGCTGGTTTTCCGCCCATCGCCATAAGATCTACAAGCAACACTTTTCTGGTGCTGAGCATTCTACGCTTCGGTTACAACCACGCCGGAATCCCCAAGTCGATCGAAGGCTATTGACAGCCCCAAGAGATGTCGATAACATAACAAGGGTTAACTAACCAGTTAGTCAAAACCAAGGCAATGGACTCAAGTAAGAGAATCCTTAAGGCTGCAACAACCGAATTTGCGAAGAATGGTTTTGAAGGTGCTCGCATGGATCGGATTGCCAGACGAGCCAGGGTGAATAAGGCACTTATCTACTACCATTTCGGTTCAAAGCAGCGCCTCTATCACAGAGTACTTAAGGAGCAGGTAAGAGATGTTATCAGTTATCTCAAAGCCAGGATTAAAGAAACCCACTGCCTTGAAGATATCCTCCTAGCTCTTGCTACCAAATACCACGAGGCTCTCAAAGCGGATAGCAGCTTCATTCCCATGCTCCTTAGGGAGATGGCAACCGGAGGAAAACATGTCAAAGATATCTTATCACACGTGATTGCTACTGAAGTTGACTTCAGGAAAACGCTTACTGGGGTAATTGAGGAGGGCAAGCGCAAGGGCTTATACAGAAACATAGACTGTCGTCATGCAATGGTCTCCTTTGTAGGGATGAATCTGTTTTACCTCCTTATGGCTCCCGTCATAAACGAGATCTGGGATATCAAAGATGAGAAGCTTTTTCGATTACAGAGACCAGGTCACATTGTTGACCTCTTCATAAACGGGCTAAAGAGCCGTTAAAGGATTTTCGATTGGGTTTGAGTGAGGTAAGATGGCGCTCGCAAGGTAAGGCAAAACATCATGCTCGGAGGATGCTAATGGGAAAGACTCGGTCATATTGTATGGTAGCAGCCCTTGCCGCAGTAAGCTTCTTGGGAACCTCATGCAGCAAGCATGAAAACGTACCTCTCGGTTCGGGCTTTATTGAAGCCACTGAAGTAACCATCTCCGCTGAAGTCGCTGGCACAATCGAGGAAATCTATGTTGAAGAGGGTGATGAAATTGCCGTTGGTCAGCCTATCGTTCTCATAGATACAACCGCTCTTGCACTTGAGCTTGAGCAAGCTCGCGCCGAACAGGCTGCAATCCGAACACACATCCAATCTGCTGAGATAAAACTCAAGCAAGCAATTCTCGATAGTAGTCTGGCAGCTAAGGAGTTCACGAGGATAAGCAACCTCATAGCCTCAGGATCTGTAAGGGAGCAGCAGTATGACGAGGTTAAGACCCACTATCGTCAGGTGAGTCTTTCAACAGCTGCTGCACGTGCAGCACTCGCTGCGGCAAGAGCGGATCTTGAGCGTATGAGATCACAGATAGATCTCATCCGCGAACGCCTTTCCGATTGCAAGCCTCGCTCACCGATGACGGGAACGGTGGTAACGCGATATGTTCAAAGAGGTGAACTCGTAACACCTGGCAAACCTCTGGTACGGATTGCCAACCTTGACACTGTCTGGGTCAAGTTCTATCTCAACCCTGATGATCTTGGAAAGGTCAAACTCGGAGCAAAGGCGGAAGTGGATGCGGAGATTCCGGAAACAAAACCCCTGATGGGTAAGGTGACCTGGATATCACCCAAGGCGGAGTTCACTCCCAAGAACGTGCAGACAAAGGAGGCAAGGGCGGATCTTGTCTATGCTGTTAAAGTGACAATCCCAAACCCTGAGCGCAAACTCAAAATAGGTATGCCAGTGATGGTAAGGATCCAGTGACGACGAGGCAATGAGAGCAATTGAAGTCATTGGGCTCACCAAGAGCTATGGAGAAATAAAGGCAGTAAAAGATTTTAGCCTGTCAGTGGAATCTGGTGAGATTGTTGCACTCGCTGGTCCTGATGGTGCTGGCAAAACCACGCTTTATCGCTCCATATGCGGACTCATAGATTTCGATTGCGGTGAGGTTCGCATCATGGGACACGACTTGCAATCCGAGTTTGAAAGCATCAAACAGGTAATGGGATATATGCCCGAAACTTTTTCCCTCTATCCTGATCTGTCTGTCGAGGAGAATCTCAACTTCTTCGCTGGAATCTTCGGTGTAAAGCGTGAGGAACTTGAGGAACGTAAACGTTACCTCTATGAGTTTTCAGGTTTGGCTCCTTTCGCCAAGCGCAGAGCCCAGCATCTTTCCGGAGGTATGAAGCAAAAGCTCGCCCTTTGTTGCAATCTTGTTCATCAACCGAGGGTGCTATTGCTTGATGAACCGACACGAGGAGTGGATCCACTTTCCAGAAGACAATTCTGGGAAATCCTCAAGCAACTCTGCAAAGGTGGAACTGCTATTCTTGTTGCCACCCCCTACATGGACGAGCTTCGCCATGCCCGGAGAACAATCCTCATGAGCGGTGGTAGAAAGCTCGCAGAAGGGACTGCTGAGGAACTCATAGCTTCCTACAAGGGTACAGTCTTCATCCTCCCATGGCTACCCCCTGCGCAAACAATTGACAAACTTGCCAAGCTTCCTAATCTCAACTTTCAGCGCATTGGAGGCGCCCTGCGCATCAGAGCACCTCAGGGAACTTCACTTGACGACCTTTCAGGGCAACTCCTTGAGGCAGGGCTCGAGCCAACTGATCTCAAGCAGGTGAGTCCTGATCTTGAAGATGTCTTCGTTGACCTGATCTCGCAGGAACCCGGGGTGAGCGCAAATGCCTAAGGCAATCGAAACCCATAATCTTACACGTGCTTTTGGTGACTTCATAGCTGTTAACGATGTAAATCTCACAGTTGATTATAGTGAAATCTTCGGATTCATTGGGCCAAATGGAGCAGGCAAGACCACCCTTATTCGCATGCTTTGTGGTCTTCTCACGCCAACTGCTGGCAGTGGCAAAGTCAATGGTTTCGATATCACTAGCCAGCCAGAAAAGATAAAACGAACTATTGGCTATATGTCCCAGAGGTTCTCTCTCTATAGGGATCTTACGGGCAGGCAGAACCTTGTCTTCTATGGAAGTGTCTACGGCTTGTCATCAAAAGAGCTCAGGGCAAGAATTGATGAGGTTACAAGTGAGCTTGATCTTGGGGGGTTCATCGATCGCCTGACAGGTAGCCTGCCGATAGGGTGGCGCCAAAGGCTAGCACTTGCGGCTGCTATTCTTCATCGGCCACAAATAGTCTTTCTAGATGAGCCAACGGCTGGAGTTGATCCGGCATACCGCCGCACCTTTTGGGAGCTTCTTTATGAACTCGCTGATAAGGGAACAACCCTTCTCGTAACGACTCATTATATGGACGAAGCAGAATTCTGTAAGCGTATTTGCATTATGCATCAGGGAAGAACAATAGCAATGGGTCCACCCCGTGAGCTCATTGAAAAACATGGTGAGACTGACCTCGAAGCTACTTTCATCAAGCTCATAGCAACAAGCAATCGTACCGGTTAGGTAGAGAATGAATCGAATTGGTCAAATTGCACTTAAGGAAATAAGACACATCTTAAGAGATACACGCTCACTCATAATTGCCATCCTCATGCCCATCCTCATGACTTTTCTCTACGGATATGCCATAAATCTCGACATAAAAAACATAAAACTTGCCATCTTCGATTTCGACCACACACGGGCAAGTCGTCAACTGGCAGAGAGCTTCTACAACTCTGGCTATTTTGTGAGAGCTGATGCCCAGCCTTCTCTTTCCAGCCCCGAAACCGTTTTTAAGCAGGGTAAAGCCCATGCAATCCTTACAATCCTTCCAGGCTTCGAAGAAGCTCTTCAAAGCGCCAAGCCTTTTGAGATTGGATTGCTTGTAGATGGTGCCGATGCCAATCTCGCAGCAGCAACCACCAGCTATTCACGAATCATCCTTCATCGGCTTCTTGAGGAGACTCTGCCCCATGAGAACATGCCCTTTGTCAATCTTTCCCAACTCGTGCTTTACAATCCAGATCTCAAGTCATCCCACTTCTTTGTCCTTGGGATCATAGCAGTTATTCTCATGTTGATTTCTGCACTCCTTACCTCCCTCACAATTGCAAGGGAGAAGGAAACCGGAACCATGGAGCAACTCCTGACAACACCCGTAAGACCTTATGAAATAATCATTGGCAAGGTAATCCCCTACATCGCACTTGCTGCACTTGATGGATTTCTTGTGTGGGGATTTGGGATCTTCCACTTTGGAATTCCAATGAATGGTTCGATTGCACTCCTTTCAGCATTTGGGGTGATCTATGTGATTGCAGCTCTATCCATTGGCATCCTGGTCTCAACGCTTGTCAAGACCCAGCAGGTTGCAATGCTGACGACATTCGTTACAACGATGATGCCATCGGTGCTACTTTCAGGCTTTGCCTTTGAGATTCGCAATATGCCAAAATTCCTTCAGATCATAACCTATGCTGTACCAGCTCGCTACTTCGTCAGCACGATACGCAGCATAATGCTGAAGGGATCCGGCATAGGCGTGCTCTGGCATCAAGCTCTCGGTCTCGGCGTTATATCTCTTGTCCTGCTTACGCTTGCAATAAAGAAGTTTGAAATAAAGGTGACGTGATGCGAAGCATATGGGCACTTGTCAGGAAAGAATTCATTCAGGTCTTTCGAGATCCTGTGATGCTTAGACTGATTTTTGTAGCCCCCCTCATTCAGCTCTTCATACTTGGCTATGCCGTAAATTTCGATGTTAAACTCATCCCAACAGCCCTCTACGACTTCGATCACTCTCAACTCTCAAGAGAATTGGCACGCGCATTCTCAATTGGGGAATACTTCGTTGTTGAGAAGCCAATGCTACCACTTCAGCGAATCGAGGATGGCTTCAGACGGGATCGCTACCGCGTTGCTCTCGTCATCCCTGAGGATTTTAGCTCCAAAATTGAAAGCGGAGAGCAAAGCGCTGTTGGTTTCTGGGTCGACGGAACAAATGCCAACTCAGCCGGTATCGCAATTGGCTATGCTGGCAATATCATTCAAGGCTTCAACGAAAGCCACCTTCCATTAGAAGTACCTGTGGAGATGCGCCAGAAGGTGCTCTACAACCCAGAAGGCAAAACGATTTACTTTATGGTACCCGGCATCGTTGCAACCCTTCTTACAACCATAACGGTGATGCTCACATCAATGGCAATCGTGCGTGAGCGTGAGGCTGGAACCCTCGAGCAAGTCATGGTGAGTCCAATATCAACACAGGCATTTATCCTTGGGAAAACAATCCCCTTTGCCATATTGGGATTTGCTGAGATCTCAGTTGCACTTGCCCTCGGGACTGTCTGGTTCAAAATCCCATTTGTTGGCTCGAAGGCTTTACTCTATGGCCTTGCAATGATATATCTCCTCACAACTCTCGGTGTCGGCTTGTTCATATCGACCTTATGCAGAACTCAACAGCAGGCGATGTTCTTTGGCTGGTTCTTCACACTCTTTGCAATCCTCACCTCAGGCTTTGTCACACCCATTGAAAACATGCCACGCATTGTTCAGCATATAACCCTCGCCAACCCCCTGCGCTATTTCATGAAGATCGTTCGGGGAATAATGATGAAAGGAGCCGGAGCGACTGATCTCTATCCCGAAATAATAGCCATGATCATCTTCGGCATCATAATCTTTACCTCCGCTTCGCTTACATTCACCAAGCGCCTTTAGATGAGTCATCTGGCCAGAAGCCCAGCGTCCACATTGGGAAATACCATCCTCATGAGCTCAAGCCAAACCCGGACGAAATTTCATCCAATACTGTCTTCTTGATGAATGTGTTTACGAATGAAGGTAATCGAGTGAAGCTTCCTCGGGATCCAGAGCATCGACCCGCGCTAGAGACAAATCTAGCGGTGAGTGCTAAGACACCAGATATCTCCGCGACATCTCATATCTTCTTAAGGTGACGGAGAAACTCGGCCATGATTCGACGCTCGCATCAAACGATTCCGCACTCGCATCGGTAGCCGTCCTAGGTATATAATGCGATTGTCGAAGTTTCCGAAAGTCGAGATACTGGGAGGTGGGCATGAAGGTTGAGATATTGGGAGCTGATTCACTTGGTGTACGCTCACTTGCAACATTTGTGACGACGAAATCCAGGCGTATTCTAATTGATCCAGGTGTCTCTGTCTGTCCTAAGCGCTTCGGACTTCCTCCTCACGAACTCGAACTTGAGGCTCTCAAGAAGGTGCGAACTCTAATCGTCGAAAGAGCCCACCAAGCGGACGTTATCATCATTACCCACTATCACCATGATCACTTCACGTCCTTTGAGGAGCGTGAGCTTGATTTGACAGATGCTGAAACCGCTAACAAGATCTATGGTCAAACACCTATCTATGCCAAATCGTGGTCAAAGCAACTCAATCATGCCCAGCGCCAGAGGGCACTTAAATTCCTGAGAAACTTAGGCAGAAAGGTTAGGGTTGCCGACGGGAAGGCTTTGGGTGATCTCGTCTTTTCTCCTCCTGTTAAGCATGGGGAAAGGAGATCACCCCAGGGCTATCTCACGATGGTCGCCATTAAAGATAGCGATGAAACCATGGTCTTTGCATCCGATATCCAGCTCATTGAACCTGAGGCAATAAGGTGGATTCTCGCCCGAAGACCTGACCTTGTCATTGTCTCAGGACCACCCATCTACCTCAGCAAACTCTCAAGGCATGCGATTGAGGCTGCTGAGAAGCATCTTATAGAGCTCACATACAAGATTCCAACAATTGTCATCGACCATCATCTCATGCGAAGTACTGACTATGGAAACTTCCTGGCTCGACCGCGTGAAGAGGGTGCACGCTACAACCATCGCATTCTCTCTGCGAGCCAATTCAGTAGCCAGCCCGAGCAGCTCCTCGAAGCAAGGCGACGCGAGCTCTGGAAAAGCTCACAGCACCCACAGCAATAATCCTAAGACCAACTCCTGCCAAGGCAAAAGTACCACCCTCAGGGATTGTCTTGCACGTCCCGGAAGAGGCTATCAATCTGCCGAAGCTATCCCTCCAGACGCAATTCGCGTTGGGTGGTTAGTACAACACGCTTAAAGTGAGTAGCCCAAACGTGCTGACCGTTATTTGTGATCGTGTTTGAGATCTGCTGAGGTAAGGTTCGGGGTACCTCACTTCCGATACGGCCGGTGCCTCACTAGATTTGACTTTTTTGGATGCTTTTTATGAAGCTATAGTATATACTCGATCCTGACCGAACTGATCCCCTAATTTGGAGCCTATGGTAAGAGCCACTCTTAAGATCGCCGTCATAATGTTCTTTGGGATTCTCGCATGCGGTAAGGGTAAGCAACCTTACAACGTGATGATAATTGCTGTTGATACACTTCGGCCTGATCATCTTGGGTGCTATGGTTACCATCAAGAAACAAGCCCTCATATAGACAACCTCGCTGCATCAGGCGTTCGCTTTGATTATGCGCTGAGTCAGGCACCCTGGACACTCCCCTCTTTCTCCACTGTTTTCACATCCCTTTATCCATCACAGCATGGCGCAAATAATGTCAACAGCCGTATGCGATCATCTTTCCCCACACTCGCCTCGATTCTTAAGGAGCATGGGTATGCAACGGGTGCGATTGTCAATGCAGCGGCTCTCAAACCTGCATATCGTGTCTCAAGAGGATTCGACTTCTACTACATGACGCCTCCTACAGGTCGTGTTGCTGAGGGAACCACTCGTGATGCACTCCACTGGATCGACTCAGTGGGTGACAGCTCGTTTTTCATATTCGTCCACTACTTCGATCCTCATCTGCCCTATTCTCCACCCCATCCCTACAGCAAGCTCTTTGATCCCGACTATCACGGAAGAATTGGAGATTCCTTCAACCTTGAGGGATTCTCGCTTGTGCGTGATTCGATGTTTGTTCAAATGAAAAGCCTTTCAGATGCTGACTGGCGCCACATAGTTGCGCTCTATGACGGCGAGATAGCTTTCACTGATAGCGCCATAGGGGAGCTCTTACGAGGCCTTGAGCAAAGAGGACTGCGTGGCAATACCCTCATTGTCTTTCTAAGCGATCATGGTGAGGAATTCTTCGAACATGGTGGTTTTGAACACGGCCATACGCTCTACGATGACCTCTTATGGGTACCCCTCCTATTTTCCTTCCCAGGACATCTGCCTGAGGGCAGGCATGTCGGAACGCAGGTTCGCCTTCTTGATGTTGCCCCCACCATACTTGATCTTCTCGGTATTGACTGCCCACCCCATTTCGAGGGATCTAGCCTTGTTCCACTTCTTAGAGGCAATGGGATACCAAAAACGAAACCCAATGCTCTTCTCCCTCAAAATGTCTCCTATGCTGAGGCAATGCGGCATGGCGCGGAGAAGAAGAGCATCACATCCTATCCATGGAAGCTCATCTACAGCACACTCAATGGGAAGTATGAGATCTTCAATCTCGAGCACGATAGAGATGAGATGATTAATCTTGACTCAGAGAATCCTCCTCAAGAATCCATCCTTAAAGACTACCTTTTCTCCACACTCTTTGGGATTTCAGACACCTGGTATCTTGAGCTTGGCAGTTCTGGTAAGAACTCATTCGATATCGAGGTTGTGGCGAGGAGGGATCCCATGGCTGGAACAATATGGGCTTATCGGATGACGGGTAACGACGGCAAAGAGTTTGAGGTAACCCACCTTCTGGCGAGCCAACCCTTTGGCGAAACCCTCAAGTTCAAGCCCATTAAGACTTCAGATACTCTCCTGCTCGCATTCAAAACGAAACCCTCGAATATCCCCATCACTTTCAATCTATCTATCGATGACAAGAAAGCCTCGGGTCGGACTTACATCGGTTCCTCACACCTGCCAGCTAATGAGATACCCCTTACTCTCAAGCCAGCCAAGCCCAGGGTCATCTCGGAAGGCAGACCCGAGGGAGACATCGAGGCACCTTATTTCTTAATCTGGTACGATCCGAGTCCCTATAGCGAGCAAACTCATTTCATTCTTGATGAGGAGACAAAGCGGGAGTTGCGCTCGCTTGGCTATATCCAGTAACGCATAGGAAAGGAGTGTAGCCATGGTACGTCTCTTACTTGCCTTATCGCTCATCGTCACAACGGCAATGCCTGTATTGTCCAGGAGCCTCGATGCCTACATCAAAGAAGCCGAGAAGGCATCGATGGCAGGAGATCTCGATAAGGCTGTTGAGATAATGGGGAAAGCCTTGGCCGAGTATCCTGATAGTTCGACAGCTTATGCCTACATGGGAATATACAAGGGTAGGCAAGCAGGAAGTACAGAGAATTTCTTGAAAGCTGGAGCATTGAGCACAGAATCCTTCCACTTTCTCGACAAGGCTATCGAGCTTGATCCCAACAATCTCATGGCACATCTTTTCAGAGGCATCATGGGTATTAAGGTACCTTCCTTCCTAGGAAAGCTTGATGAAGGAATAAGCGATCTTGAATTCGTGGTCAAAGCCTATGAGAGCTCCCCGAATGAGACAAGAAAGGACCTCGCAATCCAGGCATACCAAATGCTTGCAGAAGCCTATAGGAAGAAAGGTGACTCAGATCTTGCCTCGGAGATGGAGGCAAAATCGCTCGCACTTAGCTCTGGCGAAGAAGGCACCGCTCAAGGGCAACCTGCGAAGGGTGAGTCCCCGGTCCAAACAGAGGAGCTATCGATCTCCGAGCTTGAAGAAAAGGTCAAAGATGACCCTCAGAATGTTCAATTGCTAACAGACCTGGGCAAAGCCTATTCCGATAGCGGAAATTATGCACATGCTGAGGAGATCTTGCGTCGTGCAATATCAATAGATAGCACATATGCGCCTACCTACAAGTATCTTGGGAGCGTTCTTTCACTTTCTATGCGCGAGCAGATCTATGATGAAAGAATACACCAGGATACCGATTGGGCTGCGAAAAGGGCTTTTGAGATAATGAGAGTGTTAGATAAGGCCGTTGAGCTTTCACCCGATGATGTTGAGGTACGCTTTCTCCGTGGTGTTATGGGTGTAAACCTTCCTTTCTTCGTGGGGAAGCTGGAACAGGGTATTGCTGATCTTGAAAGCGTATATGAGGGAGAGAGCCCACCCGAACTCAAGGCACAGGCTGCCTATTACCTGGGTATTGGTTACCAGCGAAAGGCAATGACTTACTGGCGCAAGGTAATCTCAAACTATGGTGATTTGCCAATCTCCAAAATGGTTCTTGAAGCGATGCGACCACGAATTGAGAAGCCAGAGCTTTCCACCTACACCCGCCCGTTTGTCTTCATAGACTTCATCATTGGATTCAAAGATGAACTTGCCCCTCAGATTGCGGTATGGGTCGAAACTGAGGCTGGTGATTTTGTCCGTACAATCTATGTTTCAGGCTTCAGCGGATATGCCAGAGAGGTTCAAGTTGTACTACCTGTCTGGGCTGCAACCTCGAAATTCATTGATGCTGACGCCGTAACCGGCGCAAGCATAGATCTCGGCGAGCACACCTACACCTGGGATCTCACCGATGCCAATGGCGAGAGGGTTCCGGAGGGCAGCTATGTTATAAAGGTTGAGGCAACCTTCTGGCCAAGCAACAAGTATCAGATCATCGCTGCCCCTATAAAGGTTGATTCCGAACAAGACCGCACTGTTGTGCGGGAAGGTGATTTCGTCCCCTATCTTGAAGTCTCGTATCTGCCATAAGGCTCTCTAGCGGAGGCTGAAAATGTCTGATATCGATGTCTTTAGGAAGCAGAAGCTTGGGAGAGGGAACTCGCTAAGAGGTGCAAGCCTCGAGGTAACTCGCGTGCGGCCAGTCCACGCCTGTCTTGCCTTGCTTTTGGCATTAGCTCTTTCATCGAGCTCCGTGGCTCTTACACCCCCGCCTACTCCTCGCCATGAGGTGGAAGAGGTAATCCATGGAGTCAAGATAGTCGATCCCTATCGCTGGCTTGAGGATCGCAACAGTCCGGAGACAGAAGCATGGATCCAAGCCCAGAACAACTATAGGTTGGAAGTCCTTGGAAAGGTAAAGGGCAGAGCCAGGATAAGGCAACTCGTGTCACAACTTGCGCGCCACGATACCTATAGCATGCCACTGCACCGAGACGACCGCTATTTCTTCGCAAGGAGGAAGGCTGATCAAGAGCTGAGTACAATGTGTATGCGTAAGGGGCTTCAAGGTGAAGACATCGTCCTCATCGATCCTCATCCCTTGAGCCCCGACCATACTACAAGCGTTCATCTTCTTGATGTCGCCGACGACGGATCACTCCTGGTCTATGGCATCCGTGAGGGTGGTGAGGATGAGATCGCTATGAAGATTTTTGATGTGGAGAGGCGCCACGATCTGGGAGATTCCTTCCCCAAGGCTCGTTACTCAAGCATAAATATTACACCTGATGCAGGGGGTTTTTACTATTCAATCTATTCCGACGAGGGTGAACGCGTTAAATACCACAGGATTGGCACAAGTGCCGAGGGGGATAAGCTTGTCTTCGGAGAAGGCTTTGGACCCGGAATAGGTATTGATGTTGACTTGAGTGATGATGGGAGGTTCCTGCTCTTCACTGTTTACCACGGCTCTGCCGCTCGCAAGACGGAAGTTTATTTCATAGATCTTGAGAAAGGTGGCGGCATCCGAACAGTTGTCAATGACATAGATGCCAGCTTCGTTGGCGAGGTAGGTGGGACTTGCCTGTACCTCAAGACCGACTGGAATTCTCCAAATGGGCGCATCATAGTCGTCGATCTTGAGAATCCAGTACGCTCAGCATGGCGCGAAGTGGTTCCCGAGACGGAGGAGGTTATTGAGGACTTTGCATTGGCGGACGGGTATCTCCTCGTTAGGACTCTCGACAATGTGGTTCCCTCTATAAAAGTGTTCAAGCCTGATGGTGAACTTGTACGTAGAATTGAGGTCCCAGCGCCTGGATATGTGAGTTTGCCTCGAGGAAGATGGACGGACAAGGAAGCCTTCTTCACCTATTCCTCATTTCACATCCCTACCGTCATTTATCGCTACGATCTTAAGGATTTCACAAAATCTGTCTGGGCGAAAGTTGATGCACCTATTAAGAGTGAGGATTTCGAGCTCAAGCAGGTTTGGTATACTTCAAAAGATGGAACAAGGGTCTCGATGTTCGTGGCTCACAAGCGAGGTCTTAAGCTTGACGGTTCGAGGCCCACGCTTCTTTCTGGCTATGGCGGTTTCCGCGTAAGTCTCAAACCCTACTTTGGCATAGTACCTGCCGCCTGGCTTAAGCTTGGAGGCGTATGTGCGCTTGCAAATCTCCGAGGTGGTGGGGAGCTCGGTGAGAGGTGGCATCGTGATGGTATGGGATATAAGAAACAAAATACCTTTGACGATTTCATCGCTGCAGCCCAGTGGCTTATAGACAATGGCTACACCAATCCCGAGAAGCTTGCCATCATGGGCGGAAGCAATGGGGGTTTGCTTGTCGGAGCGGCTCTGACCCAGAGACCTGATCTATTCAAGGCTGTCATCTGTTCCTATCCGCTTCTCGACATGATCCGCTACCATAAGTTCCTTGTTGCGAAATTCTGGATTCCTGAATATGGCTCATCTGAGGATGCGGACCAATTCAGGTACCTTCTCTCGTATTCTCCCTATCACAATGTGAGACCAGGTGAGTATTATCCTGCAGTGCTTTTCGTTACGGGTGATGCTGATACACGTGTTGATCCTCTTCATGCCCGCAAGATGACTGCTCTGCTTCAGGCATCAACTGCTTCTACGAATCCCATACTTCTTCATTACGATACCAGGGCAGGACATTCTGGCGGAAAACCAACTTCAAAATATATCGATGATGTGACTGAATACCTTCTCTTCTTGGCCTGGCAGCTTGGCATGCCGTTGGAGTAGGAGATTTGCGATGTGGATAGGGCAAGCAATCTCGAACCCTTCTTCGGCATGTCGCTCCAATCTTAGAAGAATATGATGTGACCCATTGATGACAGCAGAGTCCAAAGAGTAAGAGATGATCCCAAAGGAGGGAGGCGAAGAAGAATGGCTAAGAAGTTTCTATGCAAAGATGTTGGCATGGATTGCCCTTTCGAAGCTCAAGCAGAGACAGAAGAAGAGCTCATGAAGCAGATTGCTGAGCATGGCAAGACTGCACACGGCATTACTGAGATCACACCTGATCTCATGGAGAAGGTCAAGGCAGCAATCAAGGACGAGTGAGTCTGTGATTTGACTTCTGCGACCGTAAGCATCAAGAGAGATGCCTTTGATCATGCCTCGACCATGTGGATTTGCAAAGGCACTAAGCCTAGATGCCAAGCCCCACTAGGTAGATGGGATAGGCCTCACATCCGATCGCCTGCTGGGTGGCAGGTAGAGCAGAATTCGCTCCCGGTCTTTAGGCTATCCTGATCCATTTCAGCGTGCCACGACAACCTTCGCAGTCGTGTTGGCTCCAGCGGTCTCAAGCCTTATGAAATAAACCCCCGATGAGACAGCATTCCCATCAGACGATCTCCCATCCCAGACCATTGAATGATAGCCACGAGGTAGAGTCGAATTGAGAAGCTCTCTCACACAACGACCGCTTGCATCGTATATCCTGATCGCTATTGCCATCCTGCTCGGCAAACCAAAGAAGATATGAGTTGAATGGGAGAAAGGATTGCTTTGGCTTCCCAATAGAGTCGGCTCGCTCGGAAGCTCGATCGAGACATCCGGAGTCGTTCCAGATATATCACGAACAATTGAAAAATGGGAATCGCTTTCATCAAAGCTCTCGTTGTAACCGCGATCAATTGCTGCAACACCAATACGACAAGTGGCATGCTCCCCAAGAGGAACTGACCAGGTTAGCGTTGAGTCAAAGCCATCTGCATAACCTATTGTGTCAGCATAGGTAGCACCATCGTCATAGGAAGCAAGAACTATGAACTGCCGAACTCCATAGTCATCACTTGCCTGCCACCTAACTTCAACATCGGCACCCTCAGTTAGCTCTTCGCCACCGTTGGGATAAAGCACCTCAACAAAAGGAGCTTCGACATCGACAGAGGCTGGGCTTCCAACGATCTCTATGTCATCAACTGCAGCCTCGACTATTGACTCTTCCCCGTAGTCACTCGCAACAAAGCGTAAGAGCACTCTGTCAGTTAGTGGAATGAAGTTGCCAAGGTCGAATTCGTGTGGAAGCCACTCCCTCGCACTCACAGAGTCGGATTCGAGGTTTACCCAGGTTGCACCCGAATCGCCAGATGCATCAACGCTCCAGATATCATCAACCGAGCCAGAGGCATCATTGGTATACCACCTCCAGTACTTGAGGTTAGCAGCTGCATATGCCGAAAGATCAAGAACTGGACTGATGAGTGTGGTCTTGCCACCATCAACATCAGCAGCATCAGGCGCAAAATTGCGTGTGATGTTTGCAGTGACAAAACACTTCACACGATTGCCACCTGTGTGATCCAGCTCTGGCTGCACAAGAACGCTATCAAGCAAGCTTCCGACCGGGTTTCTCCTTTTCCAGCGTCCTGAGGTTGCTTCATCATCAGGGGCACCAAGTGTCCAACCCTGATCCTCTTCAACGTCATCTGAAAATATAGTCACAGCGTCGCCAATTACCATATCGAAATTATCTGTGGAGGTTCCTTGATCGCACTCAAGCGAAATCAAAAAGTGTATCCTTCTGCCGCAGAGCAGATCTGGGTCAATTGAAATGGCAAAGTGAGGTGAGTTGGATTGAGCCGTTGCATCTGGATCTATGTCAGGAAACGTTGCAGAACTCGTAACAATTGTTACCCCGCTATCCAGTGCCGCAATCGTTGCTGTTAAATTGGTTGCAGTTTCCCAACCCTTATTGACGACTGATATAGGAAGGGTAAGCATCTCGCCTGGGTCCGCCTTGCCATCACCATCACCTGCGGAATCATCCACGATATAGGAATCAAAGACGAGCTTCGCTGGATTGCGGGGCGTGTAGTGGATGATAGCAGCTCCTGTGCCTATGCCGCAGGTTCCATACTTCAGCCAGGCATAGCCACCCTCACCCCAGCTGACCCCCCAACTATTTTTTATGTGCCACGCTCCAGCACCACCACACTTTGAATCATCCCAACCCACGATGAGAACGCCATGGTTGATTGCTCCTGTGCCCCCATGCTCATAGCAGCCACCCGTGTAGTAGCTAAAGTCGTTGTAAACTGTCATTCCAACAGCTATGGGCCCATTGCTCATTAGATGCGTTTTTATGCTGACAACAGTTGTGTCGATGTATTCCCAGCTATCGATCTTTGCAATGAAATCACAGGTGTCTTCCGAACAACTCCCATCCGCACCTATATAGCGGTAGCAGGCCTGGCGCACTGCACCAACAGCTCTATACATGTTGTAGGTATCTTCCATCCAACCACCATCACAACCCGAACGACCATAATTGCAATCAATGGCTTGCTGGACGGAAAGTCTCCGCGTATCACCATCAAAGATACGCAACTTGGATTCCATAGCAGCAACCGAGCACTGCGCCCAGCAATCACCACACCACTGACTCCTCACAGGAGATACTGCACCAGAGTCTGTCCAGTCAAATCTTGATGGAAGTCCAAGCGGAGAATAGGAGCGCGACTTTGAATGGATCTCCTTTATGATCTCCTCATAGTTCTCAGGAACACGCAGACCCAAGAGCTTCTGAAAGTCGCCATCTGGCAGATCCGAAATTGGAGTGTGGTCAGCTGTCCAGGAGTAACCATGCTCTTCAATGTCCTTACGCACCTCCTCAAGCCTTGCATCAGGGCCATCGGAGGGAATGTCAGCACCTAAGGTGATGGTGCTTGCAAGGAGTATGAGCAAAACAAGCAATGATGCTGTCACTAGCTTCATCGTTTCCCCCTTCTGGTACAGTCTCAAGAGCTAAGCATGGCCTATCTTTTTCAGTTTAGCACAATTTTGCTGCTATTTCAAACCGAACCTCGACTAGGGTGGGCCTCATAGGCAAAGAGTGGAGTCGGCATAGCCTTCCCCACTCTTTCACGGAGCCTTTCTCTGTCAGATCGCAGGGAAATCAGAACCTGCTCTTCTTCCTAGATCTACTCTTGCTAAATCTATTCTTGCGCAGAACCCGTGTCGGGATACTCAATGGTAGCAGCCTGCCGCAGTTGTTCCACGTATGTCTGCATCGCCTGCTGCTTTTGCTGCCCTTCGAGGTAATTGATCAAACCCTCTTTGGTCTCCTCGAATGGGACAGTGCGAGCCTCCTCGCGATCCGTCACCTTTATTATGTGGTAACCAAATTGGGTTTCAACTATCCCGCTTACCTCACCAACCTTGAGGGCGAATGCAGCATCCTCGAAAGGTTTGACCATTCTGCCCCTTTCGAAGTAGCCAAGATCGCCACCCCGCTGCTTACTTGGACAATCTGAATACTGGGCAGCGAGCTCTGCAAAGTCCGCACCATTCTTGATCTCAGCAAGTAGTCGCTCAGCCTCTTCGCGCTTTGCTTTCTTCTGAGCTTCGGTATCCTCTGGCTTTACCTGAATGAGGATATGACTTGCTCGAATCCTCTCGGGCTGCTTAAATCGATCGATATTCTCCTCGTAATACTTCCTGGCCTCATCTTCGGTGACCGGCTTGACATCGGAATGCTCAGCAAGAAGCTTTTCAATCTTGAGTGACGTTTCCATCTCGTGGACAAAGTCGTCTTCGCTCATGCCGATCATCTCAAGCCTTTGCGATAGGGCCTCGCGAGAACCGAGTCGCTCAGCGATATCAGCTACTCTGGCATCGACTTCAGCCTGATCAACGGCTATCTTCTCTTTTTCAACTGCCTGACGCAGAAGCTCGCGATCAACCATGTTGCTCACGGCCTGCTTGTGAACCAAGCTTCTCATCTGACCGAGCTGACTTGGATCCACCTGTCCAGCAAGTTGCTGCAGAAGCCTGTTCTCCTCATCTGCAACTTCCTTGTTGGTAATTACTTGATCATTGACCTTAACGGCCATTGCCTCGGGACTTCCTCCACCTGGACTCATTGATCCTCCTTGTGTCTGATCGGAATTTTCTGCCTTCTCCTTTGAGCAGGAGCAAAAGGCAAATGTCACAACGACTAAAAGAGCCATCATGACAGATAGCATCCTCATCATCTCCGCCTCCTTAGGTTGCGTGTAGCCAAAATCTGCCCAAAACAAAAACCGCCAGCAAGGTAGACTGGCTGCCTTACCATTTTGGTCTTGTTTGGAATCCTCTGTTTTCCTAATCTTACTCTGCTACGTTCACAAAATCCAGCTTTTTCTATGCAGACAGGCCTGCAATTGCGACTTTCCAGCTATAATTTGAGCCTCTTTGCGATTCAATCGCCCCACTGAACCTCGAGGCGCTCGATCTCACTTGCAAGGTCGGAGACAAAAGTGTCGCTATTGGGATCTGCTGGAGTTCCACCCAGCGAATCAACCCATGCATTGGCGCTCGTATATTCACTCAGTCCATAATAGCTCTGAGCGATGATGATCATAAGATCATGCCAGTCGAATGAAGTATAGTGGCTGAAGATGTAGCGGCGTTCCTTGGAAAGTGCCGTCGTAGCAGATGAGATAGCATTCTGAAAATGATTTGAGTCATCAAAATCACGGTAAACAGGTGCCTGTCCAGCATAGGGATCAGCCTCATCCATCCCATTGGCAATGCAGTCGGCAAAAGCAGCCAGAGCATCAGAGAGCTCATCAAGCTTTGCATACGACCATCCGAGCCCATTGTAGGCATCTGCATAGGTTTCATCGAGTTCAAGGGCTTCGCCAAACTTGTCAATAGCCTCTTCATACTTGCCCTGCTCAAAGAGTGCCCATCCATCCACAGTCAATGACTCGGCTGTTTTCGTCGGTCCGCCACCGCCCCCACCACCGCAACCATAGACCACCAATCCGATACAAACGAGACTAACGAGGAGCAATCTCATCGGAATAACCCCCTACTGAAGGAATACCATCTTCTTAGTAAGTGAACTTGATTCAAATGTTATTCTATAGAAGTATACTCCACCAGCAACACGCCTACCAGCATCATCAGTTCCATCCCACTTGATAGTATGCCTGCCCGGGATGAAACTCCTATCACAAAGTCGCCGCACCCGGCGACCATCAATTGTAACAACTTCAGCTCTTACATGCCCGGCTCGTGGAGTGATGAACGAAATTATCGTTGATGTTGCAAATGGATTGGGAACGTTCTGGAGTAATTCAAAATCACCCACTCCATAAACTGGAGTCTCTATATCACTTGAATACACCACGCCAAAAGTACCGAGGTGGCTAATATAGGCGATCAGGCACCTGGCTTTGGTGTCAACAAAAGATTCAAGAGGTATTGTCTTGTCAGCCGTCACTTCCGCTATCGCCAGGTGCTGAGGGTCCGCGAGGGCCTCATCATAGGAGATCGCCATCTCCGCATAGTCGCCAAGACCAAGAGCAAGAGGCGATATGGAATAGGAAGCCTCCATCTCAGTCCCGCCCTCGGAAGATCGCTCCCCATCGAGGATGAGCACATAGGTATCACGCTCCATGCAACCTGATGAGAAGGCAATTTCAAGTCGCCCATCGACACTCTGAGCAACACCACCAATATCGGCAAGTATCAAAGTGGATGAGAAGGGTCGACTTTCCTCACTAAAGTTGAGAGCCATATCCCTTGCACGGGCGTAGAGGTTGAGGGTACCTGTAGAGTAAAGATCATAGTCACCCTTCCAGACATGTTGCTCCCCATCAACGAGCTCAAGACTCAGCTCAGCATCGTTGAGGGCACAATAGATGCTGGTATCAATGAGAGCCTCAGATGAGACAAGGTAGATATCTAGGTGATTGGTTATGTAGGGATTCTGAAGCACAGAAAGCGTAAGATCTGGTGCCACCTCATCCGTTGAAACTACGGAGCCTGTCACAGGAGGTGAATAATTGGGTACCTCATCATAGGTAAAAACCGCATAGTAGTAAATCTCACCTGTAGCGAGTCCACTATGGATGAAGGTATCGGAGCTTGCGGGTTCGTTTGGAAACATCCCATCGTTGCCATTGGGAACTGGATCGCCAGCGTTAACAGAAGTGGGATAGCTGGTTGTTGAATACCTTATCAAGGTTCCCTCAAAGTCGCTGTCGGAGGGATTACGCCACGTAAGCCTTACCGACCCATCGGGAAGGGGATCAATCTCAAGTATGGTAACCACCGCTGGCGGGATAGTATCCTGAGGGATAGCGCTAACCGTGTCGGGAATTGAGTAGTTAGGCACCTCATCAGCAGCAAAAGCAGAATAGTAATAGGTGACGCCATTCGTAAGACCCGTGTGAACGAAGCTGTCTACACTTGCCGGCTCATTAGGAAAGTGTCCATCGTTGCCGTTTTCAACCGGTGCGCCATCGGTGGGCCCAGATGGGTAACCACTCGTGGAGTAACGAATGACTGTATGATCAAAATCGCCATCAGCAGGATTCGTCCACCGCAACGTTACTGTCATGTCACCAACACTAATCGTGCCGAAGGCAAGCATTGAAGGGGCTATCCCATCAAATGGAGTTGCACTGTCACCCACACCTTCTGCAAAGTTCATAGAGGCATCAAAAGCGAACGCAGTGTAATAATAGGTTGTCCCATTTGTGAGGCTCGTGTGGGTGAATGCTTCACTTGAGCCCGGCGTATTGTAGAACATACCGTTCTCGCCATTCTCTACTGGTTCGCCGTCTGTTGGGGTCGAAGGAAAGCCTGTTGTGGAGTAGCGTATGAGTGTTCCGGCGAAATCACTATCACCGGGATTTGTCCACTGAAGGGAGATTGCTGTGTCAAGTGGTAGCACCGCAAAGTCAATAACCTTTCCAGGTGGAATAGTATCTCCTGGAATCGGAATTCCAGATGCCACCACACCCCAAAAACCATCCCTAAGATTGAAACTAGATGAGGATGCAGTCTCACCTACCGCGCCCTGCCCAAAAGTGCCGGTGACTGCGTAAGAGCCACTCTCGCTATCGCCACCTCCAGCCCCAACTACATCTGCACCAATTTCGGTTGCGCTCAGGAGGGGTGCGGGTCTCGGGAGAAAAGCGACAGCACACCACATTGCAACTACAAAAGCCCAAGTAGCCAATTTGGGTCTCTTCATCTTAAGCTCCCCCCAATAGGTAACCTTGCTCTCTCCATTATGACTGATATTTCAGGCTATTCGCCTATTTGCTCTTCTGTTGGCTCTATGGGAGCCATCATCGCTTTCGCAGGCTCCTCAGCTACCTCGAAACGAACGTGTTCGTAACCCTTCCACTTAGCCACGACCCTATAGTCAAATGTTGCACTTACGCTTTCAGCACCTTCACCCGTGACGATCACATCAAATCCTGTTGTGCCTTTCTTAACATAGAACTGGTTGGACATTGGAGAGGTAAGCTGGACAAAAACTTTCATCGGATGCTTTTCATTTATGGTGACGCAGTCAAGATACAGAGGATCGAGATCGATGTGAGCTTTTCCATTCACAATCTCTCCACTTCCATAGTCATCAATCCAGGCCTCAGGGCTCTCAGAAGCCATCAGCGTGCGCCTCCCAGCCCGTGTCTTCATAATACTCGCCACTGTGCCATCGCCGTAAATCTTATAGTGGGTGCCACCAGATGAGGTGTAATTGACATAGGCATAGTCACTCGTGCCCACGTACGTATAGATAGCACATTGCCCGTTATTGCCTGTGCGATTCGCACGCACACCAAGCCCCACGTCATATCCTGTAATCGCCGCTCCACACCCGCCGGTAATGTTGTAACCACCCTGACCCTGGCCGGTTACGATCAATCCGGTCCCGGCGGAATTGGTGTTCTCAACCCTTAGCGGAACTGAAAATGAAGTGCCGTCATGGGTAGCCTTGACCTTACCCTCAAAGTATCCAGCGTAGTCTGCACCGTCGGCGTCGGCACGTATTGCATAGTCGACGCCGCTGCTGCCCCACGCATAAATGGCACTCCTGCCAGTGCCATTAGCGACCGCCTGAATCGCATCACCACCTGTTCCTACATTCATCGCATATATCGCTGACCCAAGACTACTACCGTCCCAGGTTGCATGAATGGGATATGAGGTTGCGCCTTCAACCTTTACGCCATAATACATGCCACTCCCATCTACATACACGCGCGCATCTGTGACGGAACTGGTGGATCCGACAAGGAGTCGCTCACTGCTATTGTCGAACCGTACCCAGTAAGAACTTCCGTTCTCGCCTATATAGACATCGTCAGTCGGCCAGAGATTAAGATCATCTGCTGAAGTTAAGATAAGATCACTATCGGTAGGATAGACTCGAGTATTGTCATCACCGAAGCTGATACTGCCACCGGTGTCAAGTCTTATATCACCAGCAACGTGCAGCTTCTCAGCTGGTGATGTCGTGCCGATCCCAACCTTGCCATCATCGGTTATGTAGATCCTGTCGGATGAGCCCGTCCGGAACCTGATATCGCCATCCGGACGATTGTTGGCAATTATCATCGAAGCGGGATAGCTACTGTTGCCTTCATCAAAAACAACGATATGCGCCAGGTCCCCATTCTCATCAGAAAAGTCTATGCGCTCGGCGGAGTTCGAGCCGGTATTTGGATTTTCTATCCTGAGTATAGTCTGACCATCCTTGTCATCATAGATATGAAGAGGCGCATCTGGACTCGCTGTCCCAATACCAACCTTGCCCTCGTCATCGATTGTCATCCTATCAGCATTGTTTGTACCAAGCTTGAATTTATCACTCGTATTGTCGTAATGAATCCAGCCAGCATTTGCATCATCGGGGTCACCGAAATCAATGCCTGAGCTCTTGTTGGTCGGAGTAAGCATATTGATTCGTGCATTACCATCGTCTTCAACAACAACCTCAGCACCATCGACAGGTGATACCGCTCCTGCCGTACCATCGAAAACGTGAAGCAAAACCTCGGGCTCAGTTGTCCCAAGACCAACCTTGCCATCGTCGTTGACATAGACGACATCAACAGGATCACCATCAGCGGCGTCTAGCGAGTACCCATCACCCGCGCCGCCAACATCGTCCGTACCATCCGCAAAGCCAGCAGGCACGTTCTTAAGCTTTGTCCAGTCAACAGGATTGGAGACATCATTGAGTGTGCCAGGATTGCTGAGTTCACTTTCAGTGAAATAGCGCTCATCATGGTTATGGCTTGCCACTGCATAGCCATCAGCCGCCACACCACCAAGGCTATCAGCGTTGGTTGCGTGGAAGGCAAATGGGACGCTTACAATCTCACGCCTTGGGCTTAGGACCTCTGCCCCGACTTCAACCTGGAGCCATACGGGGCTATCAAAGGCAAGTTCGATTGGATTGACACTTCCGAGGATAGCTGTGAAAACCCCTGAGGAGTCTGTGGTAACATCTTGTGTCTCTGACCAGAGCTCGGTTCCCCCGGAGCTTGCATCATAAATGCGAAATGTCATTGTCTGGAGACCTGCGATGGGCTCCCCAGTTGTTTTGTCCTTCAAAACCCCCTGATAGCTTATCTTCTTTGGCACGGCGGAAAATGCCAGGCTCACAGAGAAAAGAACTATAAGAACCACGGCAAAGGGTGTTGTAATTCTCATCATGCTACTCCTCCTTTCAATTGAGCTGGTGCGCTAGAAGGGCACAAAAGTACAGAAGGCAAGGGGACCAAGCGAGCTTTGCGTCCTCCCCACCCCTTTGGCAAGACTGACTTCTCCAAGCGAACCCACCCTGAAAATTATGCTTCGATTCTATCTCGACCCCTGCCAATGTCAATAGAAATCAGTAGAGCTGCTGCCTCTTGCGGCCACAATGCCAACACCAGGGTTTAGTTGCAGAAAAATCTCTTACGTGTGATACTCGTCCTGTGACCTGATCATCTAAATTGATTGATGGGTGCAATTCGGGTCGGTACGATAAGAGATCGGAAAAGGTGATTTTGGATTTCACCTAAGGCTCACTTGAGGAAAGGAGTGTAGCATGATAGACGAAAGAACTGTTGAAGCAATGAAGACAGCGATCGAGATGGAGAAGTCAGGACACCGCTTCTTCATGGAAGCATCCAACAAGGTATCCCATGAAGTGGGACGCAAACTTTTCAAGAGACTAGCAAGTGAGGAGATCGATCATCTGAGAACATTCGAGAAAATATTTGATGAGCTCTCAAGCGGAGGGGATTGGAAAAAGGTTATCTCTTCAGTCACTCCAACCAAGAGAATGCCCTATTTCGATGAAGCACGTAAGGAATTCAAGGCACAGGATCTAACAGTTGAGCTCGAATTCCTTGATAGAGCCCTCAACATTGAAAGGAAGGCAATAAAATTCTTCGAGGATGCTATAGCCAATGCCGAAACTGCGGAAGCAAGGGAAGTCTTCTCGAGGATTCTTGAAGAGGAAAAGAATCACTACGACCTTATTCAATCGGAAATCGATAGCATCAATAATTCAGGCTTCTGGTTTGACGTTCATGAATTCCGCATGGATGGCGAGTTCTGACAGGGCGTGAAAGGCAAATCGTGCTCCCTCACTATTGGGTCTTGACGCACATGCAACAGCCAACTGGGGAACATGGTAAGGCTGATGGGGGTGAGACTCGCGGCCCTGGCGTCCGGGAGTCCCAATATCGGCTAAGGTCAGCACTGCTTGCTGGACTCTGCCTCTGCAGTCCGCGTACTGTATGCCAATGCCACCGATAGAGCGACTTTGTATCGCATGTAGTCGCTTGTGCTGCTGTCGTGCAAAAGCTCAATACAGTGCTCAAAGAATGCGTCACAGTGAGATACAACTCGCCTTTGCTGTAGGAACCCTAGAGTTCCGCTGGCCGTGCTCACCACGCAGGCACATGCTGGGCGCTTTCGCATTCGAAAGGTAACATAATTGTAAGAAAATCACGAAGGTCCAGAATCTCAAGAACATGGAGAATCCGATCGCTAACATTGCAGAGCACTATGTCCCCTCCCGCATCTCTAAAACCGCCGAGCACTCCAAGTATGGATCGGACTTCTGCCGAGGATAGAAGTTCGAGCTCCTTCATGTCGATGATTGCATACCTTATCCCACCCTTCAGCATCTGGCTAAGAAGAGAGCTCATCTCGTGTGCATTGTCGTTGTCAAGATTTCTTCCCAGATAGACAATGACTGTGTCTCCTATCTCAACTTCTTTGTCAGAGTAACAACGTTAAGCCTATCGCCAACTCTGCGATAGGTAATATCATCCACGAGGCGCTGGATCATTGTTAGCCCTATCCCATTGATTTGCTTCTTTCTCACAGCCATACGAGGATCGAAATCAAAGGAAGCACTCCTTGGATCAAATGGCTCACCAGAATCGGCAAATCTCAAGGAGATCTCATCTTTCTCAGGGGTAGCGCTGAATGCTATGGAATCCTCCTCGCTAAGACCACTATGGCGACGAATGTTTGTCGCAACTTCATAGAAGACTATCTCGAGATCAAAGGCTATGGTACCGGGAACGCCGAGCCTCACAAGAAAGTCGTGGAAGCGGCGCAGGGCATTATTTATCCCTGCCATGGAAGACTTGAATTCAATCTCGAGAGAGACCCCTGAATTACTCGGATCCTCAGGTGGCTGTCCCCCAACTTCGACATGGTCATAGCCCATAGTGAAGAGATCATAGAGATCGAGCACTTTGAGCACGCGCTCAAGTCCGTAACGCACCGACACAAGTTGCATTGCGACACCAGCCTCATCACACTTTGTCTGAGCTTCCCAGAGAAGATTTATGTGGCCTGATGTTGCATGTTCAAGGCGTGAACAATCAATCAAGACTATGTTGGGCTTGTCCTCGAGTACGACCTCGAGTTCTCCGCAAAATCCCTCGATTGCCCCCTCATCGAGATCTACCGGCACAAGTATCCTGTAATGCTTCTCAGCATCAACACGCATCTGTAGCCTCCAATGGTGCGTTAACAATGTTATCGGCAGGTTGCCCCGTCCATTTGATAGCTAATGATGTGCAGGCAACTCTCGAGCGAAAAACTCATGCTGGACTTCAGAAGATAGCTAATTCTCGGAGTCTGCAATCCCTCCTATGCTCACAGGGCACCTCTTGCATAGCCTAAGATTGGAATTATGCTTCCGTGCAGCTTTGTTGACGAGATAGGGCAAGGAGGAGAGATTGCTGCGAATCATCCTGTAGCTTCGATGGCGGCAGTCGATAACAGGGATCTTGAACCATTTGAAGGGAATATACGCAACAAGCTGATGCAAGTTAGTGAGACAGTGTGGCTCGCTTGCTCTGTTTTACTTCAGCAAGGTGAAGGCAAAAGAGAATAACAATCGAGCAATTGGTAACTTCGTATGTAATCTTTCCAGAAATCTCTTACGCGTTATGAGCTTGAAACCGACGCTAGTGTGTGGTACACTAGCAGCGAGTCGAGAGAGGGTCTAGGTACAAGCTGATCCTAGGCTTGTCAGAACTGAAGAGATCATGCGAAAGGAGGGATAAAGGAAAATGTTTGCTAAAGTTTGTGTACTGGCTGCAGCTCTGGTGTTTGCAGCAGGCATGGGCTGGGCGTCCACCGTCGTAATTGACGGAGTTAACGACTTTCCACCTGATGCTTTGATTGACGCTGATGGCGGGGACACCGAATTTACACCGATAGACATGGGCAATATCTATGTCACCTATGACGCCAATGCCCTTTACATCGGCTATGAACATGATCAGGATGGCTGGACGGGCGTTCAGATTGGTATCGCTATCATGTTTCCTGATCTAGCTGGTGGTGCAACCGATCCCTGGGCTCACCAGATTGGTTTCCAGGGAACCTGCTTGCCTCACTTTATTGCTTACATCAACATTGATTCCGAGTGGAACGAGTGGTGTGTCTGGAATGGGACTGACTGGGATCGAACTCCCAATATCCTCAACTGGGTCGTGAATACCGGCTTTGATGAGATCGCGCTTCCTTATGATCTCATGGGGATCGACTGCACTATCTACAGCCAGGTCTTCCTCGAGCTCTGGGTTACTCAGGAAGGTACTACAAAGGGTCCGCTAGACTTAAGCTACAATGACGATCTCCAGCTGAGCACTCCAAGTGGAACCATCTGGGATATAAACGAGCCAGTGCTTATCGGATGCTACCACTGCATTGAGCTCTTCGGTCCTAGTGCTACAGAGACAACAACCTGGGGCGGTATTAAGCAGCTCTATAGATAGTGGCTCTGCCAAGGGGGGCATCGATGCCCCCCTGCTCCTTGCTCTTGGGCTTGAGTTAGAATGACCAGCCACATCTTGCCCAGTTCCTTGAGAAGTCCTATCCGTGGCTCTCGTTCGTAACCACTCAACTGCAACCTTAGATTTGGACTCAAACCTATACCTATGGCACAGGCAATCCCAAACTTGACCTGAGTGAGAAAGATTTTTCGCTACGAGCAAGAATTTCTACAGAATTCAGTTAGCAGTATCAATCCTGGCAATGCCTTACTCTTCAAGGCCCACGGCGAGCGACGCAAGCTACCTCCGTCGATTGCCTGAACCCCGACGACAACTTAAAGAAGGCTCACCTGGCAATTGAATTGTTGACACTCAGAAGGCGGACTGGTATTGTCTCCACGGATGAGAATAGTGTGGCACAGGCTCGAAGGATCGCAGGGCTACCAGAAGCCCTTGAGCTCCAAGACATTTATCTTTTAACACAGACTGTGAGGGAACATTGGAATCATGCGCATTTTGCTCGCAAATCCACCAGTTGGATTTTCCTATGGAATCCTGGGCATAAGCCGTCCACCACTTGGGCTTGCCTACATTGCTGCAGTCGTAAAGGATGATTTTGAAGTAGAAATCGTCGATTTCAATGTTGCCAAGACCGATTGGCGCAAATTTCCTTACCGTAACTATGACATAGTGGGTATCTCTGTTGACACCACCCGTTGCCTTAAGGCTTTTCGCATTGCTGAGGTTGCAAAAGCTCAAAATACAACCGTCGTCGTTGGTGGTCCACATGTAAGCTTCCTGGATAAGGAAGCCCTCGCAACAGGCTACATCGATTATGTCGTCAGGAACGAAGGTGAGTACTCATTTCGCACGCTTGTCGAATACCTTGCTGGAAGCATCCCATTCGATGAGGTGCGTGGTGTCTCGTATCGTGATGGAGGTGTCTTTAAGCGTACACCTGATGCTCCTTTCATTGCAGACCTTGACTCGCTTCCTTTCCCTGCGCGAGATCTTCTCAGTCTTGAACGCTACAACGAGAAGATGAACGGTAGATTAATGACTACGCTAACAACATCACGAGGATGTCCGTTTAACTGTGAATTCTGCTCGGCTTCTCAATTCTCAGGCGTGAAGTGGAGAGCAAGATCTGTTGACAACGTGATCGCAGAAGTCGAAGTTCTTTACGAAAAGTATGGCTATCGCGCTATTTCATTTGTGGATGACAACTTCACCCTTGATCCATCCCGTGCAATTGCGATCTCTGAGGAAATTCTCAAAAGGGGTTGGGACCTGATCTGGGCTGCAATGACCCGTGTAGATACAATTGTTAAGCATCCCGAGATGGTACGCACAATGGCGCGCAGTGGTTTCTCGTGGACCTTTATTGGTTTTGAAAGTGGCACACAGGAGACACTAGATAAGTATGGCAAGAAGGCAACAATTGAAGATGCATTGAAAGCTATGGAGATCCTCAAGGCAAATAAGGTCAATGTCACAGGGGCATTTATCCTGGGCGAGCTCCACGAGACACCCGAAATGGTGCGGCAGACGATCAACTTCGCCAAGAGGCTAGATCCAAAGCGTGCTCAGTTTTCTATTCTCACACCCTATCCTGGCACGCGCCTCTTCAATCAGGTTGAAGATAGGCTCTTGAGTCGCAACTGGGACCTCTACTCAGGCATGTATCCAACGATCAGGCTTGATCACATATCATCAGGTGCGCTCAGGCGACTTTTCCTGAGGGCTTACAGCGAGTTTTACGGAAGACCGCGTAAGGCTATTCAGAATTTTGAATATGTCATGCGCGTCCTACCAGCGATACCCCGCCTGGTTGCACCTCCGCTGGCTACAATGGTTGCTACGTACTCCACACAGCCTGTGAGGTTCGCCAAGAAGTATCTTGCAGCTGTTGGCAGATTCCTTACCATGAACTACTAACCTACTTCAGCCCGAGCTCCTCGAGCACATTGTAGGCACTGTCAACGTGGTCAGCAATGAACAAGATATACCTTATATCGACACTTATAGAACGTGTGAGATCAGGCTCGAAACGAAAATCGCTTGTCATGGCTTCGTAGTTACCGTCGAAGAGGCAGCCAACAAGCTCACCATTTGCATTTAGAACAGGACTACCTGAATTGCCTCCAGTCGAATCATGCGTCGTAAGGAAATCTACGGGAACGCTTCCTACGTCTTGAGAAAGATAGGGATCGTAGTTGCTGCTTGCAATGGCATCGAGAAGCCTCTTTGGACAGTTAAAGGGTGGAACACCCGTATGCTTCTCCACTACACCCCGGAGAGTTGTAAAGGGTTCATAGTAAACTGCATCCTTTGGTGAATATCCTTTAACAATCCCACAGTTGAGACGCATGGTTCCATTCGCATCAGGATAAAGCTTATCGAGCTTGCTGCCTGAGATCAGATTTAGCCACTCTGGCACGATCATGCTCAATTTACCATCATAGGATTTGTCGCGTTTGATTCGCTCCTCATTTTCAGGATAGAACTGAGCGGCGAGGTCTATAAATGGATCCTTAGCCCTGAGAAGCTGATCCTGACTTTGGTCAAACATCGCCATGCGCTTAGTTAGCTCATCGACTTGGGTTTCAGCATAAAGACTATCTAGGAAGGCATCAATCGCTCCGCCCAGTTCAGGCTGCTCGAGATCTCCGAAGCACTGCTTGAGAAAGTCAATCTGCAAAGGCTCGGGCAGTTTCATGAGCTCAAGGAGAAACATCTTGAGAATCGCTTTATCACTCGCTTCATGATATCCCATCTGGAAGACACGCAGATAGCGTTTGAGATCTGGGATCCTGCGATTCATAAAGTCTGGATCCCGTTCCATATCGGGCTTTTGCCTTTCAATGCTCCACTTGTAGAGCAGCATGGCTTGGCCAAGAAGTGTCCAGCGTGTAAGCATCTGTTCAAGCAGAAGGTCTTTGAGCCCCAAGCGCTTCCGCTCACCATAGAGGCTTGCAAATTCTTCAAGCAGACGCTTAAGATGCGCAGCTCTTTCAGGATCATTGGCAAACTTCTTGGTAAGGAGCTCCTCACGCTGTTTCTGATAGGCAACCAGATCAAATCGCCTGAAACCGTCGAGCATTCCCTGATTGTTCTTTAGCCTGTTGTTGATAGCCTTCACCATGGAGGCAACACGCACCTTTGCCACCGCATCACGGGATGAGATCTCATCGAGTATTGCCAGCGTCTGCTTATAGAGACGTATTCTCTCGGGATAGACAAAATCCTCGAAATACGCCAACCCATATGAACTAAGATACCTGTGTGTCCTTCCAGGAAAGCCTATGATAAATGAGAAATCACCTTCGCTAAGTCCCTGCAGATTTATCTTGAGGTAGGATTTAGGGTGGTAGGGTACATTGTTGGGCGAGTACTTTCCTGGTGAGCCATCTGGTGCAACATAGGCACGCAGAAATGAGAAATCGCCTGTGTGTCTCGGCCACATCCAGTTATCGATATCACCACCGTACTCTCCAATCGATCTCGAAGGAACATATACAACCCTCACGTCGGGGATTTTCAGGTACCTATCAAGCCGATATCTTGCTCCTCCGTAGAATGCATTCACTTCACAATATACATTTTTCCCAGATTCAGCCTCGCTCACAATTTGCTTTATCGCTCGCTCTATAGCCTCATGGCGCTTGAAAGGATCCATACCTGGTTTGACAGCGGCGAGAACTCGGCTGGTTACATCCTTGCTTTCTTCGAGTACATAGACAATATAGCCTGGGGCTTCAACCTCTTCCTCACGCGTCCTTGCAAGAAAACCATCTTCAATGTAATTGTGCTCCGGAGTGCTTATTCGCTGAACTGCTCCGAACGCAACGTGGTGATTCGTGAGGATGAGTCCCAAGGGGGAGACAAAGGAACCAGTTGCACCAACGCTCACAACCGCATTGGCCACGCCAGTGCCATCCGAATTGAAAATATCCTGCTGACTGAGACTACAGCCTCGGCTTTGCATATAGCTGATAAGAGAGTCGGGAAGACTGTAGGGTAGCCACATGCCTTCGTCAGCCATACAAGTCTCAGTGAAAACCGCTAGCGCTGTGGCGATGACAGCGATCAAGATCGATTTCACCGCTAATCCTCGCAATCCTCCGAAGCCGAGATCGGGAACCTCAGCACATCTCTTATCGCGCTCCCGTCTGTTAGATATCATCCCACACCTCCTTGAGGATCATAGAAGCAATCAAGAGCAGAGACTGAGAAGAATCCCCAATCGTCTCCAGCGCCGACTTCCAAGCTTATGCCTGCATCTGATACTCATTCCCTGGCCTAACTCAGATCTCGCGACTGGCATTGAAAATCATGCGTCAGCAAAATCCCGAGAATTCGCTTTGCATCCCAAAGGGCTTATCACTTCATAGATCGCCATGAGAACGAGGCGGACTCAGACCACGAGCTTTTCCTCCACACTTGCAACTTTGTCATTCATCGTCTGGTCACGATCGCTGCGGGTTCCAACTTTTATCACTGTTGAAATCCTCGGAACCCCCATATCGTGGAGAACCTCATGACAACGCCTTATGGCTGCAAATACGGTCTCCCAATCACCTTCAAGGTTTGTCCCATAGGCATGCAAGCGGGTCTTCAAACCTGCCTCCTTAAAGATGCGCTCACATTCTGCAACATATCTTGAAAGCGACACCCCAACCCCAATTGGCACAATACCAACGTCAGCAATGACCTTCATAACGGCTTCACCTCTCTTGGAAGATTTGTCCCTGACAGCATACACCAACGATGACAGGGGTGTCCAGGCCAACTCCTCACGCTGGCGAGCATGTGTGTTTGCTTGACCCACAGAGGGCAGAGGGGTAAAATGCATGGGATCGCTCTTGCAACGAAATATCCAAAGAAGGGGGAAGGTTAAGTTGAAAAAAGAGATGAAAAAGATCCTGGTAACGGGTTCAGTCGGTCAGATAGGCTCAGAACTCACGATGGAGCTCAGGCAACGTTATGGAGCTGAAAATGTGATTGCTACAGGACGCAAGACACAACCCTCAGAGAAGCTTCGTAACTCCGGTCCTTTCCACTTCATCGACGTCACAAAGATTGAAACCGTCGAGGAAATAGTGAGGAAATATGATATCGATACCGTCTATCACATGGCTGCAATCCTTTCTGCCAAAGGCGAGCAGAATCCTCAGCTCTGCTGGAAGGTCAACATCGATGGTACGATCAATATCCTTGAGCTTGGTCTCAGATATGAAATGGCTCGCATAATTATTCCGAGCTCAATCGCGGTATGGGGTCCGGGTGTGCCGCTGGATAATACCCCCCAGGAGACTGTGCTTAAGCCTACGACCATGTATGGTGTCACTAAGGTTGCTGGCGAACTTCTCGGTGACTACTATGTCCGCCGGTTTGGGCTCGATGTCCGAGGTCTTCGCTATCCTGGCATCATCTCCCACGAAACCTTACCTGGTGGTGGCACAACCGATTATGCTGTTGAGATCTTCTATGAGGCGATCGACAAGCGTCGCTATAAGTGCTTTCTGCGGGAAGATACGATGCTACCCATGATGTACATGCCTGACTGCATCGAAGCCACGATCAGGCTGGCTGAGGCAGATTTCTCCAAGCTCAAGCACCACTGCGACTTTAATGTCGCGGCAATGAGCTTCACTCCTGCTCAACTTGCAGCTGAGATAAAGAAGCATATTCCTGAATTCGAAATCACATATGAACCCGATTTCCGCCAGGAGATTGCCGATTCCTGGCCTAATTCTATTGATGATTCAGCTGCGCGTGAGGAATGGGGCTGGCAACCCAAGTGGGACCTCGCCTCAATGACCGAAGACATGATCAAACACCTCAAAGCCAAGCGGGGTCGGAGCTAAAAATCGGCAAATCGCCCATTCTGGGGTCGGAGCTAAAAATCGACAGGGGGGGCACCTTCAATATGAAGGCGGAAACAATCTACTTTCCCAGCCCTGGCAAGCGTAATACTATGCAAACACTCGAGCTAGCAAGAAGGCGTGCGGGAGATCTCAATATCAGGGACATAGTGGTGGCTTCATACACTGGCCTGACCGGTATCAGAGCCTGCCGAATATTTGACGGATTCAACATTGTCGTGGTCGGAGGAGTCTACGGCTTTGAGAAACCCAACGCGGTTGCCATGTCCAGACGCAGAAAAGCGGAGATTGAAAAAATGGGTGGAAAAGTCCTATTCACGGGCCACGCCTTCGGCATGCTGGGCAGGGCTGTGCGCAACAGATTTGGTGCAATCCAGATAGATGAGATTATTGCAAATGTACTCAGAATTTTCGGGCAAGGTGTGAAGGTAGCATGCGAGATTACATGCATGGCAACCGATGCAGGACTTCTAAGGAGTGGCTCGGAGGTAATAGCTATTGCCGGGACTGCCAGCGGGGCAGATACTGCCATTGTCATAAAAGCCTCCAATACTCACAACTTCTTTGACACACGCATCCTCGAGATAATCTGCAAACCCCGCGGTCTGTCCTGAGAAACCGCAAATCCTCACAGTCTGAGCGAAGCTCCGTCCTGTGGCAGGGGTTGGAAATCCCAAGCCTCTAATGTTCACCCTGAAATCCCAAGGAGATAGGTGAGGCAAGTTGCTTCCACCACACCCAGCAAAGCATATCCCCGAGTCTTCTCGGATTTGAAATAGCACAAGCCGGCAAGGCAAAGTTGGATGAAAATCAAATCAGCCTCAGTGAGGCCAGAACCCCTTGGGAGTCCTAAGGAATTCTATACTAACACAGTTGGTGAGAACAAACATCCACCAGACGATCACCACAGGGAAAATGGGGAGGAAGAGGCGACCGAAAGCACTCAGGAGCGAAGTTGCGACGAAGCTCACTAACCCAAAAAGAAGAAGGACCCATATCTCGACCGGCACTCTCCTTCTTCCCACCAGGGTAGGATAAATGGCGAGAGCTGAAAATGCGATTACAAAAACGCCAGGAAGCATGTATAGGAATGTGCCAAGATTCTGATGCCTGCGAGGAAATGGATATCCGAGGAGTAGCCTGCCAAGGTTGGCGAACCAGTTCTTGAGGAACTTCCCTGGATGACTCTTTATATTCTCAATTGCCTTTCTCTTTAGGGCTTCATCCCTTTCCACCTCACTAAGATTGGCAAGACTCCTGAAGAAAGAACCATGATTTCTTTCAAGCTCCGGCTTAGTGAGAACCTCACCGGCTTGGTGCCATTCGCCTAGATCACCCTCATAGGGAGAAGAAATCCAGTAAAGTGATAGTCCTCCTGAAGTTGCCCAGTAAAAGATCTTGTGGGTGAGACTATAGGTATATGTGAGATATGGGATAGAGAAGGCAAGGGCGATGAGCAGCAAAATCAGACCTCTTTTGAGTTCAGCAGTCCGTTTGATTGCTGCAATTAAACCTATGATGCAAGCAACTCCAACGGTCACATAGGCGAACAGGACCCGTGTGTGGATCAGATAGGCTAACATGGCTGCACCAACAAGCAGATGGAGGCGCAGTCGGTACTTCGAAATGCAAGCTCTCGAAAGATGAAACATGAATGCACAAACAAGGAAAACGGCAGGAATCTCTGTCATAAGTCGTGGCAAAAAAGCAAGCATGGAAGGCCAGAGCCCCAGAAGATAAGCACCAACAATTGCTATTCGCTGACCTGTATAGGCTCTAAGTAGCAGGTAGAGATACACAACCGCACCGAAGAGCAGGGCAACATTAAGAAATCTGGCATGAGCCCACCTTCCACCGAGTGCTGCAAAAGGGGAAAGCAGAAGGGGGTATCCTGGACCACTCCAGAGATTTACATCTTGCCTCGTTGTGAAGAAATCATTTGCAAGATTCTCTGCGTACCAGACATACCTTGCCTGATCGGAACGGCCTATATTGAATGAACTCACCACAACGAGCACAATATAAAGGGCAATAAGAGGTAAGAACTTTCCTATTCTTCTCAAAACAAGCCTCCGTTCACCTTCCGTTGTGACTCGCGACAAATCCTATCAAGCCTGCTAATGCCGTGCAAGTACAGATCAAGCGCCCCTGTGGAGTATAACCATCCGGGCGGCTTCAATTTTCGACACGTATAGGCCATGGGCCACAATTGAATGACATTTCAGTGATATAGTGATCTCATGCTTTAGCTTGCCAATACTTCGCACCCTGCTTAGACTTTTCTCGTGAAGCCACAAGCAATTTGTCTTAACGAACAAACCAGAACGAGGTGAGCAAGGAACGCACACAGGTGGATTATATAGGGCACTCTGCATTGTCTGGCTCCTTACGTCGCTCGCAAGCCTGTCTCATGCAAGGGAGTCCACACGACCCAGCAGACACCGACCCTTCTTGAGAAGCCACAACACACGGCACAAAGGCTCTATTATGACAAGTTATCAGCCTCTCCAACTTCATCAGATCTCCCCCATAACAAGCATCATGCTTGGGCGACCGACAGATACCTCCATCACCGTAAGTATAATAGCCTCAACTCATCTTGAAGCCTTCATCGAGTACGGTCTTTGCGATACCTGCTTCGACAGATCGACACGCCCCTTCAACCTCTCAAGTGAGAAATGCAGAGAAATTGAAATAAACAATCTTGCGCCTGACAAGCGCTACTGGTATCGCTTGCACTATCGCAAATCGCCGGCCTCGCGCTATGCTGTCGGGCAAACAGGTACCTTTAATACCCAGCGCAGGGAGGGCTCGAAATACAGATTCACCATAACAGCGGATTCTCACATCGTTCCCAAAGCCTTCCGAGGTGATTCAGCTTCCATCGCCCTCTATTCAGTCACCCTTGCCAATGTTGCAGCCGATAGTCCTGACTTCAACATAGATCTGGGCGATTTTGCTCATAGTGAATTCTATGCAGGAAGAAATGCCGAAAGTGCGAAGGAAGCCTATAACCGCTACCTTTTCGAGCGCTACCTTCTCGCCAAGCTAACAAACTCCGTTCCCTTCTACCTTGTCCTTGGCAATCATGAAGGCGAACAGGGATGGCGACGCCTCAACGATTCCGATAGTCTCGAGATATGGGGAACTATTGCGCGCAAGCAACTCATACCCAATCCCTATCCCAATCATTTCTACACAGGAAATACAGACGCAACAGCCTGCTGCGGTCTGCGTGAGGACTATTATGCATGGCAATGGGGAGATGCCCTCTTTGTCGTGCTTGATCCATTCTGGTACACGACGCGTAAGCCCCACCTTGGTGGAGGTCAATATCCAGGAACCGGTAATGGCTGGGATTGGACGCTTGGCAAACAACAGTATGAATGGCTTTATCAAACCCTCCACAGCTCAGATGCCAAGTGGAAGTTTGTCTTCTGCCATCATCTTGTGGGCGGGCTCCTTGTAGGCAAGATGGGTAAAAGCGCATACGGCAGAGGTGGCATCGACGCTGTCAGTCATAAGGTTGCCGGGAATCCCACCTTCGAGTGGGGAGGTGAAGATTCCACAGGACGCTATGTCTTTGATGAGAAGCGACCAGGTTGGGAGCATGGCCCAATCCACCAGATACTTGTCAACGAGGGGGTGGACATTGTCTTCAGGGGACATGACCATGCCTTTGTCTACGAGAAGCTCGATGGCATCGTCTATCAAACATGCCCTCAGCCATCCGATGCATCTTATGGCAGAGGAGTCTCAGGCAAAGGAATCTTCAAGCAAGGCACGGTCTTTAACAATTCAGGCCATGTCAGAGTCATCGTTTCACCCGATTCAGTCAGGGTCGAATATGTGCGAGCTGTTCGCCCAGAGGATGAACCACTTTCCCAGAATGGAAAGATTATCGAGAACCGATCGGTGAGTTTCAGCTACACCCTCAAGAAATAGGCAAAAGATATGCTGCTTTGGGGACGAATTTGCATCGAAAAAGCATTTGGGCAAAAGCCTGAGGCTGTTAAGGTTGCTAGCATCACTTTTCTTCTGATACTTCTTCTTATGCTTCTTGCGGGATGCGAAAAGGAAGGCGTAAGCGATAAACCTAATTTCATCCTCATAATTCTTGATGCAACAAGACCTGATCACCTCGGATGCTATGGCTACGAGCGTCCAACTTCACCGACAATCGATGATCTAGCTGCGAAAGGTGTAAGATATGAAGATGCTATAACCCAAGCCCCATGGACCAAAGCCTCGTTTGCAGGCATGCTGACCTCACTTGCTTGCTTCCAGCACGGCATAACCGACTGGACTTCTGTCTTACCCGACACCTTCGTCCTATTGCCTGAGGTTCTTGCAGAGGGAGGCTATGCGACAGCCTGTGTTATCAATATGGTAGGTATGGATGGGCGCTTTGGTATGCTTCGCGGGTTTCAACACCAGAGTGTAGCAGGCAAGTACGATCGGAACGCCACAGCCACGACAGACAAGGTGCTGGAACTAGTCCGAACCCTACCTCGACCCTTCTTCATACTCGCCCACTATTTCGATACCCACCATCCCTACAATCCACCCAAAGAATTCGTAGAGCTCATAACTGGGGATATGACTCGTGTCGAATCGTGCACGAAATCCGAAGGGGGATCCGAACGGAAATCTCAAGATCTCAAGAAGCTACAGTCCGGCAAGATCGCTCATGACATTGTGCTTTATGATGCATGCATAAGGTATGTCGATACAGAAATTGGACGTATAATTGAGACCCTTAAGCAGATGGGAATCTACGAAACGACCCTTCTCATCGTAACTGCTGATCATGGAGAAGCCTTCGGCGAGCACGGAACCACGGGTCACGGGAGAACCCTCTACGATGAGGAGCTCAAGGTGCCCCTCATACTTCATCTCCCCCTCCGATTTACCAAGCCAACGGCTGTGACCGGGCAGGTCCGTCTCATCGATCTTGCACCAAGCCTGCTTGAGCTTGCCCGCATACCAATACCTTCGTCCTGGGAGGGTGTGAGTATCTTGCCTCCTAGAAAGAAGATGCACAAGCCATCTGGGAAACGCCTCATACCTCCCCATATCGCAATCACCGAGACAAGCATGCGACCAGGGGTTCTGCCACTTAAGTCTGCTCGAACCTCAGCCTGGAAAGTCATTCTTGAGCCGGCAACTGGACTCATGGAGGTTTACAATCTCAAAAATGATCCACTTGAGACAACCAATCTCCTCTCAGTGATGCCAGCCCCGGCTGATTCACTCGCTGAATTGCTTGAGAGGATCCCCGGTTCAAGTTTTGCCGGCTGGAGAATCGCATTCGTTGGCACGTCCTCAGCCTGCACCTTCCGTGCTCACGTCGAGGCCGAAGGTGGTGGCAAACTTGTTCATCTTAAGAAACACGCCTATCGCGGACATCTCGTTGCACGCAAGGAGAATGACGGTACGCTCACTGTTGAATCCCAGCCGGCGGGTATAAATCTCCTCTCTCTGGATTGCATTCCTCAGGATGCGGAGCTTGCGTTCCGCTTCGATGTCGAAGGAAAGGGAGCAAGGAATATTTTTGTCGGAAGAAATGGGAGGCGTGCAATCGGAACCACCTTCAAACTCAATCCAATGGAAGCAACTGGACTTCCCGAAGAATTCACGAATTACCGCAAGTCAAAGCAATCAGGGGTTTTCATCTGGTGGCTGCCTGGAAGACGTGAGCTACGACAACGCACGAGCTACCACCTCAGTCCCCAGGAGAAAAAGCGTCTCAAGGCTCTGGGTTACGTTCAGTAACGTCCACCTGCTCAATCTTATCTCCCTTCACAATACCTGCTCTTACTATTTCCCAGGCTTCCCCCTTCCTGGTCAGCTCTGTACGAACTATTGCCTCCCCATCATCACCTTCAGCGCGCAGCACGACTTGAGCTTCTCCTGTGTCGCCATGAGTCGTTACTCGGAATTCGAGACACCCGAGCTTTCTCGGTTGGCTGCCAAGAGCCGCAAGCACTCTTGGATTTTTCTTAACGAATTCCTTGGAGGCAATACATGCAGGATTGTTCTCAACCACATGCCACACAAGGCTGAGGAAGCCAATGGCTATGAGGGTTGAAATCGCGATGAGACTTACCGCGCCGCGGGTATTTACCATGCTATCCCTCTCAAGGCGAACTTGCTCCGCTGGCTGAGATCCACGCTTGATGACATAGGTCCCCGCCAATCTGTCATGCCAGGTTTGCCGATTTGGGCTCGAAAGCATTGCAATGAAACCAATGAATAAGGCAATTGCTGAGACGATAGCACATATCTCCCTCACAACCATCTGCCAGAAACGAGGTCGTGATCCATCGAGAGCAACTATTGTGATTTTGGCCATTCTATAGCCTATGCTCTCAGCGCGAGCCGCTTTGTAACCTATGATGTACAGGATAGAAACCAGAGCCTGCAGCACCTCAGGCGAAACACTAAGAAGCATTGCAATCGGAAATGCGAGGATGTTGAGTATGCCAATGAGCAGACCATCTATAGCATTGGCAGCGAGTCTTTGGAAAAAGGATGCATAGGCTTCACATCTATAAACAACAGCTTCCATCGCACTGTCCGCCTTGTCGGTTGAAGAGATTTGCACATCCAACGTGGAGTCAGCTGTTTCACTCAATCAAGCTAATCGGCTTGGCCCTGCCCCCCTTTAGCCACACATGCTCTCGAGAAAAGCGCCTCCATCAATCCCGCCGCTTGCCTCAACGAACCCCATTATGGCCAAGACAACTTATTTTCTTGACACCGCCTCAGATTCGAGGCACCATAAGGAAGCCGGAAGATGAACATGAGTGTGCGAGACCTATCTCTAAGTACCCCAAGGGCACGGAGCGGGTGGCCTGTTCTGTGTTCTTGGACCTTGCCTTCGAGACCAATTCAGCCCTTGAGACTGGCTTCCTTCTTAGCTGCTTGCCTCCTTCTATTTGATCTCAATCCGTGCGTGGCCGGCGATGAGCAGAATACATATCCACCAACAATTGCTGTTCTCGAATTTGAGCACCACAATGTTCCAGCAGATATTGTTCAGGCTTTACAAGACTCAATCTGCGAGTCTGTGAAGAGGTGTGATGATGTCGTGGTTAAACACTGCGGGACTCCGCTACAATTTGCTGGCCAAGAACCGAAAGGATCACATCTCACCTACACGCACTATACCCTTGATGACGCAGTAGAAACCGGCAGAAAACTTCGCGTGAGCGTGGTACTGGTGGGTTCCGTAACGCGTCTTCGCAAACTCCTGGTTGTTGAATCTCAAGTAGTGGATGTCTGCTCCGGGCAAGAAATTGCAAAGCTGAAGGCTGAAAGTGTAAAGGGTGCCATGGGAGTCCCCCAGCTTGCTGATAGCATAGCTGCACAGCTATCTCGTCTCGTTCACCAGCTGCCACCAGGCAACCAGCCATATCCTGATGAGATCGAACACGCTCGCGAACGGCTCCTCGCCAATCTCCGAACGAGCATAGGCTTCTATCTCGGCACAGGATTATACGGTAGAACTTCAAAGGTGGAACAATGCAAGGGCGTCAATGAAGTCTGCACAGAATATGGTGCAACCCTTGACTGGCTAGCTCAGATTCCCATAGACGTTAGATTCAGGGACAAGCCATGGATTCTAGGGTTCTCGGTGGGCATGATGTCAACAAGGTGGTCGTGGGCTAACCCGAGAAGGTTTAACGATGGCAAGTCGCTAGCGATGTTCGCATTTCCACGCATCACCTACACTTTTTACCAGTGCCACTATGCCTGCTTCTCTGCCGATGCCGGTGCTGGCTTCAGAGACTTTAGGGATGAGACCGGGATAAGCAACGTATTTGCCTGCTTTGGGTGTAGATCCACACTCTTTGGGATAAGAGCCGATCTCACTTACTGGCACGGGTTGGGCTCCGCTGACAACCTCGGCAAGCTGCTCACGGTAAGCTTAGGTGTAGGCTTCGAGCTGAGATAACCCCTCTTTGCCTCTTTAGCCACAGGGCGACGAAGAACTGGTCTACATCCTTTTGAAAACAATACCCCTTCTCAGCAAATCTCTAGCATCACCCCAAAACTTGAGGAAATCATCGAAGTATTCACCATGAATCTCACCAGCTTTGATACGGTTTTCCACAACGATTTGAACAATGTTTCCCCTCGACCGGCTCCGCATGGAATAAGATCCATAGTCTCCCACGATACTCACATCGGCTGGAACCTCTTCAGCAACCCAGCCCCTCGGTGCCTCGATCGTTACGGTATCTGTCTCTTCAACCGAAGTCGGGAACCATAAAGGATATTTCCGCCCGCCACCCTTCGTGATACCGCTAAGGCTGGATGCAATGTTTTGCAAGAAGTCACATCTCACAACGAGTTTATCCTCAACCTGTATCGCCGTCTGCTTTCTTGCAAGGTGGCTCCTCAAGCACATGGTGAGACCCTTCTCATCGAACCAATCCAGATTGCACGAATCCAGCGCCACATCTGCAAAACACGAGGCAATTTGCCTTTCCAATGCTCTCTTTACCTCAGCCCGTTGACTGCTCTTGACTCGCCTTGACAAGCGAAAAGCATAATCACCCGAAAGCACAACTTTTACAAGTCCCTCGATGTCGCCGCCAGGAGTAATTTTCAGATCCACCTTTATGTTACGCTTGCAAGGAAATGGACAATCTTCAGGAATATGCCTCCAAATCGCTTTTTTGCCCTCAAGAACCAAAGCATCTACCCCTCGATCAGTTTCAGGGAGATATCCCATAGGACAAGGAGCAGCTGTAGGATCCAGCCAAATGTCACCTTTCTCATTTGGCACATAGACAATCATGTGGTTGAAGCGTGGCAACACAAGCGCCTTATTAATCACACCTTCGCTCCTTGTGAGGAGCAAGGCAGGATAAGCTTCTATACCCTTATGGCGAAGCATTGCAATGACGAGGCAAGACATATCCTTGCAATCGCCATATTGATTTTTGAGGACCTCCGTTGGATAGTGAGGTTTTAACCCTGACTCTTCAACGGAGACCGAAACATATCGAATATTCTCGCCTACATAGTCCATTATTCTCTGAATGACAAGCCTCGGACTGTCTGCACCTGCTGTAACATCATCCGTTACACCCTCGACACCTATCATTGTTGTATTCAGCCACGGAACTAGACGGGCATACCATTTGCTAAAATTGTTCCAGTCGTTCGCTCGCTCACCTGGACCAAAACCAGCAAGATAGATTGTTGGGACATAACGGTCCCTGGGAGGCGCCCAGGGCTCATCAGGAAAAGCATCAAGATACTCCATAGTCCAAGAGTAGGACGACATATCGCCCAAAGCTGTTGTTATTACTTTTGCCTCAGGCTTGGTGGCCACGAAACGATCAAGGTAATGCAAGCGATAGCCGGCGGTCTCAAGTCGCGAATCGATACGATAGGTGTACTTAGCTTTCCTCACAGGAAGCTCTTGCCCAAATTCGAACATATCTCTGAAGCGTAGGGATTGCGTCTCAATGCGATAGGCGTAATCGAGAATGCATCCGTCACTCAAGCCAGGCATGGCAAATACCTTGGATTTCACATCAGAAAAGAGCATGAAACCCGGCACTAGCGACTTCTCATATACCTTATCTTTGGTTACACGGATAATTTCACCATCTGCCTTTATGGTCCGTGCACGGAGACTAACCACCCTGGCATCGCCCGTAAGACTAATTGTAACATTGGCGTATTCCTCCATTTTGTCAGCATCAAGAACAACGAGCTGGTAGTGATGATCCTCCGTCACATACCAGTTCCCACCCTCGTATCTGATTCTCACGCTCTTTTCCCTATGCCACCAGCCACCGCCAAATTCACCGAACATCGCCCTGGCTTTTCCCCAAAAGTCATCCTGAAGAAAGATCCTGTCCTCACCACTAAGTTTCTTCTGTCCAACACCGCAGCTGAAAGTAAAGCTGATAGCGGCGAACAACGAAATTACCGCCACCAATCTAATGTGGGAATGACGCATGGGTGCACCTCCTGAAAAGTGAACTTGTTGGCAGGCTTGACACTTGGAACTACCTCTCTGCTCTCGGTCTCGATTTTATTTGAAGCGTAGATTGCATGTCAAGTCTCGTTATCCCAACCTGGAAACTGCATACCAGATGCGACACATCTAAAACGCTCCGAAATTATGCTGAGTCCGGGGAGGCTCAATCCTGCTAGCAGAGGGGCGCACCACGCTCAAGTCAGTTCTCATTCTGACCGGCTCGCTAGCGGGGCAGCCTGCCTGATAGTCTTGACATATGAGTGCACTTGGTATAGCTAGCTTGCAAATGGATACCCCACTTCTCGATAGGATCGCCAAACAAGGAAGTGACTTCCTCGGGGTTCGCTTCCCCTTCATCTGTGGGGCAATGACGTGGGTAAGCGAGCCTCACCTTGTTGCTGCCGTAGCAAACGCTGGTGGCTTTGCCTGCCTCGCAGGTGGCAACATGCCAGTCGAGGTCTTAAGGGAGCAGATCGAACAAACCCGCAATCTTACGGACAAGCCCTTCGGCGTTAATCTCATAACAATAGCACCCGCCTATCGAAGCCATCTCGATCTTGTAACAGATCTTAGGGTCCCGTTCGTAATCTTCGCAGGCAATTTCCCCCGCCGAAGTGAGGTCGAAAAGGTAAGGTCGGCAGGATCGAAGGTTATGTGCTTTGCTTCAACCCACTCGATTGCTAAGCGGATGCTCGATTATGGGGCAGATGCACTGATCCTCGAGGGGATGGAGGCAGGTGGGCACGTGGGACGCGTCACGCTTGTTATTCTGCTCCAACAAGTGCTCTTCGAGGTTACCGAAGTGCCGGTTTTTGTCGCAGGTGGCATCGCAACCGGAAGAATGTGTGCCCACCTTTTCATGATGGGAGCTGCGGGCATCCAATTCGGAACAATCTTCGCAATCTCTAAGGAAAGCCGTGCCCATCCAAGATTTAAGCAATACTTCTTAAGAGCCAATGCACGCGATGCGGTTGCCACTCCCCAGTTTGATAGTCGTCTGCCTGTCGTTGCAGTTCGTGCACTGCGCAACCGGGCGACTGAAGACTTTGGCAAGCTCCAGCTCGAGCTTATCAAGCTCCTCGATGAGGGAAGGATCAGCCGCGATGAGGCGCAGCAGCGAGTTGAGGAGTTCTGGATGGGAAGGCTCCAGCAGGCAGTAATTGATGGTGACATCGAGCATGGGTCGCTGATGGCGGGGCAGTCAGTCGGACTGGTCAACGCTGAGCGCAGCGTTGCCGAGATAATCGAGACGCTTGCTGCTGATACTGAGCGTGAATTAAGGCGTATGCAAGAACTGCTCCAATCTTAGACACCTGGCAGTTTATCAGCGAGCCCTATCGCGTAAGAACAATCTTACGCGTTACAGCTCTACCGGTGCTTTCGAGTCGCACGATATAAAGACCTGCAGCGACCTGAGCTCCACGGTCATTTGTCGCATCCCACGTGATCACATGGGAGCCGCTACTCACGCGCTCCTTTAAGAGTGTCTTAACTACACGTCCCAGGACGTCATGAACAGTCAGCGAAACCCTCGCCCCGGGGGATGCCGAAAACTCAACCGTAACCGCCGAACCGAAAGGATTGGGTGAGGTCTCGGAGAGCCAGAGTTTTGCTGCCGGGCTTTCATGACTTGAGATGCCACTTACATCCTCATAGACGACAATCGAGAAGTCATCAAGACCCGCCTCAACGATAGAACCCGGCTCACTGTCAGAAGCTACAAATCTGAACTGCACCTGCGACGTCAGATCGATGTAGTCAAGGAGGTTGCGTTCTACAAAGCGCCAGGTACGATCGCTTGATCCCAGCGTCTCAAGTCTTACCCAGGTTGAACCACCATCATCTGAGATATCAACAATCCACCTGTCGGTCTCAGGACTTGCTCCTGTGTCATTGCTATACCACCGGTAATAGCGAACCCATGCATTGGGATATCCGGAAAGATCAAAAATCGGACTAAAGAGTGTTGTCTTACCACCGTCAACATCGTAGCTGCCCTGACCTGTACCGGCTGCACACTGAGTAATGTAGGCTTTTGTGCCAGGATCAGGTGTATTATCATCCTCAGGTTGTGCCTCAGTGCCTTCGGGATCGCATCGCTCCCAGATACCGGTTGTTGCATTGTCATCAACGTCACCAACCGTCCAGCCCTGATCTGACTCAAAATCGTGCATGACGATTGGAGTGACTGTGCCAACGAAGAATCTGTGTGCCTCTGCTGGTGCGCCCTTGGGATCCCTTGCCGTATTGCCAGCGCTGTCTTGAGCAACTATGTAATAGTCAACCCATGTTCCTCCCGGCTGGGCTGGAATAAGTGCCTCATATTCATCGGGATTGCCAGTAGGAGCCATAGTAAGTGCAGTCCATGCACCACCTGCTGAGTAATACACAATAAGTGAATCGGGATTGAGAGGTTCGGCAGCAACGATGCGAGCAACGACAGGATACGGGTTCTCGGTATCCTCGGTGTTTCCAAGTGGTGTATGCGAGATGGCGATTCTGAAAGGCTCAGCCATTGTAGCGACGAGACCAACTGCGACCTTTACCGATCGCTCGGCGAGTGTCGGTGAGTTATAGCTGAGTCCCACAACGTCATCTGAGGTGTGGATGTAGGGACTGTAGGAATCGCTATCTTCAAAAAACATGATGGCGTCGTAACCGTTGGCCCAGAAAGATGCATGATCACTGCTTGCACCCGCCGGCAGACTGCCATCAACAAGACTCAGTTCAGGCACATAGACTGAGGCGACCTCGAAGGCGAGGTCACGCATCCATTGTGAGCTGGCATTATCGACGACATCGAGATCGAGAACGTCGCCACTTGCCAGATAACCAATCATATCAACATTGACCATGCCCGTAATATCGTCTCCACGACTTGCAGCATCGCTGGCATAGGCTTCGCTTCCTATCAAACCCATCTCCTCTGCACCGAATGCTATCAGTTTGATCGTATAGTTAAACTCGTACTGACTCAGGATGCGAGCACACTCAAGCACGCAGGCTGTACCTGAGGCGTTATCGTCAGCCCCTGGACAATAATCCGGATTCGAAGTGTATGAATCATAGTGAGCGCCGATAACTACGATCTTGTCAGGGTTGGCAGCCCCTGGGAGAACAGCAACTACATTGTCTTTGTAGGTGCTGCTGAAATGGTGAAAGAAGACGCTGTCAATGCCGAAGGATTCGAATTGAGCCTTGATCCAATTGGCCGCTGCCTGGCAGCTGTCGTGTGAGGCATACCTTGTGACGAAGTCCTGGAGTCGCTGCACACAGGCGTCAATACGACTTCCTGAAACCGAATCCACCATTGCCTGAATCTCGAGATCTTGCTCGAGCGCAAATCCTTTCGGAAAAGGTTTCTCTTCCGTGGCAAATCGAATAGGGCGCATGAAGACCTTGGCAATGTCAAGACCGAGAGCAGCAATCTCTTGAGCCTCCTCAGGGGTTGCCTCAACAACGGCTTCAAGCCCATCAAAGCGCAAAAGGCGCCCCAGAGACGCCACCTTTTCAACTTTCACCCGCTCGCCTATACCTACCGTGTAATAGATCTTGCCTTCGATCGACTCGTCGAGCACCTCCCAATTGAGCCCAAGGTTTGAGAGTTTCTCGAGATCATCAGTGGTAGCCACCACCAGCAGGTAGCGCTCCATGTCACGAACAACCATCATGCCTTTCTCTACGAGCTGGCGTGCAGTTGAAGGCGCAGGATCGGTCACCACAACCAGGTTCTCAGCCTGAAAAGCAAACAGAGTCGATACACTGGTCGCAAGCACAATGAAAGCCACAAGAAGACCTGCTTTCCTCATCTTTACCCCCTTGATGTCATCTTCGCTTGATCCATTTTGCACTATCTTCGTTCATTATATCACATGGAGCCCCCAAAATCGACGGCATTGTATCAGGTAGCACCCTCAGAGCCTCAAGTTCATCTAAAAAGAGGGAGAGTCATAAGCAAGGAGCCGGGTCTGGATTCCAAAGACCCACAGGTCGGGCGATTTACATGGGGCCAGTTTTATGTTAAGCTTACTGTGAATGATATATCTGATTGTGTCTCAAAACCGAAGGAGAAGATTATGTTTTTGGCAAAACGGAACCTTCTAATACGACTTGTCTTTGGACTTCTGGTTCTAATTCTTCATGCAGGTCTAGCGGCTGGAATGTCGAAACCACCGTCTCGCCCTGCACCCGGGCTCGAAGTCACCGGAGATCCGAAGGTCTGGCAGCCACTAAACGCAAAAGCTCTTGATCCCGTCTATGATGGTACAACGGGAAGGGATGGCTTGGGCGACCTTATGGACTTCTACTTTGACCAGGAAATCGACAGGCTCTCCCTCAGGGTGAGTCTCTTTCGCCCTGTTGGCACACCTGAGGATGCCCCACTCCTTCCTGAGGGCGTTCGCCTCTTCGTCCTTATGGATTACATGCCTGGAGGCTCGAAGGACCTTCCTGGCAATCTTGCTGCAAGCGCTCCTATCGAATGGGATAGGGCTTTCGAATTTCAGGAAGTGGCAGGTAGGCTCGAAGCCCACATCCTCGATCCCAGCCTCAATGACACTCCAACTTCGCGCTTACGACGTCTGCTTGGCTCCAAGCAGTGGGGGAATATCGAAGCTAGTATGTGGCTTCCAGAGGGATTCGCTGAGGCTGTAACAGCTGCAGCGGGAAAGCAGGTTTCGGATTACGACGCCGTTGCTAAGGCAATCGCTGATAGAGAAGGCACACCCATCAACTTCTATGTCTACACATGCACGAAGACAAGAATCCTCGATGACATCTTTGCTTCTAATCAGACCTTAAGCAACACCCACAATGTCGCCTTTGTACATCACCTCAATCAGGGCTTAACCTACACCAATGTTTTCCGTGGCGAACGAGGCGAGAATGCATCCTATGATGGCGATCCCAACAATCCCGATGATGGTGCTGATGAGATCCTTGCCGCCCATGACTACTATGATCTTCCGCTCAACTGGCATCAGGGCGGACTTCTGATCTCAGCAGCCGAATGGCACGATCCGGGCTTCAATGATTGGCTGGCCTCCGGTGTCTCTGCCGGCAGGTATGAGATTCTCACATCGGCTTTAGGTCAGCACATCATGCCCTTCCTGAGGGATGAAATAAACGGCAAAGCCGTGAGTGTCGAGACTGACATGGTTCAGACATTCTATGGCTTCACACCGCGAGTAGCATGGGTCCCTGAACGTGTTTGGGTTGAGAATCCCGACAGCGATGGCAATGGGATCGATGCATCAGCCCATGTGATTGACCACATTGGCGATGATTTCACAGACAATGGTGTCTGGGCAGTCATTCTCGATGATTATGTCCACTGCGGTTATCGGAATAACGTGTTTGATGATCATCACATCTATACCTATTCCTATTCAGGTGGGAGCATCAAGGTCTTACCCCTCGACAACGACTTCGTAGGTCAGGTCAACTGGAACGCTGGTGATGCATGGAATACTATCCTCGCTGGCACATCTGATGAGATCATTATCTATGCGAATGATGCCGAGGTTGTTGCAGAGGTGATGCAGGGAGCGAGCAATCCTGATGCGCTCAACAACTACATCTGGCTCCTCCAGCAATGCGCTAACAACAGTGCAACAGTGGGTGTCTGGAAACTCACCGACGTATTGCAAGATCCCGGCTTTACCAATCAATCACTTGTGCTCCAGAACGGCACATACGGCTTACTTGGCGAATTCTATGGCTATGGCGGTGGTAACAACGCTTGGTATGGTGACTGGGCGAGCTACACCGGTGATTCCAACCTCGATGGGCATACTCCTAAGTGGGATTACGGAACCCAGTGGAATTTTGCCTTAAACAAAATCTTGAGTGTACCAGCCAACAACCTGAGCGAGATGGCCTGGTATGTTCTGCTTACGAATCTGCATGAGACAGGCTGGCACGATGAGGGACAGATCTCAGGATGGCAGCATCACTATAGCAATCACATTCGATTTGCTAACGCCCATGCCGAGGCTGCCCGCTGGGCGGCAGGCCTCTACACCGACTCAACCGGCGCCTATATCGCCGACTTTGAAGAAGACGGCGTCGATGAGCTTGTGCTTTACAATGATCGACTGCTTGCAGTCTTTGATCCGATAGGTGGTAAGCTCCAGTGGCTATTCTGCAAAGGCCCTGGCTACACTTATAGTGTCGTCTCCAATGATAATGTCTATTGGGCAGATACCGACGGTGACTACAACGAAACCAACCATGTTGCGGCACTATCGGATGTGAGTGTTGGTGGCATTGACCGTGAGCACGAAACCTACTCCTTCGAGATCGTATCTCCAACAGGTTCAACAGTCGAAGCAAGGATAATACATCCGACTGTCACCAAGACGGTGAGTCTTACAATTGGCAACCCCTATCTCAAGGTGCAGTATCGAGCTTACGGCCAACGTGTTTATGTTAAGAATGGCTTTACTCCCGATGTTCTCAATCTCACCTGGGCTGGGCATGCTCTCGAACGCGTATGGGATCCTGGTGGTGGCTACTTCGGACAAAAGAACACAAACACAGACGCTACAGCTGCGACCATCGTTGGGACTGCTGGAGCAACTCACAATTTCCAGTTTGCAGCAACTCTACTCGAGGGCGATGAGCTCTACGGAGATGCACCTTTTGAAGTTTGGATTTATGGCGGATATACAAGTCCTGCTGACAGCACCGGCCGCATCGCTGAACTTGAAGCCCTACGCGATAGCCTCACCGACCATATGCCGCCATTGCCGCTAAATGGTTCCTATTACACATCAACAGATCATCTTAAGATTTACTTCGACGAAGCAGTTGATGCCTCTTCAGTCATTGTCACTGGCTTTGCCTTCGATGACGATGATGACGCCATAGCCGATGTTACACTGACCACCTCGGATGTGCTCACAACAACAGGCACAAACAAACGTCTTGATTTCGATCTCAGTGCCTCAACAGCAGCAGCACTTGAAGCCTTAACCGGACCAATCGAGCTCCTTCTCGCTGCTGGCTCAGTAGCCGATGGTGCTGGGAACACCAATCCTGCGATTACAAACGATGACAACATTCCTGTTGAGATGGCTCCAGAGACCAAGGTCCAGATAGATGGCTATCTGCCTGACTCTGATTGGGATTGTCCGCACAAGAAACTTGAGGATTGGTGGGATTCAAGCTGGAATGGAACCTCGCCAGGTGATACCAATGAGATCAATGTGCTCTTCGTTGACTGGGACTCCACATATCTCTACCTTGGCATACGTGGTCACGTTCAGGGCAATTCCTGGATCCTCTATCTTGATACAGATGTTGCTGGACCCAATGGATTCACTGATCTGAGACATATCGATCATTGGGAAAGAGGAGCGGTCTTTACGGCGCCTGGCTTTAAAGTTGATTATCAATATGGAGCCTATCAGCATCAGGGCCCATGGGATTCACAGACCCTGTGGAGACTCCTGAGTGACTCAACGAGTGAAGATATCAGCTCGCAGGCGATAATGGCATTTGATCCTCAGCACACCTATGGCTACGATGGTGGAAGTGAGATCGCCGTTCCCTGGGATGTCCTTTATGGATTAGGTCCTGGCAATGTTCCGCCTGGAACGAAAATTGGTGTTGTTGCATCTGTCTGCTGGGATCCCGAACCTGATGGGGAGCTTGGCGGAGATTCAGCTCCGAGCAACTTATCGGCGAGTCTTCCTACCATAGACAATTTCTGTGAGATACTGGTTGATGCTAACAATGACGGCATTCCTGATCCTGAGCTCCAGGCTTCGGTCAAGCAACCCCTATCAGGTACACGAGCTGCGATTCTGGGCACATACCCCTTGCCAGCAACCTCAAAGGCAACTGTCAGGCTCATGCTTGGTGACTCAGCCAGGAAAGCCCATGACGTGGGAGCAAACGTCTATGACACCATGGGACGGCGGGTTGCCAGTATTTTCAGAGGCAAACTCGCTGCAGGCGCTCACAATCTCGTCTGGGATGGCTCAACTGATTCCGGTAGGCCTGCCGGTGCCGGCATCTACTTCATGCGTGTGATTGTAGATGGTGAAGAGGTGGGGACAGCCAAGATCGTGAGACTGCGCTAAGGCGTAGGTGACGACTTAGGGGTATCTTTGCAGCGATCGCAGATTGCGAACACGATCATGCCTGCAATGACCATGGCAAGTGCAGCCATAAACGACATCCTGTAGCCGAAGACCTGGGTTTTGCCTCTCGCTATCAGGCTATCAACGATGGGACCCGCCACAAGGGTGGCACCAACTCCCCAGCTCAGGAAAAGCGTGGCATTGAAAAGTGCAAACTGCTTACCTCTATGAGCCGGTGGAATCAACTTCGAGGCGTAGGTGTATGAGGATGTGAAGATAACAACATCTGATGCGCCTGCCAGGAAGTTGCTTCCGAAGATCACGCCAAGGCTTCGGGCAAGCGCGAATCCAAGAAGATTGAGGCAGGCAAGACCTGAGCCGAGCGTGATCAGCATACCGTCACTTATCTTTTTAGAGACTCTGGCAATAACATAGCCCGCGATGACTGCCGCAACTGATTGCATGTTGACGATGTAGCTCAGAAGATTGCTTGAAACATCGAAGCCATCATCAAGTACAAGGTACTGTGTCTTAGTTACTGCGACACAATTCCTCCCGAAGTTGATAAGCACCATGGCAATCAGGAAGAGCAGAAAGCGACGCGAGAGATTCCGGATCATGTGAGTCTTCGGCGCAGCGGTTGGCGTGATGCGGTTTGAGGCAATTCCACCCTCCGGCACAAAAAACATTGGGATGGTTGATACAATCATTACACCTGAGGCGATGAAGAAGAGCAAACCCTTATGAAAGCCCCAGCCCTCGTAATACCGGGCCAGTCCGTCGTAGGCCAGTCCACCAATCCAGACCCCAGCAATCCTCCCCAGAGCTCCAATGCTTGCGAGTCTCCCCTGGACCGCGGTCCGCTCAAAAGCAGCATAGAGATCAGAAATCAGGGCACTCCAGGCGACATTTGACATCGACCAGAAGATCTCAGTAACTGACAGCCCGATTATGATGACATAGCCAGCTGCATGGTGCGACGCAGGCAAGGTGTGGAGAAACCAGACGAGAACAGTCGTTATTGCAGCTGTTATCTCACCAACAATGATGAGCGTTCGGCGCTTCTGATACCTATCGGAAAGTCCTCCCCAGACGAATGTTTGAAAGATGACATTGAGGATCATTGGGAAGGTTGCGAACAAGGTGGTCTCAGTAACGCTAAGCCCAAGAAAGAATCGAAGGTAGATTGAAAGATAACTGTAGAAGAGTCCCCGCCTGAACATAGCGAGGATCTGGAATGATGAGATTCTGAAAAAGACCTTTCTGTCAGGCACGTCCTGGTTCATCGCTCCAGAGCGTCGACCTCCTTGCAGAAAAGCCAGGATTTGCCACTCGCTATCACAGCCACCTCTACTCCAAAAGGCACTTCCGCATAAGCCTAGGAGGCAAGGACCCACAGGCAAGAATAGTATCGTGAAGTTGGCACAAAGTTAGTTCACCATGTCGACTGCGATAGGTTTTGATGATGTCAACAATGGCGAGCTTGCCCATCAGATAGGACTGCGGTTGAGTAGGTGAGGTGGTATACCTCCGAACCTCAGCCAGGGCATTGGGCTTCTCGAGCTTGCACTCGTCGACAAGAAATTGAACTGCCTCCTCTGGCGAAATCTTTCCTGTATGGAGTTTGACATCAAGGATGATGCGAGCCGCACGCCAAAGCTGATCCCTGAGACGAATGAGTTTGTGAATGGGTTTAGCAATATAGCCCAACTCCTCCATGAGCTCCTCGCAGTAGAATGCCCATCCCTCTATGAAGAAAGTCGAAAGAAAGGATGCCATTCTCCGCGGAAGGCTCCCTTGCCTGTTAGCCCAGCTGAGCTGAAGATGGTGCCCCGGATAGGCTTCATGAAGAGCTGTGATTCGAAGCCCAGCATAGCTATGTCCCTTAAGCTTCTGTTCCTGAACATCGGGAGGATCACCAGGATCAACGGGAGTGACAAAGAAGAATCCATCCTGTTTGTCCTCGAGAATTCCCGGGGGTAGATAAGCAGCATAAGGCAGAATCGGTCGAAGGAAATCAGGTGTAGGTATGATGGTCAATGACTCCCCCTCCGGAATGGTAACGATGTCATGCTCGATAACGTATCGCTTGGCATCCTCAACTGCCTGCTTGTAGGCTTTAAGTAAGTCCTGAGGAGATGGATGGTCTTGCTTGGACTCCTCGATTATGTCATCAACTGATCTGTCAGGATCGATCTGCTTGGCCACTTGCGCCATTTGAGCCCTGGTCTCATCGAAAAGCCTAAGACCTGTATCGAGGAGCTCAGCGGCATCGTAGTCAACCATGTGTCGCTCGGAAAGCATCTCATTGAAAACATCAGCTCCGGCAGCGAAATCACCGGATGCCCGGGGTAGAATGCCAGTGGCGATATACTGCTTGAACGCATCCATTGCCTGTGCAGCTTTGGAACCTTCCTCCTTGAGTTGGTCAACAAGTTTGGGTGCTCCTTCGGCAGCAATCGATGGAGTGAGCTCGGTGAAGAAGCCCCCTACATGATTCAGCTGATCAACTGCAATCTCTGCCCAGATCTTGGGTACTCTCGAAGGATCAAGATTCCTTCTACCATCCTCAAGTACCTTACCAGCACCCTCAAGCCGTGATCGCACCGAATCGAGACGAACTTCCAGAGGAGCGAAGTCTTTGAGAATGAGTAACAGAAGACCTGTCATCACTTGGTTTACGTAGTAGCTCGGATCACGCCGATGACGGGCAAAAATCTCGTGCTCTCGCACAAGATCCTTAAGCAGGCTGATCATGATGTGGTGATCGATTTGAGCTTCCTTGGTAAATGTCAAGACATCCATTGCTGAGACTTCGCTTACGGTCTGGCCAACCTCCTTATTGAATCCATCTAAAGCGTCAAGGCTGTTGTCAGCAAAGCGTCCGTCCCAACGATGTTCGCCCATTTCGGTTGCAATGACAGGGTTGACTTCTAGCATTCGCCGGATGAATGCCTCCGACTTTGAATAGAAGATCTCCTCATTAGCCATCTTGTTTCCCTCCCATGGGGGATGTTCCAATACGATTGAATTCCATATCATCAGGGCTCGAGGTCAAACCTATCACAGCCCCCACAGTCCGTATACGCTACATCCAGAGAACCTGCCTAGGGCTGGGATAGACTCGAGTCTGGTGGAACCAGAATTGCAGAATAAGCATCTCAAGCGGTGTTTACACCTAAGAGTCGAGCTAACCGCTCAGCAGCTTTTCGAGCTTGGGCTTGTCGAGCCCAATGACAATCTCATCATCGATCACCGTCACGGGTGTGGTCATCACGCCAAGCTCCTCTAGCCGCTTGATCGCGGTCTCGTCCTTCGAAATATCAATCTCCCTGAATTCGATCCCCTTCTGCGAAAGAAACTCCTTCACACCGATACAAAACACTCACCCCGACTGCGTATAGACCGTAACCTTCTTCATAAGCACCTCCGCGGATATCAGTTTGGCAGAGTGTCCATGGTGTGTCAACCTTCACTTAGAATACACCCACCAATAGTGTATCATCCCGCGTATTTCGCGGTGTTCATACGATTCTAGCTTCACTTTGTGTCTGTGCCCCGACTAGCATTAGAAAGCAGCGGACAACAAGGCTCAGTCTGTTTGAGAAGTACTTTACGGTTTGGGTCGGTCTTTGTATCGTCTCGGAAGTCGTAAGGGCTGGCAAGACACCAAAGCCTGTCGCCCTCACGCTTTTTGCCAATTGGGCTGTCAAACCTTTCACCATATATGCAATTTCGACCTTCTTTCTGGGGATCTCTTCAGGAGATTTCTGCCCGGAACCGAAGTTGTAAAATCCGGACAGGAAGTTGAGCTCTGGAGAAGTTACATATCTGGTTGCATCCTCCTAGAAATCGCCCCCTGCACAGCAATGGTTCTCATGTGGAGCTACTTAGCCAAGGGAAATGATGCCCATACTCTTGTGATGGCGGCGATTAATTCTCTGACAATGCTTTTTCTCCATGCTCCTCTTGGTGGTTTTCTTCTCGGTGTAAACGCAATGCCAATCCCATGGCAAACCATCCTTCTTTCAGTCTCGGTCTATGTTGCTTTGCCTCTGATATGTGGTTACTTTACGCGCAAGTGGATCATTAAGCATAAGGGCACGGCATGGTTCAAAGAGTACTTCCTACCCATCCTCACTCCTATATCTATAACAGCCTTGCTCTTCACATTGGTGCTCCTTTTCTCCCTGAAGGGGGACATGATAACAACAAATCCAGCAACAATTGCGTGGATTGCCATACCGCTTTTCATCCAAACCATGCTAATATTCTGGATGACCTATGGACTTGCTAAAATAATAAGACTTAACTATGCTGATGCTGCTCCCAGCGCAATGATCGGGGCTAGTAATCACTTTGAAGTTGCTATTGCAACTGCGACGACGCTCTATGGGTTAAACTCAGGAGCGGCACTAGCGACTGTTGTTGGGGTGCTGATTGAAGTACCTGTAGTGCTTACACTGGTTGAAATATGCAAACGCTCAAGCCACTGGTTTCCCCAGAGGCTTTGAGAGTGAGCCCAACAGTGGCGAGAAAAAGGCGGAGGTAGAGAATTGAGTAAGAAGACTGCGCAGCGTGTGTTGGATTTCAAACAGCAGGCTCGGCTTCTTAGAGCAATAGCAAATGAAACCAGGCTCAAGATTATCGTTAGGCTCTACGAAGGGCCTTGCAATGTGAGCGAGCTCGTGGAACTGACAAAGGTTGATCAGTCAACGATATCAAAGCATCTTGCTGTGCTAAGGAACAGCGGTATTGTCGAAGACCAAAGGCAGGGAAACAAGGTTATCTATCACCTTGTGACTCCATGCGTAATCGGTTTTCTTGAATGTAGCGCGGAGGTAATCAAGGAAAGGCGGCGCTCCAGTAGGTAAGCGCTTAGGAAGCAAAGCGATGATGACGAACTCAAACTGGATGAACGCCTAGGCGCAAGTTTTGTAATGGCGTCGGTGGATTCTTTGGGTTTGGGGTGAGCCATGAGCGTAAGGCAAATACTCGTTGCTGGTGTGAAAGTCGGTCTCGTAGGACTGGATGAGATCCTCGAACAAGTAAAGGCGATGCAGCCCATGAGCGACGATGAGACAGCTCAGAAGCTACTTGAGCTGACATCGAAGCAGAATTATATGACACCGAGTCGACGCGAGGACCATAAGTGTGCCCTGCTCAGAGAATTCAAACGCTTTATGGGTGAAGATGTCCCCCCGAACCAGGCATACTAGAAATCAAGGTGCTTGGGCCAGGATGCCCCCGTTGCGATCGCCTCGTACAGCAGGTGCTTGAAGTTCTTGCTGAAATAGACCTGCGGGCTGATTTCGAGCATGTTCAGGACTTGGGTGAGATCTCCAAATATGGTCCGCTACCAACGCCAGCCCTTCTCATAAATGGTAAAGTAGTCGCTAGCGGTAACATCCCCTCACACCGTCACCTCACCGAATTTCTCCAGAAGTGGGGTCGGAGCTAAAAATCTGCAAACTTCGCAACTTATTACGGATAAACAAGTTACAGGGTTACCAGCTAAATGAAGGGCTGCATTTCTGTGAGATTTGCAGATTTTTAGCTCCGACCCCGCTGAAGGCAGAGGTTAATGAGATCGCTGACCGCTGCTATCCCAACGCACATGACACTATCCGCTCCACCCCAGTAAATTTTGACTGTGCCATCATCCTCGGCAACAGCTCCACATGTAAAAACGACGTTATGAACGTAACCTGTTACCTCCCACGGATCTTCAGGCTGAAGTATCCACTCATCGGCAATGCCAAGAACTCTGGATGGATCTTTGAGATCATGCAAGGCGACACCAAGCCTATAAATAGCACCGTCCATCGTCTCAAAGGCACCATGAAATATATTTAGCCACCCTGATTCGGTTCTTATGGGCGGAGCACCTGGGCCCACTTTGAGCTCATCCCAATGATAACGTTGAGGAATAAGTACGACTTGTGATCTGCCCCAGTGAATAAGATCAGGTGAATATGATATCCATATCGACCATGGATGGATTTGTGAATGGGGGCGATCGAGGCGTGCGTAGAAACCATCAAACTTCTCTGGGAAAAGTACAACGTTGCGATGATCAGCCTGAGTGATGGGCGCCATGCGCTCCACATGCTCAAAGTCCCGCGTTCTCGCAAGACAAGTCCGCACACCGTAACGCGAGTAGGCACTGTAGGTAATGTAGAAATCACCATCGATCTTCGTTATTCGAGGATCCTCAACGCCGAATTCCTCATATGTTTTGAAAGGTTCCTCACTCGAAGGTGTGAGGAAAGGCTCCTTGCGCACCTTGAAATCAAAACCGTCAGAACTTTCAGCAATACCGATTATCGAGCGTCCGTTACGCAGATGCGAGCGGAAGAGCATGATGTAGAGCTGTCCGAAACGCACAACCCCTGCATTGTGGACTGTTGCAACAGGATAGGGGATATCGTCTTTGGTCAGGATTGGATTTCCAGGATAGCGCCTGACAGGACTAGCTGACCCTTCCATAGTCGTCTTCGCTGCGTTCGATATCGTCCTCACCAAAATAGTCACCAGTCTGAACTTCTATGAGAACCAGATCCCCAGCCCCTGCATTACGCACTCTGTGCCAGCTTCCAGCCGGAAGATCAATCGCCTGTCCCGGCTTGAGTGAATAATCTTTGTCGTCGAGGGTCACAACAGCATCGCCTTTAAGAACATACCAGTGCTCTGATCTTCGACGATGACGCTGATAGCTAAGACGGTGGCCTGGATGGACGGTTATACGCTTCACCTTGTGATCTGGCTCATCTGAGAGAATCTCATAGAACCCCCACGGTCTGTGATCTTCGCGCTGTGTCATTTCAACAATCCGTTGATAGACCTGAATGTATTCTTCAACCATCCGATCGGCTGTGAATTTTTCCTCAACAACCCGCCGACACCTTCTTCTGTCAATTTGTGGTATTTTAGCAATAGCCGCTACTGCCGAGTCAACATCTGAAACGAGAAAACCCGTCTCACCATCGACAACAATCTCCGGCATGCTCCCGCGCCTGTTAGCAATCACGGGTGTGCCACAAGCCATCGCTTCGACAACTGAAAGTCCAAAAGGCTCATCAAAGTTTATGGGGTGAAGCAGAGCATATGCACCACCAAGCAGCCTGTCTCTTTGCTCAGGATCGGCACTGCCGATGAAAATCACTTTCTCATTGTCAATCTCAGGTTCAACATATTTTTTGAAATAGGATTCATCCTGGATTATGCCTGCAAGAATAAGTTTCATTCCAACTCGCTTGGCTATCTCAATCGCCTCCCTCGTGCCCTTGTCATGGTGGATTCTTCCAAAAAAGAGAAGGTAATCACCACCCTTAGGCTTAAAGGTAAATTGATTTATGTTTATTCCATGATATATGGTCGCAATGTAGTCAAGCTCAGGGCTGCGATCAGCATTGCTTATAGCCACATAGAACGCCCGCCCGTTGTACTTCTTGTATACAGGTAAGATCTTGGGACTTGAGAAACCATGGATGGTGGTAAGGACAGGGGTTGTGGTCATAGCCATGTAAGTAAGTGGAAGATAATCGAAGTTGTTATGAATGAGGTCAAACTCATCCCCGTGCTCAAAGAGCTCTGAAATGTGAAGAGCTTCCCAAACTTTGGGAAGAATGGTTTTGTCCTCCTCATATCCCCTTGGACATACTGCAACCAGCTTTGCCTTCGTCTGCGAATCGGCAGTTGCAAAGAGGGTAACATCAAAGCCTCGTTCAACGAGCCCCTCGGTGAGAAGAGAAACCACATTCTCCCATGGACCGTAACGTCTTGGGGGTGTGCGCCAGGCAATAGGTGAAAGCATTGCTATTCTCATCTCTTCAACCCCTCACACTGATTCTCGTGTCGGATTCCCCCCGAAGGCTAACTGTGATCCTTAAGCCACGCGAGAACCTCATCCAGCCTGGCAGTTGCCAGTGCTATACACCGATCGGCTCCTCCATAATAGAGCCTCAACTCGCCATCTGCCAAGATCCAACCACACGGAAAAACCACTTTGTCAACATCACCATAGAGCTCGTAGGATTCTTGAGGAGCAAAAATCCATTCATTTGACCTCGCAACGACCCTTGCTGGATTTTTAAGATCGAGAAGTGCAAGGCCAAGCCTGTAGAGACTGCCGCTGGCTGTTAGCTTTACACCATGATAGAGGATGAGCCAGCCCAGGTCGGTCTTCAGGGGAGGAGGCGAGAGCCCAACCTTGTTTGCATCCCACCATGCACCTTTTCTTGCTGGAAGCAGCACACGGTGGTCTCCCCAGTGCTTGAGATCGGGTGAGAAGGATATCCATATGTCAGCTGTCGTTGTAGGAAATGTGGATACTGGCCGATGAAGCATCGCCCATCTTCCGCCGAAACGCTCAGGGAAAAGCGCGGCATCTTTATCCTCCGGTGGCATGACGGGACCATGTCTCTCAAACTCTTTGAAATCGTAGGTCGTAGCGAGGGCAACGAGAGGCCCACCCTTTGAAAAGGCGGTAAATACAATTGCCCAGTAGCCCTCTTCCGCAATGAAAGTTATTCTCGGATCCTCGATGCCATAAAGCTCCTCAGGATGAGTTTCGGGACTGGGAAGGAGCGTAGGTTTCGAATCAATACGCCAGTTATCAATCCCATTTTCACTCCTTGCGATTGTGAAGTGTGAAATTCCACGCCGATCCTCCACCCTCATAAGAAGTACAGTCTCGCCGTTGACCTCGGCAACACCAGCATTAAACACAGAATTGGCTGAATAGGGTAGATCATCAACCGAAATTATGGGGTTTCCCTCATAGCGCCTAAAGATTTTCTCGCCTGCTCTTGATTTCATCCACATCCTCCTCAGAATTCAGGATCGATCACTACGGATTTCCCACTTCTCTTAGCCTCATTGGCAAGCCGATAGGCTTCACTGTACTGCTTAGCAACAACTTCCCACGAAACCTCATTCTCAAGATAACGCTTGAGATTGTCACCGAGCCTGAGCCGCAGATTCTCATCACATGCAAGTCTTACAATTTTCTCCTTAAGCATTCGCTTCGTCGTAAAGAGAAGGCCACCTTCGCTCTCGAGGGTCTGTGCAGTCAGTCCCTCAAGAGGAGCTGTGGTTATGAAAGGCTTGTTAAGAGCTATTACTCTTGCAAGTGTACCGGATTGTGTCTCATCGATTGATGGGATAACGACAAAGTCACAAACAGCCATAATCTTGTAGTAGAGATCGCCCCTCGGGATGAATTCATAATAGTGAGCAATGCCCTTATCTTCTAGGTGGAGCGTCTCCCTTTTCCATTCCTGGTAATCCTTAAGATGTGCTTCATCTCTCACGGTTCCTGCAGCAAGTAAATCCCATTCGGTTCCGCACTTCTCCATGATCTCACGCCTTACGTCCTCCCACATCGAAAGCAGAATGTCCCATCTTTTGTTAGACTGAATCCAACCTATCATGCCAACGATGTGATCGGCGACCCCAGCCCGTGCCAGGCCCAGCTCCTGCTTAAGCCGCCGAACATCCTCTGGTCCCCAACGCCTATCAGGTCTCGCACCGTGGGGCACAACCATGATATTGCGAGACACCTCCCAGCCATAGCTTGTGAAGTTCCAATCGAGGCGCCAGCGCTGGTAGTGGCACTTGAAAAGCACAACATCAGTCAACTGACATAGCCCGCGCATGAAATAGGCTTCATGGTCTTTGAGTCTTCCATGAACCGTATGGGGCTCAGCAACTGTTGGGTATTGCCTCAGAGCGTCAAGTAATCTTAGAAAGCCCTCATTGTTGTCCCCTCTGCCGCTCGTGTCCCTGTACTCATAAAGGCCGTACTCATGCTCGAGATGGACGACATAGGGATCAAGCTCGCGAATCTTCAAGGCTACAACTTCCCACCACTCAGGATTCTTAAGATCAATGATCGGGAAAACACCATCGCCTCTACCGTCTAAATGGCTTATCACGAGCACATCTCTTTCGGGATGCGCCTTCTGAATGAACTCACGGGCTTCTTCAGTGAATGTAGCTATCCCACAGAGACGTGGTGGATAAGAGCTCACAATTACAATTGGCTTAGCTACCATCGCTAACCCTTTGGGCGTCAGCCTCGCTAACTTCCCTCAGTACGTTCGACTCAACCGCTGCCTCTGATATGCGACTGAGCTTTAGCAGCGAAAGCAGCCACGCAAGAGTAGATTCAGCTCCTTGATTACGATTTGGCCCCCCTGAGGTCAAGCCATCACAGCAACCACCTGTGCTGTAGTCATAGAGTGGCTCGTTGAGATCGTTCCTCCCCAAGTACCATTCGAGACATGTCTGGGCAAAGTTGAGCCAAAATCTATCACCTGTCGTGATGTGTGCCTGCTCACAGGCCTCAATCATATGCAGAGCCTCAAGGGGTTGTTGATCAAACCGAGCACGGTCACCACCCTTCCTGTACCAGCCCAGGTTGCCCATAGGAACAAAGTGCCCTTTGCGACCTGTCTGGATATCAACCAGCCACTTTAAACTCTTCAAAGCAGCCTCAACCATCTCATCGTTCTTAAGCAAGCGACCTGCAAGCAGCATTGCATGAGGTATCTTACCATTTGCATAGGTAAGGATGTCCTCCAGCCAGGGCCAATCATCCTCTGCATTCTTGCGATACATCCTCAGGAGACGACCTGCAAGACGTTCAAGAATGCGCCTGACTTCACTGTCGCCAGGAAAGCGATGCAGATAAGCATCAATTCCAACGATGGCAAATGCACATGATCTCGGCGCCTGAAATTCCAGTACCTGCGGCAAAGCCTTTCTAAAAAGTATGAGTGCCGCTCCAAGAAGGTTATCGTCTTTGGAAAGCTCGACTGTTTTGCCAAGACCCCAAATGGCTCTTCCATGGGAGTCATCCGAGCCTCGTTCCTCAAGCCATCTGCGGTCGTAACTCATAAAGTTGCGGAAGCAGCCACTTGCCTCATTGAATGCATGATTGAGAAAGGCTAGATAGATGCAGGCAAGGTTTCTCAATTTTTCGCTTTCAGGTAGGATGTCCTGCGCTAGCATGGTGACGATAAGTGCACGCGCATTATCATCAGTACAGTATCCATGGTAACGGTCAGGAACAATGTAGCGGGCATGCTGGAGAATGCCAACGTTGTCGGTCAATCTGATAAGGTGATCAAGCTTGACCTGAGGCATCTCCTGTCGTCCTTCACTCAACGTAGGAGGTGCGAAAGCAACATGAGGACCTCGCTCACGCTCAAGCATGACGGATGTGAAAAGCTCAAGATACTGGCGAGCCACTTCTTTCCAGAGCATCCCGCGACAATAGGTGTAGGCGCGCTTGCGTATGGCATGCCTTTCTACCTCATTGGAGAGAAGATCAATGATCTCATTGGCAAGCGCTTCGGGATCTCTGAAGGGAACAATTCTTCCTCTACCCTCATCCAGCATCTCCTCTGCATACCAGTAGGGTGTCGATACAACAGCTTTGCCAGTGCCAAGGGCATAGCTTAAGGTACCAGAGACTATCTGTTCCTTCTTGAGATACGGGGTCACATAGATATCAGCAGCACCAAGGAATTCACAAAGTTCCTTTATATCTACGAAACGATTATGGAAAATAAGATGATCACCAACTCCTATCTCCCTCGCCTTGCGTTGAAGGGATAGCCTATATGACTCACCCTGCTCACGCCGGATATTGGGATGCGTGGCACCAAGAACTATGTAGACGGTATCGGGGAAGCGATCCACAATCCTCGGCATCGCCTCAATCATGTACTCGATTCCCTTGTCAGGGGAGAGAAGCCCGAAGGTTAGAATCACTCGCTTGCCTTCAACACCAAATTGATCCTTATAATAGTTGGGATCGACAAATGGAACATCAGGGATTCCGTGAGGGATGAAGGCTATCTTCTCTTTGGGTGTTCCATAGACATCATGAAGCAGATCGATGGCTCTGCGACTCAAGACAACAATCCGATCTGAAAGCGAACAGATACGCTGCATAATTGTTTTCTGTGCACGGTTGGGCTCCTTGAGAACGGTGTGCAATGTGGTGACAACGGGCATTCTGAGTTTGCCAATTAGGTCGAGAATGTGACTGCCCTGTTCACCACCGAAGATTCCAAACTCGTGTTGCAAGCACACGACATCCACCTGATTCATGTTGAGAAAATCGGCAGCAAGACGATAGTCAGATAGGTTTTTGTAGGTGAGCTCAAATTTCACCTCAGGTGGATAGTCGTAACCTTCTGGCACATCGTTCATGACCATCGCCCAGCAGTCAGCTTCGGGCTTTTCATCGGCCAGAGCTCTTAGTAAATCGGTTGCGAAAGTTGCTATCCCACACTGCCGAGGAAGGTAATTACCTATGAGAGCGATGCTGTCGGGACCGCTTCTATAAACTGTCATGTGCTTCATGGCAACACCCTCCGAGGGTCTCAAACCTATAACCACACCATCGATCGTTAAGAAACCGAAACCAAAAAGTCGCCTAAGGAGATGCCCTTCTGCCAAGGGCAAAACAAAAGCATAGATCTGAGAGTAGGAATGCCGCCCTATGAGAATTTAGGCTTCTTGCTGTTCTTGTCAAGAGGCAGAAGGCACTCATATTGAGGAGCCCACGTCTTGCGCATTTTCGCTGATCGCCTGCAGTATCTGATACGTCTAAAAATCCAAAAACTCGCAAAAAATGGACAAATTTTGTTATTGATTTACACGCAACACTATGCTACAATCTCAATGCAGGTGCTCAGGGCACTGGTGTGGTTCATTCGAATGCGAGGCTTCTCGAAGGCTTGATTTGCAGCGAGCATGTAGCGCCTCCGAGGCCACGAGAAGGAAGATCGCATGAAAAATCTTAGATCATTGTGGCCGCCTCCTCCGCCTCCCGAGGCTCCGATTGCCTGCTATCCCGACTGAGGCGGCTTCATTGCGGGGCCGGAGCCAGCAATTGCAGTTGCAGTAGTTTGGCTCCGGCCCTACCCCTTTACCTTCATCACGCTGACTCCCACCTCGCACCACTCCCACGTCCGATGCTTAGCAATGCTTGAAATTTGATTTGCGTCCGCCTCGGTGACGGCTTGAGATTTAGCTTTGCAGGTCGAAGAGCTAGATTGGCGGAAGATGGGTCTATGGGTTCTCACAAAGTGCAACTCGCAGGAGGCGTGAAGCATCAAGGTAGCGTTTTAAAATAAACGGATCGAGTCTGCCGCGAAGCAAGCGACCAAGAACTCGCCCAGTCAGGCAAAAGCTGTCCACACTGACCATCGCATAGCCTTCTCCGAGGCGACTATACCGGATGCTGGAATCCATATCGCCCGGAGCGTCAAACCCGCCAATAACGTTAAGAACAGGTTGTATCAAGATGTGGTTACATGAATCCCGACTTGTTCGAAAGCCAAGTTTCAAGCTCATACCAAAATTGCCCAGAAGCTCATCTGCCGTAGATGTACCGTTAAGGATGCTATCGAGAACAAGTAGTCTGCCACCGTCCTTCACATACGACTTGACCATATCGATCTCATCTTGAGAAAAGTGTTTAGATGGCTCAACTACAACCACAGCTGCAGGCGCGAGCTGCTTCAGCCTAGCAAGGTGCGTCGCAACGGGTTGGAACCCGATTCTCTGAGTGGATATGAAGAATTCAGTATAGTCTGCAGAGGTTCGCTCATCGCTAAGCCCGAAATAATCAAAGAATCCCGCTCGTGAGTGATTCGTATCAAAAAGAACAGTCCTCCCAGGATCAAGAATAGTGAGCCTGCCATAGAGAGCTGAGCTGAGCTCACTTCCAAGATGAATGCCGACCAAAAGACACAGCAAGCCTGTAAGAAGTGATAATGTTTTGAGAGATTTCGAAGCCATGAGGAGGAGTAGACCACTGAAGGAGGCGAGACCGACGAGAAGAGGAATGCAGCCAAATCTCTTGCCCTTGCGATTGAGATAATCCAGAAAGCCAGAGACGAATTCCGCCTTGCCATCGCTGAACATACAGAAGTTTGAGAAGCATGTGCTGTCGGTGAAAAGCAGAACTCTACCTTCTCCAAACTTCCTCGCTGCTGCCTGCAAGAAAAGGCCGAAGCGATCACTCAGGTCGAAAGTTATGTTACCAAAGAAATTGGGATGTGAATAGTCGACATCCTCACTCCCAAGCCCGCTTCCAACCATGACTGGCTCGACAAAGGGATCAGCATCAATCGAGCACGAAGTGAGAAAGGAGAATTCTTCTACCTTACGGACAGATGGATGATAAGCGATACGGTCTGGGGTGAAGACTGTGAGGCTCGTTGTCGCAACATCAAATGTATCATCATAACGAAACCTCATGCCAAATTGCCTTGCTATCTCATTGAGGTAGGCAGACATTCCGAAGAGATTGGTGTGATCACCGATAAGGATAAGCCCGCCCCCGTTCTTGACAAACTCAACTATTGCGTTGATCTCATCCTCACCATAAGGCTCTGTCGGCGTCTTTATAATGACTATGTCAGTTGTATCGAGAAGCGATGGTGTCAGCCCCGACGTACAACGTGCAACCTTATAGTGGCGAGCTATGTAATCATAAAGACATCGGTAATTGTATTCTGCGTGAATTCCAACAGATGTTGTATCAAAAGGTATGTCTGTCCATTCCCAATTGGCATGGGTCTCATCAATCACGACTCTACCGCTCTTGAGACGACCTGGATCATTGAAAGCCAGGGCCATGCCAAGGGCAAGAGCCATAACAAGCGCAAGAGGAAATCTTGAGGATACTCGGCTAAAGAATCGAAGTTTCACCTGGTTCTGGTGAGGCAGAGCTGATCCAAGCATAAGACCCATGGGGAGCCAGGTCACAAAGCTTACATTGCTGTCCCAGAGAAGGCGGGGAAGATCAATTTCAATTGCCGTCACTGCGATTGCAAGGAATCTAATCAACGCATAGAAAACTGCAATCGCAAAACTCAAAGCAAGCCAGCGCAGGGCATGCTTTGCCTTGAGAAACACAGAGAAAGCAACAAACGAGGCACTTAGGAACCAAACCTCATAAAGACCAAGCGCTTCAAATGTGATTCTAACATTCCTAGGACCTTGCCTTGTCCAGATATTGAGAAAACCATCGCTAACGCTCGTGTTGGGAAACAACCTGGCGACCACATTTGCCCACGAAGGAAGAGCAATATCATGAAAACACCAACCCAATCTCAAAAGCAGGTGGCTTGAAACGGCACACACTGCAGCAATAAAGAATCCTGCCCAAAGACCTCCAACCAGATTGCTGTTCTGCCGCTTAAGGACGGGCATCAGCATGTTCAAGCCGCAGAAACCAAGGAAGAATACCCGGCAGTATCCCCCACTGATTATGCCAAGGATGAGGCTAACGCAGGCAAGCACGGCTATTTGGCTCACATCTCTCATGACATCTCTTGTCCACGATCGGTGAAGCCAGCTAGCCTTCACCGTGAGTGCAAAGAGCAAAACACCGCCCAATCCTATAAGAGCTGCAACCCAGGTTTCGGATTCGCAAGTCAAGTGAATACCGATCCGCCAGGCAAGCGCTATGATGACGAGTGCGAGCCCAAGACTACTTTTTCGAAAAGCCACCGCAACCACCCCTTATCCCATCAAGCAAGTGCCCGAGGAAGGCTATATTGTGTGGGTTACCCGTGCGCTCTGATTCGAGATTGTCATCGAGCAAGAGTTTGGCATCTGCTATGAGTGTCAACGAACCTTGCCCGATGCGCCTCGTGACTACAGTTGGATAGCCAAAGGCACAAGCGAAAGTCAGGGTATCACACCCATCACTTACCTCTATGGGCCAGGCTTCCTTATGCTCGATCACATCGTGGTTGTCACCGCCACCAAGTGGTGCTAGTCCAACTTCAAAACCGAATGCCTTGAGAATGGCTTGAGAAGGCCCTCTGTACTCACGACCTTGAGCAATGATGACGTGCCCACCGCGCCTCATATAGCCTTTCAGATCGTCGAGCCGCGAGCGCAGGTTTCTTCCCGGTGAAACCAGGAAAATGAATGCTGCATCGGGCAACCACTCCTCACCCGATCGTGCAATCCTCGCTTCAATGCCAAATCTGGCGAGGGAATTCGCCAATCCACCCAGCGAATTCGGATTGAAAAGTTCGAGGCTTGCTCTTGGTCTTAAGGAGAAATCTATTATGGCAATCTCATGTGCATTGGTAAGAGGCTCGGCTCGCCTGAGGGTGGCTCGTTCCCAACCTTCCAACCATACGATTGAATTTCGAACTAAGCGCCAGGTCAGTGCGAGGCTAACATTCTGGAAAGGTGAGGTGTCACCAAAAACAAGAAGCCTACCCTTTCCTATCGTCTGGCTTGCGACGAGGACAAGATCACCAAGTTGCTCATGGCTTTCGTGGGTTACATTTCCCATGAAAGCCTTGAACCCCGCATTCGTTGGATCGCCCCAATCTGAGAAACCATATTTCCCCAGGACGAGGGCCTCGGCAGGTCTCGAAATCCTAAGCGATGCGCCTGTCGCAAGCTGCACATCCACCTCATCTCTCATGCCCTCTGTCACACCATGTCTTCTTATCTCAAGACAACCGCGCCAGTACTTGCGAAGAGAAACCGCCGAATCAAAATTGAATCGGATCTTTGAAAAAGAAAGTATACTGTCGAGAGCAGCCTTGGAACCTCCAATGTTGGTATGATCCCCGAGAACAAGCATACCTCCACCTTCTCTGACAAAACCTTCGAGGGTTCCAACCTCATGATGGCTAAGAGCTCGTGTAGGGTTTATGAAGACAACGAGCGCGGCTCCTTTGAGAATCTCACAACTGAGAGAATCTGCCAGCGTGAGATTTCCAGACCGGCTTCTTGCAAGATGATCAAGTATGTCCCTAAACGATCCAAACATGCCGGAACTTATGAGACCAATTCTTTCCATGGAGGGAACTTCCCAGTTAAGAAGTCCAGGGGAATACAAAATGATATTGGATCGAGAGGCCTTCTTATCCGAGAAGCCACTAGAGCTAATCTTTCTCTGCGCCTCGGCAGTTACCTTCGTTGGAGGCAAGCTCCTGAAACACCTAGAGATGTAACCTTCTTGAAATGATATCGCAGCCACCGAGGCAAAGATGAGTGATATGACAATTATTTTCATCCGTCTTCGCTTCAAAGCTTGAGAGCTGGGCACTACGCTGGCTTGCTGCGAAGAGGTTATCATGAGACCAATCCAAGCCACGCAGGCAACCTGGAAAAGCGATACCTTCGTTGCTGTTATCGGGCTCAGGGCAAGGAGCAGGTGCTTAGCCGCGATAGCGGAAACACCAAGAAAAGCGCTTTTAGTGATGAGCCCAGGACTATGCTGGATGAGTGCCAGTGTCAGGATCACTACAATGCCAAATAGATAAAGAGGTGATGCCGAAACCCAGAATCCAACACGCCCTCCCCAAAATGTGGTTAGACCCACGAAAGCATCGGTTACTCGCAGCACTGCGTTGGTGTTTGCTCTTAAGAATAGGAAAAGAGCCAAAGCAAGCGATGCCACTTGAAAAGCAAACCAGCTCTCTTCGTCACCTTGCTTTCGCTTCCTCTCACTTGCCAACCTTGCAATCTCAAGCAGTCCAAACCCAGCGCTTAAAGCCAGCAGGGCTTCATAGCTCCTCATCCTTGAGACATACAGAGCAAGTCCGAGACCACATAGACCGAAAACTGTCTTCACTCCTGAAGCCACGGCAGACTTGCTGGCACATATGAGAAAAAGAAATCCAAGGCATAAGGTGCCCAAGCACCTTGAGTACATCTCGGAAGCGACAAGAACTAAACTGCTCATCAGTGCGAGAGCAAGCAAAGCGAGCACATTGACCAGATAGCATCTCAACCCATCCACCCTCACTTCGATCAGCCAAATTCCTAACGCTTCTGTTTAGCATTATCCATGCCAGGATGCGCGCGAGGGTTATGAGATCCAAATAGCAAAAGAATACATCTAGGAAAGTCCCAAGGGATGGAATGCAGACAGAAATCCTCTGGGTGTCGCTGGCAGGACGTATGTATCCCTTGCGCTCGAGATGGCGTCGAAAAGAAAATTTTCTAAACGGTGGCGTCAGAAAAAGCTACATCCTGCCTTCAGGCAAGGAGCCCCCCTTGTACTCGGCGCCGAGCGAGATCTTGCCACCCTAGTCGGTTCTCTTCCGCAAGCGACTCCGTTCGGTGATGAGCACGACCAGCAAGACAACTGAACTGGCAGGAGCTATCCAGTTGATCCACCGGAATCCCAAGTCGCGGCTGATCAGCACAGATGTAATCACCGCTAACGCAAGAACAACAGCGGTGAGGTAGGTGAAAGCCGCAAGAAGCTTATCCCGTGTCCATCCACGACGGGCTGACAGGGCAAGCAGAATGGAAACCGCTATTCCGGCTCCCCCACCGGTCAGGGCACCAAGCGAAATGCCAACTCCCAGTACATCCATGAGAGCCCCTCCTTTCACACATCGCCTCCGCATGGAGACGGTTGGCAAGCCCACTCCTCTCTAAGTAAGCGATTCACCTTTCTCGAATTCAAGTCGATGCTGCGCAGCATCCAGATTCGCCATGGTGTTGCTCCTGACTAATACTCTGGGCACTGGGGATAGACTGTAAGTAACCGATCAGGATCAATTTCCCTTGGAGGTCCAGCACCTGAACACTTCTTGGCACACAATGTCTCCGCAACACAGCCAGATACAGCACACACGCTCCCTACACAACCGCTGCCAAGACATGTACTCTGGGCACAACCAGAACCAACACACACACTTCCCAGGCAGCCGGTTCCGATACAGAAGCTCCCAACACAGGCACTTCCGAAACAATAGCTGCCGACACAGACACTTCCAGCGCAATAACTCCAAGGCGGCACGACGCTTACGACCATAGGGTCCTGAGAAGTACCACTCTCCTTGGCTGCCGGAGCAGCATCATGCCAGCTTGCAAGTGTTGCCTCGAGTCAAGCGCTAAACAGTGGTGAATACTCATTGGCAGTAGCCATTGCGGCGAGCAACAACAAAACTGATGCACACAGGACGAATCGCATCTCTTTCACCCCCTTGTATTTTTGCTCAGGGGGCTTCGCCACTTGCGGGCATTCCACACTTAGGCAATTCGCAACAACCGTGCCACTACTTCAATTTCTTTCTGATTTTTGAGATGCGCTTGTTTACCTGCTTGAGGACCTTTGGATCCACCGAACGATCAGCAAGATGAACAAAGGTCTCATAGCACTGGAGCGCTTCGGAAAGCCGTCCCATCTTGTCGAGTATCTCTGCCTTGAGAAGATACTGTCTGCAGGATTGGGGGGCGCATCCCACAGCCCTATCGCAGTCCTCAAGTGCCCCACTCATCTCACCCCTGAGCAGCCTTAAATATGCTCGGCCAAGAAAGTATTCAGCGCACGGAGCCAGCCGAATCGCTTCTGAATAATCTTCGATGGCACGCTCGATTTCCATAATCCCCTCAAACGCCAATCCCCTCAGGAAGTAAGACTGTGCCTCCGGCCGAAGTTCTATCAGGCGGGTAAAATCTTCTATCGCTTCGGAATACTTGCGTCTGTTGAGATACTCAATGCCCCGATCCAGATAAGAATCCGGGAAATTAGGGTCAAGCTCGATCGCCCTATCGAGATCGGCAAAGCCCTGTCTCGCCTTGCCCAGTCTGAGAAAGCTCATGCCGCGGATGGCAAGGATAGGTGCACTAACATAACCCAGCTCTATGGCGGTGCCAATATCCTTGATCACCCCCTTATAGTCACCTTGCTCGGCTTCTATGATTGCCCGATTGACGTAACCAAGTGCCGACTGAGGATCGAGCTCAACAACGCGATTGAAATCAGCAAGAGCAGCACTACGCTTGCCAAGCATACCGTAGGCTACACCTCTGTTACGGTAGTAATCAGCGTTAGTTGGTTCGAGCTCGATCGCCTGGTTGAAGCTCTTGATTGCCTCTTCTGGTTGCTTGCCGTCGAGCAAAGCAAGACCCAGATAGAAATGCGCCTCAGCGCTATCCGAAAGTTCCAGCGCCTTGCGCAGGTCATGAATTGCTGAATCGATCTTACCGAGCTCACCAAGGGCTCGCCCGCGAATGAGGTAAGATTTCCAGAGTGTGTCACCGAGGTCTATTGCCCTCGATAAGTCAGCTATAGCATCTTCAAAGCGCTGAAGATCAAAGTAGAAAAACCCTCGATTACGAATGGCATCTATGTCATCAGGGGAAATCTCCAGTGCCTTGTTGAAGTCGGCAAGTGCTGACTCTGTCATTCCCAGTTCAGACCGGACGATTCCTCTGTGGAGATAGTAACTTGCCACATTGGGGTTCAATTCAATCGCTTTTGAGAAATCTGTATGAGCCCTTTTGAGGTCTCCAAGTTTGATGTAGGCATATCCCCTCTGGCTTAAGGCGAAGTGATCATCGGGCTTTATCCTCAAGGCTGCAGTGTAATCATCAACCGCCTTGCCGAATTCGCCGCGCTCCACGTGAGCACCTCCGCGTAAGGCAAAGACCGCACCGTCAGGCCCTCTGAGTTGAAGCACACGTGTAAGGTCATCAATCGCCTGTGCGTAGTCCTTCTTGTTACCACTGGCAATTGCTCTAGCCATGTAGGCTTCCGCATCCTTCGGATCGAGGGCAATTGCTCGGTTGAGATCTTCGATTGCCCGATCCCACTCTCCGAGATGGTTGAAGGCAATGCCGCGAGCCCTGTACGCAAAGGCCGAATCGGGGTCGATCTCAACGGCAGCTGAGAAGTCTGCAATACCCTCTTTGAGCCTGCCCATCCGCAGAAGGGCATCTCCCCTGCCGATATAGCCGGCAGGAGATTCTGGATCAAATACAATTGCGCTTGCGAAATCAGTGATAGCCTTTTCGAGATTACAGAGAGCTGAGTTGACATAACCTCTACCCAAGTACGCACTTCCCTTACCAGGATTTAGCGCAATTGCCTTGTCAAGATCAGAAAGTGCTGCTTCGGGTTTGCCCAATCTAAAGTAGATGTTGGCTCTATTTTCGTAAAAACCACCCACCGTGGGGTCGAGTTCTATCGCGCGATCAAAATCGTTGAGGGCTTCCTTGAGTTTACCCATCTCGGCATGGACACGTCCTCGCAACCAGAGGGCGTGAGGTGAATCAGGTTTCCTTGCAATCGCATCATCAAAGCAAGCGAGCGCCTCTTTGAGGAGCCCCTCGGTCGCATAGGCAGCACCTCGTTTGAGAATCTCATCAACCGATTCCATCATCAGTTCCTTGAATTGCTGTCATCTCTCGAGTTCTTGCCCCATTCCAAACTGGCCTAACCTAACCTCGCCAGTCATGGCACAAGGCTCCTAGCCCATTCGGAAGCCTTCATGACGAACGCGCCGGCTCCGATTGCCACTGCCTTCGAACGAAGAACTCAACTCCCTTGTCGGCGATTTCCCTAAGATTCTCGATGCAGCCAAACTTGATGACACCCGGATTGCTCTTGAGCTGCTCGCATGGGAACTCTGGGCAGTCACCACAGAGACTCAGCCCTTTACGGTAGCAGCACTGCCTGATGGCACATCTGTCCCGAGCGGGATCCTCAGCAATCTCCGCCTTGCAACCAGAGCAAATACCTGAATTGGCAATTATCTCAAGGCCCTTGCGGAAATTCTCCTTGTCAACCTTACCATCCAGCAGTCTGCCGAAACCGTAGTCATCGAGCATCACAACAGCCAGCCTGAATGTGTCCCTGATCTTGCCCGTAAACCACTCGCACTGACGGCAATATGATCCACAAAACGAAATGTAACGCTCCTTTTCCGCTGCAAAGTTCATACACTACTCCTTGACAGAGGCAAGATGACGAAAGATACTCTAACGCTCTCCCCCACCCTATACCACACCTCCCCCACCCCGTCAACCCCCTCTGGGGTCGGAGCTAAAAAACTGCATTACTGCAGAAATGCGGCTTAACGAAGAGGCGGTAGATCACTTAACCCGTTGTTAGAGAAGGAATTAAGTGTGCGCAGCTTTTTAGCTCCGACCCCGTTGGGAAGGAGACCTATAGCTTAGGTGAGGAGATATTTTGTCTTACTGCATTCACAACTTTTGCAACTGTCTCGTCGGTCACAGGTGCCTGTCCCTTGACCGGGCCAAGATCAGTGACCCGGACGTGCCTTATGTCACTTATGCCTGCCTTCGCAAGGGTTTTGCGAGCACATTCAAGCTGACAACCATCGATCACGATTATGCACCCGGCTGCTTTGGTGGTAGCGCCTATACCGCTAACCTCCCCGCCGATACCTGCAAGACAATACATGCTTCCGACCCCATAGCGTGTAAGCTTTCGCCCTGCGCGGTCAGCAATCTCTCCCACATCAGGAGCACCGGAACATGGAAAGATAAGAGTTGGGCCTCCTTCACAAAGGCACTTCTCATCACTCATTTGCTCTTACCTCCCTTCCAGATTCCTGTGATGAATCCAGCCAGGATTCAAGCATCATCCTAATCTCGGTTGGATCAGAATCGCCCGCAACAATCGTTGTCGCTGAACCAGTCTCGTCAAAAAGAATCCATGACGGAATATCAATCACGCCCAAAACCTTCTCCAGTGCGGGGACCTGCATGAGATCAATCATCGAAATGGCTAGGTTCGGATCTGCCCCGGTAAGACTATTCGAATGCAATGAGGATACTGAATCGGGGCTTGAGTTTTCGCCACCCAGCGAAGACTCAAGTATGTTAGATTTTGTATGATCTCCTGGGCTTTCCCTCCCATCGCCCCCTCCATTGAGGTTATGGCGAGTCGCGCTATCAGGGTTATCTCGCGCAAAACCGACGCGAAGTGAATCATAAAGTGCCTTCATCTTCGAGCATCTTTCTAGTTCACACGCGCAACCCACGGAGGAAACGACAAGCAATGCGCTGCGCTTGGAGTTCGAAGTAGCTGTGAAAATTGGAATGAGCCTTTCAAGCTCCGCACTGGTTTGAGTGATCTCGCTCAGTACCTCCTCAGTGGCAGATGCGCCGACTGATGAATCAGCCTTTTCTATGAGTCTTGAAATACGCTGACCTTGCAAGAGAATCACCTGACCGATTTGGGAAGTCGCAATTATGGAATCATTCATGGAATCATTCAGTGACTTGTCGCTTGCCTTCCACTCAGTCTCTATGCGCTTTATCCGCTCCTTAGGGGCAAGGATTGCTTTGCTAGAAATCTCCAATATCTTCTCGCAGGAGCCTCTCAAGCTCAAGATGAAAGCTAGCTCATCGGCGAATCCTTGCTCGCCTTGCTCATAAGCACAGAGATTGGCAGCCAGGCCAAGCGCAAGCCCTAATACCAAGAGAGTCATCGCCAATTGGTGGAAAATCTCGGTATTTCCAAATCGGCTTTGGAGGGATCCTAGCCAGAAAAACGCATAGCAGTTGTGGGGATAAGTCTTCAGCATCCTCTCTGGTCGCTGCCAATCATTGCTCAAAGCTGAGCCCCACACGGGCTACCTGCTGTTTAAGCTTCGATATCGCCTTCATAGAAAAACTCATACGCTTGACTTCAGGATGCAAACTCTTAGCCTTGTCCCCAGAGGAGATAAACGCCACCTAGGATAACAAGAGCACCGCATACCTTCTTTATGATATCTATTCCGCGGGATTTACCTGACCACTTAAGGTAATGCTCCACGACTTCGGTAAATGTTCCTGCAGCAACAATCACACTACAGTGACCAACACCGTATGCACCTAAGAGGAGAATTCCATAAGCCATGTTGGTTCGAGCCACCGAGAGCGTTATTCCGAGCATTGGTGCCATGTAAGCAAATGTGCAAGGACCGAGGGCAAGCCCAAAGATCAGCCCCAAGAGAAAAGCCGCAAGGACCCCACTACGCCGAGCCGCCCTAGCATTTGCAGCCTTAAAAGGTAGGGGCACCACTCCAAGCAGGTGAAGCCCGATGACGAAGAAGATAATTGCGACGAGATAATTTGTCCACTCCCCAAGGTCGCCCAGCATTCTCCCAACACTTGCTGTCACTATCCCGATTGCTGCTATCGTCGCAAGGATTCCAAGAGCGAAGGCAAGTGTGAGGCTGAAGGCACGCCTGGTTGGCATCACTCCTTGTTCACCAATGAAGCCGATTATGAGAGGAATGCTTGCGAGGTGACAAGGACTTAGAAGGATACTCAAGACGCCCCAGCCAAGTGCAGCCAGGATTGCAACTGCCGGTGTCCCTGCTACTGCATTCGTTAAAGTTTCAAACAGTTCGTTCATTTTTGCTATTTCACCACGACTTCGGCAAGCTTTGCCTCAAGCTTCTCCTTGGGTATATAGCCCTCATGCCTCCATACCTCGTTGCCGTTGGCATCGAACAGGATCTGCGTGGGTATCACCCGAATGCGATACTTGCGCGCAGCTTCCCGATCCTCTCGCAGATCAATGACCTCAACAATCACCCTGCCCTCATATTCCTTCTTGAGCTCCTCAAGGATGGGCGCCATCATCTTGCAAGGGATGCAAGTATTGCGCCCTAAATCAACAAGATTGGGAAGTTTTGCATGCGTTCGAGAGCTTGGAGACGAGCTTGTTTCCTCTCCACCCTTCGAAACTTCCACCTTCCCTGCCTGAGTCTCAATCTTCGGTTTGGCGACTTCGGTTTTTTGCTCAGTAGCGGTTTGGTGTTTCTCTGTCTTAGCCTCTTTGGACTCCTTGCTGCAAGCCATAACAAGTAAGCCCACAGCTAACACACACGCGAGGACAACCAACAATGGAGACCTCACTGAAAGCCTCATCACGAGAAAACCCCTTCCTATGGCTTGTCATTTGTTTTCGGTCTGTCCTATCAACTGCTTTATTTCTTCGACCGATGGAATCTTACCGGCAACTTTGACCTCCCCATCAATTGCAATTGCCGGGGTTACCATCACACCAAAGTTCATTATTGACTTAAGGTCCTCCACCTTCTCAACATCCACACAGGCTCCAAGTTCTTTGACAGCCTGCTCCACATTCTCATAGGTCTTCTTGCACTTGGGGCAACCGGTTCCAAGAATCTGAATCTTCATGCTCATCCCTCCTTAACATCGAGTTAGGATTAACACTCAACCAACCAACAAGCCAAAGATCTTACCTGTAATTGTAGCCATGATACAAATCAGCCCAACGAACACGACAGTCTTCTTGGTTCCCATTACGCTCCGAATTACAAGCATATTGGGAAGCGAAAGTGCAGGACCTGCCAGAAGTAACGCAAGCGCCGGACCCTTGCCCATCCCAGCACCAAGTAAGCCCTGCAGTATTGGCACCTCAGTGAGAGTCGCAAAATACATGAATGCGCCTGCAATGGATGCAAAGAGATTTGCCCAAATGGAGTTGCCGCCTACAAGACTTGCGATCCAGCGTGAAGGGATTAGACCTTCGTGCCCTGGCCTTCCCAGCAATGCTCCAGCAATGAGCACGCCTATCAAGAGAAGAGGTAGGATTTGCTTTGCAAAGCCCCAAGTTGAGGATAGCCACTCCTGTTCGTCGGTACCCGATCTCGAAAGCACCAACGAGAGCACTGCAATCGCAGCAACAAATGCCACCATCGGCTCTCCCCTAAAGCCAATCGCAAGTGCAACGACAGGCAAGGCACCCCAGAAAAGCCACTTTCTGTTCACATTGAACCAGGAGGCGAGTAGGATTGTGAAGATGACACCTATAATTGAAGTTATGATCCATTTGGCGGAATAGATCGCGTGCCACAATCCACTATCGCTAGCCGGCTTCCCCCAGTTGGCAAAGACAAGTAAGGCAACCATACTCGCAAAATAGCCGGCATTCTTCCAGAGAGGCCTCGTAACTTCCGGCTCTGGCATCTGAGCCGTAGCCTCAGCCTTCGCAAGCTCTTCCCTGCGAAAGATGAGATGCATAAGGAGCCCTATTATGATGCTGAATGTGATGGCACCAACAGCTCTCGCCAGGCCAATCTGAGCTCCGAGCACCTTTGCCGTAAGCACAATTGCCAGAACATTTATCGCAGGTCCCGAGTAAAGAAAAGCCGTTGCAGGTCCCAAGCCTGCCCCCCGCCGGTAGATCCCTGCAAAAAGTGGAAGCACCGTGCAACTGCACACAGCAAGGATTGAACCTGAGACGGATGCAACTCCGTATGCAAGTGCCTTCTTCGCCTTGGGACCCAGATACCTGAGCACTGACGCCTGGGATATGAAGCATGAAATCGCACCGGCAATGAAGAAGGCTGGAACCAAGCATAGGATAACATGTTCGCGCGCATACCATCTTGCCAGTGCAAGGGCTTCATAGAGAGCAGTCTGAAAACGAATTGAATCAACTGGAAGCCAGAAGAAAGCAGCAAAAACGATGATTATGATCGTAAGAGGCTTGATCTCATTTCTCATTTATGCATCATCCCTCCGTGTCGGCTCATATTGCGCCTTTTTGACCATCTCTCCAACGGGCTCACCACTTCCCCACGCCATTGACTACGTCTAAGTACCGTTAGCCACTTCTCCACACGCTACGCTCAAGCTAGATCCCACGCTCTTTCATTACGTCAATGGCACAGGAGAAGAAGTTCACAACACAGGGTGTCACTAACCGATAGTAAACCTCATTCCCCCTCCGCTCATCATCAACAACACCAATCGCACGCAGAATCGCCAAGTGCTTGGATACTGTTGACTGCTCAGCCCCCATCCCCTCCGCTAATGCCCCCACATGCTCCTCCCCACGACTTAATACATCTATGATCTTAAGCCGCGTCTCATTAGCCAATGCTCGTAAGAGCCGAGCCTGCACCTTGTAATCAAGCCTATCTTTTGTCCTCATCGCTTCCCACCCCATCTCCTCGACGAGCCAGCGAAATAAGCGAAATATTAAGAATGTGTAACGATATGAGTATATTACCATACATTCATAAAGTCAAGTAGTAATTCCGTGAAAATTTTTGGGCGGGCCTTGTTGGACGAGGCTCGTTGGGTGGGGCCTGCTGGGTTTTGGGTGTTGGGTTTTGGGGGGTTGAGGGTTGGGGGTGTTGCTCCGTTATAGGCACCGCAGGACACTGCATCATGGGTACCCCGGGGTGTGATGGCGTGGGTGATGGATGGCGTTGGTGGGTGGTGCCTGGTGGGTTTTGGATGCTGGGTGTTGGGTGTTGCTCCGTTATAGGCACCGCAGGACACTGCATCATGGGTACCCCGGGGTGTGATGGCGTGGGTGATGGATGGCGTTGGTGGGTGGTGCCTGGTGGGTTTTGGATGCTGGGTGTTGGGTGTTGCTCCGTTATAGGCACCGCAGGACACTGCATCATGGGTAC
>JAOZOU010000015.1 GCA_029933125.1 bacterium | reverse complement strand
CGCCAAGGCATACTGAACGGAGAAGTCAGCACCCTCGATCGGGAACTCATACGGCGACCGAGGCATATTGACCTCTTCGAACAGAGCCGCAACCTTAAGCTCCAGCCGAACGAGATTGAGCAACCTCGGCGACATCTGGGTCATAAGCCAGTCGGCGAGCTCAGTGCCCGTGTCCATTGCACGAGCAAGATCGCTTGCAAGCGTCTGGAAGTCGTGCCAGAGCTTGGGCAATCTGCGTGCAAAGACCTCTGGCTTAGGCTCAAGCCCCAACGCCATAGCAGCCAAAAGCAGCCGATCGTTCGCCTCTTGGAAGCGCAAGACCAAAGTATCGTCATTGTTGAGAGCTTCGCCCTTGAGGAACCGAGCGTGTGGTGTGGGATCAGTCAGCGCTCGGGTGAGCAGATCCTTGCCGTCGGTTGGACCGTAACGGTTGATAATCCCGGACAGCGTCTGCCGACGGCTGATCTCGTTAGCCCGTTTTGCCAGGGCTTCAACCTTCCTGACGGTCTCTTCAAGCTTTTCAACCTTGACCGCCGTCTGCTCAACATAATCGTTGACAGAGACTACGGTTCTGCCGACCTCGTCGAGCTTTTCCTCAATCTCCTTAAGATTTACCTCTGCCATTTACATCACCCTTGATTCCCCTTGTGCACGCCTGCGGTAGCGTGCTATCCTACGACCAAGGGGGTAAGAGTCAGACCAAAAGCCAGTTGGATCCCAGAATGGCAACTGTCTGCCTTGCCCCCTCTCAAGCCCGCCAGGTGTGAGTCCCGCAAAACTCCGTGCCTGGTGGGCACTCCCTTAGGTTCGTATCCTTATCTTCCTGAGCTCGGCATACACGTCTTTGACGTCTTGCCTCAGCTCTGCCAATCTATGAATCGCCTGCCAGTGTGCAGGCAGCATTGTTTTCTCTAGCTCTGGCTCGGTTGCGCTTTTCTGCCCATCCGCAGCCTGGAGCAAGCGCTCGAGCGCAGCGATTGCCTCTTGCATTGCATCAATCGCATTCTCAACAAGCTCTCGGTTCTTGGCACTCAAGACCTTGCCCACTCGCTCATAGACCACATCCTGATCGCTTTCAAAATCGCCTATGATGAGCGAACGCTCAGGCGGTTCTTTGCCAAACTCCTTGTAGTGCTTCGCAAGGTGGTTATAGGCCCGATCCTTCTCAGCAGCAGGCATATTAGTCTGCTTGAGCCTCTGCATTGCGGCGGCTACGCCACGCCAGAAGGTGCTTACTTTGCCCTGATGAATTTTATGGTGCGGTAACTTGTAAGCCGCCTTCTTCTCCGGTGTGCCCGTTCCGAGGTAGTAGGTATGGCAGGCTTTGTACAATTCCCAGCCACCCTTCTCGAGAATTGCGTTCCCCTCGTCGCCAGTGAAGCTCCACGGCTCGTCTTCGGGTGCCAACGGAAACTTCTTATACGGCACAATTGCACGCTCACCGGTGTCGTTTGCGTCATCATTAGACCTTAAACTGTCTTTGTGTTCTACATACCACTCCTTTGCCTCTTTGAGCGTCCAGCCGGCTTCCTTCTCGAAGCGTAGCGCCTGAAGAATCATCTTGCCCTTCTCTTCAGGCTTCGCCTTCTTGGGCTTGCCAAGAATGAGCCGCACGTCGCCTTTGCCCTTAACGTCCAGCTTCTTCGTACGGAAGGAGTCCGGGTCAAACAGCTTCGGGTCACGCACGCGGTAGCGAATCTCATTCTCGGTCTCTTCCCAGCCTGGGCGCTGATCATCAATTTGCCCAGCGTGCTGAGTAACTTCACTCAGGAAGCTGCGCAAACGGAGCGCTGTTTCGCAGTCACCCGAGTAAGCGCACGCAGCAAGGTGGGCAATAAGCGCCTCATCATCCATTGGCACACAGACGAGGCTCACCTCGAGCAGCCGGGCCTGTGTTACCCTCGTGATGCTTTTATCATCCAGAACTTCCTTCGCCGACTCCAGCGTCTTCCAGCCAACGCTCACGGCTCGGAGGCTGCCTTGCAATATGCGTTGCCAAGCCGCTTCGCCTTCGGGCGTCTCATCAAGCTGGTAGGCCACGAGCAATCCCCGCGAATCGATGTCCCAATCAACCGCGTGCCCCACAATGCTCTTGATGCTTGAGTAGTTATGTGAATCCAGCAGGACACCGTTGCGCATGTATGCCGGCATATACTCCCGCCAAGCCTCGGGCTCAATGATTATGCCGTCATCACATAGCTGGTTAGTTGATGCACGGAACCAAACGATCCGCCGATCAATATCAAGCGAATGCTTGCCTTCGCGCTTGCCAATGACCTCTCCGGTAAGCGGTCGAGCCATTATCGCTTCTGCTGTTTGAGTCTCGCTTCGATTTGCCATCTGCGTGATCCCTCCCCCGTGACTGGTGGTAACCACCACTTCTCGATGCGGCTGCACATATATTCCGCCTGGGCTTTAGCGCTCACCACTGGCGCCATGTCGCACAGGCAGTTGATTGTCATGCTAGGGTCACCGTCTGGATCACCAGGGAACATGACGCCAATAGAAAACGGTTCGTTGAGTTTCACTTGCTCGCCATGTATTGCCCCGTGCTCCGGTCGCATATTGGGGGCCATTGAGGCTATCCACTCCTTTTTCTCAACTACCTGCGATTGCCCCCAGAGCATGTGCTGTGTAGTCTGCACGCCACGCAATGTTTCTGTCCTGGCGATTGTATGCGCGTTTCGACGCCTGCGATCAAAGACCTCATGGATTCGGCTCTCTATCTGCTTGATGCTCTCACCGTTTGCAATAGCCTCGGTGATGCTCACATTGAGGAGCTGCTGCGTTGTACGATTGATTTGCGTTACCGCTTCAGCAGCATGGCTCTCAAGCCAAGCAACCAGCTCAGGTGATTCCAGAGAAAAATCAATAGCCAGAAACTCCAGCGGCTCTTTTCCATGCTTGATTCCCTCTTCGGCTGCAGCAACGAGGACTCGCTTAACAACTGGGGCAGCTATCTCAGCAAGCATGGCGGAGTCGATCACATCGTCGAGATCACGTCTGGATCGGCGCAATGCCTTAAGGATTTCTGCTTCCTGCTTGTCAAACATTTCTCTGATCCAACGCTCTGCCTGCCGCTCAATCGTCTTTATTCGGCGCACATATTTCAACCATCGCCGTGACTGCTGCGGTGTATACTGCGGTCCACCTCCGTTTCTACCGTGTATACTTTTTTGCCCCTTCTCAGGCGGCGGAGTGCCAACAGGTATAAGTGTCATAAGCGCCAGCACGTCATCGCCGCCATCATATGGCTCCAGCTTGTAGTACAGTTGCCGCGCTTCGTTCGGCGTGAGGATACGCTTCTCAACGAGCATCGTTGCGATTTTCGCCTTTCGCTCCTCATCATCTTTGAGGGCCGGCACTGCCGACAGATCGAACGTGCCAATGATGTCTTCGCCGAAATCACGCAAGATAAACTGCGTTATCGCCTCCTGAATCAGCGTGAGCTTCGGTACCATGGTATTTTCAGCGAACATGCGCCTCTGTTCACGTGCTGTTGCATAGTTGGCAGTAGGTAAGCCCAAAACAGCGGGAAATAAACCGAAAGCTGCGATGATCTCCTCCCGGCTCATCTTGCGCAGCTCAGCAAACTCAATATCATGCGGAGTTTTGCTCATATCGATCCAGTCAACGTCACCCGATAGGATTGCCGGCCTGCCCGATTTAGCTACGCCCTTATGCACTTTATCCCACTCGTTGCGGAGCTGCTCGCGCTGTTCGTCCGTCAGGAATCCACTGACTTTGATTGCGCCAAATGGTCTTGCCTGATTCTTGAGCAGGCTGACGTTGTATATCTGGGCATAATAATCACTCGCGATTGAACCCTGTATTGCGTGGACGCTGCCTTGGCCACAGAGCGGGCTGTTGGGGTTGAAGTAACGCACTGCTGCGAGAGCCTCGCGATTCACACGCCGCTTCTGTCCGTGCCCGAGCTGTACCTCATATTGGGCAGGGGCTAACGAATCATTGCTCGGTATCGCGGTTACCCTTGCAGGATGAATTATCCAAAGTTCGTCAGGCGGCGCGTCATAGTCGAAAAATTCGCGGCGGCTGTTGACCTTGAGGATGTAGGCTACGCCGGTGAGCTCCAGATAGGCGATCAAGGCTTCCCAAAGTTGATAACGCGTATAAAATGGGTTGACGTTCTCGAAGAGGGCACAAGCAGGATGCGCTCTGTCAAGCTCTTCAAGCTCGCCATCGCCTTTGCGACGGTAGAGCTTAAACGGAACCATCGCAGCAAAGCTCGCAATAGCCCAGACACAGGAGTAGACCCACTGTACCTTCGAATAGCAGTCGATAAAGCTGGAGATTGGGTCTGGATTGCGCAGCCCATGTTCCTGCTCATACGGTGTGAAATAGATCAAGCTTGTGCGCGTCTTGCGAAACAACGCCCTCATCCTGCTCATGATAGCCGTGAGCATTTACAACACCCCGATTGTTGGCGCTCGATTACGTCCTTGGCGCCAGCTCCTGACCATGTAGCGCAGCGCATCACAGCCATGATCATTTACCTTAACCGGCATCTCTTTGCTAAACTGCCCGTTCCTGTCACGCATCCACTGGTATTGCTTGAGTTCTGCAATTGTGTTGGCACATGCGGGTGATAGCGTCAGTTGCGGTTTATCATTCAGCGGTTCCAGCATGCTCGTTACGTCCATGATGCCGGGGACGATTGCGTTATCTGCCGCATCTGCGGGTATGCCTGCCTGCTGCAATGCCCTGATATGATCCGGCTCGCTGGGATCACACCAGTAGCGCTCAACGCCGAACTTCGCCGTGACCTGCCTCAGCTCCGGGATCAGGGCATCGAGGGTCACGTGTGAGCGATAGAACTCGTAATGGACATGAATGCTGTCATCACTATCAACCCCGGCAATAAGGACTACCGTCGGGTTAGTATAACCCCAATCGATCCCGCCCACATGGTATTTGTATTGCTCCTCGCCGGAGGTAACGTGCAGGTCTTCTCGAAACATCGGATAGACCAAGCCTTCGAAGGCTACGAATTCGCCTTCAAGCTCCTGCCGGCGGAAGTCGCCTACGTATTGCTCTTCGAGGGCAGCTATCGTATCGCGATTGAGGTAAGGATTTTCATGCGTTGCCACGCGGATGGTGGCCCTGTCCTTATCCTCTTTGCCGAAGACTTCGTAAACCCAGTTAAGACCCTTAGGCGTGGTGGTGAGCCAAAACCGCCAATCCTTTCGCTCCCTGAGCCTACCGATGGAGATGAGCCAGGCCTGCTTGGGCATAAGGCTTGCCTCATCAAGATAGACGAGCGAGACATTCGGCCCCCTCAGGCGGTCCGGGTTATCGGTGGAGCGGAAGATAATCTCGAAGCCATTGATGAGCCGAACCCAATGCTCGGTCTTGTTATGGTCAACAACCAGCTCCTCGGGACACATCTCCCAGAATGTGCGTTCAGTCGCATCCCGGAGCATGGGATAGGTAGGAGCTCCCACAATCCCAAAACCACCTGGCATCATCAATCCCCTACGCAGAAGCTCCGCGATCCCCGCTTTCGTCTTGCCTGAACCGATCCCACCAATGAAAGCTGTGAAGCGGCATCTATCCACCGCTTTGTGGAACTCCGCTTGCTTAAGATGCGGCTTGTATTGGATTGTTATCTCCTTCGTTATCGTTGCCACCAAACTGCACCACCACATTGACACTGCCGCTGTGGCTATGCTTTGCGATGAGTCTGTCTATACGTGCCCAGCGCTCAGGGTGACGTCTCTCAAGTATCCAGGCGGCTGCTTGCCAGCTACCGCCTTCTGCGGCATTTACAATCAGACCGAGCAGATATTCCTCGGCTTTTGCTTCCGCCTCTCTTACTGCTTGCAGAAAATTGAAATAAGGACCGCTGCCTTCCTTCTCGCCACGCTCCAGCCACTTATAGAAAGTCCGCGGATTAATGTTGCCAAGGCGCGCTGCGGTATCTAAATGCGATCCTTTGCGGATAGCGTCACAGATACGTTTTTGACGTTCGGGTGTAAGTTTAGATCGCTTTGCCATATCGCCTCTAACTTGAGGCTGTGGCTAACAGGTGGGTTTGGTCAAGGTGGGTTTGGTACGATAAGCGGGTATCACACCAAAAAGTTTGCGAAGCGCTTAACCAGTGCGGCTATTGCATGCGCTCTTTTGGAGTAGTAAAGCGTCTCATGCTTCTCACCTTCGTCTATGTCGACACGAACCCAACCATCCGGCGTTGAGCGAATGATTATGTTGAAATGCGTCTGCCAGTCAGGCTTTGTGTTCCTCGCTGCCCGCATGATTTCATACACGGTCGGCTTGCCTTTTTCGAGTAATGCCAACTTCAGCACCTCCATTTCAATTATACCTCCTCACACACCAGAAGCGCCACTTTCCGCCGCGCTGCCTTAGTGCAACCATGAGGCAGGTAGGCGGTTTGAGCTTCGGGAACTGCCGCAATTTCTTGAGTGCGCCACCAGTTCGACCGCTTTTGACCTGGATCAAGAGCACATCCTCCGGCTCGGCCAAGGCTCCGGTGACCCATTCAGCCTCTATTTTTGTAGACCACCGCTTGAACCGAGTCAGAGCCTCATACGCTCTTTTTGCCTGGCTGCCCTTTGTGAATCTGTTGCCTGGCTCAGGATTGCCCGGCGGCTCCTCGAATGGGATAGCCACGATGTCAAACTCGCCCTGGCTTGCTCTTGAAAGCATCACATAATAACCAGCCTCTTCAAGAGCCTGAGCCAGCTCATTTTCGGCTCTGTTGCCTTTGCGTCGGGTGTTCACCATGCCCTCCCGGCTCCATCACGCGGCTGTGATTCGTACGAACGTACGAAAAGTTAACACCCTGCCGAAACCTGTTAACTTTGCTGTTAACTTTTGGATTCTTCCGATCCAAGAATTAACTGTTAACTTTCGTGTTAACTTTTCGACAGGGCGGATCGTGTAACTGTTGCAGCGATAAGGAGTTATAGCAAAGTTAACAGTTAACTTTTGTGTTAACTTTTGCCCCTCTCTAAAGGGTGGAAAGTGAAAGTTAACACTTTCCCCCCCTTTAGGGGTGTTAACTTTTACTGTTAACTTTTGCAATAGTGCTGCGCTGTACATTATACCTCATCTCCATACCGGTGTTCGAGCAATGCCCAGGTTCCATGTCTGATACGTGTCACTATACCTCGCTTCTTGAGCCTATAGAGTATAACCTTGAGGCTGTTGATAGGCGTCTCGGTGGCTTGCGCAAGTTCTCTCAACGTCATGGGTCCTTTTGCAAGTTCCTCGATGATATAGTCTCTGGCAAGTTGTTCCTCGGAGCTCGGCTCTTCAGGCATTGTCTCAATCACCTGGATAAGATCATCGCCGAAACAAAATCGCAAACCGAACGGCTCTGGCGTCTTCTGATTGCTCTTGCGACAGAAGAAATTAAGGAGCCGATCCTCGCCTTCAAGCTCATTTGTTCTTATCTCCCACGTCATACGAGGCTGGTTCTCGAACATGACCGATCCGAGGGGCAGACGCTTTTGTTTGGCGTCCCGGCGTTCGGCTTTTGTGACGTGGGTAAGCGTTATGGATGCGGCAGAGGTCTCAGCGCAGATTTTCCGCAGAGCGGCAAAATAGGTGATCGCCGTCTCATCTGCCTGGATGTTACCGCCACAGGCAGCCGCCGCACTGTCCACGATTAAAAGACCGATCTTGTGCTCAGCGAGGTCCATCGCAATCTCGCTTGCCTCATCTGCTATCGAGAGAACACAGCGCCGGTAATAAGGCAGGGCTATCTCGCAATGTCGCTCTTCTGCCAGACCACGTGCCAGGTATGATATACGACGCTCCGCCTCAACCCGATCGACCTCCCAGTCGCAATAGAGCACGTTGGTCTGCTTCACCCGCTTACCCCTGAAACTAAGCCCATTCTGTACGATCAATGCGATGTATAGCCCTGCCATTGTCTTACCGGCTGCCCCTGGGCCATACCAGAGAGTCGGCAACCGATCCAGGACAAGAGGATAAACCAGATAATCCGGCTCGGTAGGTTCACGCAGAGCAAGGACGTTGGCTCGTTCTGTCCTTAGCTCCCGGCGAATGACGTGCCGACAGAGGTCTTCGAGAATCTGATCCCAACGCCAATGCTCAAGCGGGAAGCGCTTCGTAAGTTCTTTGGCTATCGATGTGCGAGTCCGCAAGCTGACGACGTTTAAGCTGCCAATATAGAGCTCAAGGTCGCCTCGCCGCGTATGAGCAGTGACATCAAGCCGTGCAGTGAGCCGCCCATCACTGTGGGCCTTGACAGCATCGATTCTTGCTACGATCCGCTCGCCTGGGTCAAGTGGATCGATCCACCAGACGCCCTGATAACGACCTGCAGCATACGTTATCGTACCGGTTGCCATGGCTGCCCCTGGGTTCGCTTGCTTTGTCTACCGGTCGGTTGTGGCTGCCTCTTAACAGCTAAGCGTCGCCTCTTTTCCACGAGGTCATTGAGCCGCTTAAGCTCGCCTCTCAAACCATCGATTGTTGCTACAAGCTCCGAGCGGTATGCCGGTGATGGATAGGTCGTAAGCCCCTGCTCATAATAATGGTCTCGCCAAATGTCTGAGACCGGGAAATCAATCAAGTCACGATGCTCCTTACCATCCATGGTAGCCCCACTCGCCCTTGCTAATTAGTCGGGTTATTTCGGTGTTTATCGCTCCGCCGTTTCTCTCTCGGCCACCTCTTCGCCAATCATTGATGTAAGCTTGTTAAAGTGATCCTCAAGCTGGTAGATGCGATTTAGCATCTCGGTAGCCAAGCTGCGGATGGCCCGGGGAAAAGCCTTTAAGTCAGAGAACTGATACTCAAATTCCCCAAGCACCCTGACTTCAAAGTCATGCTTGATAGATTCCACTTGCTCATGCAAATTCTGCCAATCTTCGAGCTGAAACCTCATGGTATTCACCCCTCTATCTTCACGATCTTCCGGCGCCAATACTTCGACTGCACTACGTACTGCGCCTTAACCTCCGGCGGTATCTCGTACCGCTTCGTCTCGACCCATTTGCCGTCGATGTACCAGCTGCCGAAAGCGAGCCGCTTGCCCTCAAGCTTGCGCTTAAGTGCACTATCAAGTTCGCTAAACTCTCTTGCCAGCGGCTTGAGCTCCCACCAGCGAGAGAGCATTTCATCCAGCTCCTGCATCTCTGCCGGATTCGGCATCGGCAGAGGCTCACGCTTAACCTCGGGCAGGCAGATATGCTGGAAGTCGCAATAGCTGCAGACGCTATCTTCGTACTCCATGCGTTCAGGTGGTTCGCCAGCCTCAACCGCCTTGTTCACCGCCTCCGCTTTCTTGAGCAGGCTCTCTGCATATTCATAATCTAATGCTACCCAGAGTTGCTTATACCTCGCATCGTTCTTATCTCTAAGGATCATCACACCTTGCTCTTTATTGTCCAGCAGCAGATAAAGCATTATCTGTGCTGGATATTTGCGCATGTAGGCATAAGGACTTCTGAGCATGTCCTCAAGTCGATTGATTCGTTCAAAGGCATGCGTTGAAAAGCCCTTGATTTCCAGCGGATAGGCCGTGCGATCCCGTAACAATTTGCCGTCGATTTTCCCGGTAATTTTGAACTCTTTCCATTCGAACGGGCGCTGTTCTTCGATCACCTCAAAGCCTTCTTCGCGTCCAGCCTCTCGCAAATCTTCCAGAACGAGCCGCTCAATTGCCTTGCCCATATCAAACTTGAGAATCAGCTCAGGCGAGGGCGGTTGCTTCTCCTGCCAAGCAGTTCTCAAGTAATAGAGGTATCGCAGGCACGGATGTCCCAATTCGCTCGCTCTATTCGAATGGACGGGATAAATTCGCGCTTTGCGTTTCTTGGCTTCAAGAATTGCCCCAACCAAATCAATGGGGGGTTCTGCTATGTCGAATTGGTAGGATTGTGTTTTCATTGCGAATCACTCCTCATTGGCGCCTCGTCGACGTCTTCGACCGTCAGCTGGCTCTTGAGTTTCCCTTGCGTCTCTATGGCGTGGATTATGCCGTCATAGTCATCCCTCTTGATCTCGGCAGTGCTCGTGTAGCCAGCCTGCGTGATGATGCTCCGGACCTCGTCATCCGTAAGTCCGTATTGCCTGGCAATTGCCCAGAGCCGCTTCTGTTGTGCTTGATTGATGCGACCTTCAGGCTCAGGCTTGCGCTTTCTGTACTCGATGCGGCTCACCTCTTCACGTTTGATACCGGCAAACTTCTCAAGGTCTTCCCAGGTGAGATTCCGAATGCCGAGCAGTCGTGAGATGCCGTTGGCGAGGCAATTGGTATAGGCTGCCTTCTTGACATCGCCGAGCGTGATCTCGGAGGCGGGCAACGTAATCTTTTCTCCGTTCTTCTTCCAACGAGTGCTGAAAAACGGCTCGTTGCTGGCTCTTATCCCTATCGCCTCAATCGAGGCTTTGCCAAGTGAGAATCGGGCTTTATAGGTGACCTGGATGTGTCCACCGGGCAGGTGCTCGATCTCCGGCTCGCCAAGTATCTGCCAGGAAATGCCGAATGTCCTAGCAACCTTCTCACAGCCGCTGGCCTGAAGGTACGGGCGACCCTGTTGATCGACCCAGTCCCGGGCATTGGTCACGCCAAGCGCCACCGTTTTGATGAGCTTGATAGCCTCAATGCGTTGCTGAGCTGCCTGGGCAATCTGCACAAGGTCATCAATCGGGACCGCCGGCAGCTCCATGACTTCCTCACTCGTAGGAGCAACTTTGCTTTCGGGCGTTTCCTTTATGTCGTTCTTGTTATTCATTGCCATCACTCCTAACCTTTGAGAGCAATCTTTGGATGCGCGCTCTGATTGATCTCTCTCTGTTAATCCGCATGCGCTGGAGCATCTGCCGATACGATTCGGCACAGCGCTCTATCGTGTCGAGGTCATAGAGTGGAAGCGCACGCGTGCGGACCGCTCTTGCGGTATCCCGGATGAAACCAAATGCTGCCTCAATGTCAACGGGATCGGGCTCCCAAACAAATTCTTGACATTCGCCATGTGTTCTGATAGGCTCTAGTCGCATGATACACCTCCTGATGGTCGGTCTCGTCACCGACCGTCGGGATTTTTTACGTTGGGGCCTGCGCGCCACTCAAGTCCTGACGATAGTTGGAGTGGGAGCAGTGAAGGCTTCCTCCGTTGGTCGCTACGCAAGCCCCAACTGCGGTCTGCCTGCCTGTGCGTCGCACGCAGATAGGCCTGCCGCGCTGACCGCAGGTGATGCTATTCGGTTTTGCTGATGGATCGGCTTGGCTATCCGCTACGCATCCCCCCTTTCCGAGGCAGCCAGGCGCTCCTCCGTGAGCAAAACTCCCCGTCCCTGGGTTGAGGCTGCCAGTCAAATTGGAATCGAATAGCGGCTGCTGCCTCTGGTCTCGACGCACATTGCCGCAGGGGTTCAAGGAAGTGGTGAGGAAGGCGAACAAGGCGAGCGAGTGGCAAGCAACCGCTAATTTATCGTTTAGATCCCCGGCGCCGTGGTCTCGGGACGGGTTTACAGCAAAAGCCCATTCTTTTGCCAGCTCACGGTGCGCCGGGTCAATTTGCTGAGAATTAGAGAACAACGAGGAGCCAGGGAAAGCAAAAAAGTGCAAGTTGCGTATCTGTTTATTATGCGACATTGCTTCACAAAATCGCCAACGCGCTACCACCATTGCCGCTTATTACCTCCACCAGCTCAATCCGCCGCGCTTATATATGGCGGGCGGGTCATCAGGGCAGTCATCGCCGAACTCATACTCGACGTGACTGCTGCCGTCGGGATGGAGGACGGAATACGTTGACCCTGCATGATCGCAAGGTCCGTCAGTTTCCCAGTTCTGCCCACAGAATGGACAGATCGGGCTTCTTTGTTCGATAACAGCCATTTTAACCCCCTCCTTTTTTGTCAGCGCATGCGCCGATATCCTCAACGATGCTATCGATCATGTGATCGATACTTACCCCATAGGTTTCGCGCAAACGGACAAGCTCCAATATCTTTAGCGCTCGCCGCCCTCGCTCAACATGATTCATAAGCACCGGTGAGATACCGAGGATCTTTGCAAAATCCTGCTGCTTAATATGCAAGGCGGTCCGGAGGCGGAAAATCTCCTCTCCGAACCGTCTCTTTAGTTCCCCATTTTTTAGGTTTCCATTCATGACGTTCATAGTTTACAAAATTCCAAGAGCGTTGTCAAGAAAAAAATCGACCCCGGACAAAAAAACTTTAGAAAAATTTTTAGGGCTTGACGCGGGATGAGCATTATGCTAGAATTGGTTGGTCTCGGGACAGCGGAGCCGATGAAATTTGCAAGAGTGTTCATTGAGCCGCGGGATCACAAGTTTCTTTGGGACTGGACTTTTAGGCTGTGCCGCCTGACCGATTTGGATATTCTCCCTGCACATTTCATCTCTGCTATGATAGATGAGTTGTGCGATATGATGCGAAGCATACAGTCGCAGCAGGTGCTCTTTCCAGTCATCACCGAGTTCGAGATCCGGGTTATCCAGAAGGCTATCGCCTATGAAAGGGGTCGTAGCTGCCACAATCGTTTCCGTGATGTTGACTGGGTGCGACGCTGGAACAAGGAAGTTGCGAAGCCATTAGGGCTGAAACCTCAGCCTGTGCCGGGAGCACCTGAAGATTTGAGCGAAGAGGAAGTCAAGGTCGTGCAGGCCCAGGCACTCGGCACGGTAGTAGAAATGGCACTGCAAAGAGCCAGGCGTAAAGCAAGGAGGTCAAGCCATGCGTAAACCAGTCAAGGTTATACTCTGGATCGTGGGGATATTTTTCGGGATCATTGGGTTGACGGTTGCCATTGCGCTCTACCATACGTCCCCCGAGCGTGAAGCCAAAATTAAAGCAGAGCAAGAGGCTAAAGCAAGATACAAGGCAGCTTTCGATTCGCTTTCCCGGCATTATTTACAGCAGCTAATCGATGAATCACCCATGTTCAGCAATGCCGAATATGACGCCAATCGTCACTCGTGGACGCTGACGGTCGGCTCAAATGATTGGTATCTCATTGATGAGGGTACAAAGAAGGATGTCGCTGGTACCATCTATATTGGCTTGCGGAAAGTTATCGCTCAGATCGGCGGTGACCCCAGGGATGCAAGGGTTGTGCTTCAGGACAAGTGGGGTGAACGGCTGGCAGTTTGTAGTGATTTCTACGGCGTTAAGATAGACAAATAGGAGATACAGATGCAACTCTATTTCAGCAGAAGGCACGCTGACGTGCTCGAAAGCGGCAAAATGAAAGTGCTGCTGCCAAGGCAGCTTCGCGTATCCATTCGGCGGATCTTGGACAGGCATTCAATCTATGAACCGCCGGACGCCACTCATGAGGGTCCGCGAAACACGACGTTTCTAGAGGCGGAGCGGGAGCTGAAAGACTTCTACGGCGAGGATTGGCTAGTTGCGCACGATTCCGAATGCAACCTTGTGCCCGTGAATTTCGCAACTTTTATCGATAGGGCAAAACCCGCCAATGTCTTCGATGCCCTCGAAGCGTGGATGGCTTGTGTTCCTGAGGAGCGGGCTATTCGGTGCGAACGAGAAATCAACCAGGCATTTGAGGTTCATCAGTCGCCATGGCGGATAGTCAACGGAATGATTCTGCGGGTCGACTCGGAATACGTACATAGGGGAATCATTAGCAAAGCCCAAATCCTTATGAAGGAAGCGCGTTTCAGCGGTCCATTGGAAGAATTTCAGACAGCCGTTTCGCTATTGATGTCCGAACGACCCAAGGATGCAGCTGCAAGCGCTTTGAAATCGGTCGAAAGCACCATGAAGGCTGCCCTTGGAACACGAGACCGTCTAACATTCACGGAGCTATTGCACCGCCTCATCAAGTCGGGCATTATTCCTAAGTATCATGGCGAGTTCCACACTCACTTCGAAAAGCTTGCTTTGGGGGTTGCGCAAGTGCGCAATCGACCGGGTAGTGGGCACGGGCAAGGCAAGGACATACTAGAGATGCCGCGTTCGCTTGCAGAATTCACAGTGAATCTTGCAGCGGTGATCAACATTTTCATAATAAAGTCTTGGCTTGAGCAGCGACCCTGTAAACAAGATGGTCCCAAGGAAAGCGCTTAATGGCTCAGACCTCTACCCCTCCTGGCTCCGTCTGCCGAAATCAATTACAATATCACGCACATCCGTCCATTCATGCGGACCCTCATGCCCATCTTCGAGTAGACAAATCTTGTCGTGAATCATCAGATCGAATATCAGAGGGTTCTCGGGATCGCGCTCTTCGAGCCACTCGCGATAACTTGCCCAGCAGTGAACAGCAGGCTCGCCGTTCATGTTCTTCTCCTCAGCCATTCAATAAACTGGTCCCACCACCTATGGATGGGACTCAAGTACTCCGGCTCTGACTTCTGCCTGAAGTGTTGGTAGAGGTCGTCCACTATCAAAAGTATCCCAACGATCTCCAACGGTAGCCAGACCAGCAAACCGAGCTTCGGTAGCGGAAACAGTAGCCAGAAGCCTATGATGCACAGAATCAGACCCCAGTAGAAATGATGGGGTCGCCAGGGTGAATACTCCCCATTGCGCCTAGCGTTGTTCATGGCGATCTCTAACAACCCCCTGACGTTGTGTCCACAAAAACAACCCTATTTGCTTGTGAAGCGCTGAGGACGCCTAACGCAGCCCATAGGCTTGCGTTGGCGAGCGACTCCCATCGCTCGGGATGAACTGGGCGTCCCCAATAGTCTATTTGATTTTGTGGAGCTGTCGGGAATCGAACCCGAGTCGGGGCAAGGTCAGAAGCTCCGGCGACCGATGAACGGTACCATTCTGCGCCCGGCATAATCCCAAACCGAGCGAGTGAGCTTCACGCCATGCCCGTCGAATCCTTCAGCCGCGCTAGTCCGCCTTGAGATCCTGCTTGGATGCCCTGATTTCTGCCTCGACGGTCGGACGTCTGATCCACCGATCCTTGAGCGCCTCGACATCTGATCGTTTGAACCACCGGTAGCCGTTCATTTGATCGATCATGCACGGCAGGCAAAGCCCTGTCTTACGGCTCCATCGCCGAATCGTTGCGGGTGAGACACCCAGAATGCGCGCAGCCTCCGATACGGGGATAAACTCCTCGCCATTAATGACCACTCGCATTAATCCGTCCTCCTCCCAACTCGAATCCTCCAGCCCCACTATCGTTCAAGGCTCTCCGCTATGGACATACCGATCATAGCAATTGCCCATAGGACAGTGATCACAGAGAGATACAACGCCCGGTCGTCATATCCCAGAAAATAGCTGAAATATGCAATAACTGAGATGCCCAGCGTCAGGCTAATACACACCTTGTCCAATAAACGCATCAATCCGTCCTTTCCAAGTCCAGCGTCTCACCAAGCTCTCGTAGAACCCGTAGCATGATGAGACAGAACTCGATTACCCAAGTCTTCCACTGCTTATCAAGGAATAGCCGTTGCTGGGTCTCGGTACAGTCTGAGATATCTTTACTGACCCAGTTGCCGTCCTCGTCTTGGATTCGGATATAGACGCCTGTGAGTTTGCGCTCTTTGTTTCCACCCATCAATCCGTCCTCACGCCTAACCCAAGCTCAATCACCCAGGGTCTCTGGTCATCAGGTATCCGGCCAGCACCAATCGTAAACATGCCCTGCTGATCACCCATCCAGAAGTCACCACCGAAGATTGCCTCACCGCCTAATGTCATTTTCTCATAGGTGCCACGGAGAAGCCCTCGTGCGCCAACCCGAAACTCTACGCCTTCCCACTCGAAGGCATGCCAATCAACGCCAATTGCCGTCATCTCGGTCTGGAAGTACTTGGAAGTGAAACTCAAGCGGCTCGGCCGGACGCTGTCACCATCCTTCACATCAGGACGGTAGCGGATACCAGCGTCAATTGCTCGAAGTGCCTGTGCGCCAAGCGAGTGGTCTTCAGGCACCATAACGAGCATACCAGCGCCAACCTCGAAATGAGTGTCAGCATGTGCTCTGGCAACAAAGCCCAAAGCAAAAGCAGCACCAAGCAACAACGCAAGTAGAAGATAACCCCATATTGGTACTGGTCTCATGATTCAACCTCCTTATCCCCACGTGCTGATTACATACATTGAGGTCATCTTAGGGTCGGTGACCTGAACTTTCTCAACGGCGAAAAAGTTGCGTTCAACCTTTCTCATCCTCTTGCCGATTTGCTCTTTCACCTCTCTTGCCGAGCGTCCAGGCATCAACACCTTCAGCGTGATTTCGCATTCCCAAATAGGAGCACCGTGATATTTCCAATGCCAACTCATCGTCTTAATCCCTCAGCGGTATTCTTAGCCGCCGAATACAAGCCCACGGTTACAAAGCCCCAGCCTGCACCTTTGAGGATGGTGTAGGCACTCGCATTGCCAGCCGCAAAGCACTCCACAGCAACGCACATGGCAACCACAATCAACGGGATTGCCTTGTTGCTCACCACCGTATACTTTTTTAGCCATGCCGCAAATCCCATGATAACGGGAATCGCGAGGCTCTTGACCCCCACATCGCCAGCTATCTCAACCAATTTGATCTCCTCCAATCGGCGGAGCATCCATCATTGCTAGTTGCTCCGCGCTGCAGGGTAGCCATGGAGTAAAGGAAGCAAGACACGAACGGATGTCAGCGCGGCAGGCAACGAAAAGATAAAAGTGCGCGCAGTCGCTTGTCAAGGCTTTCCTCAATCGCATCCATAAAGCTCCCAGTCTGTGAGCCCATCACAGAAGGGTATGAGTTTGCGTTTGCGCCAGAGGAAAAAACCGTTCTGCAATTGATACCGATTCAAGCCGCTTGTTCGATACCGCAAATAGCGCTCATCAAACAGCCCACCCAAAAGACCGATCACCCTGCCCGCATCGCTATGTGCAAACGCAAACCTGTGCGTATGCGCCAGTATCACAGAGCACTCGTTAGCCAGCGCTAATTCATTCGCCTGATTGAGTGGCCGTTTCCACGTGCGACGGCTCGGATGGAATATCCGCAATTTCCTGCCGATCGAGATCACTTGACCGTCAATCCATTTGCCTGTCCTTAAGAGTCGCTCAAACAGGTAGTCCGCCTGTATCTCGTGCTTGAGGATGTGTAGCAGTCGCATCTCATGGTTGCTAATGATGAGCCAGATGCCATCGGGAAACAGCTCCAACAGAAACCTCTCTAATATCTCGTAAACTCCCAGCTCCTGCTGCACCTTCGGCACCTCACCACGCTCCCGTTTTGCCCAATACGAGATTGCGTCGAAATTAATGATGTCGCCAGCACTGATCGCCCGGGTGATTCCATAATGCTGGCATACAACTCCAAGCCGCTTCAGCCACTTCTCGCTATGTGCCGGGCAGTGGACATCACCAAAGATCGCATAATCGTGCGATGGATTAAGCCGCAAGACCGGGCGCTCATGTACTATCCCATCGGCACGTTCAGCCATCATATCGAGTAATTGCTGCCAGCGCTTGCTCTCATATCGAGCGTACTTGTTTTTAAATTGCCGCACGCCTGCCCGATTTAGATATCGGGATACCGCATTGTGGTCGATACCCAGGGCTTTGGCAACCTGCCTGACACCAAGATAGTGGTCATAGAACTCCTGCCAGAGCGTCGGTGATATGCTTTTCAAGATGCGGCTTTTGGCGACTGCATTACCAGCCGCCTCTAGCTTCTCACGAAGCTCCCCTGCAGCCGCCTCTATCGGGTTGCCTTTGGCGTCCGTAGCCATGTGATATGCCTCCCGTTGAGCCGCAGAAATCGAGTTATGAACCGTGCCAGGTTATCAACGACGTCATCTGACAGCTCTATATCGTAAGCAAACTCGAAATGATGCAAGAGCTCATGCCATAACGCCCAGCGAAGCTTGAACGGAGGTAGGTCGCCTCGAATCATAATGGTTGCAAGCCGATTATCATTCGGGGGCTGATATATAGCGAACGGTTCTTCTTCATCCTCGGTCGTCTTGTAATCTTCAAGATTGGAGACCAACATCAGTCGGATTTCGTATTCGCCGTCGTCAAACATCACAGGTCTCATTCATTCCACCACCAGCACCAGAGTCGCTCTTCCTGCCGCTCAAGAAAAAACGCTTGATGCCCCAGGTGATGAGGAAGGCGAGCGAAAGCTGGTAACGAGATGATGTGAGAAGCCTGAGGTCTTCGCGGTTGGTGAGGAAGCCAAGCTCCAGGAGCACCAGCGGTCGTGTCTTCACGTACTCAAACAGCGCATCGTGTTTATCCCGCCAGTCACCTTCGTTACTATCTGCGTCCATGCGACGGATAGGGTTTTTCCGAGGCGGTATCTCGAGTGCCTGCAGGCACACCGCTATCGCCTCAGCGAGCCGTTTGCTCGGCTCATCATTGTCATACCAGAGCTCAAAACCTCTAACATCGGGGTCTCGGAACGAGTTACAATGCAGCTCAAGCGTGATCACTGGCCTAAGGCGTTCGGAGATGAGTTTCTTTCTCCGCCAGCTACCACTCGTAAGCCTCACATCTGCATCGTGCTGCCACAGCCGCTTGGCCAGGACAACGGCTATGTCCAAGTTGAGCTCCGCCTCACAGCCGTAGCCTGTGCCCTTGGTAACCTCAGTGTCGAGGATCAAGGCCCCTGTTGTATGGTTCACGTGCCCGGGCATGAGAAGAATGTGCCTGCCTGCAAGTATGTCGCTGTCCGTCCAGAACTGCTTTCTCTTCATGATATTACCCAAACTTTGACTTGAGCCACCAGACGAAGAGTCCAAATTCGGCGCTCACGAGAGCCCAGAGTCCCTTGATGTTCCAGGCGTTCCTCTGACTCCGTCCATTGGCCTCGTCAAGCTTCTTTTCAATCTTGTCGAGCCTATCCTTGATCAAGTCCCACAGTTCGTCAGTCGTCACTTGGATCACTGCCCGCTTAGCCTGCCTCGATCAAAACTGCCCTGGCACGGGCGTTCGCCTGATCACGGTAAAGATGACATCGTCAAGCTTTATCCCTCTATTCGCTTTCCAGCCATGCGCTGGCACGTTCCGCAGTCGCAGCTTCCAGACCACCACACACGGATCACCGACGTATTGCCAGGACCTTAGCTCCTTCCAAACGTTCCGATTGCCCCGCAACCCGCGTGACTGCATCTGATAGCCGTTTGCAAAACTCACCGCCGTCTCCGCATCACGCTGTCCGCCAGGATCGGATTGATACGAGGCGTTCCTTCGGTAAACCCTATCATAAGCGCCATTGTCAGCCGCGTTATTTAGTGCCGACGCAGAGCAGAAATCGGGCGACCTTACATCCAGATGGCATGTGAGTTCTACTGAATCGCTGGCTGTTGCAAAGGCTCCGTACGCGTTCGCTTTTATAGAGGCGTACACATAGCAGCCACCTGGCACGTAGCGAGCAAAGCTGAGCATTCCACCCGCCGTCAGTCTCAATTCCGCATACTGCTGATTACCAGCAAAGCCGCCTCCATCATTCCGCAGCCACCAAGTCTGCGTACCGGCGTCCCAGAGGCCATACTGCCAGCCGTCTGGCTTGCCACCCCACGAGCTTGTCAGGTGCTGGGCAGGAAACAGGTTAGCTCCAGCCGCCAGAGGTCTCAAGCAGTAGTTCTGCACGATCCACCACTGCGTCCTCACCCTCAGCCTGCCTGCATCGACCTCCTGCTTCACAAACTGGAGCCAGTCACCGATCCACGCCCCAGCTGAATCCCACGAGTGAAAGTAAAAGCTTGCAGCAGCTCCATTCCGCTGCACGAATCGCACAGCTGCCTTGGCGGATTCAAGCCCAATCAATGTCCCACTGGTTGAGCCAGGCCCGTGTGCCCAGCCAATTGGCAACAACCACGGGTTCGGGACGCCCCCTGGAAATATCAGGCGATCGCTGTAAAAGGTCGAATCAGGGGAGGTGCCACAGTGCACGCTGTCACTCTTGCCAACAAGAGATCCGACATATCTCCACCACTTATTGCTGGCGTCATAGGCCACTGAGGAGTCGGCCTCATAGTCCATGTTCTGCACAGCGTAGAGGCCGCTCGCATAATCGTGCAGTTCCGCCACCTTGAGCCAAGCAGCGTCATTGTAGTCTCCGCCGGGATAATCAAAACCGTGCACCTCAACGCCGAGCGTATCCGTGAGATACCTGTAAGCGTCGTTGACCTGCTGCTCAAGTTGGGTTGCATTGCAGTGCGAAAGCCAAGGGTTGTGGCTATAAGAGTGGTTGAGTATCTCATTACCTTTGGCATGGAGCGTTCTGATCTGCGATTCGGTCAACCGCCCCGTGTTCCCGATCCACTGCCGCACTATACCGAACCCAAACACGAACCCCGAGTCGTTCCATGCGAGCACGTGGCTGTAGGTATCGGCATAGTTGTCGTCAAAGACAATGCAGATTGTAGCCGTGTCAGGACGGAAACCACGATCAAATACCTCCGGGCGGCTCAAAGCGCCTCTCGCCAACTTCTCTGCCGTTATGCTGCCATCGCCCACTGCCACGTTGAGCCTACTCTCGAAACCAGCGCCCAGACTAATCACCAACAAAATCAAGGCCAATGCGACTATCCTCATAACCTATCAACCCCCTTAACTCGGCAATTCCGACGCCTCAACTTCCATCTGCCCAATCGGGAAAAACGTGACCCGCTCGACTATGAACTTACGGCTAACCCCACCATAGGCCCAATAGCCTGACTGACCATTCGTCTCGCCAGGATAGTACAAGCCAGCATCACGCCACGACTCATCATCTATCTCAATCACATGCCCTGGCATTAGGTCGTAATAGCGCCAGGTCAACCGCATACGCAGTGCTACGCGCTGCTCCCTCAACATCCTGGCGTACTGGTCGCGCACAAATGCTGCGGAGGAGGCCCTCAGTGGATACGCATCCAAATGCAACTCGTGGCGACCGTACTTGTCCTCACTGGCACTCAGCGCTGCCTTATCCGCATAATCATCGTTACCGTAGCCGTCATCGCTGCCGTTCTTATCGCAATAGGCGAGTCGGGTGTTCTTACCCAAACGCGGCGAGTATTCGCAGGCGACGTAGATGCCGTTTTTAACCCTCCCAAACGGCGTATATCCAATCAGAACCTGCAACACGTACTCCGCCTGAATCGGTTCGTCATATAGCGACCGGTTCTCTACCCCTGGCCAATAGACGAGTGCGAATTCACCGGCAGTGTTTGAGCTAACCCCGACTAACGAGGCCGCCGCCAACGCCTTCAGCACCTCCCCATATGTGCGCGGCTCCTCGATAACCAGCCTGGCCCTTAGGCCATCACTCTGCTGAGCAGCTAGCGTCTGCGCATAGCTGCCCGGCTCTTCGCTCGCGACGGCAACGTCCACGTCGCTCAACAGCGCATACATGATTGCGACCGGAGTCTGAACCAGGGCCCCCACCGTTCCCTCGAGCGCCCCAGTGACGTCTTCAAGGCCCTCGCAGGCGCAATAGACGTTAACAGAGGTTGGCTCCGCCAGTGGATAATTCTCCGTCCACAATACCTTCTCGCGCATCACAAACTCTGGTGTCTGCGCTTGCCGCAAGAACTTCGGCCTGCGAACCATATGGTAGCCGCGCGTGGTCTTTTCACGCACTTGAACCAACAACCTGCCCTCGTAATTCACAATAACGGCCAAGGCATGAACCTTCAGCCACTCGTCAGCTCCCAACAACCCACGGTCCGTTTCCAAAAACACAGCGAGGTTCTTCGGGAAATCGCTTGCGTAACTACCCGGCAACGGATCAACCAGATGCTCGTGTTGTGTATAAATGAAATAGCCCTGAAGCGTATCCTCACCATAGCCGCCCACCCACCGTGACCCCATCGGCTGGTCAACATCATGCAATCCGTACCTGACTACTATCTCCTCGCCGTCTCGCACGTTATAACTGATAACAGCGAGCACGCTAACGCTCTCGATGATGCCCCAGTCGGGCAACTTGACCAAGCGTCCGCCCAATCCGTAAGTGACCGTGGAGCCCTGCCTCAATGTCGCTGCCGTCTCAAGCTCGCGGTCGAACGCCCTTTCCGGATTGTCAAACGCGAACGTACCCCCGTAATAATAATCGCGGACGGGCATAGAATAGTAGAGGCTTGGCGATGCAGTAAATTCGACGGTTGCTCCATTACTACCGTTCTCTATCGTCACCTCATCACTATCAGCAACTAATACCGCCGGACCTTTCATCACATAGACGCTGTGCCGATTACTAAACGGGAACGTCTTCAGCTCGTGTGAGCTCACCACAAATTGCGGTGCTATATCCCTGCTTAAGCGCTCAGCAATACAAAAGGCCGGGACCACGTTCTCGAATGGACATAGACCCGCTTGCTCCGCCCGCTTCTTGTACGCATCAGGATAATCTGGCGGCGCGCCGATGTCCGTCTTCCACTCGCCAAACACTCGTGGGATTGCCTGGCCGATACTTTCTACAGGGGCATCACCATAATCGGCCTTGTTAATCGTGTCCAAGTTAATTTTGCGGCTGAGTAAGTGATCAATTTTGCTTATCGCTCCAATCCTCACCACTGTCTGATCATAAGCGAAAGTCGTCACATACCCAGACCATATCCGATACTCATTCAGCGTCCCGTCTTCCTCTACCGCGCACAACCAGGCCCTAATCGGCCTACCTACTATCTCGTACCCATTCAACACGGCCTCTACAATATCTGGATAGACCTCCTGGTTGGGAAGCGCGACTTGCTTCCTGATAACACTGAGAGTCACTTCGCTTGGCCCAGCCATAGCCTCGCCAAACGATAACTCAGTGGTGATATCGGAACACTGAGCAATCAACGGTTGGAACTTCGGCGCTAACCACGCTGCCGTACCAATGCGCCAGTAGGGCAGGCTCTCCGGCTCTGCGCGGTATAGTCTAATGTCAAAACCGATACCCAGGCGCTGGCCTCGATTCGTTACCGCCTCAAGAAACCCCACAGCTAACCCACACCTCGCACAATTACATGGGCGTTAGCATAGCCGCCCACAACTGGCACAATCTCGATTGCTTGCTCATCGAGATACCCCAATACCGCCAAGCCAAATACCTGGCCCGGGCCGACTTTGGTCGTGCCGAATGGCACAGTCGTCACCACCTGACTGTGGTTGACCTTCACAGCCCTGACCATATCCTCGAGTTGTTCCCATTTCTCGACCGGCATCAAGTTCAAGTTGAGATCGAGCACGGGTCTCAACCTACCGACGTCGAAGCGGAATTCACCACCAGCCACCGCGCTCGCTACCTGCTCATTATGCTCGTATCTCAACCGGCTACCTAATCCTACGCCATCGTCAATCCCAAAGGCGTCCCGAAACAGGACCATCCTACCGACCGATAGCGTGCCGGAATTCAGAAACGTAAACTTGAATTGCCAGTAGCGTCCCGCCAGCGGCGTCTGGAACACCCGAACGAAGTCGTCATTGCCGATGGAGCTCCTTATCGAGTTAGCAATTGCCAAGCCCGTCGGTGGACTCGAGTTCCCATAATTGACCCTCAGCTCGCTGTATGTCTGAGCCAGGTCACCGGCGTTATGGTTCACCAGAGCGCAGCCGGCGATTTCGAGGCTTGTACCGAGGTCAAACTCTACATATACGGTACCACTTCCCGTATAGCGCCAGCAGGTATAGACCGAGTCATCCAGCAAATTGGTTGCAGGGTATCCCGAATCGGCGCCAGTGCTTGACTCGATCGTAGTTTCCGACCGTTCAGCAATAGCATCGTTGTAGCCTACCCAAAAGTTGACTAGCTTGGTTGCGGTCATATCTGGACGGTCCTCCTCAGCACATTCGCCAATTCGCCGTATCTCAAAGCATAGCTCAAATTTTCGGTATCCAACGTCTGAACGACTATCGACACGTTTGCACCTCGACGGTTGCCGGCTTCTGCGCCAGCCAATAGCGCCATCAACCTGGCCTGTTGCTGGCGGTTCAGTACCATCTCGCCTGGATGTAGGAGCGCAAGCGTTCCGGTTTGCCTGGCGAACCAAGGCACAATGCCGCCTGCTTGAAATCCAGGTACGATACCGCCCTCCTTGAAGGGGATGCCAAAGACGGTCTTCAATGCCTTGATAACAAGCATCTTGGCAATAATTCTGGTGAGCTCGGCAATAACCGCCCGTGCCATGTCCTTAAAGACCCGCTTGAGTCCTTCTGCGAAGCTCACACCTTCGGTTAGCATCATGTCGACTGTCTGCGCAAAGGCGCTGCCAATTGTATCAGCAGTACTCACAACCGCCTTCGCAGTATTACCGAAGATTTCCATAACCCGCTCGTTGAGGATGCTTAGCGGATCGACGTATTCCTCTTCCCACTTTTCGATTTCTAATCCTTCGGGTTCAGGTGCTTCCAATCGTTCCGTCTCAGTTTTTATCTTCCTCACAGCCGGCTCACGCAGTTTGATGTTAAGGTCATCAATCGTTGCCGATGCCTTTGCAGCCAGGTTTGCCGTCTGCTTGAGCGTCCTATTCATTGATTCCTCGACCTTGTTACTGGCCGCATCCGCTACCTCGCCCAGCTCTTGCGTATCTGCCATCATCTCCTGGAGCTTGCCTCTTGCCTTCTCTATCGCTTCAATGGCGCCATCGAGCCAATGGATACCGAGTTTGGAGAGAACCCAGTTAACACCGCCAACTATCTTCTCCAGTGCGCCAAGGACGGCATCAGCAGCCTTGAGGAACGCTTCGGCAATCTGCCTGCGGAACTTCCAACCGACCACTACGAGCGCGGTTATCCCAGCAATCACCCAGCCGATAGGACCTGTCATTAGGGTAAATGCAGCACCGACGGCAGGTGCAATTGTTGTGATAGCGGCTAAGGCAGCAATCAAGCCTGCACCGCCTGCGATTGCAGCAACGACCGCCATAATCACCTTGATCAAGCCCGGATGCGCATCCGCCCAGCTCTTAAGCTTGCCCACAAGAACAGTCGCCCTCTGCGCAAAGTCCGTAAGGATCGGCAACAGGGCTTCCCCCAGGCTTTCCTTTAGGTCGCCCACGACATTCTTCAGCTGCTGCATCCTGCCGGCGAACGTTTGCGCCTCTGCCTGTGCTGTGCCGCCAAATTTCTTTGCTATTGCATCAACCAATTGTGCGGCTCGTTCTGTCCCACGAGCGGTATTGTCAATTTTTATTCCATAACGGTCGAGTGCGTTGGTCGTACTACCTACGGATTTTGCAACCAGGTTGGCTGCAGATTTCAAGTCCATGCGTTGTGCACTAGCCAAATCAAGAGTAGCTGCTGTTAATTTATCTAGCATTTCGCCAGACACACCAAACTGAACCAGAAGCCGCTGAACACCAAGGATCGCCTCATCTCCATAGATGGTTTGTTGCTGCAGTGCTGATGCATAATCCAATGCATGCTTGTAGGCTTCCGCCGTGAAAACGTTTGCGTGTTTCATCGCTTGGGCAAGCATATATTCCTGCTTCTGCTGCTCTGCTGCCGCATCAACCACCTTCTTCATCGAATAGACCAAGCCTGCGGACATGGCTCCGGCAGCAAGCCCGACTTTCAAAAGGTCTTTCCTTATCTTGTCCAGTTTACTCGAAGCCTTCTCAAGCTCGCCACTCATCAGGTCACGAGCTTTTATGATGACCTCAGCTACGTGTGCCATGCCTCAGCTTCGCCTCCAATTCCTTGTGCTTTCTGATTTCGAACTGCATGCCTTCCTCAGCAACGGCAGTGTCGAAGAGAAAGCTGGCGTAATCGATCTCAAGAATCTCATGTGGCATCCTTCCGTACCGTTGCGCCAGTTGATCGAGAATCACGCCGTGCCTCTTGACGAAAGGGCGCGAGCGCTGCTTGTGCCTCGCCAAAATGCGCCTCGGTAAGCTTTTGGAAGTACTCGACCGCATAGGGAAGCGCCTGCGTCTCGTAAATCTCATCCTTACGCTTGGGCTCACCATCAGGCACAATCCGTGGCTTCACTGCCGTCTTCACCATCAGGTTCTCGATCTCAACGAGCACCTTGACGGACTCCTGTGCCTCCGCCTGCACAAGCTGTGCCGGCTTCGTCTCCCTTATCGGCGGCTGTTGCGGACCGGGCTCTTGCCCAGGAACTGGCAACAGCGTCGCAACCGCGAGCTCACGAAAGAGCGGTCGCCGAGTGACAAACTCCATGCCATTTGAGAGCCTGATTGTCCGTAAGAGCTCCTTAGGGTATTCGACCTCCATACCGCTATCCCCCTCGTTAGAGCGATGTCCCATTGGTGTTAATAAGCTTGATCTCTATCTGATCGTCTGTCCCGTCGTACCAGGCTTCGAAATTCCAGGTGACCTCCAGCAGGCCAGCTGCAGCAACCGACGGATCACCGGCACCTACGAGCGTGATATTCGGTAGGGTTATCTGTAGCTTGTAATAGTAACCTGTTTCAATTTCTTCGCCTGTGAAAATGACCTCCAGCTTTGCAGCTGTGCCTGCCTCGAATTTTGCCGACACCGCCGAGTACATGGTTGCATCAAGCCAGCCAACAAGATTACCATTGATTTTCATCTTGTCTGTAAATTGCGGTTCAATGATGTGGCCGTCCGCATCGAAAATCGGCTGTTCCTCGCTCAGCGGATTTTCGATATTGATACTTGCCGATTTCACCGAGGCCGACCGATCTGTATCATCAATCTCCAGGACGCCTTGTGTTTGCATAACCGGCTTGAATGTCTTGAAGCTAACACTGCCTCTTGTGTCGGCGGTCTCTGTTGTGAGGCTCTTGCCCAGGATTGTAAACGTGGCTTTGCCCGGTTCACCAGAATTGAATTCGAATTTGCCGGCACTGATTTTACAGCCGGCATATTTCCATTTCTTGACATCACGGTTCATGTGTAGTGTGAGACCTGCAGGCAGGCTATTACCGGGCGTAAACGTCCATTCGTAGGCGTCACTGGAACCGATAAGGTTGGGGCCGTCTACGCTACCCAATAGTTGATACAGGAACAGCTCGATGCCCTCATAGTTCAACTGAATTGGCAAGTCGCCAGCTATCAATTGCCGCTTCAGGTAAGGCTCCTTCCTCTGGCTGGTACCGTCGAGCCTCGGAAGGAACTCATATTCACGATTAAGGCTCAATGTCTCCCCCGCCAAGAGGAAATCGATGTACCAGTCGGCGGTAACTGCTTGCCCCCAACTTGTTTCCTTCCCAACTCCAAGAAAGGCGTTAGTTCCAAGTGCGAAAGCCATTGTTCATCACCCCTCGGTTAGACTATGCTTGAACCTCACTGTCACCTCGATGATTGCGATTCCTCGATTATTATCAGCCACCCAGTCCGCGCTGGTCTGCGTTCGCGTCACATCCAACCCAACAACGAAGTCAAGCCCTAAGAGCGGAGTTGAATTCTTGACATCCTGCTCGATTACCCGCTTGACATCGCTCACGAGCCGATGCAACGCCTCGTTCATGCCACTCCGTGCGTAAACCGCGGCGGCAATTTCTATCTTCCAATCGCTAAACGCCGAGCCGAACCCTGCAGGCTCAACCGTCTCCTCGGATCCGTATATGTAAAGCACCGGGAATTGGCTCTCGTTCAGGTGGAAGACCGGAACCATGTCCCGTGCGACCGTCTTCGGTGTCGTGTTGTAGCCGCTGAACTCGTCAATCGCTTGGAGCCTCGTAAGGAGGACATCGAGTATCTGCTCCTTCTCGTCTTTGGTATAGACATGCAGATAAGGACGGAGACTCTCAGTAGCATAGCGGCTTGAGTAGAATCGCAGGTATTCATGCCCCGTAGGCGCAGAGCCAGGGTTAATCCGAAGCAGAAAGTAAATTCGCCCATACCACAGCGCTTTCGGGTTTTTAACGTAATAGTACTGCGCGCTTGTTAGCGGTATCTCGAGGTACTGATTGCCAGCGCCGTCGGCCTTTACGTTCTCTGAACTACAGGTTGTGCTCTGTATTGCAGCTGTATCCCAATCGCCTGAATCAACGTCACCAAAACTCTCGGTCAATCGACAGCCAATAGTGATCTCGCTATCGGTCATATCATCTGCCACGTAAAGGCGAATCGCTGCCGACTCAATCTCGTGTGTTTCAGGTATCGTGGGCACCTGAAATACCAGAAACGTTTGCCAGATGCTGTAGCCACCCGTCTTGGCGTTGTAATTCTTTCCAACGTAGAGATAATCGTTATCACCGTAGTCGCTGGTACCGACCCCAGCGGTCTGCGCCAGGCAATCTTGCCAGCTCACGCTCGAACCCTTCTTGAGATAGTCGCTATTCTCTGCTCGCTTTTTCATTTTAATCCTGCCCTCTTGAGTGCGCCTGCAACCATCTTGCCCAAGTCCTGCCTGATATTCCTCGCTTCTCGTTCAAGGGCTGGTTTCAAGTACGGTCTCGGTCGTATGTTCGCTGCACGGTTACGCCCAGCAGTTCCGCCGTACTCATGGATACGGCCGTAAACCACGTTCGTACCGACCCTGCCGATCAACTCTTTGCCTTTGCGCTCAATGCGCCAGCCAATCGAGTCTCGTAGCCGCCCGGTTCTGGTAGTCAGGATTCCGGGCACAGCTGGCACACCGGCACCCTTCTTACCACCACCGCCGCCACGGAAGCGTTGCTTTTTACTATAAGCCACGACACGAGCGCATGAGCGGTTCATCCAGCCGTCGAGGTCAATCGCCTGCCGCGCCTTCTTGAGCTTCCGCTGAAGCTCTTCAAAGCCACGACCTTCGAGCTCAATCCTCACTATCGATACCTCACGAGGCGATAGGGTTCTAAGAGCGTCCAGATATTTGGGTCTTTCACTACATCAGCCAGATAGGATACGCTTTGGCTTGCTCCACCGACGCCGATTGACACGCTCGAGACACCCTCACTCTGCCGATCCCTGTACTGATAGAGCGCCTTAACAAGCATCAGCGCAGCCTGCTTTATCGGGTTAGGAACCGTTGACCAGCCGCCGGTATAGGTCACCTTGCAATTGAGCGGATAGCCTCGCCAGAACCGGTACTGCACAAGCCAAATGTCCCCATTATCAGGATCGTAGCGGACAAGGTCGGTATCTGCACAATCACTGGCATCGAGTGTGACCATGTCTTCGATGTAAATCTCAGAAAGTGTGCCGATGGGGGGATGCTTGACACGATACCAGTTAGTGCCATCACCTGTGAACTTCTCCTCAATCGCAGCCGTGCGCCTTTTTACCCGCCTGGCAAGACAGCGCTCCGACTCGATGAAGTCCGTCACGGCACTGATGATGTCCGTTACGAGTGAATCTTGCGACGTATCATCGATGCCGATCCAGGCCTTCGCCTCATCAAGGCTCACTATCGCATGATCAACTAACGACGCCATCCCCACACCCTCACGGTCGTTGCATTTGTCTCAGCCTTGACCCGCAGGCTATCGATATCGAGGTCGGGAAACTCGAATGCTTCCCCGCCTTCGAAGTGCATGTACCGTGTGACAACGTTCGTACCCCATATGCGCAAACTGCAACCTGCAGATGTGGCAAACGTCAATCCGTCAAGGTCGACACCAGGAATCAGGGTCACCGAATCGGCTGCCGCGATTGTCTGCCGATCGTAATACGCCAGCTTCTGAAAGGGCTGCACTGCCTCCTGCGTGCTCAACGGCCAGGCATGGGCGACCGAGGGTATCATCGCGACACATATCAGGATCGATAGCGCAATCCGCTTCATTTGCTCCTCCCTCGCTTTCTGCCTGGTTTACGAACCATGCGATCTTGTGGCGGCGCTTCATGTGCCCGCTTATCTATCATCTCGAAAAGGTGCGGAAAATCATTAAGCAAGCGATCCGCCTCTTCGTCTGGCAGCTCAATCGTCTCGCCTTTAAGGAGAGTTACTGAGCCAGAGCGATAGACTTCTTTGAACGGTGGCGCACCGCCTTTGAACTTGATCCTCTTCATCGCTCTCTCCTTTCATGCCGAGCCTCATGGGCGGCGGATAGCGAAGCCCTTGAGCCGGCTACCCGCCGACCCTAAAGCCCGTAAGCGGTTAGCCAACGTTGATGCCGAGTACAACGTCCAGGTCGCTCGAACCGCTAAAGACGTCAGCGAACGCCGTGCGCTTGTACGAGACGATCACCTGAGCGCCATATTCCATCAGCACCTGATCACTAAACTTTGTCGTGACACCCTTGCGATTGCCCACGAGGAACGAGTCCCGGTTAACGAGGTAAACAACCGTCTTCGTGGTTGTGGTCCCGTCATAGACTCCGCTGGCGTTAAGGTCCTGACGGCAATACTCGCTCACAATGAGTGGAATGCCGTCGAACTTCGCGAGCTCGCCCTTCAGAACCGTTGCGTTGGGACCGTACTTGTCAACGGTGATAACCTCATCCAGGCCGAGGAAGCTGAACAGTCCGGCAATGCTGGTGATCCACGCGCAGCGGTCAGGATTCACGCCGTATTTGCCCATCGCCTTACGCAGCGTACGGAGATTCGCCGTGCTGAAGGTGCCGAGATTAACAGTAGCGCTTGATTTCGTATTGAGCGCTATGTCTCGCAGGCCATCCCAGGCCTTACGGAAATCGGTGCTTGCGGTGACGTCCGAATCCATGTGTGTTGCCGTCGTATCACCGTTCAGGATTGCCTGCTCAATGCAGATCGCATGATGCAGGGCATGCTTCCGCTCAAGGAACGGCAGAAGCGGAACGATGGATTCCTCGTCAGCCTCATCACTGAAGACCGTACGAGCCACAGACTTCTTGGCTGTGAGCGTGACCTTGCTCCCGGTGGTGCCCACGTGGGTCCACTTGCTCATGCTGGAGGCGTCGGTTACCTCGCTCGCCAAGGCATACTGAACGGAGAAGTCAGCACCCTCGATCGGGAACTCATACGGC
>JAOZOU010000025.1 GCA_029933125.1 bacterium | reverse complement strand
TTCTCCCATCTATTGCTGTGCTTGCCCAGGGTCAACAGTTGCTGTAGAATCGAAGTCGTCCAGACTAGGGCGTTTTGAGGCTTGGAGAGGGTCGCGCTACGTATGCAGATTTTTAGCTCCGACCCCCAAAATACCAAAATGGAGATTTTTAGCTCCGACCCCAAGGAGGCGAGAAATGGAGATTTTTAGCTCCGACCCCAGGTTTGGGAGGGAGGTTTGTCCGAAGTGTGGTTATGCGTGGAGGCGAAGAAACCCACTCTTGACGGTTGATGTCATTATTGATCTGGGAGATCAACAGAGGCACTCGATTGTGCTTGTAAAGCGCAAGAATCCGCCCCGGGGATGGGCACTTCCTGGCGGTTTTGTTGACTATGGTGAGACGGTTGAGGAGGCGGCAATGCGGGAGGCCTTTGAGGAGACCGGGCTTAAGGTTGATCTTAAGCGACAGTTTCACACCTATTCGGATCCGGGGCGCGACCCGAGGGGGCATATGGTATCGGTGGTGTTTGTTGCTACGGCTTCAGGAAATCCGAGTGGGGGAGATGATGCAGCTGAGGCTCAAGCCTTTCGACCTGATGAACTCCCCGAGGATATTGTCTTCGACCACAGGCAGATAATCGAGGATTACCTGAGCGGGCGGTATTAGGAATCGGGCAGGGGTCTCACAGCGCCTATTCCTTCTTCTTGCTCTGCTCCCATATAGAATCCATCTCCTCGAGCGTCATCTTGCCGCGTTTGACGATTTCAGCTTCAACCCTGGCGAATCGGTCAAGGAACTTCTCAATCGTCCTCTGCAGAGCATCCTCGGCTCTTATGCCCAAGAAGCGTGCAAGGTTGACGAGTGCAAAGAGTATATCCCCAAGTTCATCTTCAACCCGGTCGAGCCTTTCCTCTTTCCACGCTTCCTCAAACTCGCCTATCTCCTCCTTGAGTTTGGCAAAGACATCCTCAGTCTTTTCCCAGTCAAAGCCAAGGCTTGCTGCTCGCTGCTGAATCCGCTGTGCCTTTATGAGGCTTGGCAGCGACTTCGGAATCCCGGACATCACTGACTTTCCCTTGGCACTGAGCTCTCTTTGTTTGTTCTTCTCCCACTCGTTGAGAACCTCTTCAGCCTCCTTGGCCTTGCTGTCTCCGAAGACATGGGGATGGCGCCGTTTCATCTTTGCAAGGGAATTGTTGAGAACTTCTTCGATGTCGAAGAGCCCTTCCTCTTCCGCAATTCTTGCTGTGAACATGAGAAGGAAGATGAGATCGCCGAGTTCCTCACAAAGCCGATCTTTGTCCCCTGAGCGAATGGCTTCGCTTATCTCGTGGGCTTCCTCAAGTATGTGAGGTTCGATGCTCCTCAGCGTCTGCTCGCGGTCCCACGGACAACCCTCAGGGCTCCGCAGGTGGATTATCAGATCCTTCAAATTGTCAAATGCCTCGCTCATAACCGCCTCCTCTGAGCTCCCATATTGTACATCAAAGGGCGTGAGGAAAGCGAGATGTTTGGTGCGGGGTTTGTGGCAGTTTTTTAGCTGCGACACCAGAAGCAGCTTGCAAACGTCTAATGTATGTGTTATCGGTTTGTGTGATTGTGGAGGGGTCCACATGGAGTTTCCCACTTGGTCTGAGATAGACATTGATGCTCTGAGACACAACGTTCGCGCTACAAGATCCCTTGTAGGCGAAAATGTCAGGATACTACTCACCATAAAGGCTGATGCATATGGCCATGGTGCACCGAGGATCGCAAGAGCCGCTGTTTCTGAAGGAGTTGACATGCTTGGCGTGGCCACTCTCCACGAGGGGATTGAACTCAGATGCTGCGGGATAGACGTGCCGATCCTCATTCTCAGTCCATCACTCATAAGCGAGATAGATGAGATACTCGAGTGGGATCTTACCCCAACAGTTTCCGATCTTAAGTTCGCTCGTGCCTTATCATTTAGTCTTGCAGGTAGGAAGGTGGTTAAGGTTCACGTTGAGATTGATACAGGAATGACACGGGCGGGTGTCAACGAAGATGAGGCAATTGCTTTCATTCACGAGCTCTCACGTTTAGGTAATCTAGGGATTGAAGGAATATACACCCATTTCCCTTCAACCTATGTTGATGATCCGGAATTCACAGAATCTCAGGTCAAACGATTCGCAAGCCTTCTTGATAAGCTCTCAGCCCAGGGGATCGAGTTTCCCCTCAGGCATACAGCCAATAGTGCAGCCATAACCCAGTATCCCGATAGTCACTTCAACATGGTGAGACCGGGTGGAATGATCTATGGAATGTTTCCACGTCCCGATTTCAATGGTGGGGGACTCAAACCCGTGATGTCCTTCAAGTCACGTGTGGTCAATGTGAAGCGAGTCAGAAAAGGAACAAGCGTGAGCTACGGGAGAACCTACACATTTGACCGCGACGCAACGGTTGCAGCAGTTGCTGCTGGCTATGGTCACGGGCTCTCACGAGCACTCTCAAATAGGGGTTACCTTCTTGTCCGAGGGAAGCGTGCACCCATAGTTGGCATGGTGACAATGGATGTCACCCTTATCGATGTCACTGGCATACCAGATGTGACTGTGGGAGATGAGGTTGTTATCTTCGGCCGCCAGGGGGATGCTGAGATCAGTGTTTATGAAGTGGCAGATTGGTGTGGCACGATTTCCTATGAGGTGACATGTGGTATCGGTAAGCGCGTTCCGCGTGTCTATATCGAAAACGGAAGAATAACGGGCATCGTAACACTCGTTGGCGAACGTTTACCAAAGGAGCGCATACAACTGAGCTAGGAGAGGGTCGAGCAATGGCACTTGGCAAGTACGACTTTAGTATTGGCGACAGAATAAGACATCCCAAGTTTGGCGAGGGAGATGTGATTGACATCTACCCATTCCGAGATGAAACCGTTGTCGTGGTTTCATTTGAGAAACTCGGGCAGAAGAAGATCCTTCTCAAGTACGGAAAGCTCGAGCTGGTGAAGAAGGAGGAAGAGCCTGTAGAGCCTGAGCCCGAGGAATCTGACTCATAGGTTGGGAGCGAATCTTTCAAAGGCTTTTTCTTTAGGCTCACAGCTATTTCATTAGGTTTGATCGATGAACGACCCACAAAAGAGAGATGATGGGATCTTGATTTCCAAAGCTTCGGATGTCTCTGGCAATGCTTATGCTCCATACTCAGGTCTTCATGTTGGAGCAGCAGTAAGATCGGAATCAGGCAGGATCTACATGGGATGCAATGTCGAAAATGCATCCTATGGTCTTACTGTCTGCGCTGAGAGAGTCGCGATCCTTTCAGCCGTTGCAAATGGTGAGAAAAAGCTCGACACAATTGCTATCGTCTCAAGAGATATTCCTGAACCTTTGCCCTGTGGTGCTTGCCTGCAGCTAATGAGTGAGTTCGGGATAAAGCGCATCCTCATTGGGCGTCCCGATGGCTATGATGCTTACACCATTGGCGAGCTTCTTCCCAAACCATTCAGACTGAAATGAACGAGGGAACCTACGATTTTGAAAAGCGCATTCAGAATGTAGTTGAGAGGACCTTCACCTGTGATGGGGAAACTGTGCGTTTTGAGACGGTTCGAATGCCTGAGGAACAATTGCCAGTGAGATCAAAAGTGCAATACAAGGTTGCAATTGGTTCGGATCATCGTGGAGTTGTGCTCAAGAAGCGCCTCAGAGAATACCTTGCCGAGCTCGGTCACCTGGTTGTTGACTGTGGAATCAAGGAAGGCGAAACAGGGGACTATCCAGACATCGCCTTGAGCGTAGCTGAGAAAGTTGCGCGCAAAATCTGTGACTTTGGTATCGTTATCGATGCCGTTGGTATTGGCTCAGCGATAGCCGCAAATAAGGTCAAGGGCATTAGAGCAGCAACCTGCTATGACGTCGATGCAGCACGGTCTAGTAGACTCCATAATGATGCCAACGTACTCTCACTTGGTGCTGATTTTGTCAATCGCGGACTTGCAAGACGTCTAGTTAAGGTTTGGCTTGAGACGCCCTTTGAGGGTGGAAGGCATACCCGCAGAATTGAGAAGATAGCTCGCATAGAGAAGGAAGGTCTCGATGGAGGACTTTGAGGCAATTGTTGAGCAAGTGGTAAGAGAAGTAGTCCGCAAGCTTGGTGAAACTCAACCCACCGGAGCTACGGAGTGTACAGTTTGCGTGCAGTGTGGCCAGTGCGCTGAGAAAGCTCCCAACGCAGTTGCAAACATACGTGATGCAGGAGCGAGTCGCATCAGTTCAGCTCCTGGAATAAAATCGGTTGGCAAAGATATCGCCAGTCTCATCGATCATACTCTGCTTAAGCCTGATGCAACAAGAGCAGATATCGAGCGCCTGTGTGCTGAGGCAAAACAATTTGGTTTTGCAAGTGTCTGCGTAAATCCATGCAATGTAAAACTTGCGGCAACGCTTCTTACAGGAGCTGCGATAAAGGTCTGCTCGGTTGTTGGTTTCCCGCTTGGAGCTAACAAGAAGGAAGTTAAAGCCTATGAGGCAAGAAGGGCAATCCTTGATGGCGCAACTGAAATTGATATGGTTATGAACATAGGTGCTCTTAAGTCGGGTGACTACAAGCTCGTCGAAGAGGATATGCGGCTTGTCAAGGAGACATGCGGCTCGCGCATAATAACCAAGGTAATTCTTGAGACGGCTCTTCTTACTAATGAGGAGAAGATAAGGGCATGTGAGATAGCTAAAGCAAGCGGTATGGATTTTGTCAAGACATCGACAGGCTTCGGACCCGGTGGCGCAACTGTTGAGGATGTACGCCTTATGCGGAGTGTTGTCGGAGAAAAGCTCGGGGTCAAGGCTTCTGGTGGCATCCGTGATGCGGAGACAGCTGCCAAAATGGTTGAGGCTGGAGCGACGCGAATAGGTGCGAGTGCGAGCGTAAAGATTGTTTCAGGTCAATGAGAGATGCAAGGAAATTATGCTGCTGTTGACATAATAGCGCGGAAACAGGCCGGTAGGAGTCTCACCTCTGAGGAGATCTCATGGTTCGTCAAAGGCTCAGTAGCTGGCACGATTCCTGACTACCAGATCTCCGCTTTGCTCATGGCTGTCTATTTCCGCGGTATGAGCCTGCGTGAGACACGCGATCTTACTGCCTCAATGATAGCCTCGGGAAAGCGCCTTACTCTTCGAAGCATTCAGGATTACAAAGTCGATAAGCACTCAACCGGTGGTGTTGGTGACAAGATATCACTCATCCTTGGACCACTTGTCGCTTCACTTGGTGTGCATGTCCCCATGGTTTCAGGTAGAGCCCTTAGGCATACAGGTGGCACGCTTGATAAGCTGGAATCCATTCCTGGCTTCAGAACAAACCTCACACCAAGAGCTTTCGAGCGCGTCGTTCGCCAGGTTGGAATTGCGATTGTTGGGCAGACTGATGAAATTGCCCCAGCTGACCGCAAGTTCTATGCAATTCGCGATGTAACGTCAACTGTGGCATGCCCTCCATTGATGGCAAGTAGCATACTCAGCAAGAAGATAGCCTCAGGTTCAGATGCGGTCGTCTTTGACATAAAGTCTGGTAGTGGAGCTTTTATCAAGAATGCGCGTGATGCGAGCAACCTTGCGAGGCTTCTAATAAAAGTTGGACGGATGCTTGGCCTGAGGGCAACAGCGATTCTTACCCGGATGGATGAACCGCTTGGTTATTGTATTGGAAATGCCATCGAGGTAAGAGAGACAATAGAGGTCTTGAAGGGTAAGTGGGTTCCTGATCTCATTGATGTAACAATGGCGCTCGGTGCCGAAATGCTTCTTCTCGCACGCAAGGTCAAAGGACGCAATCGTGCCTACGAGCTTTTGCGTCAGGAGCTTCTCTCAGGAAGAGCTCTTGCAAAGTTTAGGGAGATGGTAAGGGCACAGGGCGGGGATCCAAGAATTGTTGATGAACCTGAACGTTTGCCCCTCTCGCCCAGCAGGATGCGTCTTGTCGCACCTGTATCGGGATATATTACTGAAATTGATGCCTATGAAGTTGGACGGATTGCAACTATGCTTGGCGCGGGTAGGATGAGAAAGGAAGATAGTGTTGATCATTCGGTCGGCATTGAGCTTCTTAGGAAGAGAGGGGATAAGGTTCGTAGGGGCGAAGCAATTGCTCTCATATATGCTCGCAATCGAAGGGAGGGCAGAAGGTTTACCGATCTCTTGAAGGAAGCCATCATGATTAGCGGCAAGCGTCCTTCAACCTTACGCACAGTAATTGGAAAGGTAACTTCACGAGGGATTGAGCATCTCCCCTTACCCTAAGGCCGACGACTCCCTACCGACCCATCCTCATCCACCGATCCTCTCAAGGCCTGCTTGAGATCTCTTGAGAGCCGTGCAGGTCGCAGAATCTTAAGGGCTCGGTTCCGCTTATGAAAACTTCGGTTCGAGTACTCGGACATCGGCTTGTTGCAAGAAGTCCGGTTCCTGTACAGATTTCTCGCCGAACGATTCCATGAGGCTCGGGGAAGGCTCTATCTGGTATATTCTCAAGAGCCTTTTTCATGAAATCAACCCATATGGGTAGAGCAACTCTTGCCCCGGTTTCCTTCTCGCCCATTGAGCGCTTCTCGTCAAAGCCAACCCATACACCGGCAATGAGGTCGGGGCAGTATCCAATAAACCATGCATCTGTGTAATCATTTGTTGTTCCTGTCTTTCCAGCAAGAGTTCGGTTGAGCCCTCGCCACTTGATTGACTGAGCAGTACCTTCCTTGACAACACTCTCAAGCATGCTATTCATGATGTATGCTGTTTGGGCACTCAGGACCTCGGAGCGACTTGGCATGTTTTCCTCAAGGATGCGACCATCACTTGTCTCCACTCTGATGATTGCCATGGGCTCAGCTCTTATTCCCGAGGCCGCAAGTACACCTATGGCTGAAGTCAATTCAAGCAGGGTAACCTCAAAAGAGCCGAGGGCAATTGACATATAGGGTCTCAGCGGACTTCTTATCCCCATACGCCTTGCATAGTTGATGACAGTCTCTTGACCAATTCGCTCGGCTAGCTTCACTGCAGGAATGTTGATCGATTTGGCCAGTGCATGCCTTAAGGTAACAGGACCTGAGAAGGTTCCGGTGAAGTTGCGTGGGCGCCATTGTGTACTATCAGGCATGTTTACGACAATTGGTGCATCCATGATGATGTCAGCTGGAGTCATGCCATTGTCTATGGCTGCAGTATAGACAAATATCTTGAAAGCGCTACCTGGTTGACGAGGTGCCTGAGTTGCGCGATTCCACTGACTCTCCACGAAATCCCTTCCTCCTACCATCGCTTTGATATAGCCAGTTTGCGGGTCTATGGCAACGAGGGCACCCTGGATGTAGTCGGTCTTGAGGGAATCCGCAAGCACGTGCTCCTGTGTCGTATCCTTTGCAGCCAGGCCAAGTCGCTTCTCCATAGAGCGCAAGTTGCTTTCGACCACCTGCTCTGCTGCTCGCTGAAGGCTGAGATCAAGCGTCGTATAGATATTGAGCCCTTCGCGATAGATTGCATCGCTTCCATATTTTGACTCAATCTGTCTTCTAACGTATTCGCAGAAATAGGCTCCAACCTCAGGCTTGGGAGTTTGCAGAATCCTTATGGTATCATTCTTTGCTTTGGCAGCCATCTGAGGCATTATCATCCCCATCTCAACCATGGAAGCAAGAACTAAAGCCTGGCGCTTCTTGGCACGATCAAAGTGCCTGCGCGGGGAGTAGGCTGAAGGATCGCGTGGGATGCCAGCAAGCATAGCACATTCAGCAAGTGAGAGGTCCGAAACGTGCTTTCCGAAGAACTTACGCGAAGCAGCTTCAACCCCATATGCACCTTCACCAAAATAGATTTGATTGAGATACATCTGCATTATCTCATCCTTGGTGAAGTGGCGCTCGATTCTTATAGCAACAATTGCCTCTTTTATCTTGCGACTCAAGGTGCGCTCAAGTGGCAGGTGCTTGGGAAAAAGATTGCGTGCAAGCTGCTGGGTTATTGTGCTGGCACCACGCACGATACGCCTCGCAAGGATGTCCTGCATGAGAGCTTTGGCTATTGCAAAAACATTTAATCCCCAGTGGCGATAGAACTGGCGGTCTTCAATTGCAATGAAGGCATTTGTAAGATCCTGGGGAATCTCATCGAGAGGAACTATCACGCGGTTGTGTTCATAGTATGATCTTATGGGGATACCGTTTATGTCATAGAGAACTGTTCGTGTCCAGGGCTTGACCTTTACAAGCTCATCAGTCGATGGAAGATCACGTGCGTACCAGAAGTATAGCCCGAGAAGGCTCCCGATGGGTAGGCAAACAAGTATAAGAAGCACAATCCCCTTACGATTCAATCCATGTCACCTTCTTTCGTGTTCGCAAGCAAATCTAAGTTAAAGCCTGTGCGAGTTCAAGAAGATAAGAGTCTTCTTCACCTTAGACGCTGAGGAGTCCATTTTGCTTGCATGTCCAAGGGGCTCATGATAGTTTCTTCTTCAAAATAGGACGATGGAGGTTTTAGTTTGAAAGACCTTGAAAGGGAAGTCGAACGCCAGATTGAGGTGATAAGAAAAGGCGTTGAGGAAATCATATCAGAAGACGAGCTTCGCGCAAAGCTTAGGCGCTCGCTCGAAGAGGGCCGGCCGTTAAGGGTGAAGCAGGGCTTCGATCCAACAGCACCCGATATCCATCTTGGCCATGCGGTGGGTTTAAGGAAATTGCGTGACTTTCAGAATCTCGGTCATAGGGTTGTCCTCATAATCGGGGACTACACTGCAATGATAGGCGATCCCAGTGGAAGATCGAAAACACGTCCACGTCTTAGCAAAGAAGAGGTTGAGAGGAATGCAACCACATATCTTGAACAATTCTCAAAGATTGTTGATGCAAGCAAAGCCGAGATAAGGCGTAATGGCGAGTGGTTTAGCAAGTTCTCTTTTCTAGACACCCTCAATCTCACAGCGATGATCACTGTTGCTCGCATCATCGAACGTGATGATTTCGAGAAGCGCTACAAGGCAGGTGAGCCGATAAGCCTTCACGAGCTCATCTATCCACTTATGCAAGCCTACGATTCAGTTGCGATGGAGGCAGATGTTGAGCTCGGCGGCACTGAGCAGAAATTCAATCTTCTACTTGGACGTCAGATACAGCAGAACTTCGACCAGGAGCCCCAGATTGCAATAACAGTCCCAATACTTGAGGGTATAAATGGAAAAGAGCGAATGTCGAAGTCACTGGGCAACTATGTTGGCATAGCAGAGCATCCTAATGAGATCTATGGGAAGATAATGTCGATTCCTGACAGTCTCATCATGCGTTACTTCAGGCTTGCAACTGAGCTGAACGAAGAGGAGCTTGAGGAAATAGAAGCACGGCTTGAAAGAGAAAATCCCAAGGAAGTAAAAGCTGAGCTTGCTCGTGAGATAGTGCGCATGTATCACGGAGGAGAGGCTGCAACGAAAGCTCAAGAGGAGTTTGAGAAACGATTTGGATCGAAGCGCGGTACACTAGATCTTGGGGATGTTGAGGAGACAATGATTGAGATAGAGGATTCAAGCATCTGGATTGTTGATCTCCTGCGAAAGCTTGGACTTGTGCGCAGCGGAGCCGAGGCTCGTCGCAAAATCACCGAAGGTGCTTTAAGAATTGACGGTGAACGCATTGAAAATATAGATGCTAACCTGCCCGCTCAGCCGGGAAGAAAGTATCTCATAAAACTCGGCAAGCGTTTTCGGAGAGTTGAGCTAAGAAGGAAGATGAGCTAAAGCCGTTGCCACATCGATCCGAATATCAAAGATGCAGATTGAGCGCGGTAGGAAGCAGGGCAAAGCCTAACATTGACAAAAAGAGCTTGACACGAGATTGGGCTTTTGATAAATTATCGGACGGAAGAGAATAAAGACCGAGATTGACAAAATAGCTTGACATAATCCGGGCTTCGAATTATACATTAAGGTCGGCAACGGGGGAGTTTCTGCCAGTTGCCCGCTTCGCTCTTTGAAAACAGAATAGCGTACACAGGCATGCTCAAAGCTTAGGAGCCCTTGTCGTAAAAGGAGCGGCCTTTGAGTCGCTTCAGATATTCCGACAACGGAGAGTTTGATCCTGGCTCAGAACGAACGCTGGCGGCGTGGATTAGGCATGCAAGTCGAACGCGAACGGGATCTTAACATACCTTCGGGTATGAGCGGGTCCCTAGTAGAGTGGCGAACGGGTGAGTAACGCGTGGGCAACCTACCCTCGAGTTGGGGATAACACTCCTAACGGGGTGCTAATACCGAATAAAATCACGCAGCAAATGCTGTCGTGATCAAAGGCAGCCTCTGCTTGCAAGCTGTCGCTTGAGGATGGGCCCGCGTCCCATTAGCTTGTTGGTGAGGTAACGGCTCACCAAGGCGATGATGGGTAGCTGGTCTGAGAGGATGGTCAGCCACACTGGGATTGAGATACGGCCCAGACTCCTTCGGGAGGCAGCAGTCGAGAGGCTTTGGCAATGGGGGAAACCCTGACCAAGCGACGCCGCGTGGGCGATGAAGGCCTTCGGGT
>JAOZOU010000060.1 GCA_029933125.1 bacterium | reverse complement strand
ATAGCGCTTGAGCCAATAGAGAAATCTGCTCAGACTCACCTACCATTTCACGTGCTCGTTGGTAGACCATCCAGGCATGTGGTTGATAGGCATATTCACTTGATGGGTCAAGTTCGCGCTGGCGTGTGAACAGTTGCTCCGCTTGGTTGAACTGACGGTGAGCTTGAACCACGTCACCTTGTTGCAGTCGCCATTGTCCTCTCTTGCCAGCAAGGATAGCCATCGAGTTAAGTATAGCCGGATTGTCAGGCTGGAGAAGCCGGCCAGCTTCAAAATACTGGCCTGCCTTCTCAAAGTCGCGCAACTCGTTCATGTACAGCATCCCGAGGTGCTGAAGCAAGAAGGTGTCCTCGCCGTTGTGCTTTAATGCCTGTAGGTATAGATCGCACCGCTGATAAGGATCGAAATCCTTCTGAAGCTCATCGGCATCGAGCAGTCGATACATCATGCTTCGCTCAGCAAAACTGCTATACTCTATGTGCTCAACGATGTGACGCACAATGCGGTATTTCCGTTCCGGGCTTAGCAGGTAGTTGAAGACAGTGCGCGCGATCAAAGGGTGCCGGGTTTGATACATTGGGGGATATTGCGTCTCGTCGCGGACGATCACTTTCAGAGCATATTCATGTACCACTTTGCACATGAAGTCCTCCCAGTTTACCTGAAGCACACGTCTCAAACAGGGTTCTGGTAGCCTGAGCCCAAACTGGTGCGGCGCTGATATGAAGAGAAAGGCGCGTTGGGTCAGGTTGAGCTTTCCAGCAGCGGTCTCTTGATCTTCCCTGCCTCGCTCCGCCTCAGGGAGCGGCTCAACAGGGGGAAGTCCAAGACGTTCCCGAAGTTCGGCCCAAATCTTGGCTGGGACCCGCGCTCCTATCGTGGATGCATCGACTGATGGCTCTGGTTCTATCTCTGCCTCCCGCAGATTAGCGAACTCTTCGGCCACTATCTCATCAAACGGACGTAAGTAACGATCCGTCACCTCATAGAGGGCCATGAGAAGCATCTTGTCGCCTTCCTTGATCCTTGCGTGATATACCTCGTCAGGCAAATCACTGCTTATAGCTCCATAGCGACGCATCTTTTGCACTAATTCCACTATTTCGTTGTCTTCCAGCTTGTCTTCAAAGTCAAAGTGCTCATCTGCTCGGATCAAGGGTCTGCGAACATATGCTTCGTGCCCACGGCCGTGCCGTACTTCGGCTTCCAGCGCCTTACGTTGTTCATCCTGAGAGGCATAAAACTCATTGGATCTCGCGGCCAAGAGTATAACTGTCGGAATAGTCTCAGCCTCTAATGCGGCCAACAAATCAGCCGTCAAACCATACATCGATCGGCCTTCGTCTGCATATGTCCCAGCGCAATTGTCCACCACTAGCAGGAATTTGTCACCATCCAGTCGTTGGCTAAGGTGTTTGAGACGCTGTACATCCCATCCCCGTGTGTGAATGATCTCAGGGCGGGCCCAAGCTACAGTATAGCCCTTTCGGTAGCATTCGAATGCGACCCTTCTCAACATGACGCTTTTACCTGCGCCGGCCGTCGAGCTAATAAGCACTATCGGGTTTGCCCGTCGAGAAGGCGCAGGTGGAGGCGTCCTTTCCATGTAGGAAAGGACTGTTTTGAGGACATCCCTGGTTTGCCACCGCATTACGTCACACTCTCGCTCATAAAAAGACCAATGGCTATCGTACCCACGATAGAAGTGAACTGGCTCTGGTCCGGTCTGCGTCAGCATTTCTTCGGTCAGAAGATCAAAATGCTCTGTAATGTAGTGGTACTCCTCTTCTGTTAATTCCAATACTCGCTGCTTGCCCGCTCCCAACCTGAGCGTGTGCTTTGTGGGCTCGATTATCACTCCCTGTTGCTCTGCGAGTTCGCGCAGTTCGTCCATGAACTGCTCAAAGGTGAGAGCTAGAACCTCGACCTTATACTGAGCAAGATAGCTCTTGTCACTCTCGCTGAGGCCAGGCATCAAAGCATAACTTCTAGATAAGCCCTGAATGGAGTCGAGGAGATTCAGGAGTTCCCAGAAAACCTCATCCCCAAAGCTATAGCCAATATATACAACAGTGCTCCCCCCCTGCATTGAGGCCAACTGCTCAAGCATCTTGATTCTATTCTCTCGCGTCTTTATCTTGTCTTGCTCAGTTAGTACAAGAGGTGTAGAGAGGTTTAGATGCTGGCTAAGCGATCCATGTAACGCAAACAGGTACAACTTGGAAGGGTCCCCATAATCCACTTGCGTCTGATAACGTAGTATCTCCAATAATTGCTGCCTGCCAACAGCTGTCGCCTTGGTTTGATCGTAAGCTTGTCGAATGAGCGTGTCGAAGTTAGTGGTAAAAAATGCCCGCCATCGGAAATCAAACAATCGCCGATATGGCTCATGTGGCATGAAGGGGTCAAATATTTCGGATAGACGAGCATTGATTTTGGAGCGGTCAACGCGGTTGCGTTCCAAGTAATCGACGACTTTATCCAGCCCCCAGGAGCCAGCGCTTCGCCCAAAGAAATGCTGCATGAGATCTTCGGCCAAATCCGGTCCCAGTGGACAAAGCTTACCATCCTTTGAGCGCGCCCCTCGCGAAGCTCCTGCCCCAAAGAAGAGGAGTGCCTTCCCGTCAAAAATAGTGCGTAGCAACTGGGGGTATTTTTCCAATATTCTGCTCATTTCTGTGCTCCTTTCAAGCTGGCACCGAACCCCAATCCCCTATCCCTTCTCCCCCATCTCCTTGAGAGCAGAATCGCGGTGGCCTACACCCTACTTCCGCTCCAGCAGCCGATCTACCTCCCGCTTCATGGCGTT
>JAOZOU010000014.1 GCA_029933125.1 bacterium | reverse complement strand
TTGAACCAGTGACCTCCTGCTTGTCGAGCAGGCACTCTCACCAACTGAGCTAATCGCCCACGCCCCTAACTTGTGCACCTTCAATGAATTATACCTTCTCCTTCAATCAATATGATAAGCTGCATTGTGTGTCAAGCAATTTCTATTGAGGTACCTCCCCGGATTCGCCTCCTTGTGTCTCCGACTGGCTGGGCCCCTCCTCGGAACCCTCAGATGGTTCTTGAGTCTGTGACTCCTCACCAGGGGCTTCGGAGCCTGCCTCACCATTTGGCTCTTTAGCAGCAACGACCTCTCCAACTGTCATTGTCTTAGGACCATACTTGCGCAGGTATCTCTCAACCTCCTCCCTATCCTGATCGGCAAGGTAATCTCTCACGCTAAGCAAAATCTTGCGGGCATCAGGATCTATCTTTATGACCTTAAGCGGAAGATCGTCGCCTATCTCGAAGACCTCAGATGGCTTCTTGATATTCTCACGACCAAGATGTGAAAGCGGCACGAAACCCTCGACATCCTCTTCAAGCTCGACGACAACACCTCTGTCTTGCATCTTGACTATCTTGCCTTTGGTCGTACTGCCAACGGCATACTTTTCAAGGAGGCGTGTCCACGGATTTTCCTCAATTTGCTTAAGACCAAGTGAGATCTTGCGACTCTCCTTGTCAATGCTCAGCACAATAACGTCTACCCTATCGCCCTTCTTGAGAATCTCACTTGGATGCCTGATACGCTTGGTCCACGACATATCAGATATGTGAACAAGCCCTTCGATGCCCTCCTCTATTTCGACAAAGGCACCAAAATTGGTGAGATTCCTCACCCTTCCAGTCACGCGAGTTCCCTCAGGGTATCTTTGTTCTAACGTCTCCCAAGGGTCAGGTTCGATCTGCTTCAAACCAAGGGAGATCTTCTCATTCTCCTTATCGATCTTGAGAACAACTGCCTCAATGGTCTCACCAATGGCAACCACCTTCGAAGGATGCTTGATGTGTTTAGTCCAGGACATTTCAGACTTGTGGACAAGTCCCTCAACACCCTTCTCAAGCTCAACGAAGGCACCGTAGTCGGTGATGCTAACCACCTTTCCCCTTACCCTCGAGCCAACAGGATACTTTTCTTCAACATTCTCCCACGGATTAGGCGTAAGGTCTTTCATGCTGAGGGAGATGCGGTCGCGCTCCTTGTCGAAGTCAACAACCATCACCTTCACCTTGTCCCCGATTGCAAGCATCTCAGAGGGATGGCTAACTCTGCCCCAGGAAATATCAGTGATATGAAGCAAGCCATCAATACCACCAAGATCTATGAATGCACCGAAATCGGTGATGTTCTTGACGACACCCTCCCTTATCTGGCCTTTCTCAAGCTCAGCCAGCAAAGCTTGCTTTTGACGTTCGCGCTCCTCTTCAAGAACTATTCTTCGCGAGACAACGACATTCCGCCGCCGCTTGTTGAGCTTTATCACCTTGACCCTTATGGTCTGCCCAATCAGCTGGCTTAAATCCTGAATATGGCGAATACCTATCTGCGAACCCGGCAGGAATGCCTCAACGCCAAAAAGATCAACAACAGCACCACCTGGAATCCTTCTCAGGAGCTTGCCCTCAACAACCTTCTGGTTATCATAGGCATCTTTTATCGTTCCCCAAACTCTTAAGAAATCTGCCCGCTGCTTGGAAAGCACTATCAAGCCATCTTGATTTTCCATCTTTTCGAGAAAGACCTCTACCTCATCGCCAACACGCACTGTTGGATTCTCGCCGAATTCGGAAAGAGGTATGACCCCTTCAGACTTGAAACCGACATCCACAAGCACTTCGCCTTCAGTCACCTTAACAACATGACCCTTGACTATTTCACCTTCTTCCATCTCCTTGAAAGCCTGCTCATACATATCAAGGATCTCGGGGGAAACATCCCAGTCTTCTTCATCACTGCGAACCGGCTTGATGTGCCTGTAAGCTCCTTTGAGATCCCTCCTTTCTTGAGATGCCTGCGTCCTTTCTCCGGACGCCTCTTCGATTGGTCTTTGTTCCTTCTCTGTCATTCTACTTCTACTCCTTCCTCTCTATGGATTTAGCCATACGGCTATAGATACCTACAACTCAGTCAATTTCTGGGCAACTTCATCCACCAGCCATCTCGGTGTAGAAGCCCCTGCAACAATCCCCACCTTCTCCCCTTGTTTAAACCATCTCCCATCTATCTCACGAGCAGTCTCAATATGATGGGTTCTCTGACAGATAGTTCGACACAACCTTTCTAGCCGAGAAGTATTTGCACTGTTCCTTCCACCTACGACAAGGAGCACATCAACTTTGCTCGCAAGCCTGCGGGCCCGCTCTTGCCGTAGAGCAGTCTCAATACATATCGTATTAAAGACTAAAACCTCCCTTGCCCTCTTGGCAACCTCTGCAACAATAGCTGAAAAGTTGTCCAAGGGGACAGTTGTTTGAGCTATAATACCCACTCTGCTGGCAAAGTTCAATCTTTTTACTTGGTCGACGTTCTCAGCCACAAAACTGCGACCCTCAACATGACTCCTTATACCCTTGACTTCAGGATGAGTTTTCTCACCTACGATCACAACCTGATATCCCATTTCATGAAGTCGGCGAGCCCGCTCCTGCGCTTTTCTGACAAAGGGGCATGTTGCGTCTATGATTTTATATCCCTTCCTCTCGGCCCTTGCGAAGACCTCTGGACTCACACCATGTGAGCGAATCACAAGTGTTCCACCTTTCCTAGTAAGCCTGCTGATGGGCACAACGCCCACCTGCCTCAGTTTCTCGACAACCTGTGGGTTATGAATCAAGGGGCCCAGTGTGAAAACCGTTTCCTTAGTCCTCCCAGCTGCGGCAAGAGCAATCTTAATAGCGCGTCGTACACCTGAACAGAAACCGATTCCCTCGCTTACGGAGACCTTAAGATTCTTTCTCGCTCTCTTCTGCAAGCCGGACAATTCGTCGCATCACCTCCTCGCTCAGTGCCTGGTAACGTTCTTTCGAATCTCGCTGACCATCGATGATTTTGGGATATATTGGCTCGCCAAATCTAACTTCAAGACGGCTTCTTCGCAACAACGCATTCCAAAGTCTGTTTGTTCCCCGAACATAAGTTGGAACAACTGGACTGCATGTAAGTATTGATATCATGCCGACTCCTGGCTTGGGCCTGAGAAATCTTCCTGATAGGCTTCTCGTACCTTCTGGAAACATTAGTACGGCTCTGCCCTGGCGAAGAAGTTCAACAGCTTTCTTGACAGCCCCAACATCACCAACAGCTCTTTTAAGAGGAATTGCATTGTATCTCCTTATAAGCCAGGCGAACAATCTATTCCGAAAAAGCTCCTCCTTCGCCAAGAAGTAGACCTCTCTCGGAACGCCACTTCCCACCAGCGGCGGATCACAGTAGGAGATGTGGTTGGATGCTATTATCACAGGGCCTTCTGGCGGAACGTATTCTCTTCCTACTACCCTGAATCCAAAAAGAAGTTTGGCGACAACATTGAGGAATATCCAAGAAAGCTTATAGTGCAACCTCAAGCTTTTTCCCTCGCTATCCTTTCCGCAAGAGCCAATACTTTTTCAACCTGCTCCTCAATTGAAAGATCAGTTGTGTCAACAACGAAGGCTCCTTGCGGAACTATGAGCGGACTATGTTGCCTCTGGGAGTCATAGCTATCGCGAGCCACGATGTCTGCCTTCACATCTTCAATGTCAACCTTATGTCCCTTTCCCTCAAGTTCGAGTTTCCTCCTCAAGGCACGTGTTTCAATATCGGCGTCAAGATAAATCTTGAGATCAGCATCGGGGAAAACCACCGAACCCATATCACGCCCTTCTGCAACAATCCCACCTTCTCTGCCAATCCTTCGCTGAATCTCCACCAGTCTCTTCCTAACGCCAGGTACAGCGGAGACGAGTGAAGAAAGCTGAGTGACCTCGCGACTGCGGATACTTTCGGTAACATCCTCGTCATCGAGGATGACGCGATATCCTCTGGGATCAGCTACAATGTCGATATTGGTTTGGCTTGCCATCTCCTCAAGCCCTTTCTCATCATCCGGATCCAATCCCATCCGCATTGCTTTGAGTGCGACTGCTCTGTACATTGCCCCCGTGTCCAGATAGAGATAGCCAAGATGCTCTGCCACCATTTTTGCGGTTGTGCTTTTACCAGAACCGGCAGGACCATCGATTGTTATCACAAGCTTTGCCAAATGTCCTACTCCTTGAGCTTCTCTAAATAAGCCTCTTCAACTATGCGTCTCAATCCTCTTAACTCATCTCTCGTGAGATATCTCCATTTGCCAGGTGCAAGGTCACCGAGGCTCACTGATCCAAACCGTATGCGTCTAAGACTCTTGACCCTGTGCCCGCATGTCTCAAGCATTTGACGGATCTCTCTCTTCTTGCCTTCAGTCAAAGTTATCTTGAGGAGCGAACTTACCTCATCAGCTTCCATAAGCCTCACCGATTTTGCTCTGGCTAGTCCAGTTTCAATCACGATCCCACCCATTAGTCTCTCAAGTGTTTCATCAGTTATCCTGCCTTGGACCTCAACAAGATATACACGTTCAACCTGATAGCGCGGATGAGCAAGCCGGTGAGCAAGCTTGCCATCATTGGTAAGGAGGATGAGGCCCTCGCTATCCTTGTCAAGCCTACCGATGGGAAATATATCTCGTGGCAAATCTTTAAGAGCGTCGAAGACAGTTGGCCGACCTTCGGGATCGGATCTTGTCACCACGAAATCCCTTGGTTTGTAAGCTGCAACATAGATCTTCTGCCTTTGTGGCTTGGCAACCACCCCTTCTACCTTTACAACATCATTTTCTTCATCGATGAGCGTACCCACATCACTTACAACCTCACCATTTACCTGAACCCGACCCTCTCTCACCAATTGCTCACACTTCCTCCGTGATCCAAATCCACAGTCACGCAGGAACTTGTTGAGCCTAATCTTAGCTGGCATCTGAATGGGGGATATTCTCTACGGTGTCGCCGCTTCCCTCCGTCCCCGCAGAATCTCCAAGCTCATCGGGCACACTTAGATCTAAGTCCAGTGAACTCTGGGCTTGACCTGAGTTCTTTATGAGGTCATCTATCTCTTCGATCTTGGGTAAATCACTGAGCTTGTTTAGACCAAAACGAATGAGGAATTGCCTTGTCGTTCCGAAGAGCAAAGGCCTTCCCGGTCCTTCAGCTCTACCGACAATACGCACGAGATCCCGCTCCATGAGGGTACGAAGTACACCGTCAACGTTCACGCCACGTATGCTTTCTATCGTTGAACGTAGAACGGGCTGCTTGTAAGCGACGATAGCAAGCGTCTCAAGAGCTGCGCGGGAAAGTCTATGACGCGATCGTTCCTCAAAGAGCTTGCTTACCCAAAGGCCATAGTCGGGCTTGGTTGTGAGCTGGTAGCCACCGCCGATTTCAACGATTTGAAATGATCTTGTCTCGCGGTTGTATTCCTTTCTCAAAGCATCGATCGCTTCTAGCACCTGATCCTTCTCAAGACCCGGAACGATAGATCTTATCCTCGCAACTGTAAGCGGCTCAGGTGAAGCAAAAAGGAGTGCCTCAATTATCCTCTCAAGCTCTTCCACTTCAATTCCCCTCTTTTGACCTTATCCATATTCTACCAAAAGGCTTGTTCTGTCTAACTGTTGCAAGACCGAGGCGAAGAATTTCAAGCAGAGCAAGAAATGTCACTATGAGTTCGATGACACTATCCTGGCCTTCGAAAAGTTCCTCAAAGGCCAGGCTACGACATGTACTCAACTTCGCCTTAATGAATCCCATTTTCTCTTCGATTGAGCTCTCATCGACCGTAACTTCGAGGTGCTCTACCTTCTTTTTCTCAAGAACGCTTTTGAACGCTGTCACAAGATCAAAGAGGTTGTAGGTATATTCCTCATCGCTAACCTCGTGTCCGTTTTGCTTAGGTCTGGTGAATACCATCCTTCTCTGAAACTCCATTGCCTCAAGTTTGCTTGCGGCAGCTTTGAACCTCTGATATTCGATGAGTTGCTGGACAAGTTGCTGTCTGGGATCTTCGACTTCAGTTTCCTCATCTTCCTGCCTTGGAAGAAGCATACGCGCCTTTATTCTCATAAGAGTTGCGGCCATAAGGAGAAACTCACCCGCGAGCTCAAGGTTGAGGAATTCCATTAGCCTAAGGTATTCGAGATATTGCTGGGTTATTTTGGCAATCGGAATATCGTAGATATTTATCTCCTGTTTCTTGATAAGATAGAGCAGAAGGTCAAGTGGTCCTTCAAACTTATCCAGCTTAACCTGATATTGCATCCTCCAGCCTCTGGAATTTCATCGCCTTGCGCACAATCTCCATTGTCTCGCCTGCTGCCCTGCGAGCCCTCGAGGCACCATCCTTGAGAATATTCACCAATCTCTGTGGATTCTTCTCGAGATCAGCACGTCGCTCCCTCAATGGCTCAAGATATGATGCAATCACACTGGCACACTTTTTCTTGCAGCTCACGCATCCAAGCCTACCCGATTCGCAATCCTTCCTGATCTGGGATACCTCCCCCTCGTTAAACCTTCTGTGATAGGCAAATACATTGCAGATATCTGGATGGCCAGGATCACCCATTCGTATCTTCTGTGGATCGGTGATTGCCGTCATCACCTTCTTCTCTATCTCCTCGGGTGAATCCGACATGAGAATGACGTTGCCCACAGATTTACTCATACGCTTGCCATCGAGCCCCGGCAGACGGGCAAATCGAGTAAGCAAAGGCTCGGGAATTGGGAAGACCTCACCATAAAGCGAATTGAATCTTCTTGCAATCTCACGTGTGATCTCGAGATGGGGAAGTTGATCCTCGCCAACAGGAACCGCATGGGCTCGATATATGAGAATGTCAGCTGCCTGCAAAACTGGATAGCCAAGATGTCCGTAGGTGACGTTCTCGCCAAGATGGAGATCTCTTATTTGTTCCTTGAGAGTTGGGTTTCTCTCAAGACGCGCGGCAGTAACAAGCATCGATAGCAGAAGATGAAGTTCAGCATGCTCCTTGACATCAGATTGAATGAAGATAACGCTGCGTTCGGGATCAATACCTGCTGCAAGCCAATCGATAACAACCTCGATCGCATCATGGGGAATGGTTTCCGTATGCTCATAACCTGTTGTAAGGGCATGCCAGTCAGCAATCTCAAAGAAGCAATCATATTCATCCTGGAGCTCGACCCAATTGGCCAGAACGCCAACGTAGTTACCAAGGTGAAGCTTGCCAGTTGGCCGCATTCCGCTCAAGATTCGCTTTGCTGCCATTTTACCTCCTCAATATGGCTGTCCGGTCAAAAGGCCATAGACTACCATTGCAGGTACACCAGCAATGTACGTTACCACGCCTGTAAGAATCAATACGAAAACAAGGATGGTACCGTATCGCCCAATGCTTTCATAACGATAGGCCAGATGTGTTGGCAACAAGGATGAGACAATACCCGAACCGTCGAGAGGTGGCACGGGTATTAGATTGAAAAAAGCAACATAAAGATTGAGCATTGTTATCGAGTCCAAGATGAGAGCAATCGGTCCCGAGGAAAATCCACCCAGACGTAGCACAAGACCAGTTATAGTAGCCAGGCATATGTTGGAAAGCGGACCTGCAAGCGAGACAAGCAGAATACCTCGTCTCGGACTGCGAAAATTGAAAGGGTTAACGGGTACGGGTTTCGCCCAGCCATAGCCAATCCTGCCCTGGGTGGATATGAGAAGTACAAGGGGCAAAATAATGGTTCCCAGAGGATCTATATGCGCAATGGGATTAAGTGTGAGTCTTCCCAGGTCCTCAGCCGTGTAATCTCCCTGAAGGCGCGCAACCCAAGCGTGCGCAAATTCGTGGATGCTCAGTCCTAGGAATAACGCAAAAACACCTGCTATTATAGCCTGTATCGAAAGTCAGCCCCCTTGCTCACTATGTGAGCCTCAATTTTGTGGCAATATATCACCCATGTCCATCTGTGTCAAGTCGCACACGTGAAAGTCATAGTCAACCAAGACAGCTCAATTCCGTCGTCCCTTCAACAACTCCCTGATGGTTTCGATTTCATCCTTGCGGCTTCTTATCCTGCCCATCAAGCGCAACTTCGTCAGTCTCTCAAGAATCTTACCAACCATAGGGCCTTGAGAAACACCAAGCCGGACAATATCCTCACCACTCAGCGAGGGCCTAACATGACGCCAATAGCATGCATACTTGAGAACCGCCTTGCGCTCGCTTGTGCCTGAGAGCGAATAGAGATGAACCAGTCCTTCCATAGGGACCTTGTTGAGAATCCGGGTTGTTTTGTAACTATCTTTATGACTTTGCCTCAGCACCCTGAGCAGACGCTTACAATCGGATGCAAGCCAAAGGAGCAATCTCTTCGCACGCCCGGGAGGTCTTAAGTGGGAAATTACCCTTTGCATGCGCCGGGAGCTCAGTCCAGCAAAAAGGGCACCAAACCAGATCACCCAGGCTTCAACCTCCCTCTCATCCAGACAGGGTCGCAACCTTTGGATGCCAATAGAGACCTTTCTTAAGTATTTAGCAAGGTTCTCTTTTCTCGCATCCCCATCCAGCGCATCAAGGATTCCTTTCCTAGCAAGCATGGCAAGGGCGCTAGCAACTTGCCTCTCCCGGCATATCAATTCAATCTCGTGGAAGATCCTCTCCCCTGAAATAGTCTTCAAACAGCCGCCTTTGAGACAATCGGAGAGGTATCTCGCAGTCCCCCTTTCAAACTTGAAACCATATCTTGCCGCGAAACGAATACCTCGAAGTATCCTCGTAGGATCATCGGTGAAACTCTTCTCATGAAGCACTCTTAGAAGTTGCTTTGAGATATCCTCATGTCCACCGAATGGATCAACAAGCAAACCATAGCTGTGGGGATTCAGACATATAGCCATTGCGTTAATCGTGAAGTCGCGCCTGCCGAGATCGGCCTTGATATCTGCCGGCTGAACAAGGGGTAAGGCACCTGGGTGGGGATAGATCTCAGTGCGTGTTGATGCTAGATCAATCGTACCGAAAGCCTTGCTTTCTATCTTACAGGTACCAAATCTGGTTGGATTCCTAACCACTGAACCTGTCCTTGCAGCAAATATCCTGGCAAACCTTATGGCGTCACCCTCTATGGCAATGTCAAGGTCAAGATTTTCGGTTCCAATTATTATGTCTCTCACAATACCACCCACAAGGTAAGCAGAGTAACCAAGCTGGCCAGCCACCACCCCAATAGCCTTTAGAACTTCATGGACTATTACAGGAAGTTTCCTGAACTGCCTAACCTTCATGTCTTGGCTCTTTTCCCCTGGGGTGGAAAGTCAGTATCATGTCACGAAGGTATTCGAGGTCAACTTTAGCGTAGATCTGGGTAGTGCTTATGTCCTTATGTCCGAGAAGCTGCTGAACATCCCGCAGACTTGCCCCCCCATCAAGCAGATGGGTGGCAAATGAATGACGCAGAATGTGAGGTGTAACCTTGCCTCTAATGCCAGCCTGCCTAGCATACTTGGTGAGAATCTTCCAAAATCCCATACGACTTAAGGGCCTGCCGCGGCGATTCAGGAAAAGATTCTCCACACGCTTATCCTTGGCCATCGTAGGACGGGCATCCTCGAGATACCGAACAACCCACCTAAGAGCAACTGAACCAACAGGCACAATCCTTTCCCTTGATCCCTTCCCAAAGCACCTTGCAGTGTGCTTTGATATACTGAGGTCAGAGACGCGAAACCCAATCACCTCCGAGACACGCATCCCTGTTGCATAGGTAAACTCAAGCATTGCCCTGTCCCTCAATCCCAAAACCGAGGTGACGTCAGGCTGTGCCATGAGTGCTTCTATCTCTTGAACTGTCAGAGCGCGAGGAATCTTGCGCCACATGCGTGGTGAGATCACATTCTCAGTTGGATCGCTGGGCGTACCCTTCTCGGAAGCGAGAAAACGGTAAAGAGCGCGAATCGCACTGAGATTGCGCTTGGCGCTTCCTGCCGAGATTCCACACCTGGTCAGAAAACCAAGGTAGGCATATATGTCCTTTGGCTCTGCAGCCTCAGGCTGGGGTTTGCCTATCGTAAGGAGAAATTCAAGGAATCTCATGGCATCCCGCACGTAAGCCTCAACCGTGGCTTGACAAACACCTGCCTCAGTTATGAGCCATTGACCGAAGTTGTCAACCAGCTCAGTTGTCTTAGTCTGCGAGGAAAGGATTGTGGATTCTTTCATAACCAATGGTGGTCGGTGGACCATGACCCGGATAAACGACCACTCCAGGATCGAGCAAGGCGATTCTCTCTCTTAAGCTGCTGAGTATGTCCTCCTCAGAGCCTCCTGGCAGGTCAGTACGCCCAATCGAACCTTTGAAAAGGGTATCACCCGAAAAGAGCAACCTATCGAGAGTGAAGCAAACACTGCCTCTTGTGTGGCCAGGGGTGTGTATGACACCAAATCCGACTCCTCCAATGTTAATCACATCACCATCTTCAACAGTTGTGTCGACTTTGCAAGGATGGCGTTCGAGTCCCCAAATGGCAGGTCCTCTTGAGGCTACCATCTCCTTGTCGAGATCATGGCATATCACCGTGCATCCAAAATGGCTTTTCAATTCTGCGGCAGCATTTGTGTGGTCAATGTGTCCATGGGTTAGAAGGATGACCTCGGGTTTGATTCGCATAACCTCGCATTGCTCAATTATTCTCTCGCTTTCATCACCGGGATCGATGATCACACCACTGCCACTGATATCACATTTGATGAGATAGCAATTCGTCTCAAGCACCCCAACGACAAGACAAGCCACTTCTTCAGTCAAGTTTGCTACTCCTCGGGCTCGCCAAAATCCAGCACCGACTGACCAGCCTCGATAGCCAGAAGATACCTCTTGATTCTTAACCCTGCACTGAATCCACCAAGCCAACCATGGGAACCAATCACCCTATGACACGGGATGATGATAGGGATTGGATTCTTGCTCAGCGCAAGCCCAACAGCCCTGGCAAGTCCCGGATTGCCAAGCCTGTTGGCAAGCCATCCATAGCTTCTAACCTCTCCATAGGGAATCTTCGATGTTGCCCGCCAGACACGCTTACAAAAAGTGCTCTCAGCAGAGAGATCGACCTTGAGCGTGAATTTTGTGAGCTTACCTTCAAGATAGTGAAGTACCTGGCGTGCTGCTTCCTCAACCATAGGACCACCAACTTCAAATCTCACCGATCCTTTGCCCCTGAAAAAGTCAATGAGAGCCTCAGTGTCAAGATTGCCGAAATACAATCTGAAGATTCCAGAAGGAGTGGCTCCAAGCCAGATATTTCCTATGCGTGACTTGAATGCGAGATAGCTTATGACAAGAGGTCGCTCCACAATTTCTCTCATGATGCTTGCCTCAGATGCTCAATTATGCGCTTCGCTTTCGCCTTACCTATGCCAGATATGTTGCAGAGATCCTCGGGTTTTGCATCCCTTATTCTATCAAGTGAGCCGAATTCTTCAAGTAAGCGCTTCGCCAAACTAGATCCAATTCCCCGAACCACCTCAAGCTCAGATCTCACTGCCGCCTTTCGCCTCCGTTTGCGGTGATAGCTAATGGCAAAACGATGTGCTTCATCCCTGATTCGCTGTAGAAGCCTTAGTGCAGAGGAATCGTGGGGAATCTGCAAGGGCTCAGATCGTTCAGGGAACCATATCTCGTCCAGCCTCTTGGCTATCCCAACGACAACAGGCAGCTTCTCCCCCGCCCCAGCATCCTTCAAACCTTGAATTGCACTTCTTACTTGACCCTTACCCCCATCAATGAGAATAAGATCAGGTGCTTCCTCTTCTCCCCTCTCGATGTGCGACCATGCCCGTTGCGTCACCTCGCGCATCATTGCGAAGTCGTCCTGACCTTCAACTGTCTTAATGGAAAAATGCCGATAAAGTGCCTTCAAGGGTTTGCCATCCTTGAAAGCAACCCGACTCCCAACTGGTTGACTACCTTGTATCGTGGAAATATCAAATGCCTCGATGAGCCTGGGAGGATGCGAAAGGCGGAGCCACCTCATGAGCTCTTTGAGCGAATGAGGCATCTTCTCGTGTGCTGCTGCTTCGGTGATCTGGCTTAAGATAAGTGAAGCGTTCCGGACAGCCATTTTGACAAGGTCGTAACCTTTCCCCGACTTGGGGCTGAAAACCCGAACAGGTTTGCCCGCCTTGCCCTCAAGCCATTCGCCTATAACCTCAATGCCAGAGGGAATCTTTTCGAGCAGTATCTCATCTGGCAAGGGTGATGTCCCAGCCACATATTGCTGAAGGAAGGATGCGTGGATCTCTTCATTGTCGGGTTCCCCATCAAATGTGAGCCTGTAGACCTCCTTTCCGACAAGCTTCCCCTCCCTTATCTTGAGCACGTACCCGATTGCAAAACGCTTTCCTGATCTCACTACCAGGACATCTCTATCCCTGGGGCTCGCCATCACGACAGTCTGTCTTTCACTTACCTTCTCGAGTGCCTTGATCATATCTCGTAGCTTGGCAGCTTCTTCGAATTTCAACTTGCGAGCTGCCTCATCCATTTTCTTGCTGAGAGCCCGAACGAGATGCGTCATCCTGCCTGAAAGATACTGACATACAGTATCAACAAGTCTGCGGTATTCTTCGACTGAAACATCCCCTCTGCATGGTCCTACACACTTGCCAATGTGATAATTGAGACAGCCCCGATCAGGTTGCTTCAAAGGCAAGCGCTTGCGACACGTCCTTATTGGAAAAATTGAGGTGAGGATCTTTAGACTCTTGCGCATAGCTTTGGCATCGGTATAGGGACCAAAATAGCGTGAGCCGTCATTGGTAAGGTCTCGTGTCGGATACACGGATGGGAAGACATCGCGAGTTGTCACTTTTATATACGGATACTTCTTGTCATCTTTAAGATTGACATTGTAGCGAGGTTTAAAGTGCTTGATGAGATTACATTCCAGAATGAGGGCTTCAACCTCTGACTTGGTTGCAATAAAATCTATGTCATGAGTTTTCTTAACGAGCGCAGCGGTCCTCGGCGAAGGAAGATCCCCACCTCCGAAGTAGGATCTTACACGATTCCGGAGCGACTTAGCCTTGCCAACATAGATGATTTTGCCAAGACGATCCTTGAAAGTATAGACTCCGGGGCATGAGGGAAGTTCGTTGAGTTTGGACTTTATGCTTTCATTCATCGTTTGAGCACCCGCTTCAAAGCTATCTCCACAAGGAAAATAATCTCTTTGATCCTGAGCGCCAATGCCAATCCAAGATAGGTTAGAAGTGCCAAGAGACTGCAACTTAGAACCTGAAATAGCTTGCCCCAGAGATTGACAGCAAATGGCTCTGTAAGCCTTGAGACAAGTACAATCACAATCCCCATTGTTGCTGAAGCCAACATGACCTTGCTCACGGTCTCCCAGATTTGCCGGCCATCGACCCTTCCAAGTTTAACTCTTAGCCATGAGACAAGGAGACTTAAACCAACAGCCCCTGAGATCGAAGTTGCCAGAGCAAGGCCCCTCAACCCGAGAGGGCGTATGAGAATGAGGTCGAGGGCTACATTGGTGCAAACAGTCACGACTGCGACCTTCATAGGGGTAAGTGTGTCCTTCATAGAATAGAATGCCTGAATAACACTTCTTGAGCCACCATAGGCAAAGAGACCGAAAGCATAGAAGATGAGCGCACTTGATGTCATAGGCGTTGATCTTGAGGCAGTGAAAGCTCCACGTTCGAACAACAACCTGACGATAGGTCGAGCCAGTAGGAGCAGCAGCACCATTGATGGAAGGATGAGGGCAAGAATCAGACGCGTAGAGAAGACAAAGTCACTCAAGAGCTTATCGGTATCCTTCTTTGCTGCATGGCGTGAAAGGGTCGGAAGCACAGCGGTGGTTATGGCTGCACCAAAAATACCAAGGGGCTGAACAGCAATCCTGTTGCCCAATCTGAGAGCTGTTACGCTACCCTCGGGTAAGGTCGTTGCAAGAAGTGTATCGACGAAAGTGTTGACCTGGGTTACCGCGAATGTGAGAAGCCCCGGGAGCATGAGTTTACCTACCCAGCGAACCCCTGGATCCCTGAAATCCGGATCGAATCCTATCCCATGCCCCGTCTTCACGAGGTGTGGTATCTGTATCGCGATCTGGAGAAGCCCCCCAATCAAAGCTCCGATAGAGAAAATCACAACCATAGTCTCGTTGAGATGATCATAGATTTTGAGGAGAGCAACGGAGGTTGTGATCAAAGCAACATTGAGCATCGCAGGTGCAAGGGCAGGAATACCGAAATAACCTCTGGAATTGAGGGTTCCTGCTCCCAGTGCCGCAAGTGAGACAAAGAAGATATATGGAAAGAGAATTCGTGTAAGCTTTATAGTAAGCTTGTAGATTTCCGGATTATCCCGCCATCCAAAGGCATAGGTTCTAACAATTGGAGCGGCGTAGATGATGCCAAGGGCAACCAGTACACCGAGGATGAGGACCAGCACGGAGAAAATCTTGCGAGCGAACCTTACTGCCTCACTCTCTCCGTATTGATGGAGATAGTGGGTGTAGACTGGCACATAAGAAGCATTTAAGGCTCCTTCACCGAATACCCTTCGGAAAAAATTTGGGATGAGGAAAGCGATATTGAAAGCATCACCCATGTAGCTCGTTCCAAAAAGGGCTGCAAACAAGCTATCCCTGCCCAGTCCGAGGATACGGCTTACAATGGTTGCGCCGCTTATCCTACCGGCTGACTTTGCAATCTTTTCCTTTGAATCGCTGTAAGCTTGTGTCATTCCGAAAGCGCACTATAACAGATGATTGAGCTGCCTTTCAAAGCAAAAAGCCTTTCTTACCTTGATTGACACGGCACGTATTCAACTGATATATTGCCCGACAAGGCGGTAATCAAATGTATAAACCTGAGAAAGCCAGCATAATAATACCGACGTACAAACGCTATCAGCACCTTCAAAATCTTCTTCGATCTCTTGGCAGACAAACAGTTAAAAACAGCTTTGAGGTCATCGTTGCAAATGATGCCGAAGATGACGATCTTTCCCACCTCAAGCAAACCTTTGGGGATATGCCACTAAAAATTGTTGACGTGCACGGAAGGCACGGCCGTCCCGTGGCCAGAAATCGAGGTGTTGAAGTTGCCGAAGGTGAAATCTTGATATTTCTCGATGATGACATGACCGTTGTTGAGGGTTTTGTAGAAGCTCATCTCAAGGCGCATGTGCATGAGAAGATCGCTGCTGTGGGTGATATTGTTTCACCACGTGAGTATGCGAGACATCCTCTTGCGAGGTATATCGAAAGGCAGGGTGCACGCAGGCACCTGCGCGAAGAGACTCTTCCACCCCGCATATTTCGTACAGGAAATGCCTCAATCTCAAGAAGACTTTTTTTAGAGATCGGAATGTTTGACGAGTCACTAACAACCTATGGTGAGGATCTCGATATCGCAATGAAGCTGTCTTATGCTGGTGCTGAATTTGTGTTCGTGGAAGAGGCAAAGTCTATCCATCATTACAGACCCGACATCGATGACATGCTTTCGAAACTCGAAGAGTGGGGTAGGTACACCCTGCCTGTTCATGCTAAGCGCCACCCTGACCTTGCAAAACATCTCTGGCTTCATCTTGCAGTTCCACCATCGAGCGCGGCTCCAATTTCTACTAAGCTAAAACATCATCTTCTCTGGTTTGCCCTCAGCCCCTGTTTCTACAAGATGGCAAGGACAATCTATAGGTTTGAGTTTCTGGGAAAGCTCCTCTTTCCTTTGATAGATTACATGCGTGTCTACACCTACCTGAGAGCTTATCGCTCAGCCATCGGAGACCAGTAGACCGAGATCGCTGCGCGGTGTTGACAGTGCAGGTGGCTAGTGTTATATTGGTGCAAAACGAGGAGGGATTGAATTGCCACACCACAAGTCAGCAAAGAAAAGGCTCAGGCAGGATGGGAAGCGCCGAGCTCGTAATCGTGCAGTTAAGTCACAGGTTAAGACCGCTGTAAAGAAAGTTTTGAGCGCTGATTCTCAAGAAGCACCTGTTTTACTCCGCCAGGCGCAATCGGTGATCGATCGAGCTGCCAAGAAGGGAGTGCTTCACTGGCGAGCAGCTGCACGGAAGAAGTCAAGGCTAGCCAAAAGGGTAAGGGTCGAGGCTAGCTGACGGTTGCCTCGGATTTTTCCTTGTTAACCACAGCGGTCACGGTCTCGACCGCTTCTTGCTTCGGTATGCGCTGAATCTCGCCAGTCTTTCTTCTTCTCAACTCAACTATGCCTTCTCTTGCACCCTTTTCACCAACTGTAACTCTGAAGGGGATCCCGATGAGATCAGCATCTTTAAACTTATTGCCTGGCCTCTCATCACGATCGTCAAGCAACACTTCCAAGCCTCTGGCATGCAATTCTGAGTAAATGTTTTCGGCGGTCTGACTTAACTCAGGATTGGTAACATTGGTTGGAAGGATGAGAACCTCGAAAGGTGCAATCCCTATCGGCCAGGATATTCCGTCAGTGTCATTGTTCTGTTCGATGGCAGCAGCTACAGTTCTGGTAATACCTATACCATAGCAACCCATCACAAATGGGTTTTCCTTTCCATCTTCATCGAGGAAGGTTGCCTTCATGGCTTGAGAATACTTTGTCCCAAGTTTGAAAATCTGGCCAACCTCTATTCCACGCCAGACTCTAAGAGGCCTGCCGCACCTTGTGCAAAGATCTCCCTCACTGGCTATTGAAAGATCATAGAATTCCTTAACGGTGAAATCCCTTCCGAGGTTTACATTAACGTAGTGGGCATCAACCTCATTGGCACCAGTTACCATGTTGACCATTCCCTCAAGACTCCTGTCAGCCAGGAGACGTAAACCCTCAAGGCCAACAGGTCCACTGAAGCCAAGTGGACCACCTGTAATCTTCTCAATTTCAGCAGCGTCAGCCATTCTGAGCTCCACAGCATTCAGCACCCTCTTAAGCTTGATCTCATTTATCTGGCGATCACCTCGGATGAGAACACCAATGAATTGCCCGTCAGCATTGTAGATTATCGTCTTAAGAAGCTGCCAGGGTTGTTTCCCGAGATAGGAAGTAACCTCCTCAACGGTCTTCATCCCTGGGGTCGCTACCTTCTCAAGGGGCTTCTGCTTCTCATCGGGACGGTATTGAGGGACCTTACCCTCAGCGGTGTCGCTCGTTGCTGCGTAACCACATTCGCACGCAAGAACCTGAGACTCTCCCGTCTCAGCAAAAACCATGAATTCATGGGTAACATCGCCACCAATCGCACCCGAATCAGCCTCAACCGGCCCAAATTTCAGACCACATCTGGTGAATATGCGGGTGTAAGCCTCATACATCTTGTCATAGGTTTCAGCCAGCGACTTCTCATCCCTATGGAAACTATAGGCATCTTTCATTATGAATTCCCGAGCCCGAACTACACCAAACCTCGGCCTGAGTTCATCCCGAAACTTTGTCTGAATCTGATAGAGAATCAAGGGAAGCTGGCGGTAAGACCGCACTTCCTTCCTGACAATGTCAGTGACAACCTCCTCATGCGTTGGTCCAAGGGCAAAGAACCTATCATGCCTGTCACGCACACGCATGAGCTCCTTCCCATAGACATGCCATCGTCCACTCTCCATCCAGAGCTCTGCAGGACTGAGGACAGGCATAAGGATCTCAATGCCACCAATGCGATTCATTTCCTCTCGGACAATGTTCTCCACCTTGCGTGAAGCTCGCAATCCAAGGGGAAGTAAATTGTAGATTCCTGAGGAAAGCTTCCTTATCAACCCCGCTCTCAGCATCAACCTATGACTTGCGGTTTCAGCTTCGGCTGGATCCTCCTTGAGCGTAGGCAGGAAGTAGCGACTCCATCTCATTTTTGTCCACCCTTGAGTATTTTGCTAACCTCTTCAGCAATCAATTTGATAAGCTCCGCACGCTCCTCAAGACTTCCTGGCTGGCTACTCGGCATCCTGCATCCAGGATATGGAGCTCCGTCAGTCTCCTTTCTCAATGTGTAGAGCTTCCGCACATCCTCGGAACTCAATGGTTTGGGGCCACCCAGATGCCTTGTGAGCAGTGTTATCTTTGCAAGATGCTCAACCATCTCGAGCTTATGATAGGCTTCAAGGAGATTCTTACCCACCGTCATAACACCGTGATTTCTGAGGAGGAAACCATCACAACCCTTAACAACATTTTCTATGCTGCGGGGCATTTCCTCAGTGGAAGGTGTTGCATATTCCGCAATTGGTACAGAACCTATTGAGACAATAATCTCAGGTAGAATGCATTCTTCAAGGGGAATTGCAGCAACGGCAAAAGCTGTGGAATATGGTGGATGGGCATGTACAACTGCCCCAATATCGGCTCTAACTTCATAAGCCTTTATGTGCATCTTTATCTCTGAAGTTGGCTCACGCCTTCCGCTTATCCTTTCACCCTTCATATTTGTGACAACAAGATCACCCCGTGTAAGCATACCCTTATTCATTCCGCTCGGTGTAACAAGCAACCTATCCGCAGAAAGTCGCACACTTATATTTCCATCTGTTGCAACAACAAGCCCTTTCTCATACATTCGTTTTCCTATCTCGAGGATTGCGTCTGAAGCTTCCTCAAAGGAGAAGGTCTTCACCTGGATGTCTCCTGTCTGAGGTCGATTCTATCCACGATGCCAAGTATCAAAGTACGCACGGTCGGATATTCCATTGATAGCACAGTTCTTGCAGCTGTTCCCTGATCGACTATGAGAACGACATCACCCTTACCTGCATCAACCATATCGAGAGCAAGTATAGGCTCCCCCCTCTCCTTCATATCGGGATCGATTGGCTGGACGATGAGAATCTTATGGGTCTTCAGGGTCTCGTACTTTATAGTCGAGACCACATCACCTATGACCTTTCCAATGTACATTAGAGATCAACTCTGTCAACTATGCCCATTATGGCAGCATCCGCTGGGTTGAACTTCTCATCACGTGTATGAGCTGCCTCGCGGCCACGAATAAAATAGACGATATCACCTGGCCCAGCCATGACATTGTCAATTGCGACTAAGGGTTTTCCACTTGGTTCAAGATCGGGTGAAAGCGGTTGCACAACAAGCAACTTTGCCCCTCTGAGCTCCGCTATTTTTCTTGTTGCGACAACAGTACCTATCACTTTGCCAATATGCATTCTAAAGCAATTTCTCCCTCAAATCATCGTGAGGTCTCGGTATGACGACTGACTTAACCAGCATACCACTCTCGCGAATAAGTGTCACCCCGGCATCGACACCAGCTATTACGTCGCTGACGTCACCTGTCATTGTAACAAACGACTTGCCAGCAAGACCCTGAGCAAGTCTGAGCTCCATCAGGCGTACCTTGGCAGCTTTGGCAGCACCGTCTCCTGCTATTATAGCTGCAGCTACTGAAAATGTCTCGATTACCCCAACGGCCTTGACATGCTCTATCGTAGCGGTTCCTCTGATTGCAGGAAAGACATCGGAGTGAATATTGGGAATGAAGAGACTGTCAACAACCCATTCTCCGCCAACCTCCTTACCTCGCTTTACGGATGATTCCACAGCACTCACTTCACCCCCAACGAGCGAGATATACTTGCCCGGACAAATTGTCATCGCAGCAATCAGAATCACGGGCGCCACCTTCACCATCTCATCAGCTGTCCGTATTCCTGATGCTATGCTGTTGAGCTCAACAAGCCCTATCGCCTCAACTTTATTCATTTCGACTCGATCGTGACAAAGTCATCAATTGCCTTCACAATCCCATCAATTGAAGCATGAACTCTTGCACCAAGACCTTGAGGTTCACCAATTAAATCTCCTTTTGAGACATGCCGACCAATAGCAACCTTAGGGCTTGCGGGAACCCCACTATGCTGAAGCAAAGGGATGCGGACAAGACCTGGAGGTGAAATTGGGACAAAGTTGAGATCTCGCTCATAGATTCCAACACCTGTTCGATTGAGGATGCGCTCATGAGGAACAAGTCTCCAAGCCCTAAGTGGTCTCACCTCTGACGGAACTGCCTCAGCTCTTATTCCCCTCTCCGCAAGCATTCTTCTAACCATGTAGCTTATCCTGTCAGGCGATAGAGCCATCGGACAGACATAGCTACCGCAAAGGCCACAGCCGGAACATAGGAGAGCACCAGCAAGATCTTCACTCGATGTAATCATCCATGCGACAGCGCGCATTATCTTATGTGGAGATATAGCATGGCCCATAAGATGGCGCGGGCATATCTCCGTGCAGAGCTGGCACTGGCAGCATACCGAAGCAGCCCTTCTCACCATTGTTTCAACCGATAGTGACTTAGATATGACAACGCGATTGCTTCTGGGCAAAACTATTATTGCACCTATCCTCTTATCAACGGTTCTTGTCAGGTCCTCACAGATCTCCCCCATCATCACACCCGAAAGAAGGATTGCCTTCTCCTTAAGATCAACCTGATTCCCTGTAGCCTCGAGGACAAAGCCCACAGAGGTTCCAATAGGAACCTCTGTGACACATGGCTTTGGGATATCGCCACAAACCGAGACAATTCTTGATGTCACAGGCCTACCGTGCACAGCTCTTGAAACATTCAGAAGCGTATTTACATTGGAAACGACCACACCAACATCAAGCGGGATTCCTGCCTGAGGGATGATTCGGCCTGTCGCCTCATAGACCAGGATATGTTCATCCCCTGCCGGATAGGTATTGGGGACTCTCACAATATCAAGCGCCGGCGAGCTAGCCAATCTTTTCTCAAGATCTGGAATGCTCGAGCCTTCCCGTAGAGCGACCAAACCCTTGCTCGAACCAGTGGCGAGCATCATGAGGTGTAAGCCCTCAAGAACTTCTTCATGAAAAGCCTCAAGCACAAACCTGTCCGATCGAATAAGAGGTTCACATTCACAGGCGTTGGCGATAACTATCTCAGCTCGTGAGTCTGCCTTAATGTGGGTAGGGAAACCTGCTCCGCCAGCCCCAACCACACCAGCTTCATATATCCGATTGACTATTTCACTTTTCGATGCTGGGAAAGTTGCTATCAATTGAAGTGACCTCAGATGATCCTGAAATAGTCAACAAGCACACATCGCCGCATTCTTGTAAAGGTGCGGGCAGATGTGAGCCCTTCCCCCGTCGGGCTCGCTATTGTGAAACTCGTATAGCCCTCGCCGCCAAACCCCAAACCTGCATAGGCAGGACCATTCTTTACGAAGATAGTTGTATTTATTAACCTTGCCATCTTCGACAGCTTGGTTATGTTGGTAGAGTGCATAACAGCAGTATGCCCAAAACCATGCTCAACCTTCTTGGCAAGTTCGATGCCCTGATCAACATCACCTATTCTTACTATTGGAAGAATAGGCATGAGGAGTTCAGTCCAGACAAATGGATGACTGAGTGGCGTTTCACAAATGATAAGTCTTGCCTGATCGTGACCTGTGATACCTATTTCTCTCAAGAGAATCCCTGCGTCTTTCCCCACATACGCCCTCTGAGTAACAGCATGCTTCGATGGCCCTCTGTTTTCCTTGATGACAAGAGCTTCAAGGCGGTCAATGTCCCGACCTTTTATCTCCACTGCACCGTGCTCGAGCATCCTTGCCTTGAGCTGGTCGACTATCTTATCGACAGCCAAAACCTCCTTTTCGCATACGCAGACGATGTTGTTATCAAGAGAGGCTCCGTCAACGATGTGCTTGGCTGCAGTAGGAAGGTCAGCAGTCTCATCAACAACAACTGGTGGGTTGCCTGGACCCGCCGCAATAACCTTTTTGCCGGAATTCAGAGCTTCCTTGACAACAGCTCCTCCGCCTGTCACAACAACCAGTCTCGTGTCTTGATGGCGCATGGCTTGTTGTGCTGTCTCGATCGAAGGCTCAGCCACACATGTTAGCAAGTTGGGTGGGCCGCCTTGGCTCACAATTGCAGAGTTTAGCAAATCAATCGTTCTCTGGGTTATCTTGCGAGCTGAAGGGTGAGGATTGAAAACCACAGAATTGCCTCCAGCAATCATACCAATCCCGTTGTTGATCACGGTCTCGGATGGATTGGTTGAGGGGGTGATAGAGCAGATCACACCATAGGGTGCTCGCTCAACAATTGTCAGACCATGATCACCTGATACGGCTTCGGGCTGGAGATCCTCAATACCGGGCGTGCGAGTTGCCGCGAGCAGATTCTTGTTGACCTTATCCTCATAACGCCCTAGCCCTGTTTCCTCAATGGCAAGATGCGAGAGCTCACTCGCATGCTCGATCGAGACCTTGCGCATTGCATCGATAATTTTCTTCCTTCGCTCAATCGAAATATCTTGAAAGTCGCGCTGCGCTTTGCGTGCTCCCTCAACAGCCTCATCCACACTTGCGAAAACGCCAAGGCCACGTGTGGCTTGAGCTGCTTGCGATACATCAACTTTTAGCTTCCTAAGCACCTCCTCAACTATTGCGCTTATAACCTTTTCATCAAGCATATTTCTCGAAAACGACCTTACCTTGGATCTCGATTGTATCAACTATACCCATTATGACAGCGTCCACCGGGCAATCCTTTGTCTTGGCTGTAAGGCGTGCAGAGCTTCCCTGTGAGCAGAGAACCACTTCTCCATAGCCCGCACCAACAGCATCAGCGGCAATCAGGAATTGACCGGTTGGCTCAAGATCAACATTTATGACCTTTACGATCTGGAATTTGAGCCCCGTTAGACGTTCTTCCTTACGCGTCGCAACAACGGTGCCGACTACTTCACCAATTATCAATTTTCAGCCTCCCGTATTGTCTACTTCTTGGTCTTCTGGAGTCTGCCGATCGGGAGAACGTCCTCAAGGTTGGGATGGGGTCTCGGTATTACATGAACTGAGACGAGCTCACCCACCTTGCTTGCCGCAGCGCCACCAGCATCTGTAGCAGCCTTAACAGCAGCAACATCGCCGCGAACTATGGCTGTAACGTAGCCTCCACCTATTTTTTCATATCCCACCAGTGTCACCTTGGCTGCCTTCACCATTGCATCTGAGGCTTCCACCATGGCAACAAAGCCCCGAGTTTCAATCAATCCCAGAGCCTCTCTGTAGATTCCCTCAACACCTTCTGCCACGTTGCTCGACCTCCTTCTTTATGACTTTTTCAAGATCTAAAGCATAGACCTAAAGCATTATGTCCTCAAGCGACGAATCGGGTCTTGGTATGACATGAGCACTCACCAGCTCACCAACCCTTTGTGCAGCTCTTGCTCCAGCGTCAACAGCAGCCCTCACAGCCCCAACATCTCCACGCACAAAGACAGCGACCAGCCCTCCGCCAGTTCTTTCATACCTTGTGAGGGCAACCTTAGCCGCTTTGACCATAGCATCAGCTGCCTCGACTGCAGCAACAAAACCCTTGGTCTCTATCTTACCCAGTGCTTCAGGCAAACTCGATCACCTCCATAGCCTACACAAGCACCTCAGCAAAGCAACCCGTTTCCACTCCAGCAGCGTTAGCATCATCAGTGTCAATGTGAAAGTCAAGTACAAAACGGGGGCTAACTCGCACCAGAACATTCTCAAGCACAACAGCTCTTACGCCTTCGATTCGAGCTTTTACGATTTGGCCATCCTGAAGTCCGAAACGTGAAGCATCATCCGGACTCATATGAATGTGGCGGGTTGCTCTTATCGCACCCTCGGAGAGAACAACAGTTCCCTGTGGCCCAACGAGTGTTATTCCCGGGGTCCCGGCAAGATCACCTGTTCTTTTGACAGGAAGGTCAAGTCCGAGTTTGAGGCCATCACTCCTTGCCAGCTCAACTTGAGTGAAAGTGCGAAGTGGGCCAAGTAGTCTGACTTTCTCTATTGCCCCACGCGGTCCAACGATGGTCACCGTCTCGTTTGAAGCAAATTCCCCGGGTTGACTCAGCTTTCGCAGAGGCTTGAGCTCGTAGCCCTTACCGAAGAGACCTTCAAGCACTTCCCTTGTCAGGTGGATATGACGCGCTGAAACACCTATAGGAACCAGAATACGATCCCCAATTCCAGGAGTCATTCGGGAGATTACACGCCTGGCGACCTCCTGGCTTAGCTTTGCGATGTCATATTGGGTAACCATTTTCCATCCTTGGGCAATTTTAGCAAAGGCAATCATGAAGTTAGCAGAAACGGATTGCAGCTGTCAATTACAAGATGGTATGATGGGGATTGCAAAAAGCCAAATGGAGTTCCCCACTGCAATGTCGTGTGCGAGGTAAACGTGAAACTCGAGGTTTAGTTTTCCTGGAGATCAGCCCACGACCTGGCAAATCACGAGCATAGCAGGGAACTCCATTTGGCCTTGCTATTCAGTTGTCACCACCTCTTATGTGCAAGCACCGTGCCAGATACAAGGGCTTCACGAAGAGGCTTTGTCAAAGTGGGGCATCTCTTACTAACTTCTCTAACCACAATCGGATGGAAAATCCAAGGCGATGCAAAAACAAGATAGCAACTTGAGTCTCAGATTCTGCGAAGCTTGCAATTTGCGAAAGAATGCACAAAAGGTAGGTGTAAATCCTCAGGGAGCTGGGAAGCCAATGCTTGCGTAAAATTCTTCTTTGAAAGTTGCATGGGAGAAAAGCTCAACATGTTCACATCTCTCTGCAAGGGAGAATGCTTCATCCCTTGCTTGCCTCGATACAAGAAACATCTTGGCTCCCTCAATAGCGGAATTACCAATTGACCTTATCCTGCCACTGAAGCTTTGGGGTAGAAATCCGAGGCGCTTAAAGCATGCAGCCCTGAGAGACGAGCCAAAGCTCCCCGCAACGAGGGCTGTCCTTATTTCGTCCACGTCTATGCCAGCAATGGATGCAAGCACCTTTATACCTGCACAGATTGCAGCCTTGCCCAGTTGAACTTCCCTGACGTCCCCCTGCCTCACGCTTATCATGGGTTCTTTCAAGAGCACAAACTCTCTGCCTGTGTCATTCTCGCGTACGCGCTGAGCAAGCTTGGCATTCGCAATCTCACCCGGTCTCCTGATCCGTCCGCTAGGTTCAATAACACCTACCCTCAGGAGCTCGGCTATTGCAGCGATCAACCCCGATCCACAGACTCCAACGGGCAGACCTTTACCGATTGTCTTGAGAACCACATCACCGCGTTTTATGCTTACGTCCTCAATAGCACCATCAACAGCTCTTACTCCTGAACTTATTCTTTCTCCTTCAAAAGCTGGTCCGGCAGCTGTCGAGCAAGCTAAAATCCTATCACCGGTTACCAAGACGATCTCACCATTTGTGCCAATGTCAATTGCAACTGCAGGAACCCGCCTTCTATGCAGCGCCTGAGAGACAATCATAGCAACAATATCACTTCCGACAAAACCACCGATTGGCGGCGGCATGATGAGCCTGCAACGCTGGTGCCCAAGAAGTCCAGCTTGCTCAGCTGGCATATCAACACCCAAAGTTAGCTTCGATCTATAAGGTGCACGTCCCAGATCCACGGGGGAGATTCCGATGAGAATGTGTTGCATCGCCGTATTGCCGACTGCACTACAAAGATAGACACGGCTAGGATCGATATTGAGCCTGCTCACCAGCTCAGCGGTAAGTCCTTTAATGAGATGAACAATCTCATCCCTGAGTAGATTGAGTCCACCAGGCTTCTTTGAGAATCTGATTCTCGAGATGACATCGTCACCATGAGCTACCTGAGGGTTGATTGCAGATGTGACACCTATTTCACAACCACTGAGAAGATCTACCATAGAGCAGACAACCGTGTTAGTTCCAATGTCCACTGCGATGCCGTAACACTCATCAGTCGTGTTGCCCGCTTCAAATCCGATAATTCCTTCGGGTGAAGCTACAACCGTGGCATCGCTGTGGAGACCAAGCTGCCACTCATGATCCTCACGTAGCTTGGCATCAACGAGAGTCGGGTTGACCATCCCTATTGTTACATCCTCAACACCAATTCCATAGGTGGCAAGTCTCTTCCACGTTCTTGGCGAGCGCCACTTGCCAAGATACACCTTCACGATCCCAGGATCGAAGTGATATCTCCCGCTCGACCTGCCTGAGGTGCTCACCTTCTGAACGGTTACGCGTGTGGCCCTTGGTATGACGACCTCTGCGTCACCCTCGAGTCTCGCCATGCAAGCAAGGCGCATATTGCCCGAATGGGTACCAAGCAATCGAAGCTCAGCCTCACTAGGTGCAGTCACCCCCCCGCTCACCTGCACGAGGCATCTGCCGCAGCGGCCGTGGCCGCCACATGGCATTGAGATGGGGATGGACGCTGCTAATAGGGCATCGCGAATTGTGGAACCAGAGACGACCCAAACCTCCCGTGAATCAGGCATGAATACAACTCTTATGGATTGTTTAGCCAAACCTTGCCTCCTCAATCACCTTGAACCTCTTACAGATTTAGCGGATGGTTCGACTTTGGAGAGACTGCAGGCTAAATCGTTGTATGTGGCACACAGACCTTCGTCACTGAGCTCGTCAGATGTCAATCTGTTCACACTCCCACCCATCATCTCCCAAGTTCCCTCATGTATGACCACAACGTCGTCCCTTAGGGCGGGCACAACTTCGACATGACATATCAATTCCCCCTGCGGAGTCTTTACCTTAATTAGAGACCCCCTGTCAACACCAAGCGTTTGAGCAACTCTCGGTGATACCTCTGCTTGAGGATACCCCTTCGACGGGATACTGCGTGCTTGAGAATGCGTCTGACTAGCGGGATGAGGAGAAAGAAGGTAATAGGGGTAGGCGCTGGATCTCTTTGTCGAAGGTATGACGATCTCAGAGATAAGCTCAATCCTGCCGCTAGGGGTCGGGAACCTTTTATCCGAAAAGGGAACTTCATGCGTGGGTGGCCTTACAGGCCCCTCCATAAGTTGGGAAAGCTTGAAACCATACTGCTTGAGGGGTTCGGCAAGAATTTCTAGAAAAAACATTGCATCGTTGGGAAACTCTTTTTCGAGGCCCATTCGCTTCGCCAAAAGAGCAAAAATCTCAAGGTCGGTCTTCTCTTCCCCCAATCTGGCTTGCGCAACATTTACAGGCATTACATAGTTGTGCCAATAGCTACCTACAAGATCGGTCTCCTGGAGGAAGTGAGTGGTGGGCAAAACAAGATCTGCCAGCATAGCCGTATCTGTCATAAACATTTCTGCAACGATAACAAAGTCAATGCCAGCGATTGCCCTTGGAGCAAGATTGGAATTGGGACACTGGCAAACGGGATTTGCGGCTGTAATGAAAGCCACTTCTATTGGAGGATCCCCACAAGTCATAATTCCCTTCCACGTCTGGGGCTTAGGGATCTCACGCCTTGCTGTACCCACCCTCAAAAGGACCTTACGGGATTCGAACCAGCGAGTCTCGTCCATTCCATGGCTGACCCCACCACCCGGCACGCCCACATTTCCGCACAGAGCAGCAAGCGCATCCAGGAGGCGATAGACCTGAGCTCCATTACGACGCCGCTGGAATCCCCACCCTCCAACGATTGCAGCTGGCTTGGATTCAGCATAGATACGAGCCAACTTGTTTATTTCCCGAAGACTTAGACCAGTTTCATCAGATATGACTTTAAGGTCGAAGGCTTCAAGCTCTTTTTTCAGGGCATCGAAGTTGTGTGTGTGCTTCTCAACGAAATCGGTGTCGGCCAGATCCTCATCAAGTATAACCTTCATAAGCCCTATTGCAAGGTAAGCATCTGAACCTGGCGAGGGAGCTAGGTGCCAGTCGACAAGTTTTGAGGTTGCTGTCGGCAGAGGGTCTATGAGAACACAATAGCAGCCACCCTTGCGAGCCTCACGGAGAATTGGTACAAGATGCACATTCGTCCAGGCGGGATTTCTTCCCCATACAAGGATTGCCTTGGCATTGAGAAGATCATGCGGATCATGACTAGTACGTAATCCAAAATCGCGTGTTTGCCCTGCAATCCCTGCACCCCCACAAAGAGTGCCTGAGGCGAATGTGCCACCACCAAGAAGATTGAAGAAGCGCTCATTTACCATTTTTAGTGCGGCAATCGAGCCCGCATCCCGAAAATAGTAAATGCTCAGAGGCCCGTACCTCTTGAGGGAGGCTTCGAGCTTTGCTGCCACAATATCAAGTGCTCTCTCCCACGAGATCTCCCTCCATGAGGCCCCATCGCGAAGGCGCGGCTTGAGAACTCGCTCCTTGCTGTGCAGGCGAGGAAGGAAATTACGTGACTTACGGCAGAGAAAGCCACGTGTTATTTCACAGTCAGGATTTCCCCTTATCTTTATGACCCTACCCCCACTCACCTCTGCTACTATGGAGCATGTATCGGGACAATCCTGAGTACAAGAGGTGATGACTTGCCTCACACATGACCTCCAGCAGGACTGAGATTGGCCAGCTGCACCCTTATTATCCCCGAGTCTCATCTTAAGGTCAAGCTCATCGCCTTGACGCTGCTGCAAAGGCTTTGCTACGCTTCGCATTTAGGCAAGGTTCATTATGGAGAGTAAGAAATGGCTGGGCGCTGGCCCAAGTTGGTTGCTACATATCGCTTGCAGCTTCTCCCCCACCTGAAGCTCAGTAAAGTCGCCCAACTTCTCACCTATCTTAAGAATCTTGGCATAACACACATCTATGCTTCTCCAATAGCGAAAGCCCGAAGGGGAAGCTCCCACGGCTACGACACCGTCGATCCCAATAAGCTTAATCCAGCGATCGGAAGCGGACGAGAGCTGGTCGCAGTTCTCCGCAAAGCCAGGTCGCTCGGGCTTGGGTGGATACAGGACATAGTCCCCAACCACATGGCATTTCATCCCGAGAATACGCTCCTTATGAACGTGCTTGAGTTTGGTGGGTGTTCCCCTTTTGTGCATTTTTTCGACATAGCATGGTATTCACCGATCTCTCACAGGTTCATACCCCTCTCTGTCCCCGTCCTTCGCAAAAACATCCAGCCTGAGATAGCTAAAGGTAACCTTAGGCTCGAGGTGGGTAAGAAGCGCCTTGAGGTCTCCTATGAAGGGCTTCGCTTTCCTCTTGCAGTTACCTCCTACGCTCAAATCGCAAAATTGATAGCAATGTCTGAGGAGAAATTAGAGGCTTCGCGGGATATTAGGGCTTTTGTTTCCGCGTGCAAGCTCTTGAAGGAAGCAAGTGAGTGTTGGAGAAAGACAAGCCTGAAGCAAGTTGAGCAGTTAAGGGATAGGACCATTGCGCTGGTGAGGAACTCAAAGTCACTTCGCCTGGCTCTCAAGAGATTTAACTCACCAGGCAGATCGGCTCAACTTCGGCTCATTCTTGATTCACAGAATTTCAGTCTCAGACCCCGAAAAGTGGCTCCCAGCAGAATCAACTACAGACGCTTCGCAAATCTCAATGGTTTCATTGCACTCCGAAACGAGGATGAAAGCGTGCCTTGCTATACCCATCGCTTTGTTTCTATGCTTTTGAAACAAAACCTCATCACTGGATTGCGGATTGACCACATCGACGGTTTCTTTGCTCCGCATAGATACCTCAAATGGCTGAAGTCAAAGTTTCCGGAGACTTTCATTGTGGTCGAGAAGATACTTACTGGCCGGGAAAGCCTCCCGCATTCGTGGAAAATAGAGGGTACAACTGGCTATGACTTCCTCACCATGGTCAATGGTATTTTCGTCAACAAGGCTGCCAGATCAAAGATGGACGAAATCTATCGCGACTTCATAGGGAAGCAAATCACCTGGGCTAAATTGACCTATGAATGCAGATATAGAGCTGCCGAGGACTATATCTTCGAGATCAGGCGCATCGCATCAGTCATCAAGGAATGGATCGCCGCCAACCTTCCGCGCGAAAGCCTGACACGCTCGGGCATTGAGAAGGCTCTTCTCGGGTTTCTGGCTGCCTTTCCGACTTATCGAACATACGTTGGCCCAGAGCAGATCACAAATGAAGATCGCAAACAAATATCTAGAGCCTTCCGAGAGGCTCGGCTTCATAGCCAATCAAAGGAGCTCAGGATTCTCGAGAAGATCTTTCTCCGGAGTCTCAATAAGCATCAATCCGAGAGGTATCCAAACATCATACTCAGTTGTCTTATGAGGCTCCAGCAGTTTACGCCAGGGATTGTTGCGAAGGCTATAGAGGACAAGGCATTTTATATTTTCAACCGCTTGCTTTCCCTGAACGAAGTAGGCTGCGATCCTGCAACCTTCGGATACACCCTTGATGAATTTCATCGTTTCAACTCCCTGCGTCTTCGCGCTTGGCCACTCTCGATGAATCCAACTTCAACTCATGATACGAAACGAAGCGAAGATGTTCGGGCACGTCTCAATGTACTTTCTGAGGTTCCAGACCGGTGGCGAAGCCATGTGACAAAATGGCGAAGTCTCAACCGCCATCTAAGAGATCCAAGGTCATCTCACCTCAAGATCGATCCTAATGATGAATATCATCTCTACCAAACACTACTGGGAACTCTGCCCTCAGGGAGCAACCTCAATGATGCCTATGTCAAAAGGATAAAGACTTACATGATAAAGGCTGTAAGAGAGGCTGGGGTACATACATCTTGGCTTAGGCCACACAAGCTCTACGAGAAGCGCATTGGGCAGTTTGTTGAAAATATCCTCAATCCACAGTTAAGTCAGGAGTTTCTTTGCGATGCATTTGACTTTACAAAGAAGGTTGCCTTCTATGGTTATCTCAATTCCCTTGCACAGGTGGTGTTGAAGGTTACATGCCCTGGCATCCCTGACTTCTATCAGGGCTGTGAGACCTGGAATTATAGTCTGGTAGATCCCGATAACCGCCGTCGCATCGATTTTGATGACCTCAGGGCTAGACTGCGTGCTCTCTCCAGGCTCAGACAAACCTCTGGCACAGGTTTCTTGAGGGATCTCCTCAAAAGTCTCGATGATGGTCGCATAAAGATGTTCGTGACAGGAGCCTGCCTCCAATGCCGCAAGAGACAGTCTGACCTCTTGCTCAAGGGGGAATATGTGGGTCTTAAGGCCATCGGTCGTTTCAAACATTGCGTCATATCTTTTGCAAGAAAACTCGATCAAGACTGGTTACTGGTCGTTGTCCCTCGATTTGCTTCGAAATTGAACCAGGATGGTCGCCTACCTGTGGGAATGGAGGTGTGGAAAGATACCAAAATTGAGCTACCTCAAGGAGCACCAAACTATTGGCTTGACATATTCACAGGTGAGTCACTAAATACTTGCAAACAGGCTCAGGTCGGGAAATTGCTTGTAAACTTCCCCCTGGGTTTGCTTATGGGAAAGGTAGACTGATGCTTCAGGAAAGAGGAAGCGGTATTCTCATTCACATAACCTCTTTGCCTTCACCCTTCGGAATTGGCGATTTCGGACCATGGGCTTATAGATTTGCTGATTTCCTGTCAAGATCCCACCAGAAGTACTGGCAGATATTGCCACTCACCCCGACCACACCTCTTCAGGGTGAGTCGCCCTACAGCAGCTTTTCGAGTTTTGCTCTCAATCCACTTCTAATAAGTGGAGAGATGCTTGTAAGAGATAGTCTGCTTTCAGAAGATGACCTTAGATCTCAGGCAGCCTTCAGTGAAAGGCAAGTTGAGTTTGATAAGGTGAGGCAATACAAGATAGAGATGCTCGAGAAGGCCTATTTTTATTTTAAGAACAAGCCGCATGAGGACTTTGATGGTTTCGTTTCGGTAAACTCCCACTGGCTTGAGAATTTCAGCCTCTTTGCGGCTCTAAAGATTCACTTCGATGGACTTCCATGGAATCAGTGGGACACTGAAGTGAAGGCGAGGAAACCGGAAGCGCTCAAGAGCCTAAGAGATCACCTTCATGAGGAGATTGAGAAGCAGAAGTTTATCCAATTCCTTGCCTACAAGCAATGGCACACTCTCAAAGCCTATTGCAATTCAAGGGGGATAAGGATAATCGGTGATCTACCCATATATGTGAGCCATGACAGCGCAGAGGTTTGGAGCAATCGCGAGATCTTCAAATTGGATTCCCTCGGCAATCCCCTCTTTGTTGCTGGTGTGCCCCCGGACTACTTCAGCTCAACTGGACAACTCTGGGGCAATCCTGTCTACGATTGGGAAGCCTGCAGGCGCGAAAGCTTCGCATGGTGGTTGAGGAGGATTGGACACCAAACAAGCCTCTTTGATATTCTGAGAATAGACCACTTCAGAGGGCTTGTTGCTTACTGGGAAGTTCCAGCCGATGAACCGAATGCGATAAAAGGGCAATGGGTTGGGGTTCCGACTTATGAGTTCTTCGACACCATTCTGAGCCATTACCCTCACCTCGAAATAATAGCTGAAGATCTGGGAGTCATAACTGACGATGTAAGAGAGGTAATGCGCCGCTACGATTTCCCAGGGATGAAGGTTCTCCTATTTGCCTTCGGAGAAGATAATCCCGATCATCCCTACTTGCCGCATACCTATGATCCGAATTGCGTTGTCTACACTGGGACTCATGATAACAACACAGGTCGCGGCTGGTTTGAGGATGAGGCCTCCCCAGAAGCCAAGGTGAGGCTTGCGCGCTACATTGGACATGAGGTCACGCCTGAGAGTGTGAGCTATGAATTGATTAAGCTCGCAATGGCCTCGGTAGCAAATACAGCTCTATTTCCTATGCAGGACGTCCTAGGTCTTGGCTCGGATTCAAGGATGAATACACCATCAAAAGCTGATGGCAACTGGCGCTGGCGTGTCAAACCCAACCAGATAAACGATGAGATGGCTCAGCGCTTAGCTTACCTCACAACAACCTACGGACGTGCGTAGATGGTGGAGCTGACG
>JAOZOU010000005.1:110451-230210 GCA_029933125.1 bacterium | reverse complement strand
ACCTAGGACCTTCCGGTTATGAGCCGGGCGCTCTGACCAGCTGAGCTATGGGCCCTGATATTTAATTATTACACCCAATTGCAAGCGTCAAGCTAAAAACTCAATTGACCTATGGTAACTCTATGTAACCCCACAACTTGCGCGCTCTTGATGGGTGCTTGAGTTTGCGCAGGGCTTTAGCCTCTATCTGGCGTACTCGCTCACGTGTAACATTGAAAATGCTTCCAACTTCTTCAAGTGTTCTCGGGCAGCCATCTCCGAGTCCAAATCTCAATCTTATTACCTTTTCTTCCCTGCGCGTCAAGGTTGAAAGCACATTACTCATCTGCTCCTGCAACATGACAAAGGCAGCTGACTGAGCAGGTGAGACTACACGCGTATCCTCTATGAAGTCGCCGAGATTGCTATCCTCGTCCTCACCTATCGGTCGATCCAGCGAGATTGGTTCCTGCGCAGCCTTGAGAACACTTTTTACCTTATCAAGAGGTAGGTCAAGCGTTTTGGCTATCTCCTCAGGAGATGGTTCACGCCCATATTCCTGAACAAGTCTTCTCGACGCTCGTAGCACCTTATTTATGGCTTCAATCATGTGTACCGGGACACGAATTGTCCTTGCCTGGTCAGCGATTGCACGCGTTATAGCCTGTCTAATCCACCACGTTGCATATGTTGAGAACTTATAGCCCTTCTTGTAATCGAACTTCTCGACAGCTCTCATGAGCCCGCTGTTGCCTTCCTGGATGAGATCAAGGAATTCGAGGCCTCGATTAACATACCGTTTGGCAATTGAGATAACGAGGCGCACATTTGCTTCAACCATCTTCTTTTTTCCATCATTTACAAGATGCTCGCCAGCTGAGATCTCCTTCACAATATGCTTGAGCTCCGCCTTCGTGATTTTCGCCTCATCTTCGGTGCGCTTCATCTTGCGCCTCGCATTCTTTATACGCCGCTCAAAAGCAAGCCATGCTTCCTTGCCCTTGCCTGTTTGCCTCACAACCTTACGCACGTAGCGTGGTCCTTTGAGGCAGAGCTTGGCTATGTCGAGAACCTGCTGAGCAGGAAAACCTGACTCACGCTCAACGTCAGCAATCTCCTTCTCGCTTTCTGCAATGCGAGCAGCAAGATTCTTGGGAATCTCCGCAAGTAAAGCTATCTGCTGACGGTGCAATCTGAGACTGGTGCATTCAGCTAAACGCTTCTCTTTGAGTTTAGCAATGCTCGCCCTTATCTTGTCCTCATTCTTCCTGCCAGTCTTCGTCTTGAGTTTCTGTTCCAGTGCTTCGATTTCCCTATGGATCTTGAGAATCTTCCTTATGCATCTCAAAGCGCGTTGCTTCTCACGCCTACCCGTGTACATCGGTCCCCAAGCACCAATATCTACTTGAACAAAATCCTCTATCTTGATCTGGCCATCATCAAGTCGAGCTGCAAGCTCCTCCAATTGGTCAAAAACGACTGGACAGCTAAAGATTGCTCTTTCAACCCTTGACTGTCCTTCTTCAATCTGCTTAGCCAGTCTAATCTCACCTTCCCGGTCAAGCAAAGGCACCTTGCCCATTTCACGCAGATACATGCGAATGGGATCGTCATAACGAATGCTCTGGGATGCCATCTGTGCCTCGAGCCGCTTGGCTTTCTCGCGCTCCTGCTTCGCCCTTTTCTCGAGAGCTTCCTCCGGTGAGTCAACCACATCGATTTTCATCTCGTTGAACATTATGTGGACCTTTTCCATATCGTCAACGGTGGTATCATCACCGAGACACTCATTGATCTGGTCTATGGTTATGTAATTCTGCTTGATAGCAATCTCTTTGAGTTTCCTGACAATCTCGGGCTTCAATCCAGATTTCATACTCTCCTTTCTCCTTTCCCCTTGAGAGCATCTGCTCAAACAAAAGGCTAGGTCGAAAGTAGCTTCAGCTCCTCTGCAAGACTTTGCCTTTTCGCTAACAAGTTTTCGAGCTCCTGGGCATCCCCCTCCTTCTCAGCCATTCTTATACGAGCACGAAGCTTTTCTATCTCCCTTGCTATTTTTCGGCGACGCATGCATGAAATATGATCTTCCACTATCCTGTCGATATCCCCAACAAGATCTTCACCTAAGGAGCTTTCGGTAAGAAGTCTCCTGGCGGGTTCATCTTCGATCTCAGAAAGTAAAGCACTAACACCAAAATCGAGCCCTTTAGATTTCCTTTCAAGAATAAGCTGAGCTATCTCTTGCATCCTTTGGTCTGCAAAATCATCAGGAGATACAACTTCAAAGACCCTGTCAGCATAATCGGGCAATCCGATCAATATAGAAATTATCGACTTCTCAACCCTATCGCAAGGGATGTTGGAAGAAACATCTCCAGCAGTTCTCTCAGATCTGCCAGATGCTCTAAGCCTCGTCATCGCTTGCTCAAGGCTTGTTATGGCAATCCCAGTTCTTTCAGCAAGTCTTTTAAGATCAAGGGATCTTCTTACAGGGTCATCTATCTCCGCAGTAAGCCTCAAGGCAAGCTTCACAACCTCTTCGGGATCCTCATCCTCAAGATGATCGAAGATGAAGTCTATGTAGTGGCAGGCACTAGCGATGAGATCTGAAAGAGCATCACCCCCCTGGGAACGTATGAAGGAATCAGGGTCATCTCCTGCCGGTAGCCAGCCAATCTCAACCTTTAACCCGGCTCGAAGGGCTGGTGAGCAAGCTCTTATGGCGGCCAGCTTCCCAGCCTCGTCACCATCATAGAGTAAGACAACCTGTTCGCAGTAGTTTCTCAGTCTTCTCGCCTGCTCAAATGTGAAAGCAGTACCGAGGGAGGCAACACTATTGGTAAAGCCGTGGGCATGAAGCGGGATCACATCCATATAACCTTCAACCACCATCGCCCTGCCAAGCTTTCGCATTTCAGCCTTCGCACGATGTATCCCATAGAGTGTGTCCGATTTCTTGAAGAGCTTTGTTTCGGGCGAATTGAGATACTTCGGTTGAGTATTATCAAGCACCCTTCCCCCGAAGCCGACAACTCGCCCTCCAGGAGTTGCGATTGGAAAGATAAGACGCTTTCTGAAGATGTCCCTGATAGTGCCTTCCTTCTCCATAGCCAGTCCAAGCTCCAAAAGATACTTGGCATCAAGATTGCGACGCTTGGCTTCCTGGACAAGAGCATCCCCTTCAGACGGGGCATATCCTAAGAGGAAATCCTCCTCAGTTGTCTCGTCCACTTTTCTTCCACGGAGATAGTCTCTGACACGCTTGCCCTCCTTTGTACCAAGAAGCATTCGCCTGTAGAGCTTGGCTACCACTGCATTTATCTTATAACCTAACGAAGCCTCAGAGGTGGATCGGGTCCTTTGGGGTATCCTTATTCCGTAGCGTTTGGCTAGCAAACGAACAGCTTCAGGAAAGGAAATATTCTCGATTTGCATTAGAAAGTTGAAAACATTGCCGCCTGCCCCACATCCAAAGCAGTGATAGATCTGCTTCTCGGGACTTACTATGAAAGAGGGTGTCTTCTCGTGATGGAACGGGCAAAGAGCTTTGTAGTTACGACCCGATTGCTTGAGCGCAAGATGTTCTGAGACTATCTCAACAATGTCAGCCCTTTCTCTCACCTGGTCAACAATCTCACCTGGTATGCCATAGGCCATTGCTATGCCTTCCTGAGTTCAACGATGGTCACACCAGTGCCACCCTCGGTGATTTCTCCAAATCGATGGCTTCTGACTGCTGGATGAGTGGTGAGCATCTCATGGATCTTCCGTGCAAGGATGCCTCTGCCTTTGCCGTGAATAACCCTCACCCAATCATAACCATAGAGCATTGCATCATCAAGATATCTGTCCACCTTTTCCCAGGCATCCTCAGCCGTCATCCCACGAACGTCTATCTCAGAAGGAACTGATTTCATCTCAAACTCAAAGGTGGCTCTACCCGCCGCAGGCTCCTTCGATTGAGGCTCAAAAAGATCCTTTGCCTCAACCTCAACACGAAGATTGCCCACAACCACCACAACTCTACCGTTAGTGTCCGGCTCTGCCATAATTGTGCCATCTGCACCAAGCGGGCGGATGTATGCCTTCACTCCTGGCCTTATCTCTTCAAGGCGTTTAAGAGCAGGTGATTCAGTTATAGCATCAATCTCCTTAGCGAGTTCTAAGGATTGCTCCCTAATCCGTTTCTCAATACGCCTTGCCTCATGCGGAGCTGGCTGCCTCTCCTTTAGTTCCTTGAGAAGTCTGGAAACCGTGCGTCTAGCATCCTCAACAACATTCCGGGCTTCCTTTAGAGCTTTGTGCCTGATTTGCTTCTGTTCAGCCCTCAAAGCCTCAAGGCGACTTTCGTATTCTCCTATGAGATGCTCAATCTCTCTCTGCTTAGCCTCAATTGTTGCTTTTTCTCTAGTTACAGTCTGGATCTTGGCTATCAGCTCTTGAGTCAACTCCTCAAATCTTGTGCGCTCTGTGCCAACGTAGTCCTTTGCCCGCTTAAGAAGGTTCTGAGGAAATCCGAGCTGCTCAGCTATCTCGAAGGCGTGGCTTGCTCCAGGGATACCCTGGATGAGACGATATGTGGGACTTAGGGTTTGAGGATCGAATTCCATTGAAGCATTCTCAAGATTGGGATCCTCATGTGCGAAAACTTTGAGGTCACCATGATGGGTTGTCGCAATTACAGTTGCTCCCTTTTCAAGTAACTCCTCGACAGTCGTCCTGGCAAGAGCAGCCCCTTCTCGAGGATCGGTACCTGCCCCAATCTCGTCGAGCAGGACAAGTGAGGCTTGATCAGCGTTTTGAAGGATTCGCTTTATGTTCTGCATATGGGATGAAAATGTGCTCAGGCTCAATTCGATTGACTGCTCATCGCCGATGTCCGCATAGACATTTTCGAAAAGCCCAATCTCGGTTCCGTCCTTACAGGGCACTGGTAATCCGGTCTGAGCAAGGAGAACGATGAGCCCGATGGTCTTGAGGGCAACCGTCTTGCCACCGGCATTTGGTCCTGTTATTAGCATTCCTTTGTGATTGAGTTCAAGGTCGAGAGGAACAACCGAGTCGATTTGCCCTGAGCGTTTCATCTCGAGTAGGATAGGATGGCAGGCTCCAACAAGCTTAAGACGACGCTCACTTGTGATTGTGACCTGGCTGCAGCCGAATTCCTTAGCAAATACGGCTGCAGCTGTTAGCATGTCAACTTCACCGATGATCTTTAGGTTGGAGATGAGCTGCTTCGAGTGCTCCCTCACTTCGGATGTGAGCGAGGTAAGGATGCGAACTATTTCATCCTTCTCCTGCAGCTCTAGGGTGCGAAGCGCATTATTGAGCTCCACAGTTCTCATTGGTTCGACAAAGACAGTGGCTCCACTCTGAGAAGTATCGTGAACTATGCCCTCAATCTTCGATCGAGCTTCAGCACGCACCGGGATCACATAGCGCCCATTTCTTATGGTGATTACCCTATCCTGAAGATGAGAAGCACTGGAGCTGCTTGAAAGGATGTCATTTAGGACTGATGTTATCCTCGAGCTCAGCCTGCTTTTCTCATTTCGGATGCGTTTGAGTTGCGGTGATGCCGAATCCTTTATGTTGGTATCCTCATCTATTGCCTTTTCGATATGGGCTTCGAGTCCGCCAACATCTCCAATCTCAGAAACTTTTCTCCAGGTTGTTGCAGCATCAGCTCTGTGCTTGTGAAAAAATGCCTTAAGGAGACGTGAGACCCTCGCAAGATGCCATATCCCAAGGAGAGTTGATGCATCTAGAATGACTCCAGAGACGGTCGCCTTAGAGATAGCTTCAGTGAGATCCTTAAGCGGTGAAAGTGGAATGGAATGACCCCAATCCAGAAGTGAACGTATTTCTGAAATCATGCGTTGCCGAAGCATTATCAATTCCAGGTTATTGCTCGGGGAAAGGGAATCGAGATATCTCTCGCCAATCTCGGTCACAAGATATCGCCTGAGGATGATGATTGCTTTGTTGTACTCGAGAACCTGGAGGGCATGTTTATCCATCGAGCAGAAAGTTCACCCTCTCAAAAAAGTGTGGAACATGATTTGTGCCGAATTCACTATGTGAGGTTGAGATCACTCCTGTTTGCTGGCAAGCAGCTCCTTAACAATCTTGCTAGCCTCTGAGCCTTCGGCACGCCCAGTTATCCGTGGCATGAGCACCTTCATCACTTTGCCCAAGTCCTGCGGACCGGAAGCTCCTACTTCAGCGATGGCTTTCTCAGCTTCGGCTTTGAGTTCATCCTGAGAAAGCTTAGCGGGAAGGTAGCTCTCAAGGATGGCAACCTCCTGTTTCTCCTTAGTTGCCAGATCCCCTCTGCCACCACGCTCAAAAAGCTGAATCGCCTCTCGGCGTCGCTTAACTTCCGACATTATTATCTTGTGGATCTCTCCTTCTGAGAGCTCCCCACGTTTGGCAACTTCGGCTTCTCTTATTCGAGTTCTCAGCAGTCGAAGCACCGCCATTTTGGCACGGTCACCACTTTTCATAGCGGACTTCTGGTCCTCACTCAAACGACGGATAAGATCCATCAATAGCCTGCCTGCTGAGCCAATTTCTTAAGAAGCTTGCGTCTTGCCGCCAGAAGCTTGCGCTTTCTCCGCTCACTTGGCTTCTCAAAGTGCTGGTGTCTCCTGTATTCCGAAAGCCTCCCTTCACGCTCGCATGCCTTCTTAAATCTGCGAAGGGCACTCTCGAATGACTCATTTTCTCTGACGATGACGCCAGCCAAAAAATCCACCTCCCCTCCTTATCAATAAAATAGCGCCTAAAAGGCACTCCTCGCCTTCTCAATTTTCCGCTAACACCAATATAGCAAAGCCTGCTTGCCCTGTCAACCCCTTGAGCTTCGGGGAGGTGAGATGAAGGGTCTCGGGAACCATCCCTCTGGACTTGATCCTCTCTGAGGCTTTATAGTAAGAGGTGATGAAGATACCCAAGACCTTCATTAATCTGGCTCTTTTTGCGCTAATCTGTCTGTTTGCAGTCGAGTGCATCGAGAGTATGCGGCAGAAGTCAGCCACCTCTGACGAGATTCCCCACCTTGCAGCTGGTTATGCCTATCTCACCCGAGGCGACTACCGCCTCAACTATGAACACCCCCCTCTGGTAAAGATGCTTGCTGCTTTGCCTCTGCTTGGAATGAATCTTGAATTCAATGATGGGGATGCTTCATGGCAAAAGGCTGACGAATGGGTATTTGGCGATATTTTTGTAAACTCTAATAGAGTTGATGCTACAAAGATTGTATTCCTTGGAAGGCTCCCCATCGTCGCACTTGGTATATTTCTTTGCCTTCTCGTCTATAAGTGGAGTAGCCATCTTTATGGTAAGCCTGCAGGCCTTGTCTCCCTGCTTCTTTGCAGTCTCTCCCCAAACATTCTTGCTCATGCCCGCCTCGTCACCTTTGATCTTGCCAATGCTCTTTTTACTACACTAACCTTCTATGCTGCCTATCTTGTGCTTATGCGAGTGAGTCGAGGTCGTATTATCCTGCTGGGACTTGCTCTCGGTCTTGCCATAAGCACAAAAGCCACCGGCCTTGCACTTATACCCCTTCTCGTAATTCTCACGGCTCTTGCACATCTTCGAGGCCTTACCAAGGTGCCTCCAAAGCAAGCTGCCAGGATTGGCTTGATTGCAATAGCGATTGGTTTCGGCATTCTCATCGCTACTTACCGGATATCTCAAATCGGCTCTTATTTCAGAGGCCTTCATTACTTCATTTCAGACATTGGCAAGGGTGGACGTCCAGCCTACCTCTTTGGCCGTTTCTCAACAACTGGCTGGCCGTATTACTTTGTGGCTGCTATGGCAATGAAAACTCCAATCGCTACACTCATCCTGCTTGCAATGAGTCTCTGGTTGACTCTAAGAAAGAGGCTCGGGCTAGCTCAATACTTCACACTCATTCCAATTGCCGCTTTTCTTGGTTTCTCAGCATTGAGTCATCTTCAGCTAGGACTGCGCTACATACTCCAGATCTATCCCCTGATGTTCATCCTTATCGGCAAAATCTTTGCGGGTGACTTCCTCAAACGAAAGGTGCCAAAGATCTTAGTCGGCGCCTTGCTTGCCTGGTATGTTTTTGCAAGCGTCTCAACATACCCTCACTACCTAGCTTACTTCAATGAGATAGTTGGTGGTCCTTCAAATGGATACAAGTATCTTCTCGATTCCAATCTCGACTGGGGCCAGGATCTACCTGGATTGAAGCACTACCTTGAGAAAACTGGCAATCCCGAGGTCGTGCTTTGCTACTTCGGCACAGCATCTCCTAATACCTATGACATAGAGTATCAGGATTGCTACTCACTCAATCTTCAAGCAAGCAGGCACAAGCACATCAATTCGCTTCATCCCAAAAGGGAAGTGCTAGCCATAAGCGCAAACATGCTTCAAGGCTTGCTTCTTCCTCAAAGGGATCTTTTTGCATGGCTAAAGAAGCACAAGCCCCTTGCCAAGATTGGTTATAGCATCTTCGTTTATGACATTACCAATGATCTGGAAAGTCACTTCGCCCTGGCGACAATTTATCTTAGAGGTGGGAATCTGGCGAAAGCAGAACGCCATCTTGAACGCATACTCACTCTTCAACCAGAAAACTCACAAGCCAGCAAGCTTCTTACAATTATCGAAGACAAAATCAAGACGCGACAGTAATGGAAATCAAGCCAATCTCAGGAGGGCAACCCCAGCTATGGCAGCTGTTTCCGATCGAAGCCGCTGTCTGCCAAGACTTAAGAAGAGGCTACCTGCTTCTTTGAAGCTTGCAATCTCATGAGGAGTAAAACCACCTTCAGGTCCTATCCAGAGAGCGACTTTCGCTGGAGCTTCCAGATTTTTTGAAAGGCTGGCAGGAGAAACACTACCCGAGGCTTCCGCCACTATTATCACTTCATGGCTCCTGCTGTGTTCATATGCCTCGGCGAAGCTCATGGGCTCGAAGATGGCAGGAAGGTGAGCCCTCAGGGATTGCTTCATTGCTTCAATGGCTTTGCGCCTCAAGCGCTCAAGCCTCACAGGGCTCAATCGAGCAACTGATCTTTCGGTCACAACCGGAATAAAACATGATATTCCCAGCTCCGAGCATTTCTCAACAGCTAGCTCCATCGCCCTTTGCTTGAGAAGAGCAAGGTAAAGACTGACGGACGGCCTTTGAGGCTCGACCACATCTACCCTCTCCACCTCTCCATAAACACGTCCAGGCCTCACCTCGCTTATTGTTATCCTAAAGATCCTACCCTTCCCATCCGTCGCTGTGACCACATCTCCAACCCTGATCCTAAGGCTGGCCACCATATGCTTGCTTTCGTTTTGGCCGAATTCGACCCTGGCACTTTCGCTGACTTCCTCGGGGAGATAGAAAAGATGGTGCGATGTTAACTTAGCCTTCAATTCAGTCTCCAAGCAACTTGCGTAGGCGATCGGTAAAGCTCTTGCCGGGCTTTAGGTCATCGGTTGATTCAAGAGAACGTAGTTTCTCCAGCAGGCTCCGCTGTTGCTTTGAAAGCTTCGTGGGAACCCATACGAAAACCCTCACATGCTCATCCCCTCGCCCCCTTGAATGCAATCTTGGCAATCCCTTGCCTTTTAGAGTGAAAACCTTGTTGGATTGAATACCAGCTGGTATATCCAGCTTAACTTGACCGTCAAGCGTTGGGACTTCTATCTTTCCTCCAAGGGCAGCAAGTGAATATGTGATTGGCACATCACAGTAGATGTCATCTCCCTCCCTCCGGAATATGGGATGCTCCTTTTCCTCAATATAGACAATGAGATCCCCAGGAGGTGACCCATGAGGTCCATCGTTTCCCTTCCCCCTTATCGGGATATAATTGTTCGCTGAAACACCAGGTGGAATCTTCACCTCAATGGTTTCTTCAAGCTCAATGAGCCCCTTGCCATGACATTCCTTACATTTCTCGACAATTACAGTTCCCTCACCCCGACATCGACTGCATGTGCTCACATTTACGACCTGACCAAGAAACGATCTGTGAACACGCCGCATCTGACCTGTGCCATGGCATGAGGGACACGTTTCAAGTGCCGAACCCTTCCTGGCTCCTGTACCACCACATGCTCGGCAAGTTGCCAACCTGCGGAACTTGATTCGCTTCTTGGTACCTGAGGCAATCTCCTCAAGGCTAAGGGCTATCTTAACCCTGAGATCGCTTCCCCGTTGAGCGTGTCGGGTTTGTTGTCTTGAGAAACCGAAGAAATCATCGAAAGGACTCCCGAAATCGCGCATGAAAGCGCGCAGGGCATCGCTTAGATCAAAGGCTGAAAAATCGAAACCAAAATCAAACCCTTTTACACCGCTATGCCCATAGCGATCATAGCGAGCGCGGGTTTCAGGGTCACGTAGAACCTCATAGGCTTCAGTTGCCTCCTTAAATTTCTCCTCAGCTTCCTTGTCGTTGGGATTGCGATCCGGGTGATACTTAAGAGCCAGCCTGCGGTATGCTCGCTTTATCTCATCCTCGGTCGCGTTTCTATCAACGCCTAAGATCTCATAGTAGTCGCGCTTGCGCATCGCTCATCACTTCTCGCTTTTACTATCCTTGTCATCAACAACCTCGTAATGAGCATCCACTGCCCCATCTTTCTTGGAAGTTGACTCCTTCTCTCCTGCGTTGTGCTCCTCTGTCGCACCTGCCTTGCGATAGAGCTCCTCAGCGACCCTGTACCAGACCCTGGATAGATCATCAGCCTTCGCATTTATTGCATCAGCGTCCTTACCATCCATTGCCTTCTTAAGTTCACTGATTGCTTCCTCAACCTGCTTTCTATCATCTTCACTTATGCGTTGAGCATGTTCCTTGAGTGACTTCTCGGTTGAATAGATAAGAGAGTCAGCCTTATTGCGAGCCTCAGCCAGGGCATGCTTTCTGCGATCCTCCTCCATGTGTTCTTCCGCGTCCTTGACCATACGCTCGATTTCGTCTTCACTCAAACCACTTGAAGCCTTCACCACAATCTTTTGCTCCTTGCCAGTTCCAAGGTCCTTGGCGGAGACATGAACAATACCATTCGCATCTATGTCGAAGGTCACCTCTATCTGGGGAACGCCGCGTGGAGCAGGTGGTATGCCAACAAGATCAAATCTACCAAGTGTCCTGTTATCAACAGCCATTGGCCTCTCACCTTGTAACACATGGATAGTTACAGCTGTCTGGTTGTCTTCAGCTGTGGAGAAAATCTGAGACTTGCGCGTCGGAATGGTTGTGTTTCTTTCTATTATCTTCGTCATCACCCCACCGAGGGTCTCGATTCCAAGCGAAAGTGGAGTCACATCAAGCAGCACTATGTCCTTAACCTCGCCAGCAAGAACGCCTGCCTGTATTGCTGCACCAATTGCGACTACCTCATCGGGATTCACACCCTTGTGAGGCTCCTTTCCGAAGACGTGCTTAACTGTCTCCTGAACGAAAGGCATACGTGTTGCGCCACCTACCAAAATCACTTCATCAATATCCTCTGGCCTGAGCCCAGCATCCTTAAGTGCTTGCTCACACGGTCCAATTGTCCTTTCAACAAGATCACGCGTCAGGCCCTCGAGTTTGGATCGTGTTATCTTCATTTCAAGATGCTTTGGACCACTCGCATCTGCAGTTATGAAAGGTAGGTTGATGGTCGTCTCAAGGGTTGTCGAAAGCTCACATTTAGCTTTTTCGCAAGCCTCCTTGAGGCGTTGAAGCGCCATCCTATCCTTGCGAAGATCTATCCCTTGCTGCCGAATGAACTCCTCAGCAACATAGTCGATGAGACGCTGATCAAAGTCGTCGCCACCAAGATGGGTATCGCCACTCGTCGACCTTACCTCAAAGACACCTTCTGCTATTTCGAGGATCGAAATATCAAAGGTGCCACCACCAAGATCATAAACTGCCACTTTCTCATCTTTCTTCTTGTCCATACCGTATGCCAACGAAGCAGCGGTGGGTTCGTTTATTATGCGCAGCACCTCAAGGCCAGCAATGCGGCCTGCGTCCTTCGTAGCCTGACGCTGGGAATCATTGAAGTAGGCTGGTACCGTAATTACAGCTTGCTTCACCTCCTCACCCAGATAATCCTCAGCTGCCTTCTTAAGTTCCTGAAGAATCATGGCTGAGATTTCAGGAGGTGCATACTGCTTACCCTGAACATCAATGCGCACATCGCCGTTAGGAGCCTGTGTCACCTTGTAGGGTACGTTGGCAATCTCATCAGGAACCTCACTATAACGCCTTCCCATGAATCTTTTTATTGAGAAGATTGTGTTCTCAGGATTGGTTATCGCCTGGCGCTTGGCAACAAGCCCTGCCAAACGCTCACCCGTTTTGGCAAATGCAACAACTGAGGGTGTTGTTCTGCCCCCCTCCCTGTTGGGTATAACCTTTGGTTCCCCAGCTTCCATCACTGCCACACATGAGTTCGTAGTGCCGAGGTCAATGCCGATTACCCTCCCCATCTTGGTCCTCCAGGTCTATTTTGATACAATAACCTTGCTTGGTCTTATGACCCTACCGTTTAGGGTGTAGCCTTTCTGCACTTCTTCAACAACTTTCCCAGATTCGACACCGTCCTTCTCAAGCATCATCACAGCCTCGTGGAAGTTAGGATCGAAGCCCTTTCCAAGACACTCAATGGGACACAAACCCTCCTTTGAAAGAATCTCCTTGAGATGCTCATAAATGAGTTCTATACCCTTTTTGAAACCCTCAAAATCCTGAGTTTTTCGAGCTGCCTCGAGGGCTCTCTCGATATTGTCAACGACTTCGAGCAACCGCTTGATAAGTTCCTCATTCGCGCAGCGTGTTAGTTCCTCCCTTTCACGAGCCACTCGTTTGCGATAATTATCAAAGTCAGCAAGGCTCCTGAGGAACTTATCCTTCGTATCCTCAAGCTCTGCTCTCACCTGCTCGAGTTCCTGAGACAGATCTTCAATCTTTTGTTGAAGCTCCTTTTTCGTGATACGTCTCCCAGACCGCTCCTCAGCTCCTTGCTTATGATTCTGGGAGTCCTCGACCGGGATTTCCTGAGACTTGTTATGATTGTTGCTATCAGCCACCGCTCTACATTCCTCCTTTTCGCTCGAAATACATGGTGAGATACTCAGAAGCATACCTCACTAAAGCCATCATTCTTTCATACTCCATACGCTTAGGTCCGACAATAGCAATTACACCCCTTGCGCTTCCAGCTTCATAGCAAGACCAGACAAGGCTACATCCATGCATGCCCTTTGCGGAATTCTCTCTCCCAATAAGAATACCCTCCCCACCGTCAGCTCCAAGCATGGCTTTCCTGAGCTCTTGTGGATTATCAAGTACACGCAAGAGATCGCGTGTTTCGACCATACTTCCTAGTCTTCCAATTATGCTATCCCTTCCATAGATCCAGCATCCATCATCTTCAAGACAGCTTGCGGCTCCCAAGTCCATCGTCTTGATTTTCTCATCCCGGAGAGATGAAAGGATGATACAGATCTGGCCCGATAGGGAACCGATAACCTGCGCAACATTTCTCATAAGAGCCCCTGTAGTCTTGCCGCGCTGAATGGCTCTTGCTATGGTCCGCTTCTCCCTTGAGCTCAGATTTGCCTGGCCAGTGAGCCAATCAACATAGTAACGATAGCCCCTGTCAGTAGGGATACGGCCAGCCGAAGTGTGAGGCTTGTAAAGAAACCCTTTTCGCTCAAGCTTCGCCATCATATTCCTTATGCTTGCCGAGCTCAGAGAAAACCTTGATGCTGCTATATGTTTCGATGCGACAGGACGCCCGTCGCTAATGTAGCTTCTTATCACTGCCTCGAGCACGCTCTCAAGTCGCTGATCCATAATGCCTTCCTTAGCACTCTAAGCCCAGGAGTGCTAAAACCAAGTTAATACCATCCCCGTGATGTGTCAAGGAAGTTAAGGAGGCGAAAGAGCTTCAGAGAGCTTTGAAACCCCGAGATTGGCGAGGTGAGATCTCCTCAGTAGACAGCCGCAGCTTTTCTTATGACTGTATCGGGAATGCTTAAACCAATGATCTCGGCTGTCCTGAGATTCAATGAAAGTTGAACCTTGCGTGGGCTTGCCACCGGCACCTCCTCAGGATCACTTCCCCTCAGTATTCTGGCAGCTATTTCCCCGGATTGCCTACCAACATCTTCATAGTCAGGACCAACTGCAAGCAAAGCTCCCATCCTCACAAAATGCTCTGAAAGTCCCATCAGGGGTAGATTCGTCTGGAAGGCAAACAGGAAGACGTACTGGAGTGATTGGGTTGTCAGAACAGTTCTATCACCTATAAGCCAGAGAGCATCTATCCGTGGGCGAAGATGGTTGAGCCCATCAGGAACTTCGGCTTCAGAGTGAACAGGATAGGTTACGAGCCCTAGCCCAACGCGATTGGCTGCTTTCATGGCTTCATCGACAATGAAAGCTGATTCGTCAGGGTTGTAGATTACACCAACCTTTCTTGCTTTTGGAACAACCTCAAGCAAAGCTTTAAACTGTTGCTCAACCGGAACATCAAGGCATACACCTGTCATTGGTGTACCCTGATTTGCGCCAGCATTGAGAAGCCCACTCTGAGCTGGCTCACTTACCATGGAGAATACTGAAGGCACTCGAGCATGAGCATCTTTCACCAAGCGAGCTGCTGTTGTTCCAAGAGCAAGTATAATATCGACTTTGCTACTTTCAACATTTGCTCGCAACTCCTCGGCGGAAAGCTTCTGACTTCCAAGGTCATACTCTATGAACTCAGGCTCATAACCATAACGCTTCATTACGTCTGTGAAACCACGAAGGGCGAGATCGTAAGCTTTTATCTTCCTTGTTTCAACTACTGCTACCTTTATGTTAGCAGCCGTGGCTTGATCGAAGCCAAGCCAGCAGACGAGTACCATCAAGCACCCAAGCAATGGGCGCATGCCACGGCGGCCTAGCCCTTCTGTTTTCACGTCATCCTCCGAAGGGTTGCAAGTCCTTACTCTGGATTTTCCTAGACCTCCCTTAAAAGCAGTATCGGCGGTATAGCCCAAAGGCTTTATGCTAAAAGTACTTGAGGTGAGGCGAGCTCAGAGACAAGCATTTTCGCAATTTCACATTCCAAAAGCATACCGCTTGGTGAAAGTAATAGATTTTCACCACTTTTGATAAGTAGCCCCCGGAGAATGAGATCATCAAGGAGCTTCAGGGCATGTTTGTTAAACATACCTTCAAAGTCATCAACCTTAAGGCCGTGTGAAGTTCTAAGTGCGAGCATTACTCTCTCAATTGCTTTCTGCTCATCAGTAAGACATTCCTCCATTGTGATGGTGCTCCTTCCACTTTCGACAAGATCAACATAGGTCTTCCAATCACTTACTCGCATGTATCGCCTGCCGCAAAGATGGGAATGCGCTCCAGCCCCGATACCCAGGTATTCTCCACACGACCAGTAATTCAGGTTATGAATTGACTCGTGCCCGGGCTTTGCCCAGTTAGAAACCTCATAATGAACAAAGCTATGCTCTTCAATGAGTGTGTCGGTTAGACGATAGAGCCTAACAAGTTGATCATCTGAAGGTAGCTTGACCTTACCGCCTTTGACATCGCGATAAAGTCTTGTACCCTTATCGATTGAAAGCATATAGCAGGATAGGTGATCAACATAGTTAAGCACCACATCAAGCGTCCAGGTGAGGCTATCCCTTGTCTGACCTGGAATACCTATGATTATGTCTGCACTTACGCTCAGATCTGAAAAATCACTTGCCCACTTTAGGAGAGCACGGGCCTGGGTTGGATTATGCCTCCTCTCAAGGAAGATGAGCTCATGGCTTATGAGTGACTGAACACCAATGCTTATTCGATTGACACCTGCCCTGAGGTATCCTTCAAACCTCATACGGTCGATTGTGGCGGGATTGACCTCAACTGTTATCTCGGCATCTTGAAGATTGTAATTCTGCCCCAGGTGATTGAGTAAGTCCGCAAGCTCGTGTGACGCAAGAAGTGAAGGTGTACCCCCGCCTATATAGACAGATCTGAAGGTGTGATCCTTCCAGAGTGGTGCCTCCCTGAGAGAATCCTTCTTAAGAGCAGCGATATAGGCATGGGGGATGAAAGAGTTGCCTCCTTCTGAATAGAAGCCACAGTAGCGGCATTTGCTTAAACAGAAAGGGATGTGAACATAGAGACCTGCCATGGGATCATCTCTCGACTCTCAGCAGATAGAGGAAAGCCTCCTGAGGTATGGTCACCCTGCCGATACTCTTCATACGGCGCTTGCCCTCACGCTGGCGCTCGAGAAGCTTTCGCTTCCGAGTTATGTCACCGCCGTAGCACTTGGCAGTAACATTCTTTCTCAATGGGCTTATGGTCTCACGGGCTATAACCCTTGAGCCAACCGCAGCCTGAATTACCACCTGGAAAAGCTGGCGGGGTATGAGGTCCTTCAACCTGCTTACAATCTGTTTCCCCCAGCGGTAAACCTTATCCTTATGAACGATGACCGAAAGAGCATCAACGGGATCGCCGTTGACGAGAACATCGAGTTTGACAAGCTTAGAAGGTCGGTAGCCGCTGAAGTCGTAGTCAAACGATGCATAGCCTTTACTTAAGGATTTAACCCTATCATGGAAGTCAACCAGTATCTCAGCAAGGGGCAGACTGCATACGACAAGCGTACGTTTGGAATCCAGGATCTCTGAGCGCTCATATGTCCCCCGCCTTTCCTTAACAAGCCGCATCAGGGGATCAATGTATTCAATAGGGGTAACGATCTGGGCGCTCACAAATGGTTCTTCAATATGCTCAATGTTCGCCGGATCTGGCAAGCTTGCTGGATTCTCAACCTCGACGCTCGATCCATCTTTAAGTATCACTCTGTATTTGACACTTGGAACAGTCGCTATCAAGCTCAGACCATATTCTCGCTCGAGGCGCTCCTGTACGATTTCCATGTGAAGCAATCCAAGGAAACCACATCTGAAGCCAAAACCGAGAGCCTGTGAGGTCTCGGGTTCAAAACTAAGGGCTGCATCATTGAGTCTCAGCTTGAGGAGAGCTTCGCGAAGAAGCTCAAAATTCTCTCCATCTGTAGGATAGAGGCCACTGTAAACCATAGGCTTGAGGCGTCTATATCCTGGCAACGGCTCCGACTTTTCATCATCTGCCTCGACTATGGTGTCGCCGACATTGGCATCGACAATGTTCTTTATGCCAGCGACCATGTAGCCAACCTCTCCAGCAACAAGTTCGTCCCTGGGGACCATCTTGAGCTGGAATATCCCCACCTCCATAACCTCATAGATTCTGCCTGTTGAAAGAAGTTTGATCTTCATGCCCGTTCTAAGACAGCCGTCAAAAACCCTAACGTAGGCCACAGCTCCACGATATTGGTCGAATGTTGAATCGAATATCAAGGCTCTCAGAGGTTTCCCGTTATCACCCCCTGGTGGCGGGATGCGTCTTATGAGTTCGGCGAGGAGATGCTCAACTCCCCAGCCCTCCTTTGCACTTACTTTGAGAACATCATCGGGGGAACCACCGAGAACTTCGCATATTTGCTGAGCAACCTGTTCAACCCTCGCTGCCTTAAGGTCAATTTTGTTAAGAACTGGTACAATCTCAAGATTGTTCTCTATTGCCATGTAGAGATTGCTCAGTGTTTGTGCCTCGACTCCCTGGGAGGCGTCTACAAGGAGAATTGCACCTTCGCATGCTGCAAGGCTTCTCGAGACTTCATAGGTGAAATCGACATGACCAGGTGTATCGATGAGATTGAGCTCAAAGAGCTTCCCATCCAGGCGATAGTACATCGTTATGGCATGACTCTTTATGGTTATACCTCGCTCTCTTTCAAGAGGCATGTTATCGAGAACCTGATCACGCATTTCCCTTTGTGGAATGGTCGAGGTGAGCTCCAGCAATCTATCAGCCAGGGTTGACTTACCATGATCAATATGAGCTATTATGCAGAAATTCCTGATATGCCTTGTGCTCATGCGGCTACCTTATGAGCTTTCCAAATCTTTTGAATCTCGGTATATGCCTTCTTCTATCCCAAGAGAAGTAAATAACCATTGCCTTGCCCTTAACGTATTTCATATCTAAAGGACCCCAGGAGCGGCTATCGTAGCTGTTATGCCGGTTGTCTCCCAGGACAAAGAGGTGCCCTTCGGGTACAACAACTGGTCCGAAATTGGAAGAGACCCCACCAACACCTCGAAGTGTTTTGTAGGGTTCGTCAAGAGGCTTTCCATTGATATAGACTACGTCATTTCTGATCTCAACGGTATCGCCCGGAAGACCTATACAGCGTTTGATGAAGTCTTTTCCCTCTGTTGGATGCCGAAAGACAATAATATCGCCACGCTTGGGTTGGGTAATTGCAGGTAGCCTTATATTGGTAAACGGGATGTGGCTGCCATAGATGAACTTGTTAACAAGCAGAAAATCGCCAATCAGCAGGGTATCCTCCATTGAGCCGCTTGGTATACGAAATGCCTGGACAGCAGTTGCACGCACAAGAAGAGCCAGAACAAGCGCAAAAAGAATGGATTTGATCCATTCCTTTGCTACATCTTTGCGCACTTGTTTCTTGGTTTGCTTGATATCTTTAGAAGTCCTTTTTGTCTTCTTGGATTTCATTTCTTTCCTCCAGCGAAAAAGCCATCGGTGCTTGATTACTGACGGGAGAATCCAAAGAGATGGCCATCTACATAGGCATCCAGCATATTGTAAATCCAGAAGCCAACAGCCCACCAGATGAACCGATCTCTACGGTCAAAATGGTCGGTATAAGCTCCGTAGAGAGCTTCGGCTTCCTCATCGGATGCCGCATGGCGGGAAAGATAGAGGTATCTATCGGCTCTTTGCGACTCGACTGCTATCTTTGCAACAAGGAGTGAGCCAATAACTACAAAAGATGTAGCCTTTGCCCATCTCCCATTGTCAGCTTGGCCAAGACCGGGCAGGATTGCAGAAAGAATGACGCTACGCCTGGGCGAATGCCTGAAATTGGGTTTCTCAAGACTGTAATCAATGCCCATTCTGGGAATAAATGCGGGGGAAGCATTTGTGCTGTCCTGGCGGGATTGCTCATCGAGCGTAATGCTCCCGTCATCTGCCAGAAGCCTCGAGGAAAGAATAAGCAAAGCTGCCACTGTGACCACTATTATCACACAGATCTTCAAACTTCAGCCTCCCCAGATGGCGGGAATGTGTGGGAATCGAACCCACCTCGGATGCTCCTCGCACCCGACAAAGGATTTGAAGTCCTTGAGGTCCACCAGAACCCATCCATTCCCTAAACACTCACTTTCTAACTATAATCCTCCCTTTGCCTTTCGCAAGAACTTTTCCAACGATAGCCGCATATCCCATGCCTCTTGCCTTCAAGGCTCGAAGCAAAGCTATGGCTCCGGGCTTTGGAATGCTTATGAGGAGTCCACCTGATGTTTGAGGATCACACATGATGTTTACCTCATCATCACTCAATCCAACTGTTTCGACATGTGCCATCACGTAGGCCTTATTCGTCCAGAGTCCACCTGCTATTGCTTCAGCCTTCAGCATTTCATAAGCCTCAGGCATAACAGGCAGGCTTGAGAAGTCGATCTCGAGATCCACTCCACTGGCCTGAGCCAGCTCAAAAGCATGGCCCAGGAAGCCAAATCCAGTTATGTCAGTGCAAGCATGCGCTCCGTACTCTACCATCGCTTCGGAGGGAGCTAGATTGAGCTCCTCCATGATGCTTTTGACCTTGCGAATAGTTCGAGCACGAGCCACTCCAGACTTGATACCAGTTGTAATCAGTCCTATGCCTAGAGGCTTTGTAAGTATGAGAAGATCACCTGGCTTTGCATTTGAGTTGGTAATGAGGCAATTTCTCTCTACTATCCCTACAACGCTCAGACCATACTTTAGTTCTCTATCCTCAATCGAGTGGCCACCGCCAATGGCAACGCCAGCTTCTGCCGCTTTTTCATAGCCACCTCTAAGAATCTCTCTCACAACGGATTTGGGAATGACCTCTTCCGAAAAGCACAGCACATTAACTGCGAGCACTGGCTTTGCCCCCATCGCATAGATGTCGCTTAAAGCATTTGCTGCGGCGATCCTTCCGTAGCTACGCGGCTCGTCCACAACAGGGGTAAAGATGTCGACACTGTGTACGATGGCATCATCCTCACCAAGCGCATAGACTGCTGCATCGTCGAGACTCTCAGCCCCAACAAGGAGGCGCTTGTCTGCTATTGGCTTAAGCCCTTTGAGGATGAACTCGAGGTCACCCGGACCCACCTTAGAGGCTCAGCCAGCGCAACTTGAGAACTGTGTTAGCCTTATCTTCTCAACCATCTCTTGGTTCCTCTCTGGCAGCAATGGCATCTATCTCAACAAGAGCTCCTTTGGGAAGCTGCTTGACAGCTACGCATGCTCTTGCAGGATGTGGTTCCTTAAAGTAGTCCTCATAAACTCGATTCATCTCGCCAAAATCATTCATGTCTGCCAGATAGACAGTTGTCTTAATGACTGATGACATTGTTGAACCTGTAGCTTCAATGATATTAGCAAGATTCTTGAGGCACTGCCTTGTTTGAGCTCCAACTGTTGGACCAGCAAATTCACCACTTGCAGGATCGATCCCAAGTTGACCTGAGACAAATACCAATCCTCCTTGTTCATAAACCACTGCCTGGCTGTAGGGACCAATCGCCTGAGGTGCTCGAGACGTAACTACCTTGCGGATGCTTTCTGCCACATTCCATCCCCCCTCCTGAAAAGTGAAATCGCCAGACCGATGAAGGCGATTGAAAGCGCAAGAAGCAGCATATCCGCAACGGCAAGTGTAGCATTTCCATCAGGGAGATACTTCTGGAAAAGGAGCTTGAGAAGCGAAGCCGTAGTGGTCGTTACCATAAAGGCAGCAGGAAGGAGAGTGACAAGATAGGACTTGCCCTTGCGCATCAGCCATCCTGTTACACCAACGAGCGTCATAGCTGCAAGCAGTTGATTTGCTGTGCCAAAGATTGGCCAGATGGCAAGGAAGGCATTGGTCTTGGCAAGAATGAACATCAGCACAACACTTAGGAGTGAATTGAAGTAATAGCTTCGTAGCAGACGCGGAGGTTGCTTGAGGCTTGTCTTCCAGAGATCCTCAAAGAGGTAGCGATTCAACCGAACCGCAGTATCAAGTGTTGTAACGACAAAACCCTCAACCATGAGTATGCCAAAGACCGTCCCATAGGCATGATTTACTCCAAGGCTCTTATGAAGAAGTCCTCCCATGCCAAGAGCAAAGCCGAGGATGGGATTCGACCTGCCCTGGCTTGGGAATACAACTGACTTGTAGGCAGCAAACTTTATACCAGCTGCAACGGCAGTTACAACACATATGGCAAGCACACCTTCAAGTAGCATTCCACCATAGCCTATCTTCCGGGCATGGGTCTCTGAAGAGATCTGCTTTGAGGTTGTTCCACTTGCAACGAGAGCATGAAAGCCTGAGATAGCTCCACAAGCAATTGTTATGAACAGAATTGGCCAAAGGCTACCAAGATGGGCTTGTCCGGAGGCAACATCCACAACTGGGGCATTGAAAGTTAGACCCTTAAGTCCGCCACCAATTGTAGCTACAACAAGCGCTACTATGCCAGCAAACAGGATAAAGGAGTTTGTGAAATCGCGAGGCTGAAGAATTATCCAGACGGGTATGCCGGAAGCGAAGAAGACATAGACTGAAAGGATGAGCATCCAGATGTTCGGACTAACGTTTACGGGATGGGAAAGTCCGAGGCGAATAGAAACCAGAGCCACAACTATAGCAATGATAGCTACTATCCATGCATTGAATCGCCTGCGATAAAGAAGCCAGCCCAGGATAGGAGCAAAACACGTCATTACAATAACCGATGTTGATGCAATACCTCCTATTTTGATGACCTCTCTGCCTTCAACGATAACTGTTCTTAAAAGAGTATTATTATGGGTAAGCCCGATGGTTTCAGCTGGCACGACAGATGTAAGAGCAGTAGCAGTCATCTGCAGGAAAGCCGATGTAACCAGCACAATATAGACGACAGCAAAAGATATGAAAAGCACGAAGCCTCTTCTACCAAGATAGCGTTCTGCAACCTCGGCAATAGATCTCCCGCCCTCTCTCATGCTCACGAAAAGTGAAGAAAAATCATGGACAGCACCGATAAAAATTGCTCCCAGTACTATCCACAACCATGCTGGACCATAGCCGAATATGAGAGCAACTGTAGGTCCTACAATCGGACCGCCACCAGCAATTGAAGCAAAATGGTGACTGAAAAGAACAAGGGGATTCGCAGGAACGTAATCGCGTCCATCTTCCTTTGTGATCGCTGGTGTCTTCCTTGACCTATCTTCACCAAAGAGGCGACTAAGATACCCGCCGTAGATGAAGTATCCGAGGGCGAAAAGGGGCAAACAGGCGATGAGAAGCCAAGCAATGTTAAGATGATCCATCAGGCTATTCAACTGTCACACTTTTGGCCAGGTTACGAGGCTGATCTACGTTACAACCTCTCATCACGGCAATGTGGTAGGCAAGCAATTGCAGAGGGATCACTGCCAGAACTGGAGTAAGCGGTGGAATTGTAACCGGAACATAGATCACATGATCGACCTTTTTGACGATCTCACCGTCACCCTCTGTGGCAATTGCAAGGATCCTGCCACCACGAGCTTTGACTTCTTCCACGTTGTTCATGATCTTCTCATAGGCACTGTCCTTTACAGCAATCACAACAACCGGCATCTTATCATCTATCAAAGCAATTGGGCCATGCTTCATCTCAGCAGCTGGATATCCCTCAGCATGGATGTAGCTGATCTCCTTAAGTTTTAGAGCACCCTCAAGTGCAACTGGGAAGTTATAGCCTCGGCCCAGATAGAGGAAGTTATTGTGGCTGCAATACTCCGAGGCAATTTGCCGAATCTCTTCATTCTTTTCAAGAATTCCTTGGACTTGTTCTGGAAGCTTCTGAAGGGCCCGCACTATACCCTTGCCTGGCTCAAATCGACCAAAGCGATGCCTTGCAAGATGCATCGTAAGCAGCATCTCAACAACAACCTGTGATGTGAAAGCCTTTGTCGAGGCTACACCAATCTCCGGTCCTGCATGCACATAGGTTCCACAGTCAGATTCCCTTGCAATTGTGCTCCCAACAACATTGCAGATACCAATAGCCTTCGCACCTCTGTGTTGAGCCTCGCGCATAGCAGCAAGGGTATCAGCCGTCTCACCTGACTGGCTTATTACGATCACAACAGTAGAGGGGTCAACAAGCGGATCACGGTAGCGAAATTCAGATGCATACTCAACTTCAACAGGTATGCGCGCATATTCCTCAATCATATATTCACCGATGAGGCCAGCATGCCATGACGTCCCACATGCGGTTATCACTATACGCGAAATGCTTCTTATCTCATCTGCGGTTAGAGTGACTCCACCAAGGTGAGCTTCGCCTGTCTCGGGGACGATACGACCTGCCATTGCATTTCTAATGCTCTGGGGTTGCTCAAAGATCTCCTTAAGCATGAAGTGAGGAAAGCCACCCTTCTCTGCCATCTCAAGATCCCACGTAATCTTTTCAATCTCTTTGATCACTTCCTGATCATCGCTTGTAACTGCACTGAAGCCTTTAGGAGTAAGAACAGCAACTTCACCATCATCCATATAGATAACATCTCTGGTGTAGCCCATTATGGCAGGAACATCGGAGGCCACAAAGTATTCGTCTTTTCCAACGCCTATAACAAGCGGGCTACCATGGCGAGCTGCCACTATCTTCTCAGGTTCATCAGCACAGATGACAGCCAGCCCATACGTACCCTTGACCATAGCGAGAGCACCAAGCACAGCCTTCTCCAAAGGCTTGCCTCTTTCATGAAATCTTTCTATGAGGTGAGCAAGAACCTCCGTATCGGTCTCGCTTCGAAATGTGTGCCCCTCACGGATGAGCATCTCACGAAGAACATTGCAATTCTCAATTATACCATTGTGGACGAGAGCAACACGCTGCTTGCAATCGGCGTGGGGGTGGGCATTTATCTCATTCGGCTCACCATGAGTTGCCCATCGGGTGTGTCCTATTCCACTCGTTGCCTTGAGCTCACATTTGGCGACCTTCGCCTCAAGTGCCTTGATCTTACCTGCCACCTTCTCAATCTTGATACCACCATTTGACTGTACAGCAATACCAGCTGAGTCATAGCCCCTATACTCAAGCCGCTTCAGGCTGTCCAGAAGGATTGGAACGACTTGCTTGCTACCGACATATCCAACTATTCCACACAAAGCGATCCCTCACATAGGGCTGTAAGTCAAAAACAAAAAACCATTGACATCTAGAATATAGCACATTTGCCGTATTTGTTCACCACCCAAAAGCACTATGCGCTCACTTTACAATCCCAACGAGAGAGTTGTCAAGTCGGGTGGCATTGACGTCAAAGGATGTGTCTGCTACGATTGCGCTTCGAGGTATGATCTCACCATGGAAAAACGCCAGGCAAAACCGAGACTGAAGGCCTCATGGCTCCTGCTTCCACCCCTAGTTGCCTTTGTGCTTTTCCTCACGTATCTCAATGACCTAAGATCTCAGCCTTTCTTCAGGTTCCTTGTTGCCAATCCCCTGGTCTATGACCAGCAGGCTAGAGACCTTCTGAGGGGCATACCCTCAAGCCAACCCTTTTTCCTAAGCCCCCTTTACCCAGGCTTTGTCGCCACAATCTATTTCCTCACGCGAGGAGGTCACTTTGCAGTTGCGTTCATCCAGGGAATCCTGCTTGCAATTGATGTATATCTGGTTGGCCTTTTGGGCCACAAGATATTCGACCTACGTGTGGGTCTTTTAGCAGCTTTCATGATGACATTCTACTGGAGCTTCTATTACTTTGCAGCTGAGCTGCTTCCAGCCATACTTTGTGTGACGCTTTTGCTGGCTTCAACCCTTGGACTGATTTCACAGAGCAAACATGTTAAAATTCTTATGGCTGCTATCTTGATAATAGCATCATGCGGTTTCGCCGCTCATATCGCGCCCTTACTTCATTGCCTGCGCGGGGCAAGTTCTGGATATCAAAGACCAGATTTCCTACCAAATTGTCTGATGTTATCGGTTTTTACCGTGGGAACAATTGCAATTCTAGGTTTGCTTGTTGCAAACAAAACTCCTAGGGGTTTGCTCGGAACCACACTCGCAGGCCTTCTCAGTGGGATAGCAACAATCGTCTGGAGTGGAAGCCTCATATACATTGGCATCCTGAGCCTTTGGCTCACCCGCCGGTCGCGAAAGGTTCTCGCCGTTTGGCTTATTGGCGTCTGTATCCCTATAGCAGCAAGCCTAACACATAACTATTCTATCAGTCACCGTTTCATCCCTTTGACAACGAGTGCTGGAGTGAATCTGTTTATTGGGAATAATCCAGCAAGCGATGGGATGGATCCTTTTCGCTTCGGCGAAGGCGATGAGGTTCGCATCGAAGCTGACCGCCTGGGGTTATCAGGTGCTGAGAGGTCAGCCTTCTTCCGCAAGAAAGCAGGCGAATTTATCACGAGTCATCCCATTGCCTGGCTCAGACTTCTTGGCAGAAAACTCATCCTGGCACTTGCAGGATTTGAAATCGACAATAACGCTGATATTTCAGAACGGAAAGCGGCCTGGCACCTTTCAAGAGTCGCCATCCTCAATTTCGGTATACTCTTCCCCCTTGCTCTTGGTGGAATCGGGGTTTCCTCAAAGAAGCACCCACATGCAAGGGTTCTCCTGATTGGCTTTCTGAGTTTCGCAAGTGTATGCGTGATTTTTTTCTCATGTGAGCGCTTTCGCATTCCGGGGATAGCACTTCTCATCCCATTAGGAGCATATGGCCTGGTCGAGATTCTACAAGCGACGGCAAAGCGCAGTGCAAGAGATCTTGCTTTCATGCTGGCTCTCGCTGCAGCTGGAGCCATTATAGCCAATCTTGATTTCCTCGGTGCTCGCAATACAGAATTCCCGTCGATCATTGCTAACAAGGCATATGTCGCAAGGCTTGCTGGGGATCTTGCCACAGCCGAAGATCTCGCAAACCAAGCCCTACAACGCGAACCAAGCAACGCCGGAGCCTATTTTCAGCTCGGTGCGATTGAATTGGCGAGGGGTAACAGAGTCAAAGCTTTCAGCCTTTTTCTCGATTCGCTTGAACGGGATCCTTTCTTTTATGCCTCTTACCAGCAAGCGAGCGAGATCCTCAGGGAGGCTAATATCAGCAGCTCCTACCTCAATGCATATGTCAATTCACTCTTAGATAGTAAAGATGTCAAAGCCTTAAGAGAAGAAATGCTTAAGTATCTGCGCAAAAGATTTCAACAATAGGAGCCACCCCAGATGCCCCAGGAGGAAACAGCCTCGAAGTTCTCCATGAGAGACTTGAGAATGAAGGCAGACGCGAGTACATCTCCTATCTCAGAAATGAGCAAATCACTAGGTTGATCCTCGCTGACGAGCAGGCAATCATAGCTGCTCACAAGCTGTCTTGTTTGCTCACTCAGTGGTCCTTCCATGATAAGCAGAATGGGTATCGTCGAATCATGATGCCTTATGGTCTGGAGCCAGAGCTCGAGTTCACCTTGATCGATCAAGGATGAGACAAGAACGATATTGACTTCTGAAAGTAGACTCGTGATGTCCAGGTCCGAAGTTTGCCAAATGACGGGCTCCACGCTTACGAATGAGGCACCATCAATAAGGTTGACAAGATTGCTGATGGAGGATTGCTGGAAACCCAAAAATCCTGCCTTGAGCTTAAGCTCGGTCTTAGAAACGTTCCCCATAACAGGCTCCTTTCCTAGGCAAGATTTCGGCAGGAAAGGGCTGAGAAATTAGCACAACCTAGAGTGTGAGGCTACCTCTCGAGGCTGTTTAGGAGGCTGCGGGCTTCATCATGACCAGGATCTATGGCAAGGACTGCTTTAAGCTCCTTGATCGCATCTTTGCGTTTGCCTTCGTTGAGATAGACTTTTGCTAAGTTTATGTGGGCAGGAATGTAGCGACTGTCGGTTGCTATAGCGTTGCGGTAGTCCTGCTTGGCACCTGCTATGTCACCCTTCATAAAGTAGGCTGTACCCCGCATGTCATATGCATAGGGACGATACTTAGATCTTATCCCGATCGCCTTGGTTGCAAGCACAATTGCACTGTCGACTTTGCCTTGGGCAAGCATTATAGAACCAGCACCAATATAAGCTAATACGAATTCAGAATCCAGTCTTGCAGCTGCCATGTATCTAGCCAGTGCACGCTCACGCTGACCGCTCCGATCCAGAACCTTGCCCATCACATAGTGCATTTCAGGCTTATCAGCACCAAGCTCGAGCGCCTTCTCTGCCATAGTCATAGCCTTTTGTGTATTGCCCTGGTCGAGATAGATCTGAGCAAGATTGGCATAGGCTTCAGCAAGGTCAGGACTGTATCGAATTGCCTTGAAGTACTGAGGTATGGCTTCCGAATCGCGTCCCATAAGCTGTAAGGCTGAGCCTTTGTTGAAATAGGATTGGCCATCGTGAGGATTAACCCTCAAACCTCTTTCAGCAAGTGCCAGGGCATCTCTTGCCCTGCCGCGTCTGAGGTAAATAGTGGCAAGGCTCCTTATAGCCTCGAGATTGTTGGGGTCACGTTTGAGAACTTCGGTCAGACCTTCAGTCGCTGCAGCATCATTGCCGAGCTCAAAATAGGCGTTGCTCATACCAATGCGAGCTCCAAGATCGTCTGGATTCTTCTCAATCAGCTTCCTCCAAACCTCAAGAGCTTCAGCAAAACGACCACTCCTGTGATAGAAGTTAGCCAGGTTGACAAGGGAGCCAGATCCTCCTGAAACATAGCCAAGAGAACTCAGCTTGGCTTTGAGCGTTTCATCGGCAACAACTGGCCCAGTTGACGCCACCCTTTGAAGAAGTGAATCGTATGCACTCGAATAGCGAATCGGGTGTTGCTTGAGATAGTCATCGTCAATGGCATCGACGAGAACCCTTCCCATCATCTTCTTATCGATGGGCAATCCGAGAAGATACATGATCGTTGGAGCAACATCGATGACCGATGCATCAACAAGTTTCACACCATGCTTTATGATGCTGCCATAGAGAGCAATTGTGCCATTTATCCTGTGCCAGTCGGGAGCTTGTCCAAAGCCAATCCGTGAATCACTTAGGGGTCTTATCTTTCCGGACTTAAAACCATGATCAGAGATTATCATCAGAACGCCATCATCACCTATCATGTTAAGGATCTTACCAATAAGATGATCTGCCTCGCGGTAGGTTTCATATATAGCATTACCGTAGCGCTTTGCCTCAGCAGGCGTTACACCCTCCATGGGAGGATCCATATAGCGCATAAAAAGGTGACCTGTGTCATCGGTAAACGAAAAGTAGATGGCAAAAAGGTCCGGGCGATACTTGGGATAAAGATAGTCCATCACATTCTTGTAAGTCTCAAAAGACGAGAGTGCAACCCTCAGGCTGCTAACTGGATCTTCAGGGTCATAGGTTGACTTGAGGTTTCCAAGCTCACCCCTTACGAACCTGTGGAGTTCGTCATAAATCATATCGGGGGACACATAGAGCGACTCAATCTCAGCGTAAAGCGAGTCCGGGAAGGTCAATCCCGGCAAATGCGAGCGTTTATCTCCCATCTTCCAGTTGGGATCAAACATATGGTGGGCGAAGCGATCGCTAACGACGAAACCTTTGATATGCTCTGCGGGAAAGGTTGCAAACCAGCCAACTACACCACATGAGAGATCAAGGAGTGAAGCCATATTCCAGATGGCAGGAACGCGTCGCATGGAACTCCTAATTGGGATATCCTGACCAGTTTCATCGTCATGGATCAGAAAATCGGTAACGCCATGAACATCAGGAGTCACACCAGTTGCCATCGTTGTCCAGATCAAAGGAGATATGAGCGGTTCCATGGAGCGCAAATTGCCCCATGCACCTTCCCTCTTTATCTTATCGAGATTCTCAAGCTTGTAGCGCTCACCAACTTTTTTGACAATTAACCAATCAAATGCATCCAAACCGAGGACAAAAACTTTCACTCCACCACTTCGAACAAGATCTGGCGGTATGCTTTTGACCTTTCGAAGATCCTTAATCGTGAAACTGGCAAGGGATATGCCGAGAGGTTCGATCTGTTTTGAAAGGCTCGAAGAAAGCGCTGCTTGGGCGTCTGAGGAAGTGATTTTATCAAAATTGTTCTCACTGAGCTGCCTTAGATGACGCTGCACGAGAGGCAAAAGGAGCTCGCTCCATACCTTGCCCTCGTATCTTCTCTCAAGATCAAGTATAGCTCGAGGGGTATAGTTGAGAGTAATCTCACACTCGCAGAGAAGCCTTTCACCCCGCCCGAGATCAACAGCCAGGGCTTTTTTCCCGCTAAAAGAATGGGTTTCGGAGAGCTCGTAGCGCTTAAAGAAAGAAAATGGCTTAACAAAATGAATACCTGGCTCAAGTTGTCTTAGTGTGCCCCTGCTCCTCACAAGAGCAACCTCGTCTCTGCCGACGATCTTGACAGAAGATGTGATGAAGAGGGCAACTAATGCGAGGATGATAGCTATGAGTATGCGACGCAATCTCAATGCCTCGAAGCTACTGGAGCTGGTGAGCGGATTCGAACCGCTGACCTACGCATTACGAGTGCGTTGCTCTACCAGCTGAGCTACACCAGCAAAAAGTCATGGTGACGCGGCTCGGAATCGAACCGAGGACACCAGGATTTTCAGTCCTGTGCTCTACCTGCTGAGCTACCGCGTCCACTCAAAATGAAGTTATCCTGAGGTGATAGTGATGTCAAGTGAAACGTGGCTTACTGAGCCTGTAGAATCTCATCTATAGTACGCTTAAGCTCACTGAGATCACTAGATTTCACAACATACGCGTCTGCGTTCCAGGTTGCAAAATCGGCTTTGAAAGTCGAATAGGCTGTGTTGAGTATAACAGGTATGGTGCTATCGCGTTTCATTATCTCGTCAAGAACTGTGAGTCCATCCATTCCGTCCATCTTTATGTCGAGCACAACGACATCTGGCTGATTGTTTTCAAGTATCTTGAGAGCATCTTCACCTGAAGCAGCAGTTGTCACATCATGCCCCTCGTCTCCGAGCTCTCTCTCATAAAGCATTCTCAGACTTGAGTCATCATCTACAACAAGGATTCTCGCCATCTCACACCTCCACTTTTACGGCATCCTTCCACGCCTTCTGTCACGTATCTGACTGCGTCGATCTACTGGTCCTCTGCGACGATCACCCTCCACGATAAGCGGCAGGGTGATGAGGAAAATGGTTCCAAGGCCTTCCTCACTACGCACATCTATAGTTCCACCGTGCTCAAAGACTATCTCGTATGCTATAGCTAGGCCAAGACCTGACCCCCCTGCCTTGGTGGTGGCAAAAGGAACAAAGAGCTTATCGACCACCTCTTTAGGTATCGGCGGACCATCATTTGCAAATCTAATCTCGATTGTTCGATCGACTCTCTTGGTAGTTATACTTATCCTGCCTTCGTTATCTATAATATCGATAGCATTCTGGATAAGATTGATAAATACCTGTTTCATCTTGTCGGCATCCACATAAATCTGAGGGAGGCTGTCGCTGAGATCAATCTCGAGGCGAGCCTTCTTGGACGCGATTGCATCACTCAGAAGATCTATTGTCTCTTTCATAATGCGATTGACGTCATCGAGCTTGGGATTGGGTGGTGATAACTTTGCAAAACAAAGTTGCTCGTTGAGTATCCTTTCGAGACGTGACGTCTCACTTACTATTACATCGAGAGCCTTTGCATCGGGGTGATCATCATTGATCTTCCGCCTCATCGACCTCGCAAAACCTCCAATTGCAGTGAGAGGATTTCTTATCTCGTGAGCAACCTGTGAGCTGACCTCTCCAAGAGCCGCTAGCCTCTCAGATCGCAGAAGGTGTCTGTGCAGCTCCCTTATGTGCTCCTCCTTTTGCTTAAGCCTTTCGAAGAGCTTGGCATTCTCTATCGCAATCGCCGCCTGACCTGCAAGAACCGAAAGGAATCTGGCATCCTCCCTGGTAAAGCCATTCTCCCCTAAAGAATCGCTAAAGATCTCGTCAAAAACTGTAAGTGTACCAATGATCCCATCGCCTTTTGAAAGAGGTGTGCACATAAAGCAACGACCCCAAGCATACCTCACCTCAGCTTGCTTACCCCCGATGGAACCCGTCACAATGGGACAGCTTGAAGCAGGAATACTCTTAGCAATTGGCTGTTCCCCATCCTTATCAATTCCAATCTCACCAATGGTACGGCTGAAGATAGCCTTAGCCACAAGCTTGCCTTCCTGGATCAGCCTCACAACACCTCCCCTCGCATTGAGCGCCTGGGCTGAGATCCTTGCTATGAGGCTGATCTCAGTCTCAAGATCAGTAGTTGATAGGATGCCTTTGCTTATTTCATTGAGGGTGGAGAACTCCTGCAATCTGCGCTTGATATCTTCCTCGTAGCGAGCTCTTTCAACTATCTGACCAGCCTGCCACGCAAGCATCTTAAGAAGATTAACCTGCTCAGGAGTCGGATTCCTGCATGTTATACTGTTGTCAGCAAGGATGAGGCCGATTGGCTTTGAGGCACTAACCATAGGTACACAGACGAATGCCTTCGCATTAAGTCTCCTTGCGGGATCCTCACGAGCAAGACAAGAGACATCCTCGATTACAAACGGCTCCCTTTCGTTTACACACCGTGCGAGAATACTTGAACTTGCCTGTGTATCCAGACTGATTGTTCTCACGAGTTCACTAAGCTGGCGGTCTCCTTGACTACCTCCCATCCTGCATGATGCGATTAGGTCCTCCAGTGCTCGCGTATTTGTCTCAAGCTCATGCCAGATTTGCCCAGCTTCAAAAGGATCACTTGGTCCAACAGCCATTACACCGCTGAGCTTGGCATCATCCAGGAGGAAAAGAAAGGCTCTGTTGAAGCCAAGGGTGTAACCCGAAGTCACGCAAGTGAGTATGATCCGCAGCGTGGTTTCGAGATCTTCAGCAGCCTGCAGATATGATAGCATCTCCAGCAGAAGGCGCATTGAATAGCTGGCTTGCTCGACCTCAGCCAGGCGTCGCCTGAGATCTTCTATCACTGCCTGTCCTTCAAGATCTGTATCCATTGGGATGCTCCCGGTGCCAGTTCCAAGCACTCTCGATTATCTTCTCCAAGGTATCGTAAGCCGGCTGCCAGCCAAGAACCTCCTTAGCCTTCTTTGCGCTCGCAACAAGCACTGCCGGATCTCCCTTGCGTCGCGCTCCGATCCTGAAAGGGATTCGCTTATGGGTCACTTTCTCGGCTGTTCTTATGACCTCCAGGACTGAGAATCCTTCACCATTGCCGAGATTGAGCCTTTCCGATCTATCGTTCCTTAGAATGTCAAGCGCCCTTTCATGAGCATCAGCAAGATCACTAACGTGGATGAAATCCCTTATGCATGTGCCATCTCGAGTGGGATAATCATCACCAAAAACTGTAACCTCACTTGCCTGACCAAGAGCAACTTTGAGCACGTTGGGGATTATATGGGTCTCGGGGAGATGATCCTCACCCAGATCTTGAGTTGCTCCAGCTGCATTGAAATAACGCAGCGAAACACTTCTTAAGCCATAAGCACGATCACAGTCTTCAAGAAGATGCTCAAAGGCAAGCTTGGTTTTGCCATAGGGATTTATTGGCTGTTTAGGATCATCCTCCTCCATGGGGATCCTCTTAGGCTCACCATAGACAGCGCATGATGATGAGAAAACCAATAGTCTCACACCGCTCTCGAGCATTACATCCACGAGATTAAGGGCATTGGCAACATTGTTGCGATAGTAGATGAGGGGTTTCTCAAATGATTCACCGACAAGACAGCTGGCGGCGAAGTGCATGACGAAGTTTGGCTTGAAATTTCTCATTACTCGACCCAGGTGCTCGCGGTTGGCCAGGTCACCTATTTCGAGCTCGGCTCCTGGAACAACGGCTTCCTTATGACCAGTGGAGAGATTGTCATAGATGAGGACTTGATAGCCATTTGTGATAAGCCCTGCCACGCAAACTGAGCCAACGTAGCCAGCTCCACCAGTTACAAGGACTTTCTCAGCCAAGAATTTCCCCCCTCTCAATTGCTTGAGCAAAGCCTAAGGACGCTCGAGGCTTATGTCAAGCCTGAGCGTTCTATCTATCGGCAAGATTGGCCTGTTTCATGAGTCAAGTTTAAGCTACATATTGCCAAAATAGGCTAACCGGTAGCACACCGCTACGGCCGTCCGTCTTGACTCAAGGGAGTAAGATGTGATATAATAAAGGCAGTCTGAAAGGGAAAGCCCCATGCCTTGGCTCAGCAGGTAGCCGAATGGTGAGGTGAGACAAGACATGGTGGAGATTTCCAAGGATCGTGAATTTGTGAGGCAGGTTGCTGGCGAACACGGCGAGAACAGCCTGCAGTATTCGGTCGCCAGGATCTACGGCAGACCTGATGAGACCCTCAGAAACGGCAGGGTTCACACCTGGTACTATTTTGGCGACCGCGTTGCTTTTGTCTTCGAAGGCAATGTCATTCAAAAGGTAGTTGATCTTCTTCCGAACTCCTAGAAGCCTCAGGAGGATTTGAGCTTCTTCTCCTCCGGGGCTTCTATTCCCATCAAGACGAGAGCTTCGAGGAGGGACGCTACAATAGGGATTCCTGGCAGAAGTTCTTCAAGTTCCTCCCTGCTCAAGAGCCCAATTCTTGCAATAAATCCGATACCTGCCTCTTTTGCAGTCTTGGCATCATGCCAGCTATCTCCAATGAAGACCATCCTCTCGAAACTCGACTTGAAGTGGCGCCTGGCAAATTCAAAGTGGGCCAATCCCTTCATAAAGCCATCATCGTAGCCCATGACAAGATCAACTTCCAATCCCCTTCTTTTGAGAAGCCTACGAATTAGATGTTCCCGATTGCCGCTTGAGACACAGACCCTCAGACCGCTGCTTCTCATCACCTCAATCGCTGGCTTGACATCGGGGAAAAGATTGAACTCAAGAAGATGCTGGCTCTTGGCACGCTCAAAAAGCCTCACCGTCTCCGCATTGCGACTATCCTGCGGCATAAGAGTTTCGAGCTGTTTGACAAATGGGAGACCACAGGTTCTCACATAGGCTCTTCGCGCCTCATCCTTATCTAAGCCATAACGGTCGATAAGCAAGCGCACAGCAACCTTTGTGAGAAAGGGCATTGAATTTACAATCGTACCATCAAAGTCGAGGATGACGATTTCATGGGGACTACCTGAGCTCATCTGCTCTCCTGTGCCTGTGCGCGTGCCAGAGCCTCTCAAAGGCAGAGATCTGAGAGATAGCCGATATGGCAGCTAAGCCATAGCTGATTGCCCTTTGGAAGAAGAAGCCAGCAACAATACTTGCGATCAATATGCCAATCTTCTCTTTCCTTTCGGCTATGCCAACACCACGTGCTGAAACATCCATCCCAGAGCTTTCGACCTTGGCGCGGACATAGCTGGGAATCAGCATGCTGAAGATCGTTATCAAGCCAAGCCAGAAGGGTGCGTATCCACCAGCACACAGGCCCAGGACGAGGAAAAACTCAGCATAGCGGTCGGTGGTATGGTCAATGACCATCCCAAACGGCTCAACTCTGCCGGCTGCCCTTGCCACGCTACCATCGACCATGTCCGCAAAAATCGAACCCAAAAGCAACCCCAATCCGAGAGCAAGCCTGTGAGTAGCAAAAGCAATTGCCGCAACAGCAGAAAGCGCAACAGCAAGTAAACTGAACCAGTTAGCCGAAATCCCAGTACGTTTGAGGAGGTAGCCGGCTGGCAGCATAATTGCCTCATAGTTCCGTCTTATTCGGTCATTGAGCGACTTCATAGTCTTTCACCCTTTTTAGGAGATGGTATTGGCAAGGACAGCGCTTTGTCAAGTTGTGTCAAGATTCTATTTTGTTATTGACTTGGAATTCAAGATGGCTATGATTGGAACTGGCGGCGGATTCGCCCCAATTCTATGCGAAAGGAGGTGTTAACGTGAACATCTTTGACCAGGTGGAGGAGAGGACCATCCAGATGGCGGTTGAGAAGATGGTCGCTGTTGCCGCTCGTGGCTCAGATGATGCCCTGATGAAGGTCGTCTCTATTGTGGAGAAGATCACGACCAACGAATACTGGTCAGGTGTTATCCGCAGTGCCCGCGAGAAGTTCCAGGCTGGCCATCCTGGAGCCAAGCTGGCAATGAGGTTTCTGCGCGACATCAATCCTAATGTTCGCTCGAAGGTCCTACGCAACTTCATTGTCAAAGAAGGTCTTATAGCTCCTAATAAGCGGCATCGAATCCTTAAGAAGGAAGGTTTTTATCCGCCTTCATTATTGGTGATAAGTCCTACTATGAGGTGCAATCTTAAGTGCTATGGATGCTACGCCGGCAATTATACCAAGGATCAAGACCTGCCCTTCGAGGTATTCGACCGCATTATCCGTGAAGGCAAGGAGCTAGGGATTTTCTTCTACGTGATCTCAGGTGGCGAGCCCTTCTTCTATCCCGGCATTATGGACATTTTCCAGAAGCACAATGACTGCTGCTTCCAGGTCTATACGAATGGCACGCTTCTCGATGATGAGATGTGCGCCAGGATCGTTGAGCTGGGCAACATCTGGCCATGCATAAGTGTTGAGGGGTTTGAGAAGGAGACGGATGAACGCCGAGGAAAAGGAACATTTAAGCGCATAACCCAGGCAATGGAAAGCCTCAATAAGCGTAATGGACTCTTTGGATTCTCACTTACTGTCACGCGCAAGAATGCCGAGTTCGTTATGAGCGATGAATTCATTGATGAATGGGTCAATCGCGGCTGCTTCCTCGGCTGGGTGTTCATCTATATCCCTATCGGCAGGACCCCTGATGTCAACCTTATGCCAACGCCTGAGCAGCGTCGAATGGTTGGAAAGCGTGTTCGCTACTTCCGTTCAACGCGACCGATCTTCATAGCTGACTTCTGGAATGACGGGGACTACGTTGATGGCTGCATAGCAGGTGCAAGGAAGTACTTGCATATCAACTGCCACGGTGATGTTGAGCCTTGCGTCTTTGCTCACTTTGCAGTTGACAATATAAAGAACAAGAGCCTTAAGGAAGCCATTAACTCACCCTTCTTCCAGAAGATAAAGTCCAAGCAGCCGTTCAATAAGGATCATCGCCTGCCCTGCATGATCATTGATAACCCTGAGATCCTTCGAGAGGTTGTTGAGAAGACGGGCGCCCATCCCACTCATCCAGGCGCCGAAACACTTGTGACAACTCTCGCCGAGGATCTCGATGCCTACGCAAGGGCGATGCGCGAGCAGATCAGGAAAGAGGACGAGGCAGAGAAAGCAGTCGTCAATCTGACCCAGTGACAGTTTGGGACAGGGGTCCCTAGGGCCCCTGCCCTCCTTGTCAGCTCTGAGCAGGCGCGTGGCATCTCCATTGCTTCGAGAGGAGTGCCATGAAAAATGGCCGTGTACCTGGGATACCACTGGCCAGTCTGGCTGTTGCTTTCACGGCTGGCTTCTCTTTTTGTCTGGCGTGGATGGGCTGGCATGCACTTCTACCCGGAGTGACGCTCAATGAAGCCTATGGATCACACTGGATCCTCTGGCTTTTGCTCTGGTTTGTAATCGGTTTTGAGTTTGTTCGCCGCAAAGTTGCTTCAACCAACCTTCACAAGAACCTCATAGCACTAGTGCTTGTAGCAATCTCGGCATCCGTACTCGCTGTTACCCTGCTTTTGCCATCCCTTGAAGGTATTGAAAGTCACTTAACATCCTCAAGCAATTTAACCGCGATCATAGACGCGCTAACCTCAGCTGCAATCCTCTTTGTACCTGGATTTCTTATTGGAGCTATATGTGCCCTGGGGCTTGCAATGGCAGGCTATGGTTCACAGTCAAGCCAGCGTCTCTATGTCTCCCTAGGCCTACTCGGATGCTTCGCTGCCTTTGCATTTGCTTGGATGATGCACATAGGCCTCCGCCATCTATGTTTCATTGCCTCACTTCTCCCGGGCGTACTTGGCATAGCTCTGGGCATCAACATGGCAAGAAAGCAGCCAGAGACACTGCAAGTTATAAATAGCGATCATGGCGAAAATAACTGGGCTCGCTCAAATGCAGCAACATTTGCCCTGGGATCTGCCCTTGTTACCCTTCTGGTGCTCTGGCTCAAGATCCACTTCTACGTTGGTGCATCAGTGCCCATAACATATGGAACTGGGATTATGGCTTTAACGCTTGGGCTCGCTCTCGGTGCGATCTTGAGTTTGGCAATTCGGAGTAAACGCTGTGCTCCCGTGGGTTCACTTCTCTTAGGTGTGGGTTTTGCGTTGCTAGCCTCGAGATGGCATGACGTTGCTGCATTCTACAATGCTCCATCATCTTCCCATGCCAGTCCAGACATCAAGTCTGCCAGCGTCCTCGTCTTCCTGCCAGCAATCCTCGGCGGCATAACTCTAACCCACATCGTGGTAGATACAACGAGAGCGAACGCTTTCAAGCGCTTCGAGGCAGCAATCGCTGGCGTCGCTGTTGGGATTCTGGTTTCGGTTTTCCTTCCTAACACCTACGTTGGATTCGAAGGTCTAACCCGGTGGTTGCCGCTCGCCTTCGTTGGGTGCGGCTTACTCGTAGCCGATGAAATCCGCAACAGGCTCAATTTCATCATAACACCAGTAGTTCTTGCAGTGATCCTCGGATTTGGCTTGGTGAGCCCTCAATGGAATATGCAGACTGCGGCTGGGGTATCTACTTTTCTTCCTGGGGGTTCAGGTGAAGTTATCTACTACCGCGAATCGCCTGTATCAGCAACGGCTGTAACACGCACGCCTTATGAGATTGCAGTCTGGGAGGGCGGTAAGATATTCGTCTCCATGCCCGATGACCTTATCAGCGAAGTGCTTGCCGGACACATCCCCTTGATGCTTCACCCAGAACCGCATCGTATCCTCGTTCTGGGCGCTTCAGGTGGCGCACTCCTGAATGCTATCGAAAAATATGACGTTGATGATATAACATGTGTGGGTTTCAGCCCTGATCTTATTGGTGCATCAACCCATTTAGGCTCTTACAATCAATCGCCATTTGAGGATAAGAGGCTCAAGTTAGCTCAAATGAGGATCTGCCGTGCCCTCAAGACCACAGGTGCGTTTGACATAATTGTCATAGACCACCTGCGCCCAACCTTCCCCCTGGGCAGACAGAATGTTACTAAGGAGATGATAGCACTGGCAAAAGGCGCACTTCGCAAAGGTGGCATCCTTGCTCAAAGGCTTGCTCTTCTTGAAGCCTCGCATGAGGCTCTGAGGTCATCGATTGTAACTTTTGCATCTCAATTCCCCTTCGCGCAGCTATGGCTTCTTGGCTCCCGTGAGCTGCTTCTTGTTGGGAGTGATCACCCGCCTCATGCTGATCTCGAGCTCATCGCAAATCGCATGATTAAGGCTCCGATAGGTGAAGATCTTGGGCGCATAGGGATAGATGATCCTGCCGCCATGCTCAACTGCTATTTGATGAGCAAGGACGGTATCCTTAAGCTTGCCGCTGGTTCACGCGCAGTCTGTAAGGCTGAAGCTCTTTACAGGGTGGACAGGCAGGTGCAGGCATATCCGAGGATTCTTGAGGATCTCCTCACTACATCCCAAGACCCTCTGAGCATTGTGGCTTCACCTATTGAAAAATTCAAAAGCCTCGGTGAGAAGATATCCAGCTGCCGCAGTGCTCTTAAGAGCTTCATGGGGGCAATCCCGTTAATGCTGGCTGGTAAAGATCACAGAGCAACAGCCATCATCGAGGAGGCCATAAAGAAGTGTGATTCAAGTGGCATCTTTCGCCACTTTCTCTCCGACTACTACGTCCGCATCGCAAGACGTCTTGAGAATCAGGGAAGAGTTGAGGAAGCCTCAGGTGTAGCCAAAAGAGCCATAAAGATGAATCCTACTAATCCGATCGCCCTTTACCAGCTCGCCAGGGTGGAGAAGGATAAAGATCTTGTAGAAAAATTGCTCGAGAAATCGATTGAAATCGATCCTTACTACACCGAGGCTTACATCTTCAAAGCACAAGAGCATATGACCAAGGGTGAAATCCAAGAAGCACTCAAGACAATCAACAAGATCCTTGGGATCGAACCTTTCAACCGGCAAGCCTCCTACCTTAGAGCTTTAGCTCTTATAAGAACAAATCAGCTTGGCGACGCTCATAGAATACTCGAGCAGGTGGTGAGAGAAAACCCTGAGTTCCTTGAAGCCACTGAAGCTTTCGCCTATGTTCTCATCCTCGAGGGCGAGCTCGATCGAGCAAGAAAGCTTTACCGCAAGCTTGCCAGTCGCCATCCTGACGACGTATCCATCCTCAATAACTATGCAACCGTTGTCGCCGAACAGGGAGACTACGAGAAGGCTATACGCATTTGGGAGCATGCTCTGAGTATCGAACCCAACAATATGGACATAAAGGCCAACATCGAGGAAGCCAGGTCAAAGCTAAAGGCGAGATAGCTCAAGGTTCCCAGGGATGGTCATCACCCTTTACAAGACAGTCAACATCGATGGGTATGTCATCCTGCCATACGATCCTGTAATCATCAAAATCCTCAATGGGACTCTCAGGGCACTCACATAGACCCTGCGGTACAAAGCCAGCACCGTGAAGAACGCTCACATTCATTTGACCATCAGCGGGGTCAAAATCGATTGTATAGTTATAAGCTGCCTCAAGCACTCCTCGCTGTTGAGCTATACAAGCAGCTCGCTTGGCATTCGATCTCATCCTCGAAAAATTGGCTATAGCCATCGTTGCCAAGATACCTATAACCGTTACAACCACAAGGAGCTCGATAAGAGTGAAGCCGAGCATCGAATGCACATAGGCGGTAACCTTCATATTTATGTTATCGGCTTCACCTCAACAAGGCTTTAGAACACGCCAAAGCGGTCGTCCACCTACCACTTCGCTGCCAATTGTGCCAGGAATGCGCTTCCAACCCAGCGCTTTGCAACACTGCTCTCGCGGTAGAAGAATTGGAATCGGGCAGAAGGATGAACCTTGAGGTTTACTCCAATGTACTGATCCTTGAGGAAATCACCGTTAGCGTCCTTATCGGGATCACAAACATCTAGCTTGTAGATGGGCTCGATGAAGCGCTTAAAGCGATAGCCAAGAAGAAGAAACCATCCACCATAGTCAACAGGTTTCCACTCACCCAGATCGCCAACTCTGCCAGTTGCCCAGAGGCATTCGAATTGAATAACCATCTTGCCAGCATCAAGGAATATATCAAAGGCCTGGGCGGTCCGATCAGGATCTTGCTCACCAAGATAGTCAATACTCCACTTGCCCCTATAGAACGAATAGCCCACTCCTGCAAACATGGGAATCCCGACTCCAATCCTGCCGACTATGTCCTTGGTATTGTTGTTGTCCCTCCCCCACCTCATGAAACTTCCATCCTCACCTAGCCATGGACGAGTTGAAAAATTGTAGCCGGATCCGTTGACCACTCCCACCTTGTATTCCAAGATCTTGCGTCTGCCACTGACGATGAAGCCTATATCGCGGACATAGGGACGCGAGAAACCATTGTTCCACAGATGTGCAAGAACGAGCGAACGGGCGGTAGCTAGAAGATCAAATTTCGATATTTGTGTCTCGAAACCGAAGGGGAGCTTGAACTGTCCAACTCTGAGGTTGAGAAGAGGAGAATATGAGTAGTCAATGTAGGCATCGAGAATCTCAGGCTCTCCAGCAACATCCGCTTGAAGGAAGATCTTGACCTTCTCCGAAACTGTAACATTCGCATTGAGACGAGCAGCCGAGACCGAGAAAGTACCCAAAGGATCGCTATCCCCCTTTACCTCGATGTCCTGATATCTTCCGATTACAAGGCCCCCAATCTGATAGTCAGCTGCAAAAAGCCAGGTGACCGTACAAATGAGAACAAGGCACATCAAACCGATAGTACGCATAACCTACCTCCTTCCATCTAGCAAAGAGTTTGAAGATGAGTCTAAAGATGATTAGAATGCTATTCAAGGAAAAAATGACTCCTATCAACCTCAAAACTCTTAGGGGTGGTACTCGATGAAAGTAAGTGGAGCAACATTTGTGAGAAACGCCGTCCGCTTTGGCTATCCTGTCAAAGAATCAATCCGTTCGATACTTCCGATTTGTGATGAGTTCATAGTGAATGTTGGTGACTCCCAGGATGAAACACTTGATGTCATAAGGTCAATAGATGATCCGCGAATAAAGATAGTAACATCCAGGTGGGACGAAAACCTAAGACAGGGCGGCAGAATCCTCAGTCAGCAAACCGACATAGCTCTGAGTCATTGCTCAGGTGACTGGATTTTCTACATCCAGGCAGATGAAGTCATGCATGAAAAATACCTGGACACCGTAAGAGAAAAGATGGAAATATTTCTCCCAATTGATGAGGTTGAAGGTCTCCTTTTTGAGTTTAAGCACTTCTATGGTAGCTATTACCTGATCAAAGATGAGCGAGGTTGGTACAGAAGGGAAATCCGTGTGATAAGAAACAATATCGGCACAACCTCATGGAAGGATGCTCAGGGCTTTCGCCTGGCGGGTCGTAAGCTTAAGGTTGTGCATTCAGGCTGCGAGATCTACCACTACGGTTGGGCACGCGATCCCAGAGTTATGGCAGCTAAACAGCGCAACCTTGACCACTACTGGCATGATGATAGGTGGATTGAGGAGAAGTATGCTAAGGGATTTGAAATAAGGATGCGTGGTGTTGTCGCCTTTGAGGGTTCCCATCCAGGTGTTATGAAGGGGCTGATTGAGAAGGCTGACTGGGATATCTACAGGGATCCCAAAAGAAGAAGGCACTTCAAGAGAAGTCTCACAAGGAAGGTTTGTGCCATTTTTGACTCGATTGGAGAGTATCGCAATTATGTCCTGCTCGATGCCAATCGCCTGCAAGCAAAGGCCTCAGGGCACACCGAAGCTTGTTCCCACACATAGGGCGCTTTTTATGAGGTCATGATCCTTTGGCACTCTCTTGAGACCAGCAATCGCATCAGCAATAGGGACAGTCACAATCTCCTGCCCCTTGAGAGCAACCATGATACCCTTCTCTCCTTGAGCTGCAAGCTGAGCTGCACAGCTTCCAAATCTCGTTGCAAGGACCCTGTCGAAAGCTGTCGGTGAACCTCCACGCTGCAGGTGACCAAGAACCGTAACGCGTGTCTCGAGCTTTGTTCGCTTCTCAATCTCATATGCAATGTGATCTGCTATGCCACCCAATCTAACAGGATCTGTACTTTCCCTTACGATTCTCCTCACAACGATATCACCCGATGCAGCCCTTGCCCCCTCTGCAACAACAACTATGCTAAAGCGCTTGCCCTTCCGACTGCGCTCCACCACACGCTTTGCTATGATATCAGTGTCAAATGGCATCTCAGGAATCAAGATGACATCACCACCACCAGCTACACCGGCAAAAAGGGCCAACCAGCCGACATAGCGACCCATTACCTCAACAAACATTACCCTGTGATGCGACTGCGCTGTGGTGTGAATCTTATCGATTGCCTCAGTGGCTGTTGCAACTGCAGAGTCAAAACCGAATGTGACGTCTGTGCAAAGAACGTCATTATCAATTGTCTTGGGAACACCTATCACTGGCACCCCCTTCTCGTATAGCTTCTGCGCTATATGCAGAGTCCCATCGCCACCAATAGCGATCAAAGCAGAAGCACCTGTCTTCTCAAAGTTGGCAATTGCAGTGTCTGAAACATCACCAAACTCAGATTCCTCACCCTTCTTGCCAATAGGGTATCTAAAGGGATCGGCTTTGTTCGACGTACCCAATATCGTGCCCCCTTGGGTTATTATTCCTGAGACATCGTTGTAAGTGAGCTTTCGCCAGCGATTCTCTATAAGTCCAAGAAAACCATCGAGTATGCCCACAATCTCCATGTGGTAATCATTTATCGCAGTCTTGGCTACAGCACGGATGACGGCATTTATGCCGGGGCAGTCACCACCAGACGTTACGATCGCTAACCTTGCCATAACTTCCTCCCCTCTATGCTCAAGTCTCAGCTCACCCTATGCTATAATGGCAAATAGACTAAGGTCAATCTGTAGATTGCCGATAATTCGCATATAAGGCCAAATAATGTCAAAACATGTGAAGGGGAACAGCAATGATGGCAAGCGAACCCAGTAGCGGAAAACCTGTATCTCTTGACACCGAGGCAAACCGACTCAAAGTTCTTACAGAGATAGCGAGTGACTCTCGAGAGAGGCGCATTGAACCAGCGATCTCAAAAGTATCGCGTCTCGGCTTCTATTTTCCGCGATTTGCCGAACTAATTGGATGCGAGCCTGGTGAAGAGATAGAGATTCTTGAGTCGCTCGCCGACCTTGGTTGCCTTTCAAGACAGATCTATGAGCAAGTTGATCTGTGCCCATTCTGTTTGAATAGTGACCTGCGCTACAGAAGACTTTGCCCCAATTGTCGCTCGACACTCATAGTCAAGAAGGAAGTGCTTCACCATTTCAGGTGTGGCTGGGTTGGGCTAGAGGAAGAGGCTGCAGATGAGAGAGCCCTCATATGTCCTAAATGCCACAAGCATATGCGTCACATAGGCATTGACTATGAAAGAGCAGCTCAGTCTTACTATTGCACAGTCTGTAAGAAGATCTTCAGTCAGCCCCTCGAGCAATTCCTGAGCCTATCATGCGGAAGAGAGGTTGCTAAGGATGGCACAATGATCGCCCCAATATTCGCCTATAAGTTGACACCAGTTGGCAAAGATGTGGTCAATCGCCAATCCTTCAATGGCATCCCAACTCAAAGGGGTATCATCGAGACAGACTACAACCTTTACACGAGGAATTATGTTGAAAGGCGCCTTGAGGAGCTGATGAACAGATATCTCCGATACCAGGTTGGTTTCTCGGCTGCTTTGATTTCGATTGATCAATTCACCCGATGGACTTCCGAGAAGGGTCACGTCGTCGCATCCAATGCTGTCAAACTCGTGGCATCCGTCCTCAGAGGGGAGACTCGAGGTGTGGATCTACCCGGTCTCTACGATGAGCATACCTTCCTTGTTCTCCTGCCTCAGACAGGACATAAGGGAGCAAAAGCCTTCGCCAAGAGATTTTCCCAACGCCTGACTGAGCTGAGTGTTCCTCATCTTGAAGAAACCCCAAGTGTTTCGATTGCTGTTGGCAGCTGCCCCGAGGATGGGGAGGATTCATCATCAATAGTGACACAGCTCATCGAAAGGCTCAAAAGATGTCAGCAGAAGGGCGGTAATACCATCCTCGGACCTGAAGATGAAAAGCGGTTGCCGAACATCGGTGTGAAGATAACGTGAATCCTCAAGTGTTTTTCACCCGTTGGAAAGACTCATGGCAGATCATTATGCCAACAAAGAGATAATCGTCACCGACCATGGCTCAGAGGATGATGCGGTAGAGGTAGCCGGATAGCATGACCGCATGGCTAAGGGTGGCAAACCAAACCTATGTCAGAAACTTTCCTCATTCAATGCTGGAGTTCAATGAACCTAGGGCAGAGGTGTCACTTAAACGCAGCACCAGGCAGTGCTCCTATCTCCTCGACACCAGCCTTAGAAAAGGCACGTATTCATCGCCTGATTGAATAGCCGCCAAGCCCTATCACGCTTTCCAGATATCACCTAGCTTGACCTTGAGACCTACCTTGCGCTTTTCAATTGGTTTACCTACCACCCTTCATCAGAGAAAGTATCGTAAGCAAGAACTATCCGACATCTACAGCATCAACATTTACGGCTATGGCTCGGCATTGGATCTGAGCGGGCAAACAGCGAGGAGGCGGAATTCATGCAATCCGAGTGCGGCAGGTTCTTCTAGAGTGAAGCTATCACGTCGTATTCTGCAAAGATTAGTCTCAAGCTCTCATACTGGGATGATCTTGTCCTGAGGGTGAGAGCATCTTACCGCATTGAAGATTACAAGCAAAGTCCTTTTCTCATGCGATACCTCACGTTCTCTCTTGGCATCTCCTCAAGCCTATCACGCCTAGGCAGACAATAATTGCCAATTGACTCTGCAGCTACTATCAATATATTGGACACTATGAAGACACGAATAATCATTGGCATTGCCCTCTCAATTGCAATTGCTATTGGACTCCTCAAAGCCGTACCTCCCAGGGAAGTCTGGCATTATCTGAGTTTGGCAAAACCTCACTATGTGGCTCTGGCTTGCCTTGCCAATTTCGCAACCTTACTCCTCAGGTCGGAACGCTGGAGGTTTCTTATTGCCAACTTCAAGCCCTTGGGTTCCTGGTCTGTTATGAGACCTTATCTTGTGGGAATCGCTGTGAATTCTGTCCTTCCCTTCCGGGCAGGTGAAGCTGTCCGAGCATATGCCGTAGCCCAAAGCGGGATAGATAAGACTCATTCCATATCTACTGTTCTCGCTGATCGAAGTTTCGACGCTATCACCTTCGGTGTTCTAGCAATAGTTGCTGCACAGGTGATTGAGCTTCCAGCGCCTATATCCGCCCATACCTATAGCATAGCTCTTTCTTCAGTTGCGCTTGTCGCCACTTTTCCGATAGTGGCGCGCGTGAGCAGATCGATGAGAAAAAGAGAGCAATTGGGTTTTAGGAGCAAACTTGAGCGTAAGATCGCAAAGCGACTCGAACCTCTGCTAACTGGTTATGCATGCCTTTCGGCAGGAAAAGCCTTCGTCTGTGGTCTGCTTTCACTTGCTGCCTGGGTTATTCAGATTGCAGTCGCACTGCTGGTCGTTAGAGCAATCGGGCTCAATCTCACCCTTGATGCTATCATCGTAGCAATCCTCGCGGTGAATGCAACAGCAGCCTTCCCCCTTACTCCTGCAAACATAGGTGTCTTCCAGGTTGCGTTTATGCTGGCACTAGCGGCCTATGGTATTGATCGTAATGGAGCAGTTGCGGCTGCAACGGTTCTTCATGCAGTGCTTGTAATCCCTGTTACGATTGTGGGACTCTTCTTGCTAAATCGCCACAATTACAGGATTACCTTCTGGAGGCAAGGCGAGAAGAAAGCCTCATGAGGTGTGCTTGCTGAGGATGGCATCAGCTTTCGTCCCAAGCCCAACATCATCTACAGCAGATCGCACCACATAGACGCGGTCATTGTTTGACATCTCATCAGTTGGCATGACGAAGAAACCCTGACGCCGAGGATCATATGCAAGGGTATAGCCCGTCAGTATCTCTCCATCTTTGAACAGAACGGCAATCTTGCGACCTTTGGCAGCCGGAGGTCTTGGGGGGAAAGTTCTCGTCTCGAAATAATCAGGCCTGCCAGCAAAATCCTTTACGAAGAAAATCGCCTTGAGATCCTCAACACGGATTTCAGCTATCTCATCCGTCTCCAGGATTTCGAGATGAAATATCTCCTTGCCTGGAACAAAATCCATCGTGGTACCTTTAATGATTGTGCCATCCTTATGTCTGACTACAACCTTGTTTACAGTATTCACACTTACCTATCTCCTTCTGAGTACGCAATCTCAATCGGCAAAATTCACAGTCAACTTGAAGGATTATTCTCAAGCAATTCATGAACCCTTTGCTCAGCATCCTCCCTTTGGGACACTCCACGCACATATGCCCTTCCCTCAGCAAGAATTATGAAACTCACACCCTCCTTTTCAAAGGCCACGGCACCATTGGCTATCTCTCGGACCTGCCTGCCCAAACGCTCTTTGAGGATCCTCATATCGAGATGTGAACCCGTTTCCACTTCAATCACACCTTCAAGGTTTCTGCTCGACCTTTGCCAGACAGTTAAGCCATCGAGGATCTCGAATTGCCCTTTCGCACACGTTGGGCAGTCAGCTCGCTTTCGCACCTCAATTGTCTCCCAAAGGTATCGCGTAGCATCAAAGTGGATCATGCGTTGCTTCGTTAGCTTGGGATCGATGAGTAAACGCATTGCCTCAATCGCCTCAATACAACCAACCGCACCTGCAACAGGTCCAAGAATTGGAGGTGAATTGGATGAAGTAACAAGATGGTGCGAAACCCCTGCCATTATACACCTGTAACAAGCTGCACTGCCATCCTTGAAGGATACCACCAGACCACTGGTTGAAGAGCATGCTCCATGAACCCAGGGAATGCCATGTTTCAAAGCGACTTCATTGATCAGAAAACGCGTGGCAAAATTGTCTGAACAGTCGATGATGAGATCAAAGTCTTCCACAAGGTGATAGGAATTCTGGGGATTGAATTCATAGGCAAATGCCTCAACCCTTGTTTCAGAATTTGCATCCCTTAGCCTCTGGGCTGCAACACTAACCTTGAGATGCAACCCCTGCGCATGGCTTTCATCATAGTGGATCTGCCGGTGGACATCGCTAAGACAGATGATGTCACAATCGATAAGTCTTATTCTTCCTATCCCTGCTCGGGCAAGAAAAGTCGAACAGGCACAACCAAGACCTCCGCACCCGATGATGACTGCAGAGCTCCTTTTCAAAGCCTGCTGCCCCTTTGTTCCTATCCAGGGTACACCTAGCTGCCTCCTATAGCGTTCCAAGTCACTTCTCTCCTATGAGGTGAGGGAGATCATGCGCTCAAGTGAGCCACGAGCACGCCTCATTACTTCGGGGTCGATTTCAATCTCATAGATCTCATCACGCAGCGATAGATAAACATCCTCAAGCCTGATCTTCTTCATGTTGAAACAGAAGTGAGCTCTGCCTGCTGAGTAGAATCTCTTATCCGGCATCACATTTCGCATTCTCTCTATCAAACCCTCTTCAGTAGCGATTATGAATTCACGGGCAGAGGAGTTCTTGGCAAATCTCAGCATTCCGCTTGTCGAAAGAACCTCATCAGCTAGGTGAACGACCTCAGGATTGCACTCAGGATGGACAAGCACGAGAGCATCAGGGTGGGCTTGGCGTGAAAGCTTTATGTCCTCTGGAGTGAATCTCGTGTGAACATAGCAGTAGCCATCGAAAGGGATTATCTCGGTGTTGACTTTCTCTCTAACGAAAGATGCAAGGTTACGATCGGGGGTAAAGATGATCCGCCTGTTATCAAGACTTCTTACAACCTCAACAGCATTTGCCGATGTGCAGCAAATGTCCGTCTCAGCCTTGACGTCAGCATTCGTATTGACATATGAACAAACAACAGCATCCGGGTACTTCTGCTTGAGCTCTATGACATCGTCTCTTGTTATCATGTCAGCCATCGGACAACCTGCATCATCCCTCGGGATAAGGACTTTGGCTTGAGGATTAAGGATCTTAGCGGTCTCCGCCATGAAACGTACACCACAGAAAACGATGAGAGGTTTCCTCGCCTCTACAGCTTTGCGGGCGAGCTCAAGCGAATCCCCGACGAAGTCACCAATCTCCTGAACCTCCATCACCTGATAATTGTGAACAAGGATGAGAGCATTCTTGCTTTTCTTGAGCTCGCTTATCTCCGTCTTAAGTTGCTTCTCATCCATGCGGCTCATCACATTGATTGCCTCGGAAAGGCAGACATCTCGCGGAGTTTGGCCACGATTGGCGGAAGAATTTCTAGCACACGATCAATATCCTCTTCGGTATTACCGCGACCAAGGCTGAAGCGAAGGCTTCCATGAGCAATCTCAGGACTGATTCCCATAGCCAGCAAAACATGTGAGGGCTCGAGGGACCCTGATGTGCAAGCGGATCCAGACGATGCAGCAATACCGTGGAAATCAAGGTTGAGCAACATCGCCTCACCTTCGACATATTTCACACAGACATTGCATATGGAGTAAAGTCTCTTGTCAGGATGACCGTTGAAGAGCACGTCTGAGATACGCTCAGCAATACCAGCCTCAAGTCTGTCGCGCAGTGATTTTAGTCTTGTAGCTTCCGTCCCCATCTCCTCCATGGCTATCTCTGCAGCTTTTCCAATGCCAACTATGCCTGCCACATTCTCAGTACCAGCCCTCTTCCCCCATTCCTGATGACCACCGTGCATGAAAGGCTCAATCCTAACTCCCTTCCGCAAATAAAGGCACCCTATTCCCTTGGGACCATAGAACTTGTGTCCAGACAGAGATAGAAGATCAATTCCCATCTTGTTAACATCTATCCTAATTTTACCTGCAGTTTGAACCGCATCCGTATGGAAAATGATGCCATTTTCATGGGCAATCCTCGCAATTTCCTCAATAGGCTGGATTGTGCCGACCTCGTTATTGGCGTGCATTACGGTGATGAGAATTGTGTCTTTCCTTATTGCCTTTCTTACGTCATCTGGGTCAACAATGCCATCGGAACCAACCTCAAGATAGGTTGCATGGAAGCCATGCTTCTCAAGCCACTTGACAACCTTTAGAACAGCCGGATGCTCAATCGCCGATGTTATTATGTGTCCGCTTCCTTTTGAGCCAGCCACACCCTTTATGGCGGTATTGTTGGATTCTGTTCCTCCACTTGTGAAGATTATCTCCGTTGGCTTCGCACCAAGGAGACGTGCTACCTTTTCGCGTGAATCCTCGACTGCCTTCCTGACATCCTGACCAGCTCTATATATCGAGGAGGGATTGCCAAAGAGTGAGGTCAGAAATGGCTCCATGGCTTCAAAGACCCTTTTATCGACAGGAGTTGTTGAGCTGTGGTCGAGATAGATCATCCCCTACCTCCTTTTCACAAGAGAGCGCTGATAGGCAACCATCTCACCGATGGTTGTATTCTTGAGGATTTGGACGATCTCATCACTCAAACGTTGCCATATAAGCTGGGCTGCGCAAGATCCACTTCTCTCGCAGTAAGATTCCATTCGAATGCATGGCACAAGCTTTACCGAAACACCAAGGGCATTGTAGATCTCAAGGAGGGTGATCTCATCGGCGGAGCGAGCCAAAGTGTAGCCGCCGCGAATGCCAGCGTGACCTTTGACAATGCCAGCCCGCTGCAGGCGGTTCATCAATTGTTTAGCATACTTTGGAGAGATGTTCTGAGCTTTTGAGATAGAACTAATGGGAATGGGACGCTCACCGCCCCTCTCAGCAAGCTCAACAACTGCTCGCACAGCATAGCGAACCCGCGTCGGCAGCTTCATGGTCACCCCCCATAGGTAATCGAAATCCTAACCTAATATAACCTTGCCAAGAACCAAATTCAACTCATCTGCCGTGGCTTTATCTAAGCCTTACCACCTTGCGCAAAGCCTGCCAGCCACACGAATTCAGCCTGCAAAAATAGATACCGCCACCAACAGGTTTTCCGCTATCGTCCTTGCCATCCCAGAAAGCATTGTAGGTATTGGGCTTAAGGAAGCCCTGAATCAGAGTACGAACTTTGCGACCTCTGACATCATAGATCACAAGGCTCACATCACATCCTTCAGCAATGGAGAAGTCAATTCCGACGCTTTCCCTGAAGGGATTAGGATCCGCACTACCCAGCATGAACCAGTGACCCGATGTCTTGGGTTCCGCACCTGCGCCAACGAGAGCCACAGTAAAAGTATCGATCACTGTTCCTGATCGAGTGATACCAGTGAAGTGGCAGATACCACCATCTATATCAATCATACAATAGTTGTATGCTTTGATTGCATAAACCACGTTGGGATAGGATGGATTGGGAGTATAGAGAGGCGCCCCACCGCCGCCTGTTGTTATATGGTGAACTCCATTTACAATCGCCCTCGCATAATAATGATTGTGGCCCCCAAAGATGATAGGTACACCATAGGTCTCACACAGAGGTTGAATGTAGGTTTGGACACTCGAGTTGTTTGGATGCCCACCCGCTGACCAGCCTGGCTCATGGAGAACTATGAACTTCCAAGGCTTGGTTGTTGAAGCAAGATCATTTTCCAGCCACACCAGCTGTGGTGTCCCAGTACCATAGGGTGTGTACTGATCAACAACAGCAATGTGGGCTGGTCCGTAATCGAAGGACCAATAGCGACCGGCGACAAAGGGATATTGGAAATATTTTCCGAAGAGTGCTCCTGTACCCTCGTGATTCCCCATCGCAACCTGATAGGGCATTTCTCTTAAAAGTTTCGAAATGTTGGTATAGGTGGGATCAAAGAACCCATTGTCCCAATCTGCTTCGGTATCACCATCAGTCACAAGATCACCAACAGAAACCACAAGTGTTCGAAGATCTGGATCAGCACTGTATTGGCCGATTATAGCCTGTGCTACCAGGTCGTGATCAGCAGGATATGTTCGTGTATCCCCATAGACAAAAAACTTGACCGCGGTTGCTTCATCGCTCGGCGCTGCTCGGAAAGAGCCCTCGTAGTTACCGCCACCGGCAATCACGCGATAGTAGTAAATCTCACCTGGAGTGAGACCCATAATCCTGTAGAAATGGATGTGATCCGATGTTGTCTCACCTGTTGTCGCACTTCCGAGGGAATAGGTTGTGTCCACACCCCATTCGATGGTGCATGTTTCAACCTGGGTCACCTGCCACATAACCTTCATCTCCGTATTATTGCCCTCGTAAATGAGATAGGGTCCCTTGCGCATGGCAGCCTGTGCAAGCGAGTGAGAGTCGATAAGAAACGCGACTAAGGCAGCCATAGCTAATGCAGTCAGTGAGCGCTTCATTTTTCCTTTACCCCTTCTGAAGCATAAGGGGGCAGCTTCACGCCTGCCCCCTAATGGTGTCCCCGACGGGATTCGAACCCGTGTTGCCGCCGTGAAAGGGCGATGTCCTAGACCGGGCTAGACGACGGGGACAATTCTAATTCCTGTTTTCAAAAATTACTTCCTCGAGGTCACTTGCCTTTGAATTCGGGTTTGCGCTTCTCAAGAAAAGCAGTGACACCCTCTTTTACATCTTGCGACCCAAATACCAGTCCGAAAAGATCAGCCTCGAGAGCCAACCCATCGTCGAGGCTGCCATTGAGTCCACGATCAACAGCCTCCAAACAATATCTTACTGCTAGAGGAGCTTGCTTGGCAATAGTCGTTGCAAGTTTCTCACATTCCTCAATAAGGGAATCCCTCGGCACAACCTTATTTACAAGACCTATACGTTCAGCCTTCGCTGCATCTATGTGCTCGCCGGTAAGGATCATCTCATACGCTCTGCCCTTGCCAACAAGCCTTGGAAGTCTCTGGGTTCCACCATAACCAGGAATCAACCCAAGCCCCACCTCGGGCTGGCCAAGGCGAGCATTATCCGAAGCTATCCTTATTGAGCAAGCCATTGCTATCTCGCACCCACCACCAAGAGCATAGCCATTGACAGCTGCGATCACCGGCTTGCCTAGCCGCTCAATCAGGTTGAGCAACTTCTGACCCCGAATGGCATAATTCCTCGCATCATCTGGAGATAGATTCTGAAACTCCTTTATGTCCGCCCCAGCAACAAAGGATTTCTCACCACTTCCAGTTAGGATGACGACCCTTATGGTTTCATCGCCTGCCATTTCCTCAAAGGCATCGATAAGTTCAAGCACAGTCTTAACATTAAGAGCATTTAGCACCTTTGGTCTGTTAACAGTTATATAGCCAATGGGTGGTTTTTTCTCAACGATCAGATTCTCAAAAGCCATAGTTGACCTCCTTTAGAGTTTTACGGGTTCAACTGTTTCGGGGTAGACTTTGGCTTGTTCCTGACCTCGCAGGACTCTCAAGCATCCAAGAACAAGCGCCTTCATCTCATCCTGACCTGGATAGAGTTTTACAGGAGCAATGAACTCCACACGCTGCCTTATCCAGTCGGTAAGCATCTTGCTCGCAGCCAAGCCACCGGTAAGCACTATTGCATCCACTTTTCCAAAAAGAACAGTCGCCATTGCTCCGATCTCTTTGGCAATCTGATACGCCATAGCTTCATAGACAAGCTTTGCCTTTTCATCACCCTCAGCTACCCGCTGCTCCACTTCCTTTGCGGAGTTGGTGCCAAGATAGGAAACAAGGCCTCCCCTGCCAACGAGAGCTCTTTTAGCCTCCTCGCGTGTGAGGCCACGGTCAAAAATAAAATCTATCAAGCCCATTGTCGGCACAGTCCCCGCTCGCTCCGGAGAAAACGGACCACCACTGTTGGCATCATTGGCATCAATTATTCTGCCCCCTCGCAACGGGCAAACCGATATGCCTCCGCCCAGGTGAGCAACAATTAAATTTGCTTCCTCAAGTCGCTTGCCAAGGTCACGGGCGGCAACTCTCGCCGTAGCCTTTATGTTGAGAGCATGAGCCAGACTTCTTCTCGGTATGTCCTTATGGCCTGACAATCTCGCCAGAGGCTCAAACTCGTCAACACTAGGGGGATCCACCATAAAGGCAGGTATACCGAGATCCCATCCAATTCCAAATGCAAGCACAGGTCCAAGGTTGGCAGCATGCTCTCCAAGGTAGCCTTCCTTGCCATCTTTTATCATGAGCTCGTTGACGGCGTAGGTTCCACTGACAACCGGTCGAAGAAGACCTCCACGCCCAACAACTGCCGAAAGCGTCTTGAGATCAATATTGTGCGAATCCAGAGCCTCAAGAATTGTTCTCTTCCTGAATTCATATTGGTCCCAGATCTTCTCAAACTCGGAGAGATCGAGATCGCTGTGATGAATTACCTCTTCAAGCACAGGTTGCTCATCATCGTAAACAGCTATCTTTGTCGACGTCGAACCAGGATTTATTGCCAGAATACGAAAGGTTCCTTGCGGTTTCTCCCTTTGCTCCTTTGAATTCCTTTCCTGCATGAGGCTTTTCCTCAAAGACCCAACTCAGGTGGATGGGTAAGAATGGTTCTTACCTTGCCGACTTTCTCGATGCGTTCCTTAGCCATCTCGCGAGCTGCCCTGAAGGCTGGGACGTTATCTCTTGCTGATCTATCAAGGACGCGAACCATAACATCATAAATCTCCTCAGCTCGCTTAAGGCTCTCCTCAAATGAGACTGGCTCCAGACGATCAGTGCTCTGGAAAAGTTCACCAGCGCTGATTACAAAATCCGGAGCATAGAGAATGCCCCTGTCATGAAGCAGATCTCCAACCTCATCGCTTTCAAGCACATCGTAGGCAGCGCCAGCGATGATCTTACACTTAAGGTCATCTACATTCTCAGTGGTTATTATCCCTCCTAGAGCACAGGGCGAGAAGATATCACAGGCGCAATCAAAGATGCTTTCGGGACGGATGATCTCTGCATCGGCTATCCGATCCTGAACTCGCTTCATTGCGTCATAGACGATATCGGATATCACAATCTCAGCGCCTTCAGCGTGAAGATAGTCTGCTAAGTGGCTCCCGACTTCTCCAACGCCCTGGATGACGACTCTGCGCCCGCTGAGATTGGAAACACCAAAGACAGCCTTACAGCACGCCTTCATGCCACAGAGCACGCCGTAGGCTGTAACCTTGGCTCCGTCGCCCTGAGCACCAACGCCCCTCACAAATGGGGCTACCTGTGAGGTTTCACGTCTCACATAGCGAAGATCACGCTCATCAGTACCGAGATCAGCATAGGTCACAAATCTACCCCCAAGCCCATCTATGAACCTGCCAAAAGCTCTAAAGTAAGCTTCACTCTTGTCACTCATCGGATCTCCCCAAAGCACAGCCTTGCCTCCCCCGGTGTCACAATCGGCAACTGCAGCCTGATAGGTCATGCTCCGCGAAAGACGCAGGGCATCCTTTAGAGCCGCCTCTTCGGTTGCATAATTCCACATGCGAGTCCCACCGAGAGCCGGCCCGAGTGTGGTATCGTGAATGGCTATGATTGCTCTGAGGCCAGTTGTCGGATCGTGGCAAAAGACAACCTGCTCGTGCCCATGCTCATCCATAAGATCAAAAACTGACATACCATCCCCCGTCGGCCTTGTCCAAAATGTTTACCATAGCGACGGGACAATGTCAATTGCGTTACCAGCCACGGTGATTGGGGTTGACTTGCAAGACGGCTAAGGATAGGATTTTCAAGGGGGTTTGTTGGTGCGAAGGGACTCTAACTTAAGTATCCAAGCCTTCCAGTGAGAATCTGCAAAGGAAGGTGGTGAAGAGCTTGCGCAAAAGCACTCAGCAAAGGATTGACGAGCTCAAGAAAAAACGTGAGGAGGTAAAGCTTGGAGGTGGTAAGGAAAGGATAGAGAAGATTCACAAGGCTGGCAAGCTTACCGCACGTGAAAGAGTTGACCTGCTTCTCGACAAGGGTAGTTTCCAGGAGCTCGGGGTTTTTGTAACCCACCGTTGCCAGGACTTTGGAATGGACAAGCACAAGATAGTTGGAGATGGAGTTGTTGCCGGGCATGGGACGATTGATGGCAGGCGGGTCTTCATTTTCGCTCAGGACTTCACCGTTTTCGGCGGCACAATGGGTGAGATGAATGCAAAGAAGATATGCAGAATAATGGATCTGGCTATGGAAAATGGAGCTCCAATAATCGGTCTCAATGACTCTGGTGGAGCCAGAATTCAGGAAGGCGTAGCAAGCCTTGGTGGCTATGCTGACGTCTTCTTGAGAAACACACTTGCCTCTGGGGTGGTGCCTCAAATATCTGCTATTTTGGGACCATGTGCTGGTGGCGCAGTCTATTCGCCGGCAATAACCGATTTCATCTTCATGGTGAAAAACACAAGTCACATGTTCATTACAGGCCCAAATGTCATAAAGGCTGTGACTGGCGAAGAGGTCACTTTTGAAGAGCTCGGTGGAGCAATGGCACATGCTACAAAGAGCGGTGTCGCCCACTTCGTAAGTGAGGATGAATACGACTGTTTTGCCAAGATAAAAAAGCTCCTGAGCTATCTCCCTCAGAACAACCTTGATGATCCCCCGAGGATTGAATCACGAGACGATCCCAAACGTTGCGAATCCCGCTTGAACACAATAATACCAGATTCGCCTAACAAGCCATATGACATGCATGAGGTAATAAGACTCGTCGTTGACGATGGTGACTTCCTTGAGGTGCATGAGCACTTTGCAAGAAACATAATAGTAGGCTTTGCTCGACTCAACGGGATCCCTGTGGGCATCGTTGCCAATCAACCCAAGGTGCTTGCAGGTACCTTAGACATCAACTCATCAATAAAGGGGGCACGCTTCGTACGCTTCTGTGATGCTTTTAACATGCCCCTCGTGACTTTTGAGGACGTGCCTGGCTTTCTACCAGGAACCGAACAGGAATGGGGAGGAATCATCAAACACGGAGCCAAGCTCCTCTACGCCTTTTGTGAGGCAACCGTGCCCAAGATTACGGTGATAACACGAAAGGCTTACGGCGGCGCTTATGATGTCATGTCTTCAAGACACATAAGGGGCGACCATAATATCGCCTGGCCAACGGCTGAGCTTGCAGTCATGGGCGTTGATGGAGCCGTCAACATAATTCACCGAAAGGAGATAGAAAAAGCTCCTGACCCTGAGAAGGCGAGACAGGCTTTCGTGGAGGATTTCGAAGAGAAATTCGCAAATCCTTATATTGCCGCTTCTCTGGCTTATCTTGATGACGTCATAATTCCTGAGGAGACTCGACCGAGCATAATCCGAGCCCTGGAGATGCTCATGGACAAGAGGCAAGGATTACCAGCCAAAAAGCATGGAAACATACCCTTGTAGTTTGAGAGATGACAGAAGGTAAACTTTTCAAGAAAGTGCTTGTAGCAAACCGCGGCGAAATCGCCATTCGTGTATTCCGTGCCTTAAGTGAAATGGGTATAGGCTCAGTAGGTGTATACAGTGAGGCTGATCGCCTTTCAGCCCACCTAAAATATGCTGATGAAGCCTACCTCATCGGTGGAGCTGCGCCATCGGAAAGCTATCTCAACATAGAAAGGATAATTGCCACCGCCAAGAAGGCAGGCTGCGAAGCCATCCATCCTGGTTATGGCTTCCTGGCTGAAAGCCATGAATTTGCGAAGGCATGTGAGGATGCCGGATTGGTTTTCATAGGTCCGTCGCCAGAATCAATAAAAGCGATGGGCTTTAAGACAAAAGCCAAGAAAATAATGAAAGACTCAGGTGTACCTGTGATTCCGGGTTGTCTGGCCGGTGTAACAGATATTCAACAGGCAGAGAAGCTTGCAGCAGAGATCGGCTATCCAATAATGCTAAAGGCTTCTGCAGGCGGTGGGGGCAAGGGTATGAGGATCGTGCGGAGCCGAGAAGAGCTCGACCAGGCTTTCCGCACAGCCAGAAGCGAGGCTGAGTCCTACTTTGGGAATCCAGAGATCTTTATCGAAAAACTTATAGAACGCCCGCGTCACATTGAAGTGCAGATTCTGGCTGACAATCACGGCAATGTCATCCACCTCGGCGAGCGCGAGTGTTCGATACAGAGAAGATATCAAAAGCTTATTGAAGAGTCTCCTTCACCAGCAATCGATTCAGAGACAAGGAAACAGATCGGTGCGGCTGCTGTACTTGCCGCCAAAGCCGCAAACTATCGCAATGCTGGTACAGTGGAATTCATAATGGACCAGAAGGGTAATTTCTATTTTCTCGAGATGAATACGCGTCTCCAGGTTGAGCACCCTGTAACCGAGTTTGTAACAGGGATTGACATAGTCATAAATCAGATAAAGATAGCTGCAGGCAGACGTCTCGAATATACGCAGGATGAGATATCCTGGCGAGGTTCAGCAATCGAATGCCGCATATACGCTGAAGATCCGATGAATGACTTCCTGCCATCGCTTGGCAGAATAAAACGAGTGAGAAATCCTGAGGGACCATGGGTGAGGGTCGAAAACTATGTCTACAGTGGCTATGAGGTACCGGTTTACTATGATCCCCTTATTGCCAAGGTGATAACATGGGGAGCGGATCGCAAGTCAGCCATAGCTCGCATGAGAAGAGCTCTCAGTGAATACATAATTGAAGGCATAGAGACGACCATTCCCTTCCATATGTGGGTTATGCGTGATCCCCATTTCCTTGCTGGGGATTTTGATACCTCTTATATAGACAGACACTATGTTGGGGATAGCAGACGTAAGCGGCGCAAGACACCACCTGAGGTGGCAGTGATAGCTGCCTGCATAAGCGCCATCGAAAGCCAGCCACAGAAAAAAGACGGTCATAGCCGCTCCCGCTGGCGAGATGTCTCTCGCAGGGAGGCTGCACGGTCCTGGGCAAGGTAGGCTAGTAGTATGATATATTACGCTAGGTTAAAGGATAGCGAACACGAGGTTGAAGTGGATAGATCCGGGGATACCTACAGAGTTGTTATTGATGGCAAGCCCTATGTGGTGGATGCCAAACTCCTTGATGGGCCAACAACAATGTCGCTTATAGTCGATAACAAGTGCTATGAAGTTGCTGTGACCAACTCTGGCAGCGTCATGCACGTAGCAACGGGTGGTGAGGAATTCGAAATCGAGCTCAAGAGCCAGCTTGAATATCACCGAAAAGCCTCTGCAGGTGATGAACCTGAAGGCACGAGCGAGGAGATAAAGGCACCAATGCCAGGGGTCGTCGTCTCAGTTGAGGTAACCGAAGGGCAGGTTATCGAACCATCAGCACCAGTTGTCATAGTCGAAGCGATGAAGATGCAAAATGAGATTTCTTCACTCTCTGGCGGAAGAGTTAAGAGTGTCCTGGTTAAACCAGGAGATGTTGTAGATTCCAGACAGACCCTTGTGGTAATCGATAGAGCATAGAGATCGGACATCATGGATGATAAGAAGCAAGCCGAGGAGCTTGCAAGCCAGATTGAACGCTGGGAAAAGCAAATCCTTGAGCCTCATCTTAGCAAGCACCCCGAAAGCAAGCCCCAGCGCAAAACTTCGTCAGGAATAGAGATTTCAACAGTTCACTTTCCTCGCCTCTCTCAGAGTGACTATCTGAGGAAGCTTGGCTTTCCTGGTGAATACCCCTTCACCCGTGGTGTCTATCCTAACATGTACCGCGGAAGACTTTGGACATTCAGGCAATACGCAGGCTATGGAACATGCGAGGCAACGAACCGGAGATTCAAGTATCTCCTTGATCGTGGCCAGACAGGTCTCTCCGTCGCCTTTGATCTGCCAACCCAGATGGGCTACGACTCAGATCACCCCATATGTCTTGGTGAGGTGGGTAGAGCAGGTGTTGCCATTGATACCATAGACGATATGGAGAGGCTGTTTGAAGGCATCCCGCTGGATAGGGTAAGCACCTCAATGACTATAAACTCGACTGCCTGTGTGATCCTTGCCATGTTTATCGGTGTAGCTGAGAACAGAGGAATAAGCCGTAGAAATCTCTCGGGTACAGTTCAAAACGATGTTCTTAAGGAGTATGTAGCACGGGGAACATACATCTTTCCACCAAAGGCTTCACTTAAGATCACAACCGACATTTTCTCCTTCTGCAGTAAAGAGATGCCAAGATGGAATACAATCTCGGTTAGTGGCTACCACATCCGCGAAGCGGGTGCAACAGCTGTTCAGGAAGTTGCCTTTACACTGGCTAATGCCACAACCTACGTTGAACATGCTATCGAAGCAGGTCTAGATGTCGACGAATTTGCTCCTCGCATATCTTTCTTCTTCAATGCACACAACAATTTCTTTGAGGAAATAGCCAAATTCAGAGCAGCTCGAAGGATGTGGGCTGAAACTGTCCGCAAAAGATTTGGAGCAAAGAATGAGCGTTCATGCATGATGCGCTTCCACACCCAAACTGGGGGCTCTACCCTCACAGCTCAGCAGCCGCTTAATAACATAATTAGGGTAACCCTCCAGGCACTGGCTGCCGTACTTGGAGGAACCCAATCCCTGCATACGAATAGCTTTGATGAAGCCCTTTCCTTACCAACGGAGGAAGCCGTACGCGTTGCTTTGAGAACCCAGCAAATAATCGCTTATGAAAGTGGAGTGACGGATTCGGTTGATCCTGTGGGTGGATCCTATCTTATTGAATACTTGACTGATCAAATTGAGGAGAAAGCCAAAGAGTACTTAGAGAAGATTGAAAAGATGGGTGGGGTGATCACAGCGATTGAGAACGGCTTCATCAAGGATGAAATTGAGAAAAGTGCTTATGCCTACCAAAAACAAGTGGAAAGTGGTGAGACAACGGTTGTTGGTGTTAACAGATTTGCCGAAGAGTACGAACAACCGAGGATTCTCAAGATCGATGAGGCTGTCGAGAAGGAGCAAAAGCAACGTTTGGCAATGGTCAAAACCCAGAGGTCGCACCGCATGGTTGAGAAGAGTCTCAAGGAAATAAGAGAAGCTGCTCTTGCGGGTGGAAACATCATTGAGCCAATCATAAGTGCTGCCAGAAACAGGGTGACACTAGGAGAGATATGTGCAACCCTTAGAGAGATCTATGGAACTTTCAGTGAGGTAAGGACATGAAAATCAAAGGAGTTGAGCACATTGGAATTGCAATCACCAACCTGGGTGAATGCATCGCAACACTAAAGAAGACATTTGGACTCAAGGAATCTCACCGTGAAAGAATTGAGGCAAGCAATGTCGAAGTAGTCTTCTTTGAATGTGGGACGACACAGATCGAACTCGTAACGCCGACTTCCGATGCGAGCCCCATCTCAGTCTTTCTCAGCAAGAGAGGAAATGGCATTCACCACATCTGTCTTGATGTTGAGGACATAGAAGGGTGGCTTGCCGCACTCAAGGCTAAAGGCATCGAGCTCATCGATTCTGAGCCTCGTAGGGGTGCCCACGGCAAGAAGGTTGCTTTTCTGTCTCCAAAATCCACTTGTGGCTTTCTTATTGAACTCAGTGAGCAAGTTGAATGAGGCATCTATTTTGGGTTACATGCACATTTCTTGTGCTGTGTCTAGGCTGCAAATCAGGCGAGGTTGTTGAAAGGAAAACGGCAAGATGGATCGAGATTAAGCATCAGCCTGTGGAGGAAGTCAAAACAGGAAGCCGGGCAGTCATCCAGATTGAGGTAGCCTCAAAAGGTGTAAAGCAAACCCAGGCTTTTCTCTCCTACAAGGCTGGGGAAGCAACCTTCAATATTGAGCCAATGGAGCCAATTGAGACCAACGGTTACTATGCCACAATCCCCTCCCAACCACGCGGAACAAATGTCGAGTACTATATAGAGGTAAGAGGTGACAGCGATCTCATAGCAAGATTGCCTCGCGACGGAGGAGGTTTCCATCTCGTATATGAGGGAATACCTAACAGAGCACTCTTAATTGCCCATGTCTTGCTCATGTTTTTATCTCTCGCTCTTCTCCTCCTCGTCGGTCTGCTTTCTTTGAGGGCTTTCAAGAAAAGACAGATCGCCTTGCATGTACCGCGCTTGGCTTTGCTTGCCACGGGTGTCTTCTTCATAGCGAGCTTTGTCCTTGGAGCAGTAGTGGCATATCAGACCTATGGAAAAGCATGGGCAGGATTCCCCATAGGAAATGATATTACAGACAACAAGTCACTTGCAATTTTCCTCTATTTCCTAATTTCAACAATCCTCTATAAGGGATCTGCTCTCAGACAGGACCCAAGCCTCGATGCCCTTCCCATTCGTACTATTCCCTATGTCTATCTTGTGGGTGTCTTACTAAGCGTGATCCTCTTTGCGATCCCCCACTAATTCAACTTTCTGCCTAAGTTTCAAGCTAGCGTCGCCGATAACAAAGGTGGAGCACTCTTTGGGAGAAATGTATGCGCGATCCTGCTGTGAGCACTGTAGCGAGAAAGAAAGAGGCTGAGGTAGCAGCAATTGTCAAGAAGATGGTCATCGTCTATAAGAATCTTCGTACCTATGACCTCAACAACCCGGTGCTTCAGGATTCCTTAAACCTACTCTACAGAGATCTTAAACAATTCCTTGACGTTCACGGTCTGCTTACGCTTCTCGTCAAGGAATCTGAGCTCTTCTATGGATCAGCTGTGGTCTATTCATCTGAAGCAAAAGGCGAGAGCCTTGCCTTCAATCTTTACAAAGATGGAATCAGGCTTATCAGCTTCAGGGAAGGTTTGCCAAGGCGTGAGCTTATGAGATTCATGATTGCTCTCAACGAAGCTAGAGACGCAGACCCGTATGAATCCGATCTCGTCACAATCCTCTGGGAGAAGGATCTCTCATACATCTCCTATAGAGCCGTGGATATCTTTCTCGAAAGCGAAGAAATTTCCAACCTTGAGGATCTTGCAAATGTTCCTTCTCCCCTCAAGGAAATCCAGGGTGAGCAAGCGAAACCAGAGTGTCTCCTCAGGGAACTTGGGCTCAGGGAAAAGATTCACCATCCAGTGAGGCTTCACAAGCGCTTGAGCGAATCTGACATGAAGCGGCTGGCGAGGGAAATTCTTGCTCAAGACTATGGAGCAATTCTCCGGCGCTGCAGCACAATTTGCCTCGAGCTCCTGAGCCGCGATGTCGACGATGAGACCTTCAGTAGAGTTGTTGGCTTCCTTGGAAGGATATGCGACTCGTTGATTCGTGAGGAGGATTTCCTCACGACCTGCAACATACTTTCAGATCTCAGGAGACTCTACGAGGATGACTCCCTTTCCGAACAGCGTAAGGCTAGCATTACTCAGACGATTGAAAAACTCGGCGAAAAGAGAAAACTTCAAACCATAGATGCCTACCTCGAACATATTTCTGAGCACAGGACTGAGGAGATTTATGCTTATCTTACGCTGCTTGCTCCTAATGCAGTCGAGCCCCTTTGTGAGATCCTTGCTGAATGCGAAACCAGGAGGATACGCTATTTGCTTTGTCGCGCAATCTCTGTCATAGCCAAAGATGAACCCGAAAGACTCAAGCCTTTCCTGGGCGACAAACGCTGGTTTTTTGTAAGAAACATAGCCATGATTCTTGGAATGACAGGTAATCCGGAAGCCATACCCTTGCTGTATCAAGCGGTTTCACATCCTGAGGCAAGAGTACGACGTGAAGTCGCACGGTCAATTGGACGCATAGGTTCACGAGCAGGTATCCGAATTCTTAAGGATCTCATAACTGATCCCAACAAGATGGTGAGAATGGCAGCCTTGACTTCGATGCGCCAGATAGCATCCCCCGAGGCTAGAGAAATTCTCAAACCGATGATTACAGATAGGAGCTTTGCTAAGCTCTCTCCTGATGAGAAACGTGAATTCCTGCGGACGTATGGGAGCCTTGGAGGTGAAAGCCTCGCCTTCCTTCTCGACATAGTCGAGGGCTCAGTAGGTCAATTCGATGAGAAAACCCGAGCCCTGGCTGTCTATGGAATTTCAATGATAAGAGATCCGGAGGTTGAAAAGATACTGAGAACGCTTGCGAGCAATTACGACGGACCTATTAGATATGCAGCACTTGAAGCACTTGCTACGATTTCTCCATGAGCAAGCCAATGAATCCTGAGGCGATGACAGGACAGAAGAGAAGCCAGCTGACTTCAGAGGTTTTGTGGGATACAGATGAAGTCGCATTGCTTAAGCGGGCGATCGGATTCCTCAGTCGGTTCCATGTTCTTATCAAGCTCGCCCAGACCCATGAGCGCCACAACCAGGCTGTTCAGGATGCAACCGAGGCTCTCTATTCAGTTTTTATAGAGCTCCTCAGTGAAGTAAATCAGGCGAGGTTTGATCTCGTAAATGGCAGCATCTACTTTAACGCTGCCCGTCTTGCTGCGGGCGCGACAGGATATGACATCCTTGAATACATGGTCAAACAGATGAGAAGCAGAAATCTGGGTTCGATTATCTTCGATGAAACCGCTGAGCCTGAAGATCTGGTGAGTTTTGCCTTCGTATTTGCCCGAACTGGGAAAGATGGCGCTGCCCCATACGATGAGATATTAAGACTCATGGCTCTGGAAGGTATAGCCGGCATAAAGATCAGCCGAATGGTAAGTGACGAGACCAATGAACTCGAGGGTGAAATTCCATGCCAACCCAAAGAGCAAGCGAGAAAATCATTCATTTCAGCCATGCACCTTGTAAAAGAGGCTGTGAAAGATGGTATAGTGCAAGGAAGGATTAACCCTCGTAAGATAAAGCGGGTCATTGAGTCAATCGTTGATTCAATCCTCTCAGACGAACATTCCATGCTAGCCCTCACAGCAATCCGCAATTATGACGAATATACCTATCATCATAGCTTGAATGTTTGCATCTATTCAGTCGCTCTTGCCAATCGTCTGAGCCTTCCTCGAAAAATCTTAGCTGAAATAGGCACCGCAGCCCTTTTCCATGATATTGGCAAGACTGATATACCCCAGGGAATCCTCAACAAGACAGGAAATCTAAGTGAAGAGGAGCGAAAGATCCTCCAGAAACATACAATAGCAGGCGTGAAGCAGCTCACACACCTTAAGAAGATTGATAGCACCACCTTGCGATCGATGATAGTTGCCTTTAGTCATCATCTCAACATTGATTCAACAGGCTATCCCGAGACAAAGCGCAAGATAAAGCCTGACGCCATAAGCAGAATCGTCAGAATTGCCGACGTATTTGATGCGCTTACCTCAGCCCGAATTTATCGTACCCAAGCATTCTCTAAAGCCGAAGCTCTCGCCATGATAAGTGAAAGGGCAGGTGATGAACTTGACGCAACCCTTTGCGCATTGCTGGCAGAAGTTGTTGGCATAGAGCTGCCTAAGCCTGCGAAGAGAACCTCTTAGGCACCAATCCTCTCCCCTCTTGCTATGCTCTCTCAAATGAATCCTCACCATTCACGCTTGACTAGACGAAGCCTCAGTGGTAGCATGGCACGGAGTTTTTTGACAAGTATCTGCCAAGCCTAGTACCGAAGGTTGAAAGGGGGATTGTGATGGATTTTGGTCTCGACAGTCAGCAACAGATGATAAGAAAGGCTGCCCGCGAATTCGCTGAGAAGGAGATCAAACCCATAGCGAGCAAGCTAGACCAGGAAGCGAAATTTCCGTCAGAGATCATCTCTAAGCTTGGCGAACTAGGTTTCATGGGAATGATGGTGCCTGAGGAGTATGGTGGCTCTGGTATGGACTGCGTGAGCTATGCTATTGCTGTTGAAGAGATCTCGCGTGGCGATGCCTCGACTGGCGTGAGCATGTCTGTCAACAATTCACTTGCCTGCCAACCAATTCTCGACTACGGAACGGAGGAACAGAAGCGGAAGTACTTGCCCGATCTGGCTCAAGGGAAAAAACTTGGTGCCTTCTCCCTAACAGAACCTGAGGCGGGCTCGGATGCCGGGAATGTCCAGACAAGGGCAATTCTCGATGGTGACCACTACGTCATCAATGGCACGAAGATATTCGTAACAAATGGAGGAAAGGCTGACATAATAATTCTCTTTGCTTCGACCAACCCCGAGGCTAAGGCCAAAGGGATAAGTGCATTCATAATCGAGAAGGGAATGCAAGGATTCAGGGTCGGCAAAAAGGAAAACAAGATGGGAATGCGGGCAGCTGATACTTCCGAGCTTATCTTCGAGGATTGCAAGGTTCCTAAGGAGAATCTACTTGGCGAGGAAGGGAAGGGCTATAGGATCGCTCTTGCGACCCTTGACGGGGGACGTATTGGAATTGCAGCTCAGGCGGTAGGCATAGGGCAAGCATGCCTTGAAGCCTCAATAGAATATTCAAAGGTGCGAAAGCAGTTTGGGAGACCCATTTGCGAATTCCAGGCAATCCAGTGGATGATAGCTAATATGGCAACTGAGATTGAGGCAGCCAGGTATCTCACCTATCGCGCTGCATATCTTAAGGACAAAGGCATCCGCTTTAGCAAGGAGGCTGCTCAGGCAAAGCTTTTGGCATCTGAAGCCGTGGTAAGGGCTGCTACTAATGCTGTTCAGATCCATGGTGGTTATGGCTACATGAAGGAATACGATGTTGAAAGATATTTCCGAGACTCAAAACTGACGGAAATCTATGAGGGGACTTCTGAGGTTCAGCGGCTTGTCATTGCTGCCAGCCTGCTCAAGGGATAGTACGGAGTGTCCGCCTTCTTTACCTCGATGTAACGCTAACCCTGGTGACTTGAGGTAGCCAAGCCTAAGCAAGTCCGAGTGCTACCGAGCCAACAATTCGATTGACTCCCATATTCTTACGGCGTAGACTATATTGGTTATGCCCAAGAGGTTAGCAAAGCAGAGGAATTATGTCGCATACCTGGTTTGCCAGCCTTAGATGTGGCAACTTAGGTCACTACATTTTGGGCAGGGTCAAACTGCCGCCATATTGGCACTCAATAGACAGGAGATGTATTGATGCGGCAAGATGTGACACAACGGAAAGTGGGGTGAGCAGAGTTGAACATCATAGTTTGCATCAAGCGAGTACCACAGACAGCAGATGCAGATGTGCGAGTTGATTCCTCCGGCAAGGATATAGAAAGGCAGAGATTATCCTTCGACATGAACGAAGCGGACATATATGCACTTGAAGAGGCTGTCATCTTCAAGGAAAAATTTGGTGGCAATGTCACTGCTATATCGCTTGGTGGACCAGACGCTGAGGAAACCCTGAGAATTGCACTTGCAAAAGGAGCTGACAATGCTGTCAGGATCAAAGCGGAGGAATTGGGTGAAATCGATGCTTATAAGACAGCCCAGCTCCTTGCTCTTGCCATCAAGAGCAAGCCCTACGATGTTATTTTTTCAGGGTGTATGGCAACTGACGATGCTTATTCCCAGGTTGGCGTAATCCTGGCTGAACTCCTTGGCATACCTCATGCGACGCTTGTCACCAAAGTAGAAGCTCAAGAAGGTAAGGCACATGTGTATCGTGAACTCGAAGGTGGTTTACTTGAACATCTCGAAATGGCTTTACCTGCCGTTATTACTGTTCAAACTGGCATCAACGTTCCTCGTTATGCTTCCTTGATTGCCATTCGAAGAGCAGCATCAAAACAAATAGAGACAATTGGCAAGGATGAGATTTCTGACACTTCCCTCACCCTGAATGCCGAAATCGAAGAACTCTTCACTCCACCTGTAACAAAGAGGGCTGAGATAATCGAGGGAGATGCTGAAGAGGTTTCAACAAGGGTTGCAACAATAATTAAAGAGAAAGGTCTGATATAGGAGGCTGAGATGGCTGGAATTCTCGCTCTCGTTGAACATCGCCAAGGCACCTTGAGAGACATTACTTTTGAAACCCTTGCCTGCGGCAGATTGCTTGCTCAGCAGCTTGGTGAAAGCCTCACAGGTGTCATTCTTGCTGAGAATCCAGATGAATTTGCGGAACAACTCAAGAGCCATGCCCACCGTCTTATCCTTGTCAACTCCCCTGTTTTTAAGAATTTCAATGCAGAATGCTATCAGGAAGCATTGAGCCAAATCATTCGTAGCGAGAATCCTACAATTGTTCTCATGGGACATTCAGCATTCGGCATGGATCTCGCACCTTCCCTCGCAACCTCTCTCAGCATTCCCTTGATGACCGACTGCCTGGCAGTCGACTTCCACGATGGGATACTGAAGGTTACCCGCCAGATGTACGATGGCAAGCTCAACGCAAGGGTGAAATTGCGCAAGCATCCATCCTACCTGCTTACTCTCAGGTCAGGTACCTTCACTGATGACCAGGCTCAGCTGAATGCTGAGATTGTCAATCTTGATCTTGCCCTAGCAGGCGAACCAGATTATCGCAGATTCATTGAATACATCGAACCAGTTGTAGGTGAAATCGATATTACGAAGAGCGATGTCGTTGTCGGGGTTGGCAGGGGTATTAAGGAAAAGGAAAACATCGCATTGGTTGAGGATTTTGCCAAGGCGATTGGAGGTGTCGTAGGCTGCACAAGACCCATTGTTGATGCCGAGTGGCTCCCCAAGGACAGGCAGATAGGCTCGTCTGGAAAAACAATAAAGCCCAAGCTCTACATTGCCGTTGGTGTATCTGGGGCTTTTCAGCATGTTGCAGGAATGAAAGGAGCCGAGACAATCATCGCTATCAACAAGGATCCCAATGCCCCAATCTTCAATGAAGCCGACTATGGGATAGTAGATGATCTTTTCAAGGTGCTACCGGTTCTCAAAGAGAAAATATCAGAGATAAAAGGCTAGATGAAGCGAACAGGGGTTTTCGTCTGCCACTGCGGCAGAAACATCAGTGGAACAGTCAGCATTCCCGCAGTTGTCAAAGCCATCACTTCATATCCTGGTGTGGAGCACTGTGAAGACTACAAATACATGTGCTCAGAGCCCGGCCAGCGCCTGATAAGATCACGCATCAAGGAGAAAAATCTCGAGGCAGTTGTTGTTGCCTGCTGCTCCCCGTCGCTCCATGAAGAGACCTTCAGGAAGGTTGCTGAATCGGTGGGACTTAATCGTTTTCTCCTTGAGATAGCAAATATAAGGGAGCAGTGCTCCTGGGTGCATACCGATGTCGCGTCTGCCACGTCAAAAGCCATTACGATAATCACAACGATTATCGAGAAGACCAATCTCAATGAGACGATCAAGCCGTCAAGAATACCTGTGACACAACGGGCACTTGTGATAGGTGGAGGCATAGCTGGAATCCAGGCTGCACTTGATATTGCCAATGCTGGCTACGAGGTTGTCCTAGTAGAGAAGCAACCCTCAATAGGAGGGCACATGGCTCAGCTCTCCGAGACCTTCCCTACCCTCGATTGTTCACAATGTATCCTCACACCCAAGATGGTGGAGGCAAGCCAGCATGAGAAAATTCGCCTTCACACCTTCTCGGAAATTGAAGAAATCACAGGTTATGCTGGCAACTTCATGGTTAAGATCAGAAAAAAGCCACGCTTTGTTGATGTTGAGAAGTGCACAGGTTGTGGTGATTGCTGGACTTACTGCCCTGTAAGATACAGGCCAAAGATAAGACCAAAACCTTCAGTCAAAGATCACATGGAAGATGGTCTTCGCAAAGTTGTTGATGAAATCATTGAGGCCAACGAGTGTAGGAAAGACAATATCATAGCAATCCTTCAAGATATAAATGACCGTTTCAACTGGCTCCCAAAGGATGCCCTAAGCTATGTTGCCGAAAGACTCGATCTACCCCTTTCCTATGTCTATCGGATTGCCTCATTCTATACCCAATTCAGCTTAGAGCCAAGAGGCAAGCATCTTATAAAGGTATGCATGGGCACAGCCTGCTTCGTAAGGGGAGCTCCACGCATTCTCGAGGAGCTAAAGAAGGATTTGGGAATCTCCCCTGGCGAGACAACGCCTGATGGCCTTTTCACGCTTGAAACGGTTAACTGCTTGGGAGCATGTGCCCTCGGACCCCTCGTTGTTGTTGATAGCGATTATCATGGTAGGCTCGATTCAACCTCGGTTGCAAGCCTCATCGAAACCTACCGCACGAGCAAGGCATGAGACGCATAAAGAACATAGAGGACTTGCGGAAATACAGAAAAAACCTGGCAATGTCAGAAGATCCCTCAAAGACGATTGTCAATATTTGCTGTGGAACAGGTTGCACAGCCTCAGGTGCACGCGATGTACTTGCCAGATTCAATGAGGCAATCGTATCACATGACCTTAAATCCAAGGTGATCGCAAAGCCAACAGGTTGTCATGGCTTCTGTGAAAGAGGTCCTCTGGTTGTTATCCGCCCTCAGAACATTTTCTATCAGGGCGTAACTTCAAAGGATGTGGATGAGATCATCGGAAAGACAATCCTCGAAGACAAAGCTATAGAGAGACTTCTTTATAGAGATCCCCAAACAGGCACAGCGGTACAGCGTGAAGACGAAGTTGCCTTCTACGCAAAGCAGCAACGCATCCTGATGGAGCACAATGGATACATCGATCCAACAAGCATTGACGATTACATCAGAGTTGGCGGCTATGAGGCTCTTGCTAAGGCCTTAAGCTCGCTTTCCCCGGAGGATGTAATTGTTGAGATTGAGAAGTCGGGCTTGAGAGGACGTGGGGGAGCTGGATTTCCAACTGGCAGAAAGTGGAGAAGTGCTTTCTTCGAGCCGGTGACCCCCAAGTATGTGATATGCAATGCTGACGAAGGCGACCCGGGTGCATTTCAAGATCGAAGTCTCTGTGAGGGCAATCCTCACCTCATTATCGAGGGAATGATTATCGGTGCTTATGCTATTGGTGCGGAGCAAGGCTTTATCTATGTGAGAGCCGAATATCCTCTCGCCTGTGAACATCTTTCACGTGCTATTGAGGATGCTCGCGATTGTGGTTTGCTCGGCAGGAATATCCTTGGAACCGACTTCTCATTTGACATTTCCATTAAGAAAGGAGCTGGGGCTTTCGTCTGCGGCGAAAGTAGCGCCCTCATTGCGTCGATCGAAGGTCGAGCTGGTGAGCCCCGACCCAAACAAACCCACGCAACCCGAAGTGGATTGTGGAATAAGCCCACCGTGATCAACAATGTCAAGACATGGGCCTGTGTTCCTTACATCATTGTCAGGGGATCTCGATGGTTTGGCAGCATAGGTACTGAGAGTAGCAAGGGGACAATGATCTTCTCCCTTGTTGGGAAGGTCAATAACACGGGACTCGTTGAAATCCCGATGGGAACAACTTTGAGAGAGTTGGTCTTTGAAATAGGCGGTGGAATAAGGGGCGGCAAGAGGCTTAAAGCTGTTCAGACTGGTGGTCCCTCGGGTGGATGCATCCCTCTAGATTACATTGACACCCCTGTTGACTATGAGGAGCTCACCAAGCTGGGTTCGATGATGGGCTCAGGCGGCTGTGTTGTCATGGATGAAGAAACGTGCATGGTAGATGTTGCCCGTTACTTTCTGGAGTTTACCGTTGGAGAATCGTGCGGTAAATGCACACCATGCCGTGAAGGCAATGCCTATATGCTTGAGATCCTGCAGCGTATTTGTGATGGTAAGGCAAGTGAGGTGGATCTTGAGACACTCGAGGAGCTTGCTGAGGCAGTTGCTGATGGATCCCTCTGTCAGCTCGGCAAGACCGCTCCGAACCCTGTCCTTACTACTCTCAGGTACTTCAAGGATGAATACCTGGCCCATGTTCGAGAACAGCGATGCCCTGCTGGTGTTTGCAAGTCGCTTATAACATATCGCATTGATGCTGAAAAATGCACAGGTTGCACAGCATGCCTCAAGGCCTGCCCTGCTGGTGCAATCGAAGGCGAAGCGCGAAAGCCCCACATGATAATCCCTGAAAAATGCACAAAGTGCGGAATCTGCAAACAGGTATGTAAGTTCGAGGCTGTAGTGGTAGAGTAGCTGAGGTAAGATGGTCAAACTCACGATTGATGGACAGACAATTGAGGTTGATGAAGGGACGACTATACTTCAAGCTGCGAACCAGCTAGGGATAGAAATTCCAACATTATGCTATCATCCAGCTATCGAACCCTATCAAGTCTGCAGAGTCTGCCTTGTAGAGGTAAGGAAAGGGACAACATCAAAGCTTGTACCATCCTGTGGATACAAGGTCGAGGATGGAATTGAGGTTCTAACGAGAAGTGAGCGCGTTCTAAAGCGCCGAAAGACTATCGTTGAACTCATCCTTGCTCAAGCCCCCAACTCCAAACGCGTTCAGGCACTTGCACAGGACCTTGGGATAGAGAAGCCAAGATTCGCCAAGCGTCGTGAGATCGAATGCATACTTTGCGGCCTTTGTGTTGAGATGTGCAACACGATTATGGGTGTGGGAGCGATATCATTTGCCAGAAGAGGAATAGAACGCGAAGTGACAACCCCCTATTCCATAAGAAGTGATGTCTGTACAAAGTGTGGCGCATGCGTGAGTGTCTGTCCAACCAATTGCATAAGGATCGAAGACATCGCAGGTGAACCTCCTGAGCCTATTGCCTCGGAGTTTGACGAAGGACTAGCAAGCCGACCATGCATCTATCTTCCATTCCCTCAGGCTGTGCCAAACAAGCCGGTAATTGACCGCTCAAATTGCATGTACTTTGAGGCAGGGACTTGCCAGGTTTGCAAGAAGGTCTGTCAGCCTGGGGCGATTGATTATGACCAAAAGGATGAGGTAATCGAAGAAAACGTTGGTGCCGTTATTATTGCTACAGGCTATGAACTTTATCCCATTTCAGAGATACCTGAATATGGTGGTGGCAAGTATGCGGACGTTATTGATGGTCTTCAATTCGAACGCTTGCTCTCAGCCTCGGGCCCAACCCAGGGCGAGATAAGAAGGCCGTCGGATGGCAAGATCCCCAAGCGAGTTGCTTTCATATCTTGCGTTGGTTCTCGTGATCCAGAGCATCACATGGCCTATTGCTCAAAAATCTGCTGTATGTACATGGCTAAGCATGCTTTGCTCTACAAGGAACATGTTCCAGATGGCGAAGCCATAATCTTCAACATAGATGTGCGAACATCCAGCAAAGACTATGAGGAGTTCTATACGAGAGCTAAACAGGAGGCAAATGTTCTCTATATTAGAGGTAAACCTTCAAGGATAATCAAGGATGGCGATGGCTTAATGATCTGGGCCGTCAACACATTGACAGGCAAGCAGGTTCGAGTGCATTGTGACATGGTAGTTGTCTCAATGGCAATTGTTCCGACAAAGGAAACTCTCAAGTTAACAAAAGACTTGAGAATCCCAACGAACCAATATGGCTTCCTTTCCGAAGTGCATCCAAAGCTGCGACCTGTTGAGTCACTTGTCAGGGGCTTCTACCTTGCAGGTTGTGCTCATGGTCCAAAGGACATTCCTGAATCCATTGCTCAAGCCTCAGCAGCTGCAGCCAAAACCCTTGAGATGTTTTCCAGTGGTGAGCTTACATCAGAGCCACTTGTGGCAACGGTCAATGATGACCTTTGCATAAGCTGCAGGGTCTGTATCGAAACCTGCCCCTATGAGGCAAGGCTCTATGATGAGGAAAAAGACATTGTAATCGTAAATGAAATACTTTGTCAGGGTTGTGGGGCATGCGTCGTCGCCTGCCCGACGGGAGCTACCCAGCAGCGAAATCTCTTTGACCAGCAGGTAATCAAGATGGTCGAGGTGATCTTTGGAACGCAAGAACCTAATAGATGAGATCAATCCTGAGATAAGGGATGTCCTCATAGAGATGGGAGCCGAGGACATCTTTAAATGTTACCAATGTGGCAAATGCGGTAGTGCGTGTCCCTGGTTCCAGGTTGGGACTTACGACTTCCCAGTTTTTCGAGTAGCTTTAGAAGCCGCCCTTGGCACGTTGGCAGCATCGGAAGACAAGGAAGAGCTCGCACGCGAGATCGATAAGGTTTACAGATGCGTTGGATGCGAGGCCTGTGTCGATCAGTGTCCTCACGGTGTTGATATACCTAAGATATTTAGAGCTGCAAGACGCCTTCTTGTGGACTTTGGCTCATATCCTGAGGTTCTCAAGGCAACTGTTAGAAGGATTCGCGAGACGAGCAATCCCTTTGGTGAGCCGAAGGATAAGCGTCCTGAATGGGCTAAGGAAATTGGCATAAAGCATTTTGATCCCTCTATGGAATTCCTTTACTTCGCTGGGTGTATCCCTGCCTTTGATTTAAGAGCCAGACGTGTGGCACAGGCAACAGCTCGGCTTCTCCTTGCAACTGAAGTTCCCTTTGGAACCCTCGGGACTGCTGAAAATTGTTGTTGTGAGATAGTCCGTCGAATAGGTGCCGAAGGTGTTTTCACGGAACTGGCAAGTGCAAATATCGAGGCATTTCTCAAAGCTGGTGTTGAGAGAATCTTCGTGACCTGTCCCCATTGCTATGATTCCTTCAAGAACGAATATCCTGACCTGGGTAGCAAGTTTGAAGTTCTCCATTCAAGTCAATATCTCCTTGACTTTATTGAAGAGGGCAAACTCAAGCCCAAGAGGCCCTTTGAGTACAGGGTCGTCTATCATGATCCCTGTGTCCTGGGCCGCCAGAATGGCATCTATGACGAGCCACGGAGTATCCTGAGGAGCATACCAGGTATTGAGCTCGTGGAAGTTGAGGATTTCAGCCGTTCACTGAGTGTTTGCTGCGGAGCTGGAAGCGGTGGTCTCTGGATGGAATGGGACAGGGATGAAAGAATTGCAAGCGTGCGCGCAAAGCAGCTCACCGAGACGGGAGCTGATGTGATTGCTGTCGCCTGCCCATACTGTCTCCAGATGATTGAGGAGACAACCAAGTCACTCGATAGTGAAATACCGGTTATGGATGTGGCCGAGATCCTCGCGTATTCATGTCTGGAGGATCCCGGCCCAATCATCCTACCTGAAGATCAATCGTAAGTATAAAAGCCCCGTTTGGTCTTTCTCCCAAGATAACCCGCCTTCACCATATTCCTTAGAAGTGGACATGGGCGGTACTTGGAATCGCTGAAACCTTCATAAAGCACTTCCATGATGGCAAGACAGACATCGAGTCCAATGAGATCGGCAAGCTCAAATGGTCCCATAGGATGTGCCATACCGAGCTTCATGACGGTATCAATTGCCTCCTTGGTGGCAACCCCCTGCATGAGTGCCCAGCAGGCTTCATTTATCATGGGCATGAGCACCCTGTTTGACACAAAGCCTGGGTAGTCATTAACAAGAACAGGAGTCTTGCCCAATTTCTCAGCAAGACTGTGAGTTATTTCATAGGTCTTATCCGATGTTTGAAGCCCCTTGACAATCTCAACAAGTTTCATAACAGGAACCGGATTCATGAAGTGCATACCTATGACCATATCTGGTCTGGATGTTGCTGCTGCAAGCTCTGTTATGGAGATTGAAGAGGTGTTACTTGCAAGAATGGCCTCTTTCTTACAAGTCGCATCGAGCTTCCTGAATACATCGATCTTTGTTGCAACATCCTCAACAACAGCCTCGACAACAACATCACACTCTGCAACATCTTCAAGATTTGTGGTTTTCCTTATTCGCTTAAGCGTGGCCTCCTTGTCCGCTTCGGTTATCTTCTCCTTCTTTATCATGCGATCCAGATTCTTACCTATTGTTGCTATGGCACGCTCAAGGAACTCATCTTTCACGTCAACCATCACAACTTCAAAGCCACTCATAGCACAAACATGAGCAATGCCATTCCCCATGGTTCCTGCCCCAACAACACCGATCTTCTTAATGTCCATTTTCGTCCCCTCCTATTCCATCTCTATGGACATTGCTACAGCATTTCCTCCACCAAGGCAAAGAGCCGCAAGTCCACGCTTGAGTCCTCTATCCTTGAGTGCATACATCAGGGTTACCAGTATACGACAGCCTGTTGAGCCAATTGCATGGCCAAGAGCAATCCCTCCGCCGTTGACGTTGACCTTCTCAGGATCGATTCCGAGTTCTCTTATGTCGGCAATCGCCTGCGATGAGAAAGCCTCGTTGAGCTCAACAAGGTCGAAGTCCTCAATCTTATAACCGGTTACCTTGAGAAGATTTCTCACAGCGTAGATTGGTGCAAGCATTACCCACTTAGGTTCAGCACCACCAGTTGCATAGCCTGTAATCTTCGCCATCGGCTTTACACCAAGCTTCTCAGCACGCTCACGCGACATCACAACCACTGCTGATGCACCATCATTGACACTAGGTGCGTTGCCAGCTGTTATCACACCATCTTTTTTGAAAGCTGGCCTGAGCCTGGCCAGTTTCTCAAGACTCGTATCCTCTCTTGGCCCTTCGTCAACATCAACAATTATTGGATCACCTTTGCGCTGAGGAACCTCAACTGGAACAATTTCATCCTTAAACTTGCCTGCCTTTATTGCAGCAACTGCCTTGCGATGGCTATTGAGAGCATATTCGTCAAGCTCCTGCCGTGAGAGTCCATACTTTTCTGCAACGAGCTCTCCAGTTATACCCATGTGGAAGTCATTAAATGCGCACCACAAGCCATCATAAACCATAGAGTCAACCAGAACACCATTTCCCAGGCGGTAGCCTGTTCTCGCCTTGGGAAGAAGATACGGGCACTGGCTCATGCTTTCCATGCCACCCGCAACAATGCAGCTGTAGTCACCAGCCTTAATCGCCTGAGCTGCAAAAACAACTGCCTTAAGGCCTGAGCCACAAACCTTATTTATTGTCGTCGAGCCAATAGAATCAGGTATACCAGCCCTGATTGCAGCCTGGCGGGCTGGAGCCTGCCCTATGCCTGCACTAACAACATTGCCCATTATCACCTCTTCGACATCCTCAGGCTTGATACCTGCCCTTGAGACGGCCTCCCTGATTGCTACGGCACCAAGTTCAGGAGCCCTGAGAGGTGAAAGCTTTCCAAGAAAAGCACCAGTCGGTGTTCTTGCACCACTGACAATCACGACATCTTTGTTCCCAGCCATTCTTCACTCTCCTTTCCTGCTAGTGATATTGACCAACCCGAGCAGCAGTCTCACAGAACCACCTTAGTTTTTCCAAGTCACCGCGTGGCGAGATCTCACAACCTGTTGCCAGGATGTAACCGTAGTGAGATCTTGCGGCGTTAACACACCGCCTTACTTCAGCCTCAATATCCTCCCTCGTTCCTTTCACAAAGACACCTGTCGAGACATTACCAATAACAACACACTTTCCTTCGCTGACCTCAAGCATCTTCTCGAGTGATGAAGGCTCATCCATGCTCACAGCTATAGCACCGGTTGAGGCAATATCCTCCATGATAGGATCGATATAGCCGCAGATGTGAAGCGTAACGCTTATCTTCTTTTCTCTCAAACGAGAGATAATCTCCTTATGATATGGAAGCACGAAGTTCCTGTAGATCTTAGGAGATATAAGACTGATTGATGCGGGTGCCTCGCTCAGGCTTACACCAACGCCACTTTGCTTGAGGGCTTCTCCAAGCCTTATGGGAATCTCTACCGCAAATCTCATAAGCTCGTGAACAAAGTCCGGATCTGTTGTGGTATCCATTATGAGATTCTCGGCACCCCTGAGATTCGCTGCTATCGTCCACGGGCCGCAAATCACTCCACCAACTGCACTTTCTGAAACCTCGGATCTCACCTTCCTGCAAGCCTCAAGGTAAGCTGGGATCCTCCCTGATGAATTGGGCTCAGGCATCGTGAGCGAAGTAAGGTTCTTGGGATCACTGAGAAGGTAGGATCTCAATCTTGGTACGTCATCCTCAGGGAATTCAACTTGAGCTCCCATGGCCTCAACTTCCATAAAAAGGTCAGGCATAAGGGCGACTATATCCTGCCTGAGGTCCTCATAAAGAGCAAGATGTGCTCTGGCAAGATTTTCAAAATTGGTATAGTAGTCCTTTGCACTTGCACCTATCACTTTGGCTGCCAGCCCACTGACGATTGGGTATGCAGGCACACGATCTGGCTTCTGTCTCTTGAAAGCTGCTTTGACTCTTTCTATGCCAGTCACCTCTTCACCTCACAGTCCTAGGAGATCCCTGGCGATAACAAGCCTCTGGATTTCAGAGGTTCCCTCACCGATAACGGTTATCTTTGCATCCCTGTAAAGCCTTTCTATTTCGTACTCCTTCATATAGCCATAGCCACCGTGTATCTGTATGGCATTCTTGGTTGCTCTCATGGCGACTTCAGAGGCAAAGAGCTTCGCCATAGCAGCTCGCCTTATAATATCTTCACCCTTGTCCTTTGCAATTGAGACATCATATACAAGCAGGCGTGCAGCCTCCACATCGGTAGCCATATCTGCTATCATAGCTTGAATTGCTCCGAACTTGCCAATGGGCCTTCCGAATTGCTTTCTCTCCCTTGCATACTTGATACTCGCCTCAAGAGCAGCTTGAGCGATGCCGAGAGCCATCGCACCGATCGATATCCTTCCGCCATCGAGCGTGTGGAGGAAGATCTTGAATCCCTGACCTTCCTCACCAAGCCTATTCTCAACGGGCACTTCACAATCCTCAAAGATGAGCTCTGCTGTATCTGATCCCCTGATCCCCATCTTATTTTCCTTCTTGCCAATTCTGAATCCCGGCATTCCTTTCTCGACGATGAGAGCCGTTATACCCTTCGTCCTAGCTTGCTTATCGGTCATGGCAGTTATCACAAAGGTTTCAGCCACGCTTCCATTGGTAATGAAACACTTTGTACCATTGACTATGTAATAATCGCCCTTCCTTACGGCTGTCGTCTCTGTTCCACCAGCATCTGAACCAGCATTGGGCTCTGTGAGTCCAAAACCAGCAAGCTTGCGCCCACTCACTATGTCGGGGAGATACTTCTCCTTCTGCTTGTCATTACCAAATTCATATATAGGGGAAACTCCGAGGGAGGTGTGGGCCGCCATTGTAATTCCAGTTGCTGCACAAACCCGCGAGATCTCCTCAACACCTATTGTATAGCCCAACGTATCAGTGCCACCACCACCCCACTTCTCATCGAAGGGCATGCCAAGCAGCCTTAGCTCTCTCATCTTTTCAATTGTCTTCCACGGGAATTCAGCTGTCTCGTCTATCTCGCTTGCGAGTGGCTTGACTTCAGCCTCTGCAAATTCCCGAACCATCTTTCTTATCATCTTATGCTCGCCGGAAAGCTCCATTTGCTACCTCCTCAACTTCGCCTTAGCACACCACTACGGTTTCTCAGGCAATTACTGCTGGAAAAAATGGCTTCAAGCCCTTCGGGCTTCCACCTCTCGCTTGATATAGTCGACTATCTGCGACGTTGGAGTGCCAGGACCAAAGATTTCACTGATACCCATCCTCTTCAACTCTTCGATATCATCCTTAGGTATGATTCCGCCAGCTACAACCAGCTTGTCGTCCGCACCGCGCTCCCGCAGCAACTCGAGAATCCTTGGGAAAAGAGCCATATGAGCACCTGAAAGAATACTTAACCCAATAACATCAACATCTTCCTGAACGGCAGCTTCAACTATCACTTCGGGAGTCTGGTGGAGCCCGGTATAGATAACCTCCATGCCGGCGTCCCGAAGGGCACTCGCGACAACCTTAGCGCCACGATCGTGACCGTCAAGCCCAGGCTTGGCAACAAGCACACGTATCTTTCTCTCCATAAAGGCCTCCAAAATCAGTAGATTATGGGTTCCTTGTACTCGCCGAAAACCTCCTTTAGCACTCCTATCATCTCACCCAATGTACAGTATGTTCTTGAGCATGTAAGGATCTTTGGCATAAGATTATCATTGCCAGCTGCAGCTCGTTTGAGATCTTCAAGGGCTCTTCTAACAGCATCGTTATCGCGCTCCTCCCTTAGTCTCTTAAGAGCCCTGGTCTGCTCCTTTTCAACACGGGGATCAATCTTGAGAATTTCGATTTCGAGTTTCTCATCTTCAATCACAAATTCATTTACCCCAACAACTATCTTATCCTTCTTTTCGATCTCCCTCTGATATCGGTAGGCTGCATCTGAAATCTCCTTTTGGAAAAAGCCAGCCTCGATAGCCTTTATCACACCACCTAAATCATCGATTTTCTTGAAGTAAGCCTCGGCCTCTTCCTCAAGCCTGTTTGTAAGGTACTCTACGTAGTAAGATCCAGCCAGAGGATCGATAGTCTGAGTAACGCCCGTCTCAAAAGCAAGTATCTGTTGAGTCCTCAGGGCAATCTGAACTGCCTTCTCACTTGGAAGTGCAAGTGTTTCATCCATCGAGTTTGTATGAAGCGATTGCGTACCACCTAAGGCTGCAGCCATAGCCTCATATGCTGTCCTGACAATATTGTTTTCTGGCTGCTGGGCCGTTAGAGTGCAACCAGCTGTCTGGGTGTGAAATCTCATCAAAAGCGATTCCTTCCTTTTGGCGCCGTACTTTGTCTTCATCTTTCTCGCCCATATGCGTCGTGCGGCTCTATACTTTGCAATCTCTTCGAAGAAATCCAGATGGGCATTAAAGAAGAAGGAAAGGCGAGGTGCGAATCTGTCAACATCTAGGCCGCTAGCTATGCCAGCTTCAACATATGCAAAGCCATCGGCAAGCGTAAAAGCCAACTCCTGAGCCGCAGTTGAGCCAGCCTCACGGATATGATAGCCGCTTATGGAGATGGTATTCCACTTGGGAACATGATCTGCGCAAAAGGCAAGAATATCAGTTATTATGCGCATGGAAGGCTCTGGAGGGAAGATCCAGGATTTCTGAGCAATGTATTCCTTGAGGATATCATTCTGGATGGTTCCCCGCAGCATCTCACTGGGAACACCCTGTTTCTCACCAACACATATGTAGAAAGCAAGCAAGATAGCAGCTGGTGCATTTATTGTCATCGATGTCGAAACCTTATCGAGGGGTATCCCCTCGAAGAGGATCTCCATGTCCTTGAGAGAATCGATAGCCACTCCACACATGCCAACCTCACCATGCGCACGTGGATGATCAGAGTCATAGCCCATTATCGTCGGCATGTCGAAGGCAACAGAAAGACCTGTCTGACCACGATCCAGGAGAAAATGGTACCTTCTATTAGAATCCCTGGCGGTTCCATAGCCTGAAAACTGGCGCATCGTCCACAATCTACCCCGATGCATTGTTGTATAGATACCGCGTGTGAAAGGAAACTCGCCGGGGAATCCAAGATCCCTTTCATAGTCGAGATCGGCTACATCCAGTGGTGTGTAGAGGGGCTTGATTGCGCGACCCGATCTGTTGGTAACCTCAAAAGGTAGGCAAGCCTCACGAAACTTGCTCTCCCACTCAGCATTCTTCTTCCTGAGCTCTTCAAACCTTTCCTTATCAAAGAGTCCACCCACTGTTATTCACCATCCTCCTGAAGTCTCTCCAGTAGTTGCCTCGATGCTCTTCGAGGTGAAATCCTGCCAGCCATCACCTCATCAACCAATTTCTCGAGGTGGTGCATTGTGGATTCATTCCAGATCGTTCTGTAGATTTCCGATTCCACAAGCGCCCTAATAGTCCGCTCTATGTTCGTTCTCCTGTGCTTGGCAAGAAGGCCTGATGCTTCAAGGAACTGGCGATGCTTATCAATCATCTCATAGAGGTCATCAAGACCTTTCGACTGAGAGGCTATTGTCGGGATCACCGGCGGCATCCATCCATTGCGTTCACCCCTGAGCTCAAGCATGGCTCTCGTCTGACGTGCGATGTTATCAGCCCCCTCGCGATCGCTCTTATTTATTACAATAATGTCTGCGATCTCCATAAGCCCAGCCTTCATAGCCTGAATGCTATCGCCTGATTCGGGTACAATGACAACAACAGTAGTGTAGCAGGCCTCAGCAACATCGAGCTCGCACTGACCCACCCCAACCGTCTCAGTGACGACAAAATCCTTGCCAAAAGCGTCCATTATGTCAGCGACATCAGTGGCAGCTTCAGCAAGTCCTCCGAGGGATCCTCGCGTAGCCATACTCCTTACAAAAACGCCCTCGTTGAGACCAATCTCCTGCATGCGGATGCGATCGCCAAGAAGTGCCCCCCCAGTAAAAGGACTTGTCGGATCGACAGCAATCACCCCAACAAGCTTATTCTTAGACCTGAGTACCTGAACGAGGCCCGAAACCAATGTGCTCTTGCCAGCTCCCGGAGGACCCGTTATGCCGATGCGATATGCTCTGCCTGTCTTGGTATAAAGGGCATCAAGAATCTCAGGAGCCAGACTCGATCGATTCTCAACAAGTGTAATCACCCTCGAAAGGGCTGAACGATCACCCCTCCCAAATCTTTCAAGTAATTCTTTCAGGTCTATTCCCATTGGCTTCAGTACTCAATGCCCTCGCGCATCTCCAGTCCAGCTTGATAGGGATGTTTGATCTCCTTCATCTCGGTGACAAGATCAGCTACTTCAATCACCTTATCCGGAGCATACCTGCCTGTTAGTATAAGTTCCATTTGGGTTGGTTTGAGATTCACAAGCTCAAGCACATCTTTGACATCTACAAGACCGTAGTCAACTGCACAGTTTATCTCGTCAAGGATTACTACGTCGTACTCTGCTTGAGTTATAGCTTTGCGTGCAAGTTCCATACCCTGGCGAGCCATCCTTAAGTCTTCATCGCTTGGATTACCCTTCTCCACAAAGGTTGGTAAGCCCGATTGGATGATTTCGAAACCCGGGATCCTGGGTGCAATCGCAATCTCCCCATAGTTCTTGGAGCCTTTCATGAATTGTATCATTATCACCCTGAGTCCATGCCCGCATGCACGCAGAGCCTGACCGAGGGCTGCGGTTGTCTTGCCCTTGCCATTACCCGTATAAACCTGGACAGTGCCCTTCTTAAGTGACACACCTCACTCCCGCTGAAGGGTCTTCGATCGGCTAACCAAACGCATAGTTTAGCCTATCCTCAAGGCACGTGTCAATCGCTTTCGGTGTGCAGTCATGCTGCCCTTGTGGCTTGAAAATGCATAGCATCAAGAGCAGATAACGAAAGCGCAAAGCCTGGGGTAGATGCGCTGGATGCCGTGCTGAAGGCATCCCGTTCGAACTGTGACAAGCGTATGAGATGGCTTGTGACCTGCTCCTCCACCCGCTAGGCTACCTCACAACCAGAATTCCCAACCTGTCAGGGTCATAACGGTAAGGAAGCTGGAAAGCCTCGAATAGACCGCTGCCTGAATGCCATCGAGCAAGGTTTAGGCCCATAGCAGGCACATTCGCAGAGGAGATTCCAATATCAGCCAGGGGAATGCTACATTCGAGCAAATAACCCCAGTCAGTGATCTTACCCTCAACCCTAAGCGAAGCATCCCACTCCGGATGCATGACATAGCTACCAAACGGACAGATCTCAATCATACGGTCGGAAACAACACCCTTAGGATTGAAAGATATCTCGTAGAAGATTGTTTTACCTCTCTCGGGCTCAAGAAGCAAAGTCACACGATCATCCGAACCCCCAAAGCCATCCCTTTCACTTTGACCTGCCTTAAGGCGAGGAGGATCTGAATCAAAGCACTCAAACGCAATATACAACCTACTAGAATCGTGAAGCACGAGGATGCGAGTGGAATCCGATTTCACGCCTCGATTCTCAAAATTGTAAAGATGTGTGATGAGGCCGGCATACTTCCATTCGTTGTCTCCAAGGGTACCATCTATTTCAACAACCCCTTGGCTGACCGGTGCAACGACTTGCCTTCTTACCTTAAGAGGCTTAACCAGGCAGAGATTGCTACCTTCATCACTGAAGCACATTTTAAGACTTGGGGCTGGAAAGAGTTGCCCCTGACATGAAACCAGGGCATTGAGAGTGGCAATCTCTCCAGATGGTATCTCAATGTAGTCTTTTGGCGGTTCAACCCTCCATGGCTGAGGCAGGCTCCATACAAGTGTATCCTCAAGGATAGATGATGTTACATTCTCAATTGTAACTTTGACCGCAGCCTCATCGATATGCCCATTGATTACGGGTTCAATCTCGTCGATCTTGATCATTCTGCTCTTAAGAGAGTTGAATCGCATCATATCATCAAAGGTGACAACCTCATGTCTGCTAATACCGACTTCAAATGGTCTGGCAATCACGGTATCAGGTCTTACTCGTACAAGGAAGTATCCATAGAAAGTGCTCTGAGGAAGAGCCCAGCCAGGAAGCCCACCACCCGAACTGGGCACGCAGTAGTAACTTATTCCGTCAACCCGGGATTCAAAATAGATGTGATAGTGTCCTGTGAAAACTGCTGTTACGCCATAATGCTTGAAGATCTCATGGAGCTTGTTAGTAGCATTCTTCGAAAAATCTTCGCACCAAAAGGGCTTATGATAGAAGACAAACTTCCGTCCTTTGCCTGCCATCTTAAGGTGCTCCTCAAGCCAGGTTAGCCTCTCCTGAGGAAGCCTCTCAGCCGTATAGTCCATGGAAACATCAAGGATAACGAAGAGACAACCTTGATAGCTGAAAGCAGTATCTGCAGGACCAGCCTTTTCCCTGAAGATCTCACGGCTTGTCTCATCCCAGATGTCATGATTACCAGGCGTACAGAAACAGGGTTTGCCTGTGCTTCTAAGCTCTGCAAGTACCCTATCCCACTCATCACAGACTGCAAGCGAGTCAGTACTGTAACCTTCGACATGGTCGCCAACTGTGAAGACAAGATCAGGTTGAATGAAGTCTAGATCGGATATGACCTGATAGAAAATCTCATCATTTGCCCTGCCTGTACGATCTCCAACGACTGCAAAAGTGAAATTTGGCTTTACAGGGCTTGAGTGGGAAAATCCAAAGGAGGCGCAAATCATGGCTAGGATGAATGAAATCCTGAATTTCAACTCATCTCCCCTTAAGAGCGCCATCGACTGGTCTCACTCAATTTGGGCTTGCATACATCCATAGCCATATGCTAATGTTCAAGAGATTGAATTTCCACTGGAAAATTGGTATCATCTGAGGTCAGCTTGGCTAAACACGGGGGATATTGACGTGAAACTCTGGAGGAAGCCTCTTGATGCGGACACGGTCAAAGTGCCGAGAGGAAGGATCTACATAATAAAGGATCAGTGTAAAGGCTGTGGCTTTTGTGTACAGTATTGCCCGAGGAATGTCCTCGAGCTTTCCCAGGAATTTAACAAGAAAGGATATCACCCACCTGTCGCAGCGAGAGAAGAAGATTGCGTTAGCTGTGGCCTATGCGAGCTCATTTGTCCCGAATTCGCGATCTACGCGGAGCTCGTTGAGGAGGAAAAACAAAAGGATTCCCAGGAAACTCAGAAGGCGGAGGTATAGGAATTGGCTGAGGACAGAAGAGTGCTCACGGGTGAGCATTTCATGAGTGGGGACCATGCCTGTGCTGAAGGTGGTCTAGCAGCAGGTTGCTCTTTTTTTGCTGGCTATCCGATAACCCCATCAACCGAAATTGCCGAGAGGATGTCAGAACGCTTGCCTGAGGTTGGTGGCATGTTCATCCAGATGGAGGATGAGCTGGGTTCGATGAATGCCATCCTGGGGGCTGCCTGGGGTGGTTGGAAGTCGATGACGTGCACCTCAGGACCAGGTTTCAGCCTTATGATGGAAAACCTAGGCCTCGGGATAGTCCTTGAAACACCGACAGTTCTAGTGAATATCCAGCGAGGTGGACCATCAACTGGACTGCCAACATTGCCTGGGCAGGCAGACATGATGCAAGCCAGATGGGGTTCGCATGGTGACTATGAAATAATAGCCCTTGCTCCCAACTCACCTCAGGAGATTTTCGATCTCACGGTTAGAGCTTTTAACCTGGCTGAAGAATTTCGTACTCCCGTGCTTGTTATGAGTGATGAGTGCGTCGGGCATATGACTGAGAAGGTTGTTATTCCACCAAAGGATGAGCTTGAGATCACTCCAAGGCGCTATACGAAGAAAAAACCCGGTGAGTACCTTCCGTTTGATTTTGGGGAAGATGAAATACCGGAGATGGTTACGGCCGGTGATGGCTACCGCATTCATATCACAGGCTTGACGCATGACCGACGTGGTTACCCGGTAATAAATGCTGAAGCCCAGGACTGGATGGTACGTCATCTCATCAACAAGATACTTAAGAACAAACACAGAATCATCCAGCTCGAGGAGATTAATCTAAGCGACGCCGAGGTTGTTCTCGTCTCCTATGGAATCTCTTCTCGTGTTGCTCACCGTGCTATGGATCTTGCAAGAGAAGATGGCATCAAGGCAGGCATGCTACGGCTCATAACCGTATGGCCTTTCTGTGATGAGAAGATACGAGAACTAGCGGAAAGAGTGAAAGCCTTCGTTACGGTGGAAATGAACATGGGACAGGTTGCCCTCGAGGTCGAAAGATGCGCTTGCGGAAAGGCAGGAACTTATCTGGTTCCCCACGCAGGTGGTGAAGTTCACAATCCTGATGATATTTATCAAGTAATTAAGGAGGCTGCAAAATGAACAGGTCGGCAAGCTCAACGACCGATGTTGTCGATAAGCAATCCCATCCCATGTCCGACTTGCTCCGCATGGACAGGATGCCCCATATCTGGTGCTCCGGTTGTGGTCTTGGGACAACACTAACCTGCTTCATCATGGCAGTGAGGGAATCAGGCATAGACGAAAAGAAAATCGCAGTTGTTTCAGGGATTGGATGTAGCGGAAGAGTAGCAGGTTACATCAACCTTGACTCCTTCCATACGACACATGGCAGAGCAATTCCCTTTGCAACTGGCCTTGCCTTAGCCAATCCCGAGCTAAGGGTAGTCGTCTATTCAGGCGACGGTGATCTGGTTGCAATCGGAGGCAATCACTTCATCCATGCTGCGAGAAGAAACATGGACATACTTGTAATCTGTGTTAACAACTTCAACTACGGTATGACGGGTGGCCAGGCAGGACCGACAACGCCAGTTTCAGCAAGAGCTACCACAGCTCCCTACGGCAATTACGAATACCCCTTCAACATCCCCTACCTTTCGATTGCAAGTGGTGCTACATATGTTGCGAGATGGACAGCACTGCACATGCGGAGACTTAAGAATTCAATTGCGGAAGCGCTTCCCAAGAAGGGTTTCCGAGTCATTGAGATTATTTGCCCCTGCCCGACGGCTTTTGCAAGAAGAAACAGGCTGGGAACAGGTCTTGATCTCATGAAATACTATCACGACAATAGCATAATCAAGCATGGAGCTGATCCGAGGGAAGCTGATATAGGAATGACTGGTAAGATAATCGTTGGAAAATTCCTCGATATTGAACGACCGACCTTTAGAGACTTTCTTGTAGAAAATGTTTGGCCAAAGATAGGGAGGAAATGATGGCAGGCACTACCTCTTCAAGAAAGGAAGTGCGGTTCACGGGTTTTGGTGGTCAGGGAATGGTCGTTATGGGTTATATACTCGGTAGAGCTGCAACTGTCTATGACGGCAACAACGCCACAATGACCCAATCCTACGGTCCTGAGGCTCGAGGTGGTGCTTCGAGCACTCAGGTTATAGTATCACCGGAAAAAATCTTCTATCCCTACGTCATAGAGTGTGACATTCTCGTAGGGATGTCTCAAGAGGGATATGAGAAACATCGGCACAATATCAAACCTGATGGAATTCTGCTTATTGACGAAGACTTGGTTGTGACAGCACCCGATGAGAAGACCAAGAGAATCTATAAGATCCCTGCAACACGCTTTGCTGAGGAGCTGGGAAGGAAGATCGTAGCCAATATCGTAATGCTTGGTTTCTTCTCCGCTTTTGCAGACTTTGTAAGCGAGGAATCTCTTAGAAAGGCTGTTCGGGATTCGGTTCCTAAGGGAACAATCGATCTCAACTTGAAAGCCTTCGACAAAGGTCGAGCTTACGCTGAACAGATCAGAGAAGGGTCTGCATTAAGCAGCCAAGGCTGACCTTACGCCTTTTGCAGTTTCAAAAAAGAGGGCTCTAACCCGAAGGGCAGTTTATACCCTAAGATTGCGAGGATGGTGAGCAGGCAAAACAAAAGCCTAGAGACTCCTGAGAAAGGCATCCTCGTTATTGGCGGAGGCGTGGCTGGTATCCAGGCTGCGCTTGATCTCGCCAGGGCTGGAGCTAAAGTTTATCTTGTTGAGCGTAGTCCATCGGTGGGTGGGCGTATGGCTCAACTCGATAAGACCCTCCCTACAAATGATTGCTCCATATGCATCCTTTCTCCTCTTCTAGTTGAAGCTCTTCGCCATCCAAGAATCCAGATGATGACGTATAGTGAGGTCAAAGGTCTTGAGGGCGAACCGGGCAACTTCGTTGCTACAATACTCAAGAAACCGCGCTATGTAGACGAGACAATGTGCACAGGTTGCGGAGTGTGCGCCCAGGTTTGCCCTGTCAAGATACCCAATGAATTCGATATGGGACTGATTGACAGAGCGGCTATCTATGTGCCCTTCGGCCAGGCAACGCCGCTTGTTTACACCATAGATGGGACTGCCTGCCTCAATCTTCGCAAGAAGCCTTACAAGAACAGATGTGGTAAGTGCATCGAGGTCTGCCAGCGAGGTGCTATCAACTTCGAAATGGAAGCGGAAGAGATAAGAATTGCTGTCGCAGGTGTGATTGTTGCTACAGGCTTCGATGAGATGCGGCCTACCGAGATTCGCAATCTCGGCTACGGTTCATCTCAAGATATCCTTACTGGGCTTGAATTCGAAAGATTGCTAAATGCAGCAGGACCTACAGGTGGCCATGTTCTTAGGCGTTCAGATGGGAAAGTCCCGAAGTCAATTGCTTTCGTTCAGTGTGTAGGCTCACGCGATAGCCGATACAACTCCTACTGTTCGCGCGTCTGCTGCGTTTATTCAATTAAGCAATGCATGGTTGCAAAAGATCATGAGCCTGAGATATCCAATTTCTATTACTTCTACAGAGATATGCGAGCCTATGGCAGAGGCTTCGAAGAGTACTACCGGAGAGGAGGGGATCAGGCAGGCATCACCTACATAAAATCCTCGCCCTCGAGCATTGTAAGTAATTCGAATGGAGGTCTCACCATCAGGTATGAAGATCCCAGCACCTGCAAACCTTCACAACTTGCGGTTGATATGGTCGTTCTCTCATGTGCCATGGTTCCGAGCAAGGGAACAAGGGAGCTCGCAGAAGCCCTAGGTGTGGAAGTTGACACTGATGGCTTCTTCAAGATTCAGGACCCTCTCATCGATCCAACTGCCTCGACACGCGAAGGAGTGTTTGTGTGCGGATGCGCATCTGGTCCTAAAGATATTCCGGATTCAGTAGCCCAGGCATCAGCTGCAGCAGCTAGAGCTCTTTCATATCTTGGCGAAAGGATCCTACAGGACGAACCACCTCTTCCCATGAATGATCCAGATGAGCAGGCAAGAATCGGGGTCTTCGTATGCCACTGTGGGCTCAACATTGCCGGTGTTGTTGACAGCAGAGGTGTTGCAGAGTACGCAAAATCACTTCCTAACGTTGTCTATGCAACCGACAATCTCTACACATGCTCCGATGACACTCAGCGCAAGATTGAAGATGCAATCAGGCAAGAGAATCTCAATCGAGTTGTCGTAGCAGCATGTACTCCCCGCACGCATGAGCCAATTTTCAGACAGACCTGCGCTAAGGCTGGACTAAATCCTTACCTTTTTGAAATGGCTAATATAAGGGATCAGTGCTCCTGGGTTCATTCGGACAGGCCTCAGGATGCTACTGAGAAGGCAAAGGATCTTGTCCGCATGGCGGTTTCGCGTGCACGCCTCTTGAGACCACTTCAGCGCAAGCATGTTCCTGTCGAGCAGAAAGCCCTTGTTGTTGGTGCTGGAATCGCTGGAATCGAGGCAGCGATTGCCATCGCAAAGCTCGGAATAGAGGTTTTTCTCATAGAGAAGCTAGATAGATTGGGTGGAAAGCTCCTTAACCTTCATGACCTTTTTCCATTTGCTAAACCAGCAAAAGAGCTGCTTAAGGCAAAACTGACAGAGATTGACAAACTACCCATAGAGGTCATAACAGGAGCAACGGTCGAAAGCGTTGATGGATTCGTTGGCAATTTCAAAGTCAAAGTAAAGGGCAAAGATCTTAAGGTCGGAGCGATCGTTATCGCGGTTGGAGGCGATGTCAGGATTCCCGAAGGCGGCTTCTGCTACGGCAAACACCCTAACATCCTCACTTCGCTTGAATTCGAAGATTTGCTCGCCAGAAATGGGCTTCCCGAGAACTCCCGAGTGACCTTCATCCAGTGCGTTGGAGCAAGGGAATCCGACGGCTACACAGGTTGTTCAAGATTTTGCTGCCATGTCTCACTTAAGCAAGCACTTGACGCAACCAAGATGCGTTCACGGGTGACAATAGTACATCGTGATGTGCGATCCTTCAGTCGTTATGGTGAGGATCTCTATGCTGAAGCCCGTCGGGCAGGAGTTGTTTTTCTTCGCACAGATGAGCATCATATGCCTCGCATCAATCTCAAAAATGGTAGCATAGAGATTGAGACCTTTGATGCCGGGCTTTCATCTCAAATCTCCCTCGTCACCGACTATGTTGTGCTTGCCATACCAATTGTTCCAGCTGCTTCAGCACGTCACTTAAGTGAAATGTTAAGAGTTCCTTTGGGAAGTGATGGGTTCTTTCTCGAAAAGCATGTAAAGCTTGGACCTCTTGAGACCAATACTGAGGGCATCTTCATATGTGGCTGCTCGCAATATCCAAAGGACATAAGTGATACACTTGCTCAGGCTGCTGGAGTAGCCACTAAGGTTGGAGCCCTCCTTTCCAGATCATATGTTGAGCTCGAGCCTGCAACTGCAAGCGTCGATAAGAACCTCTGCCGTGCGTGCGGAACATGTATTGAAATCTGTGAATACAATGCGCCCAATCTCGTTGCAGATGGTGAGAGAGTCTATGTATCTATAAACGAAGCACTCTGCAAAGGATGTGGTACATGTGCGTCGCACTGTCCAGCAGATGCTATCACAGCAAGACACTTCACAGATGAACAGATTACAGCAATGATTGAAATGCTTTTTAAGGAATAGAATACATGGCATTTGAACCCAGAATAGTCGCATTTGCCTGTAACTGGTGTAGCTACGCAGGCGCAGACCTTGCAGGTGTCTCACGTCTGCAATATCCGCCCAATATTCGAACCATAAGAGTTATGTGTTCGGGGAGAATCAGTCCCGGTCTGATCCTTAAGGCTTTTGAAAAGGGTGCTGACGGAGTATTCGTCTCAGGTTGCCATATAGGCGACTGTCACTACTCCTTTGGTAATCGCAGAGCCGAACATCAGGTTGAGAAGGCACGCAAACTCATCAGCCTTCTTGGAATTGAACCCGAGAGATTGAAACTTGAATGGATCTCAGCAACCGAGGGTGAAAAGTTTGCAAGCTCGGTAACAGAGTTTGTCGAAAGGATTAGAAAGCTTGGGAGAAGCCCTATCAAGTCTGAGTCCTAAGGAATTGGCTCAGAAGACAAGAGCCTATCTCTGCCTTGACTGCAGCAAGTGCACAGCCAGCTGCCCTCTGGGTCGTCTTGGAGTAACATATTCACCAAGATCCTTCGTCCAACACTTGCTTATCAATGATGAGGGTCCGGATGAAGCCTCTCTTTGGCGATGCCTCACATGCGGACTATGCCACGAGCGTTGCCCTTCAGATGTTGACTTTCCTGTTTTCATAAGGGAGCTGAGGAGCAAGGCTATTGAGCAAGGAAAGATGCCCCATCCCACCCATAGCGAGACCATTCAAGAGGTGATGAGAATACTGGCTAAGCCAGAGACTAAACCCCAGCGCACCTCATGGCTATCTGACTGGGTTCCTGTAATAGATGGCAAAAGCGGGCAAAAAGTCGAAGACATCTATTTTGTTGGGTGTTCTCCATATCTGGAGACAATCTTTGAGCATTTCAATCTTTCTCTACTGGATACCCACCTTAGCGCTCTTGAGCTCCTGAGACTGTGTGGAGTTAAGCCATATGTACTCCGCGATGAGCGCTGTTGCGGACATGATGCCCTGTGGTCTGGTGACACTGAGCTTTTTATGAGGCTTGCAAGTATCAATGTCGAGCTTTGGCGCAGCATTGGAGCGAGGAGGATCTTTGTCTCCTGTCCTGAGGGATATCATACACTGAGCACTGTCTATCCTGACCACTTTGACTTTCCATTTGAGGTTATTAACACTGTCAAGTTCCTTGCCGAAAGATTGGAATTTCAACCTACGAAAATTGAGAAAGTAAGCGTTACATATCTTGATTCATGCCGTATGGGAAGATATGGAGGAATCTATGACGAGCCGAGGTTGCTTTTGAAGAACATCGCAGGTGTCGATCTTGTCGAGATGGAAATGAATCGAGAAAATGCGCCTTGCTGCGGTAGCAATCTCTGGATAAACTGTGATGGAATTTCTAAGAAGCTCCAAAACGCTTGTCTTGACCAAGCCATACAAACTGGCGCAGGTGTCCTTGTCTGCCCTTGCGATAAATGTAGAATCCATCTTGCATGTGCTCAGCTTGAAAATGGGTTTCTCAATGAGACTATAAGAACCGAAAACATACTGTCCTTCCTTTACAGAAAGGGGGTGAATAATCTTGGATAGGAGGATAGGCGTCTTCATCTGCGAATGTGGACTCAATATCGCAGCTACTGTCGATTGCGAGAGTGTAAAGGAATTTGCCCAAAGCCTGCCTGGGGTTGCCTTCGCAACCGTTAATCGCTACACATGCTCTGAGCCGGGGCAGGAGGAGATAAAGAAAGCAATTGGGGAGTACAGGCTTGACAGGGTTGTCATTGCCTCGTGTACACCACGCATGCATGAGCCAACTTTTAGAAAGGCTATCGAAGAAGCGGGGCTCAACCCGTATCTCCTCGAGATGGCAAATATCAGAGAACATTGTAGCTGGGTTCACCTCCATGATCGCGAAGGCGCAACAGAGAAGGCAAAAGATCTCGTAAAAATGGCTGTGGCAAGGGCTGGCCAACTTGAACCTCAGATTGAAACCAAGGTTCCAGTCACACGGGCAGCTCTTGTTATCGGTGGTGGTATAGCAGGCATTCAGGCAGCCCTTGATTTCGCAGAGAATGGTTACAAGGTCTACCTTGTGGAGAAGGCTCCATCAATTGGCGGCATTATGGCACAGCTCGACAAGACCTTCCCCACGATGGATTGCTCTATATGAATACTCGGGCCTAAGATGACGGATGTCGGTCGACATCCTCTGATTGAACTCATGACCTATAGTGAGGTCAAGAATGTCCGTGGCTATGTTGGTAATTTCGAGGTCACGATTTTGCGAAGAGCTCGCTTCGTGGATGAAAAGGAGTGCACCGCTTGCGGCGATTGTGCTGATGTCTGCCCTGTTATAAGACCAAATGAGTTTGAGCTTGGCCTTTCAACACGCAAGGCGATCTATAGCCCCTTCCCACAGGCAATACCACCTGCCTATGTCATCGATATCGATGCCTGTTTGGGGAACATGCCGCTTGCTTGTGAGAAGTGCTACCAGGCATGCGAGAAGAAATGCATTGACTACGATATGATGGATAGGGAGGTTGAAGTCAAGGTTGGTGTTATAATTGTTGCAACAGGGATGAAGGTATTTGACCCAACCTCGCTCACCGAATATGGCTACACGCGTTACCCCAATGTGATAACGAGCATGGAATTTGAGCGTCTCATCAACGCCAGTGGGCCAACAGGGGGAGAGCTCATTCGTCTTGACAATCACAAGCGACCCCATCGTGTTGCATTTATTCAATGTGTAGGTTCAAGGGCTCAGCGCAGAGGGATGCCTTATTGCAGCAATGTCTGCTGCATGAATACAGTTAAGGATACGATTCTCATAAAAGAGCACTGGCCAGATATCGAAGTCAGTGTCTACTACATAGACATAAGAGCATTTGGCAAGGGATTCGAGAGCCTCTATATGAGAAGCAAGTCCTATGGGGTGCGCTACATTCGAGGTCTGCCGGGTGAGATAAGATCCAATAGCTCGGGGAATCTTGAACTCATAGTCGAGAACCAGGAAAATGGCTCAGTTGAAAGCCATGAATACGACATGGTCGTTCTTTCAATAGGACTTGAACCTGATGAGACCCTTGAGGACCTCAGACAGAAACTAAGTCTCTCAAAGACAGCTGACGGTTTTCTCATGGAAGCTCATCCGAAGCTTCAACCTGTCGACGCACCAACTCGAGGCATCTATTTTGCCGGTTGTGCTGAAGCACCCAAAGATATAAAGGACTCAGTCACTCAGGCATCAGGGGCTGTTGCTCGAGCTGGTATCCTCCTCAATAAAGGTGAGATTACAGTTGAGGCGATAACTTCGAGAATTATCGAGTCTAAATGCCGTATGTGCGGGATCTGTGCAAAAGTATGCCCATACAATGCCATAATCTTCGATAAATCAAAGAAGCAATATCCAAAAGTTGTTGAGGCCGCCTGTGCTGGCTGTGGAACTTGCGGTGCAGAATGCCCATTCGATGCCATTGTGATGCGCCATTTCACAGATGAGCAAATCCTTGCTCAGATCGATGCCATGCTGGAGACCAATCCAATGGACAAGGTGGTTGTCTTTGCATGCAATTGGTGCTCGTATGCCGGCGCTGATTTTGCCGGAACGTCACGTTTTCAGTATCCAGCAAGCCCTCGCCTCATCAGGACAATGTGCAGCGGAAGGGTTGATTCGAAATTCGTTTTGCACGCCTTTAGGAAGGGAGCACCTGTCGTGCTAGTCTCAGGTTGCCACTTTGGCGATTGTCACTATATCGATGCCAATCACTGGACTGCCAAGCGCATTGAGAAGCTCAAGAAGAGGCTTGAAAAATTAGGGATACGTTCTGAAAGACTCCAGCTCTGGTGGATCAGTGCATCCGAAGGACAGCGCTTCAGAAAGGTTATGGAGCTTATGGAAGAGATCCGTCAGACTGTTACCCCTGAAGAGGTTGAAGAGACAAAGCGAATTCTTGAAGAAGCTGAAGCCAAGAAGGTTAAAGCTGGCTAATGCTAAGTTCTCGATCAGGATCTTTCACCAAGTCTCTCAAGAATAGCAAGCGTGAGTATCGGCAGCACAATGGTGGCATCGGCATAGATTTCTGCGAAGCGTGCACCTTCTTGAGATGAAACAAATTTTCCCCAGGAAACTCCTTCTGAATAGGTGCAACCCGATAGCCCACCCCAGTGGACTGGCTCGGGACAAATCCTCACACCGTATTTGAATTTTACAATCTTCTTACTTTGGGCAACACCCCGCCGAACGATGGAATCAACATAGGGTCCAACTTGCTGTGCCCAATTGCGAGGCACACCTCCGCCAATTGTGAAGATGCCAAGCTCGTTTGCTTCGCTTACGAGCTTTGTATAAGCATCAAGATCAAGAAAAGGATCAAAGGTGACACGCTTCTCCTCCCCTGCCCGAAGGTTATATATAGCGAAATCAAGTCCAAGCTCACTATCAGTGAATGCTGGTATGAAAATTGGAACGTTGCGCCTGTAGGCTTCCTGGAGTATGCCTCGCTGCGATCCTCTTGCCAAGAGAACCTCTCCTAGCATACGACAGAGTTCAGCACTCGAGAGGGGGTTTCTTGAAGCTCTCTCATCCAAGAGTTTCCGCACGAGCTCCTCAGACTCGTCAAGGCTTCTTTCAAGTTCAACTGTATCGTAAACCCTATTATATCCAGCCTCATAAAGTGAAGTATCATCCCAGGAAGGATCATATTTGAAATGTGCTTTCCCAAGGTCCTGAACAAGAGAATGGACAATTATCGCACCCGTCGTCACAATAGCATCAAGCCAGCCCTGTGCAATCATCTCTGCAATGATCAAATCCTGCTTGGCAATGGTCATTGGACCTGAGAAGGTTGCTACCACGGTACAATCTGGATCTGAGAACATGGTGGTCATTATGTCTGCAGCCAATCCCACCTGTCTAGCCCCCAGGGCAGTCCTTGCCATCTGGTTAACCAGATCACTAAAGGTTGACACCCTGGTTGGATCTATCCTCTCAAGTGGTTCGAAGCCATGCTTATGTCCGTCAGCTAGTTCCTCACGCTTGCGCATCGCCAGCCATCACCCCCTGGCTGTCTACGGTGAAACCCTGCATACCCCCAAGAAACCCGGCCGTTGACTAAACAGGCAGGCATTTCCTTAATAGCACAAATAGCGAGAAGGCGTCAATGGGAAGCTCACACAAGCTGCTCTTGACAGCCACCTAAATTAATTCGACAGCTTCTTCTTCAACCCAGCCTATCTGTCCGGTCGGTAAGCGGACCTCAAGCCATACTCCGCTGCGCGCGCCAAGCTTCACTTCCACTCCTTGGCGCAAATGACCGATTTGCTCGAAGGCCTTACCTGGACCAGACATCAGGGAACAATCCGCAACGATCACGCCTTCGTTATGGCTGGTTAGACGATTGCTGCTGGCTGCCTCAAGAGTGAGAAATACAGCTGTCACGATGGCGCAAACAATCAACACCCTTGTCAGAACCCTCTTTGCCTGACCACCAGAGAAGAGGCAGCCTACAAAGCAAAAGGCAAAAGCGTAGGCAAAGATATAGAAGCCAAGCTCGATTTCCTCTGGCGAAAGAGTCCTCAGGGGAAAAGTGGCAAGCCCACTGAGATCGAAGGAGGCGGTTGTATCTCTAAGTCCGACCATGGATCTTACAAGCTCAAGATTTGCTTTGACATCTCTATCTCTCGGGGATAGCAAGAGGGCACGCCTGTAGTTGACAACAGCTTTGCCAAGATTTCCCTGTTTGAAATAGGAGTTACCAAGGTTGTAATAGAGCGTTGAGTTCTTTAAACCCATCTTGATGAGCGATTCAAAAGCCTGAGCAGCCTCATCAAACTGGCCACTCTCATAAAGATCACAGCCATGCTCAAAAAGCTCCTGAGCCCCGCTCACTCCAGCCCCAGCTCTGCAAAGAGAACTCGTGAGGAGCAAACAAAGCCCAACTATGACGCCGGATCTTACCATTCGCGATCAACCTTTTTCAGCAGAATGGCTGTTCTTTCGAGCAATTCGCTTGTTCTGTCTTTCTCGAGACCAACTGGAGCAAAGCGCACCTCGTCAAGTGAATTGATGAGATGAACGAGCTCCTTGCGCGTGTCGACCTTGAGTTTGTCAAGATTCTCAAGGGTTGAGATCTGGATTGAGGCAACTCCTCGCCCCATACGCGTCGCAATGTAACTTCTTATCGCCTGGGAGGCTATGGCTGCAGCCTCCGCGCTCTTGCCCTCCCGCCTGAGAATCTCACTTGCTCGCTTCAGTTCCTTCAGGGAGTTTTTCAAGGCGCGCCCTGCAATTGCACGCCCTGTACGTACAGATCTTCTATGAATAGCGTTCATAAGGAGTCCAATAAGAGCAATGGCAATGGGAGCAACTCGGACCAGAATCTCTCTACCGCGACTCAGATTAAGCCTTACATCATCCCAATCCTCGAGGCTCTTTCTAATATGGCGGATGTCTCTGTGCGAAACCACTATACCTGCGCCAGCTGGAGCCTCCTGTGTGACCTCACCACCAGGAAGCACACTTATTTCAACAGGTCCTGCCTTGGCTGTGACATATTGCTCCTTATACGGATCAAAGTAGCAAAATGAAAATGATCCAATTTGATAGTTACCCGCATGCTGCGGCACAAGAACAAGATCATAGATTTTCGTTCCGTAGATCTTTGTGCCCTCCACCCTTTTGCTTTCCTTCGCCTTCGGAGCAAAAACCTTAAAACCCACTGGTTCGGGCAAGGGAATGTCACCAACCGAGTTGAGGTTGCCCTCACCATCGACTTTGAGTGATAGGGTAAGTGATTCCCCTACTTTGACCTGGTGCGAGCTTGGCTCAACAGAGACATTGAATCTCCCAACAGCACCGCTGAAATTCGCAGGTGCACCTCCGGGCAATGGCAGTACATCTACCTCGATTGGTTTACTGCGAGCTATTCCCTCGGTTCCACCAAACATCTGAAACGGATTTCTCTTGAAGATTGCAAATGGATCTTCGGAGAAGAGAGGCTCCTCTGCAACATATCTGACGGCAGCTTCCCCTATGGTGAGCTTCCCACTGGATATTGGGAAAAGTGCAATCCTTCGCCTTATTACATAATATCTTCCACCATTTATCGTCTCGACGGTTGGACCAGTCTGGCCCATATCCTCAGACCAGAAACCACTGTGCTCAGGGGGGATGTATTCAGTATCTCCGAGAAGATTTACTCTGTAGGCGAACTTAAGAGTATAGGTTACCTGCTGTCCGACATAAGCACGCTTGCGATCAACCGAGGCAATGAGAAGGACATCATCACTTTGAGCGGTAACCTCCCTCTCGTGAGGTTGTCTCACGTGTCTTCTTTGTGCTGGTCGCCCTTTCGTTACCACAACTTTTATGGGCTCAGTTTGAAGCAACGCATCATCCACCTTAACTTCAAAGGGCCCCAGCGTATATTGGCCCTCGCTAACCGCCATGAGACGATATTCATACGTCATGGACTTCGAAACTCTCATGTTCACGATGCTTACACTATGAGAGGTGGAGACACTTACGATGTCAAAGCCATCGATCTGGCTAACATTGGGCTCGCCAACGTTACCACCTCCATAGATGGTGATCGAAAGTGTTAGAACATCACCAACAGCCAAGCTGGTTCTGTCAACAACTGCTTCTACCTGAGCATCCTTTGCAAGAGCAGTACTCGAGACAATCAGAAGTATTCCCCAGAAAACAAATCTTCCCATAGTTATTACCAATCCTTACCTGTTATCTTGCGAATTCGCATTTTCTTCTTGAGGAGCTCCTGTTGGACTTCCCTATCGCTAGCCTCAATCGCTGCAAGAATTCTCTTAAGCTCCTGTTGACTTATCTGCATCTGCTTGTTTTGCTCACTCAGCTGGGGTTCGCGCTTCTCACGAGCCTGGCTACTATCAGCCTGGGCACGGTTCTGCCCACCTTGCTGTTGCTCATTCTGTTTGTTTTGCTGCTCTTGCTTCCGCTTGTCTTGCTGCTCATTCTTGCCCTGCTGGCCTTTCTGTTCGTTCTCCTTTTGCCGCTCCTTTTGTTCCTGCTTCTCTTGCTGCTTCTGTTGCTCAAGCAGGTTGAGCGCAAGCTCAAGATTGTACTTGGCATCCTCATCGCCTGGGTCTATAAGAAGCGATCTTTTGTAAGCCTCAACCGCTCCAGGGATATTGCCTGCCTTAAAGAGAGCATTACCAAGGTTGTAATAGCTCATTGCAGCAATGCTGTCGCTCTGGGAGCCAACAGCCATCGAGAATTCTCTGGCGCCTTGCTCATATTTACCCAGCCTATAAAGTGCATCACCAGCATTAAAATGAGGTACAGCCTTGCTTGAATCAACCTCAACAGCTGACTCGTAATATCTGAGAGCATCTTCATGCTTGTTGGAATGATAGCAGGTATTTCCCTTGCTTATAAAGTCATGAAGCTTATCGCGAAAAGTCAAGCCTGAACATTGGGATACTGCGAGAATAAGAAATGCAAGTGTTGCAAAAATCTTAAGCATTTTTTCTACCATCAGCGATCATCGCCTCGATAATAAGGAGTGCAAGAGCGAACACTAAGGGAACCTGGAAGAGCTCTTGATAGTTCTCGTAACTTTGCTCTTCAATCAGACCTTTCTCCACGTGGGCAAGCGCTCTCGCAAGCTTCCCGACACCCTTGTTGCTAGCAGTGATGACAAAACTTTCGCCACCCGCCTCTGTAGCAATCCGTTTGAGAAGACTCGCATTGAGCTTAGATACGACAACCTTGTCCTTCTCATCCTTCTTGTACATGATTACATTGCCCTGACTATCGCGGATCGGAATAGGCTCCCCAGATTGAGTTCCAATTCCCACTGCGAATATTTTGATATCCTGCGATTTTGCTGCTTCGAGGGCTTTATCAAGATCATCACCATGATCCTCCCCATCGGTAATGAGCACTATTGCCTTACCCCTACCCTTGCTGGCCTTGAGAGCCTGCGTTGCCGTCTCTATAGCTCTACCGATGTCCGTTCCCTGGACAGGGACAGAGCCAGGTTCAAGATAGTCTAAGAACATTGCGATTGCACCTTTGTCGAGAGTAAGCGGACAGTGAATGAAACTGTCCCCGGCAAAACCAACAAGTGCAAAACGATCATCTGGCAACATTGAAATCAATGTTCTGACCGCTTGTTTTGCGACCTCCATCCTGCTTGGCTCAACATCCTCAGCCAACATGCTAAGTGAAACGTCGAGAGCTACGACAATGTCAGCCCCTTCCCGCTTGACAATGCGTGTTCCTCGACCCATGCGTGGCATTGTTATGGCCAGTACAAGAAGCATGAAGGCTGAAACGATGAGAATACGTTTTAGTAGCCTTCTTCGTCTCGAGTGGTTCTCAAGTAATCTCGCAAGAAGCGAAGAATCCGCAAAGCGCCTCATTGCCCTGCGACAGAGCAAGCTGCCATATATGATAGCCACAACTGCGACAGCCAAACCTATCGCAAGATACCAACCCTCAGGATTCCCGAATTCGATTCCCATTGTCACTTAAGGTATCTTCCTCCAAAAAGCGTTAACCAGTATCACTTCCACTAACAGAGCTATCACAGCCAGGGGTAGCACATAGTGTGCAATCTCCTTGCGATGTTTGAAGTGCCTGATTTCAAAAGCCGTCTTTTCCATCTTAAGTATTTTCTTGTAAATCTCGTCTAGGGCACGTTCATCAGTTGCCCTGTAATAGTGCCCCCCTGTTATTTCAGCAATACGTTTCAATGTGTCTTCGTCAAGCTTGGTCAGGATAAGGCTCCCATCTGGATTTCGAGCATATCTTTTCCTTCCCAAACGGTCGATTACAGGGATTGGAGCACCCCCTTCCTTCCCCACCCCTATCGTGTAGACCCTTATGCCAGCAGCTTTAGCAAGCGATGCAGCGGTAAGAGGATCGATCTCACCACGATTGTTAACTCCATCGGTAAGAAGTATAATGACCTTGCTCTTAGCCCGAGAATCTCTAAGACGAGCGACGCAGTTGGCCAGGGCAAGTCCTATGGCTGTTCCATCCTCAATCATTCCAATATCCACATCCTTTAACATTGACTTCAAGACATCATAGTCGAGAGTCAAGGGACAGCGTGTAAAACTTTTGGCTGCAAAAACAACCAGCCCAACCCTATCGTTCTCAACGCGTGATAGAAAGTCCGAGACAACCTGCTTTGCAACGTAGAGACGATTGTTGGGCTTGAAGTCCTCTGCCTGCATACTTCCAGATATGTCAAGGGCAAGCATAATGTCTATACCCTCACCCGTTATGGTTTCGAATCCATGCTCGAGCTGGGGTCTGGCCAGGGCAAAAGCAAGAATTGCAATGCAAAGGGTTCGAAGTCCAAAAATTGTGGCAAAGTAATTGCGCTTCACCCTAACCGCACCAGCCACATACCCTATGTCAGAATACCGAAGTGCAGCAGTCCTTTCTGGACCTTCACGCAACATGTAGCGATAGAGCAGCGGTACAAGAGCCAGGGTAAAGAGGAAAAGAGGATTAGCCAAGACCATCGCCAACCCCCTGGGAAACCCCAACTGCTTCCGTTGTGATTTCAACTATTTCCCTTGCTCTAGATATCAGACCTGATGACACATCCTCAGGAGGAATGTATTTCGCAAATTTCACAAGATCGCTTTCTCTCAGCAATGCTTCAATCTTGCTATAGGCTGCATCACTGATCTCACACTCTCCCATTTCTTCAAGGGTATGACTTGTTGGCTGTTCCATAGCCAGAATGCCGTACTTACGCTCTAAGTACCTTCGTATGGTTTCTGAAACCAGGCTATAATGCTCTTTGATCATGCCCCTCTCAATCAGGTTGAGCGCTTCTATCCTCTCGAGCTCCTTAAGAGCCGCTTCATGGGGTGTGAGATTGGGTTCATTGACCGAGATTTCAAAGCCGAGCTCCTGAGGCCCGTGAGCGCGTCTAAGCCTAAGGATACGAGACACAAAGGCAATCAAAACGCGCAATGGCTTGAGTAGGGCTTCTATGAGGCGTTGCACCCTAGAGCGGTGTTTCATCGAGAAAAGAATGCTAGCAGCTGAACCTGCAATCAAACCTATTAGCAGGGCATAGCTCAGGAGAATGTCACGCCAGCGCTTGGCTACGCTTAGCGGCCCCTTTATGTCGCGTATTTCAGAAGCATTGTCAGGAAGGATGCTCTTGACTTCGATATCAATCGGCTGGGTTGAAACTGTAAAGGTTTTGCCATGATCAACGAAAATGATCGGCACCTCAGGAATTGTATGCTTCCCAAGCGAGAATATTGTCAGAAGGACGTCGAAACTCTTGCTTATTTCCCTCTCGCCGACCTTCCCTCGAGATTCTCTGATGTCCCTGATAATGAATTCCCCAAGTGCATCTCCAAGAGCCAGAGGCTTCATCCTTGCCCCAGGACTATACGAGACCTCGATGTGGAAACTTACGGTGTCGCCAATAGCAATTTGATCTCTGCCAACCCAAGCCTTCGCTTCAAAAGCGGCATTTGCTACTGAGACAGAGATACCCATCCAGACAGCGAAAAATCCAGCGCATGCAATTTTCACAAATGCAGACCTTAATAGTGCCATCTCATTCTGCGCCTTCGCTCCTGAAAAAATCTTATGAGCGGCTCTACATAGTCGCTATCAGTTCGCAAATCAATGTGATCTACCTTAGCCCTCTTAAAGATCTGGTGCCGTTCTTCAATCTTTTCAAGATTTATGCGCCTGAAGTCTCGGGTAAATCGTTTGTCACGAAAATCGAGAATGACACGTCCGCCGGTCTCACTGTCCTCAACTTCAATCAGGCCAAGGGGCTCGATCTCCACCTCATGCGGATCAGTTATTGTTATAGCAACAACGTCGTGCTTGCGGTTGGCTATGGTTAGAGCACTCTCGTAGTTGTTATCTCGAAAATCCGATATAGTGAAGATAACACTGTGGCGTCTAAGCAGCCGCATAGCATACTCAAGCGCCCGACTGATGTTTGTCCCCTTCCTCTGAGGTTTGAATTCGAGAATCTCTCTGATGATTCTCAGAACATGCTTGCTCCCTTTGCGAGGAGGAACAAAGGTCTCAACCTCGTCTGTGAAGACAAGAAGACCGACTCTGTCATTGTTGCGGGACGCTGAAAAAGCGAGTACAGCTCCAACTTCAGCTGCAAGCTCACGCTTGAACCGATACCTTGTACCAAAGTCAAAGGAACCACTAGCATCAAAAGCAATTAGGACGCTCAGCTCACGTTCCTCAATGAACTTCTTTACATGGAGCATCCCTGTTCTTGCTGTAACGTTCCAGTCAATTGTTCGGATATCGTCACCGGGTTGATATTCACGTACCTCATCGAATTCCATCCCACGACCCCTAAAGACACTTTCATAACGTCCTGCAAAGGTCTCCCTGACCATGGATCTCGTTGTAATCTCAATACGTCTTATCTTGCGAAGGATCTCACGTGAAAGCATGTACTAGGGAACCTCCACAGTATCGAATATCCTGGTTATGATATTTTCAGGGGTAACATTCTCTGCCTCGGCCTCGTATGATGGAATGATTCTGTGCCTGAGAACATCCATACCAATTGCCCTCACATCTTCAGGGGTCACATAACCACGGCCACGTAGAAAAGCAAGGGCCTTACAAGCCAAGGTTAGATATATGCTCGCTCGTGGTGAAGCCCCATATTCGATAAGGGAATCAAGCTCTTCCAGACCAAAAAGTGAGGGTTTCCTTGTAGCCATAACTATATCGACAATATAGTTCTCAATCTTTTCATCAACATAGATCTCATAAATCGTTTTGCGAGCCTGAAGTATTCTCTGAGGATCAGTAACTGGCTTTGCTGAAGGAAACGTGCCCTTTGTCATCCTGCGCAGTATCTCAAGCTCCTCATCGCGATTGGGATAATCTATTACAACCTTGAGCATGAAGCGGTCAACCTGGGCTTCGGGCAAGGGATACGTACCCTCCTGCTCGATTGGGTTTTGAGTCGCCATCACAAGGAAGGGTTCCTCAAGCTGGAAAGTTCTATCACCTATGGTGACCTGACGCTCTTGCATTGCCTCAAGGAGTGCACTTTGGACCTTCGCGGGTGCGCGATTGATCTCATCAGCAAGTATGAGATTTGCGAATATCGGACCTTTGCGTGCCTTAAAAGTCCCCTCCTTCTGGTCATAGACAAGCGTACCGATTAGGTCTGCCGGAAGCAGGTCAGGCGTAAATTGGATACGTTGAAATTTCGTCTGGATTGTGTCGGAAAGTGTCTTAACCGCCAGTGTCTTGGCAAGTCCGGGAACACCCTCAATTAGCACATGGCCCTGACAAAGAAGAGCAACGAGAAGGCGTTCAACCATGTGCTTCTGACCAACTATAACACTCTCGATCTGTTCGAGCATTTCGCTAACAAATGCACCTTCGCCTCGAATGCGTTCATTGAGCGCAAGAATGTCTAGCTCCATGGGGAATCTCCTTTCTCCTGATCTGGCAAATATTTTAACACTTCGCTAAACTCTGAGTTCCTCATCTTGAGGCTGTCTTCGAGTACTTTCTTGCCGTCATAATTGTGTTCACATGGATGCGCACAACATCCATAATATCCTCAGCATAACCGCCTGCAAGGACTACACATACGGGTAGATTGTGTGCCTGACATTCGCTAAATACAAGCTCATCCCTCCTTTGAAGGCCTTCCAGTGAAACTGAAAGCCCTCCCAGCAAGTCACGCTCGAAGGGGTCAGCCCCTGCAAGGTAGAATGCCAAGTCAAAGTTGTGGCTTGAAAGAATGTCTCGGATCACACTTAGCTTGCTAAGATAGAGGCCATCGCCAGCACCATCGGGCAGACCTATATCAAGATCACTCTTCTCCTTTGGGGGATAATTGTTCTCTTGATGTATAGAGAAGGTAAAGACGTCAGGCTGCTGCGAGAATATGAAGGCTGTGCCATTTCCCTGGTGGAGGTCACAATCTATTATGATCGAACGCTTGATGCTCCCTCTCTTCCTTAAGCTTTCTATGGCAACTGCAACATCGTTTATGTAGCAGAAGCCCTCTGCATGGTCCGGATAGGCATGATGATAACCGCCTCCGATATGAACACAAATGGCGTCCTCAAGGGCTAAGGCAGCTGCCTTAAGCGTTCCACCGGCTGCGATGATGTAAGCATTGACTATCTCGCGAGTAAGGGGAAGCTCAGAACGAATTGTGCGATGGGTCAACCTGAGATTCAAGAGATCATCTATGTAGGCTTTTGTATAAACTAGAAGTAAATCACTCTCACTTGCTGGCTCAGCCTCAACAAAGTCATCGCGGGTGAAGATACCTTGTGAAACCAGCCAGTCACGTACAAGGCGATACTTCTCAACAGGAAACACATGTCCGAAAAGATTCACCTGATATCTTGGTGACCATACAAGTTTCATAGCTTTCCAGCGAGAGCAAGACTGTAGCGCATAAAGAGAATACCAACAACGACCAGAAAACCTCCACAGACTCCAAAGGTTATCCTGTACCAAAGTCCTTTGCTGTAGCTCAGCCCTAAAGCAACGAGGAAGGAAACAAGCGTATACCAGACAAGATCAGAGGCAACGTGACCTGTAACAAAAGCGATTATCCCAACATAGCCCAAAGACGATGAAGCAACGAGCAGTGTGGCACCAATGCTTCCCCACCATCCAAACCAGTATGGATTTGAAAGCGTCGTAGTCATACCAAGCAGTATAGGCATCCTTGTTCTTCGCTTGTCAGTTTTGACATGAGCTATTTCCAATCGAGCAGGATTTCTGGTCTTAAGAAGCATCGATAACCCCATTATCATAAGGAAAAGCCCTCCCACACTGGCAACAATTGCTTTTATGCGGGCATCCTCGAGAAGAGACGAAATGCCGAGAATTAAAGCGACAGTAATGCCTATCTCAGCAAGCCCATGCCCAATCACGACAAGGGGTCCGGCTCTTGGACCACGCGTGGCAGCCTCCTTGATAGTAACACTAAGGACAGGACCTGGCACAAGGGCACCCGAGAAACCGATGAGGAATGACATCCAGAAGATTGCAAAAAAACCTAGCATCAGTAATCCCTGCCAAGAAGATGCCTGTTACCTATGTTTATTCTGCGTAAGCCAGCTTCTCTGGCCACCTCCAAACATCTCTGAGCATGATTGATTGAAGTCGGCGGCATATCAGTCATCATGAAACTTGGTCCAAAAGCAAGCAGTGAGTAAGGCGTGTTTGCATCGAAGGACGCTATGAAGCTGGCTATGGATCTCACTTCCCCATCATCGACATAACCCGGAACGAGCAGTGTACTGATGACAACAAGCGGTGGATCGGGGCGCTCTCTGGCGACTTTTAGTAGTTTTTCGACAACTGCGAGTGTCCTTGAATTGGAAACTCCGCAAAGGGCATAACTTATGGATTCGCTCCATGCCTTAACATCAACCTTTATTGTTCCACCACTTGCAAGTGACTCCTCAATTACTGCGTCCAAATACTTCTCAGAAAGGTTGCCATTGGTTTCCCAGCATATCCTCACGGCTTGCTTTCTTCTCGCAAGCCGAGCCGTTGCAAGAGCATGGATCAGTTGAGGTCCTGGATCACCACCAAAGAAGCATACACACTTGACCTTCTCCGAGACTGCTGAGACCACTTCCTGAACACTATGCTCATGATGGCTTTCGCTACGGTAGTGCCAGTTTTGGCAGAAAAGACAATCAAATGAGCAGGCTTCATAGAAGACTGCAAGGTTGTAGTATCCATATTCAGGGCCTTGAGCACAGGAATATTCTGGAAAGCCGCTGCTCGAGCAACCTGCGCAAACCCAATCGGCAACACAGTTGGTGGGAAGGGGATCGAGATACCAGGAAACGCGAGCTCGCTTTGGTGTTCCGCTGATGAAGTTCACCCTATTGGCCTCACCAGCTTTCAAACCACAGTAGCCTATATCCCCGATACCGAGGGAGCAATGGTTGCCACATATCTTGCAGACAACACCACCCTCTGTGCAGGCAGGTTCACCAGGGAGTCCATCGGTTTCCCTGAGACGCCTATGCAGTGAGAGAATCTCAGGCGACCAGGAGTCGAAGTCAGTCCTGATACAATCTCCACAAAGTCCGAGATATGAAGAGATCGTCACGGATTCCTTGCTGCATGATTTGCAGCGTACAACTCTGGTCATACCCTGCCGGACCTTATGATGCTTATGAGCAGCCAGGCGCCAACAACTGCTGCAAGGCCAAAGCCAGCCAATCCGAAGAAGTGATATGTACTTTGCTGCCCGCCTAGTACCAGAATCAGGGATGAGGCAACAATCAGTGCCGCAACGAGTAGGCTAAAGGATATTCGGTTACTCGATCTTTCGAGCTCACTTGTAACCTTTTCCAGGCCAATATGTTCAAAATCAATCTTGAGCTTACCCTCCTTTGCCAGCGATATGATTTGAGCTATGTCAGACGGAATGGATGAGAGAGTTGATAGGGTGTCACCTATCGAGGTTCCTGCCAGGAGGCGTGCAACTCCATATTTCCTTCGGATTATGCGCCTGACAAGGGGGCCGGCCTCCTCAAGAATATTGAAATCGGGGTCGAGATACCTTCCAACTTCTTCATATATGCTGAGGGCTTTTCCCAAGAGCATGAACTCAGTCTTGATACGGATGCGATAGCGCCGAATGAAAGAAATGAACTCCTCGAAGACATCCTTGAAGTTGATCTGACCAATCTTCCTATGCCTATACTTGTCAATGAAAAGCATAAGATCCTCAGTTGCACTCCTGCGATCAACATCCTTAGGAATAAGACCGAGATGATCAAGGACATCCATTACCTTCTCAGGATTCCTTCGCATATAGGCAATTGTGAGATCGGTTAGCCCTTCAATCTCGTTACGGGTGAGCCTTCCAACAATACCAAAGTCAACAGGTGCAATTCTTCCATCAGGCAGGACAAAGAGATTTCCGGGATGAGGATCAGCATGAAAGAGACCATCCTCATAGATCTGCTTGAAAACTGCGCGGGCACCAGCGCGCGCAATGGCTGCGACATCAAGATTGGCCTGTTTCAATCTCTCAACGTCAGATATCTTGATGCCTTCGATGTATTCGGTCACGAGTACTCTTGAGGTGGAGATGTCACTGTAGACTTCAGGGATATAGATATCGTTTGATTCCCTGAAATTCTCCTTGAAAACCTCAAGATTGGCAGCCTCGATGGTAAAGTCAATCTCTCTTCGGGTTGTTCGCTCAAATTCTGCAACCATGCCTGAAGGATCATACTGGCGTGACTCAGGCACATAGGTATCAAGAAGACGAGCTAGTTCCTTGAGTATCATTATGTCGAGCTCGAGGGTTTGGCGCACATTGGGCCGCTGAACCTTTACGCAAACGTCCTTGCCAGAGTGGAGCTTGCTCCTGTAGACCTGGGCTATCGAGGCTGATGCAAGTGGCTTCTCATCAAATTCCGCAAAGACCTCATGGGGATCTCTGCCAAGCTCGTCTCTTATGATCTCCATAGCTACTGAGGTTGGGAATGGGGTTACCTTGTCTTGAAGCCTCGCAAGAGCGGCAGCATAGTCAGGGGAAAGCAGGTAGGAGCGCGTGCTCAGGATCTGACCAAACTTAATGAACGTAGGTCCAAGTTCTTCAAGAGCAAGGACTAATCTTTCGGGTCCAGCAACGCGCTGGCGAAGGCGCTTTGCAAATATACCTCTCAGATGAAGCGGGAGATGTATTCGGGCAAGAAATTCGTCAAATCCATACTTGGCCAGGATAAGTGTTATCTGCCTGAAGCGGCGTATACTCTGGAGCCTTTGATGGATCCTTGATGGCAATGGCGCCCGCCTTTCTCGCTAAGCAAGACGCAATCTCTATTCGCTCCCTCTTGCCTGCTCGAGCTTCTCAAGCCGCTTTTTGAGGTCTTCAACATCCTGCTGGAGCTTTTTGATTTGCTCGAGCCACTGCAGCCTCTTGAGAAAAGCATCTATGCGCTCATCTACAATACGTTTGATCTCACTCGCGGCAGCTTGAGCTTTCTGCTGAAGCTCTTCTATTGCCTTTCCACGATCGGAACTTGCGACCTCACCCCGCTTGATAAGCTCTTCAACTGCTTCTTCAACCTTCTCCTTGGTGAGACTTGCAACACCCCAACCCAGAAGGAATATGTTCTTGATCACCGACACCTCACCATCCCTCCTTTCTCCATTCATTGACTCAACTAAAATTACCGTATAGAGCTGCCCATTTCAAGAGGTGAAGCAAGACCTATGGTTTTGAGCAGTATGCGCCATAGATGGCGTTGAATGCATTTTTTGCTGCAATGGCTTGATTTGGAGGTGAGGCGGTGGTAGACTGGCTAAGGATTGGAACTCGTCTTGAACCCGGGAATGTCATGTGACAATCCTGGGTTACATAATGTCAGAAAGAAAGTTAGGAGCAATGTTTAGATCTATCTTGGTTGCAAATCGTGGTGAAATCGCTCTTCGCATCATAAGGGCATGCCATGATCTTGGGGTCAGGGCCGTTGCTGTCTATTCCGAGGCTGATCGATCGTCTCCTCACCTTGAAGCAGCCGATGAAGCTGTCTGCATAGGAGGTGCACGCAGCAGTGAAAGCTATCTCAACATGGAGGCAATCATACAGGCTGCCTTGCAGAAGGAGTGCCAGGCACTTCATCCAGGCTATGGCTTTCTTGCCGAAAATGCCCTTTTCTCAGCCCTTTGCGCACAAAGCAAGATCACATTCATAGGTCCGCCACCCCATGCGATACGCCTTATGGGTGACAAGGCTCGTGCTCGCCGTACAATGAAGGAACTGGGCCTCGACCCCATACCGGGATCGGAAGGAGTTGTAAGGAGCGTTGAGGAAGCCAAAGAGGCAGCTTCAGCCATCGGCTATCCTGTTTTGCTTAAGGCGAGTGCTGGTGGTGGAGGCAAGGGAATGCGCGTAGTTGAGAGCGAGAGAGATCTCGAGCATGCCTTCAACGAGGCTTGCCTTGAGGCAGAGAAGGCTTTCGGTAATCCATCTCTCTATCTCGAAAAGTACATAGTGAATGGAAGGCACATAGAGTTTCAGGTTATCGCAGATGCCTACGGAAATGCTATCCATCTAGGTGAACGCGAGTGCTCTATCCAGAGGAGTCACCAGAAGCTCCTTGAAGAATCACCCTCGCCTGTCATCGATGCAGGCACACGCAACCAATTGGGGTCCCGCGTTGCCAGGGCTGTAGCTGCAATAGGCTATGTCAATGCTGGCACAGTCGAATTCCTTAGGGATGAAGATGGAAATCTCTACTTTATGGAAATGAACACGCGTTTGCAGGTTGAGCATCCCGTAACAGAGATGGTAACAGGTTTCGACATAGTTAAGGAACAAATACGCGTTGCAGCTAATTGTACGTTGAGTATCAATCAGGACGAGGTGAATCTCACCGGCCATGCCATTGAATGCCGCATAAATGCTGAAGATCCTGAGAATGGCTTCAAACCAGATCCAGGGAAAGTGGAAAAGTTCGAGCCTCCGAGTTTTGATTCCGTTCGAATCGATACTCACGTTAGAACTGGCTACACCATCCCACCTTTCTACGATTCCTTGATCTGCAAGCTCATAGGGCATGGCTCAACAAGAAAAGAGACAATAGAAAGAGTCAGAAGAGCACTTGAGAATTTCACAATCTCAGGCATAAAAACGACCGTACCCCTGCACATCGCTATTCTATCAAGCCCTGCCTTCCAGGAGGGCTCCTATAGCACACGATTCATTCCCGAACTTCTGGAAGCATGGGAGCGTGAGAAAAATGGCTAAGGTTCTCTTGCAACCTATTGGCTCAAACCTTGAAGAATTTATGAAACCGCAGGAATGGGAAGCCAATGCCAGGACGATGGAGGAACTGGAAAGAGCAATCGCAGCTAAACGTGAAGAAGTGAAGGCTGGCTGGGGCCCTGAATATGTTAAGCGCGTTCACGCCAAAGGCAAACTTACCACATGGGAGAGACTTGAGATACTGAAGGATCCAGGCACAGAGATCCTTCCTATTGGCACATTCGTTAACTATGGCATTGAATTCGGTGAGGGGAAGAATAAGAAGAAGAGTCCTGGTGCGGGTGTTGTTACGGCTTTCATGCGTATCGAAAATCGCTATACAATGGTTATTGCCAACGATAACACGGTTGCATCGGGTGCGTGGTGGCCCAAGACGCCAGAGAAGATAGAACGAGCCCAGCACATCGCTCGTCGTCTTCGCCTACCTGTTATCTACCTCGTCGATTGCAGTGGACTCTATCTGCCCGAGCAGAGTAAATCCTTCCCCGGTCCGACCGGTGCTGGTTACATCTTCAAGATGAACAGTCTTCTGAGTGCTAGTGGCGTCCCCCAGATAGCTGCTGTTTTTGGCGACTGCATCGCCGGCGGGGGCTACATGCCCATAATCAGCGATAGGGTATATATGACTGAACAAGCCTATATGGTGATTGCAGGTGCTGCTCTTATAAAGGGAGGCAAATCACAGAACATAACCTCTCTTACGATTGGAGGCGCTGACGTCCATGTTCACATATCCAACTGTGCTGATTTCAGAGGTCCCGATGACGAGTCAGTCATAAAGATGATAAGAAGGGACGTTGCCATGCTCCCAACCTCAGCGGCCGAGTACTACCGCTATGGTGGCGATGCAAGTGACCCAGCCTATGACACTCATGAGCTTAAGGGGATATTCCCGAGTGACCATAGGATGTCATATGATATGCGTCAAGTGATAGCGCGTCTAGTGGATTCGAGTCTTTTCTGGGAGATCCTGCCAGGTAAGGGTGAGGAGATGATCACGGGTATTGCCAAAATTGGAGGACTCTATGTTGGCATAATTGCTAACAATCAATTTCTCATAAGGCACCCTGAACATCCAGACCAGAAGCGGCCGGGTGGCATCCTCTATCGCGAAGGTATTGCCAAAATATCTCAGTTCTCACGCACATGCAATGACGATGGCATCCCTATTATCTGGCTCCAGGATATCTCTGGATTCGACATTGGAACCGAAGCTGAGAAGGAAGGTCTCCTTGGATATGGTTCAAATCTCATCTACACAAATTCGACAAATACGGTTCCAATGATTACTGTACTACTCCGCAAAGCCTCAGGAGCTGGTTACTATGCAATGTCGGGCATTGCTTACGATCCTGTTATTCAGCTTTCGACTCCCATAACGCGACTAGCAGTGATGGAAGGGCGCACGCTCGCAATTGGGGCATTTCGAACAAAACTCGATGACAATTTCGAGATAATCTACACAACAAAGGAAGAGTATGAAAAGATAAAGCGAGGAATGGAGGAAGTTGAGAATCGCATAACGAGAGATATGGATCCAGTAAAGTCAGCATCCCAGATGGACACCGATGAAGTTGTCTTTATGGGTGAGCTACGAAAATATCTTCGAGCTGTAGTTGAGATGTGCTATCAAGCAATCGGATACCGCAGGATCAAGAATCCAAGAATCTGGGCAATCCACGATCTACACACATTGACTGAGATATAGCCTATGCAGCAAAGAGAGATTGAGTTTAGAAGGTTGATTGGAGAACCGAAGAAGTGTCTCGTAAGAGATTCCCAGGATAGGGACGGGCATTTTGACATTCTCTCGCCAGGTGTTGGTCTTTATGATATGCCTCCTGCCCCTGGCACTTACGTTACACCAGGCAGTTTTGTTGGCTATCTGACTGTAATGCGCCGCTACTATCATTTGCTCATACCCGAGGGCCACCATGGCGTTGTTACCCATGTTCATGTTGACAGCCGCAAACAACGTGTAGAATATGGCCAGATTCTTTTCACTGTTAGCCCAAGAGCTGAGACAGGTCTTGTCGAAGAGTTTAAGGCAAGTGGAACCGAGAAGGCAGCAGATCAGGATCTCCCCGAGGGTGCATTTGCGCTTCTATCACCTACCGATGGTATCTTCTACAGACGCCCCAATCCTCAGTCACCACCCTATGTCGAGATTGGCTCAGAGGTAAAGCAGGGAAGCATATTAGCACTCGTCGAGGTAATGAAGTGTTTCAACCCGATTGTCTATCCAGGTGAACCTGAATTCCCCGCTGTTGGCAAGATAGTTCGCATAGTTCCACAAGATGCAACCGAGGTCAAGCATGGCTCCGTGCTCTTTGTCATAGAGCCCGCCTAAAGGGGATTCCTCTTATTCCTTGAAGCGCCCATCTGCCTTGAAATGCCTCGACTTATGCACATGATTCTTGAGCCACCCAATTTTCACATCTTCGAGCGCTCCGAAGTCGGGGACATAGGGCTTTATATCAAGCAGGGGAGTACCATCGACCATATCAACACCGAAAAAGTATAATCTATTGCCCTGTATCGCCTTTATCTTTACCACAGATATCCCAATTGGATTGGGACGCCTGGGGGCTCGCGTTGCAAAGAGTCCTCGCTCTCGGTCATCCATGAATGGCACAACCTTAAGTGAATATCCTTTCGACAGGTGGAAGTGATATATGAGATAGGCATGAGAGAAGCCGTCAAGATCACTCAAAGCCTCTCCATAAGCCGGATCTAGCTCAACAAATCCCTCGATGTCGCTACCACCCTTAGGCTGAATCGGAATGCCTTGAGGGTCTTTGTATGGCGTGTGGATCACACCAATGGGTCTATAAACAACCTCTTCCATTCGATCGGCTCCTTGCCCCTACCTGTTTCCAAGAAGCGAAGAGATATCTGGAACGGATAAGTCTTTTGCCGGAATTTGCTTCTTGAGAAGAAGATCATCGAAAGTTGGTTTAGTCCTCTGGTAGAAGATTCCAAGAGGGATCTTTGTCTCTGTTCCCCCAAGCCATTCGCGAGCTCTTCTGTAGGCAGCCTCTATATCAGAAGGATCGTGATCCTCCATAATGTACGTCGCCTTATTGTAGAGCCCATAAGTATTGAAGAAAGTAAAACATGGCTGCAGCACGTCAATGAATGAGAAACCCTTATGCTTTATCGCTTGTTTGACAACACTGACAAGATGATCCACCTTGCCTGAATAACATCTTGCGACAAAAGTCGCATCCGAGGCGAGCATCAGCTCTATGGGATTGAGAGGCTCCTCAAGGCTCCCTTTTGGTGTCGAACGACCCCGAAAACCCAGGGGACTTGTTGGAGTAAATTGACCTGTGGTCAGTCCATAGACGCGGTTATCATGGATGACCATTGTGATATCCACATTGCGCTTGGCTGACATAATGAGGTGCGAAAGACCCTCACCATAGGCGTCGCCATCACCGGCGAAGCCTACAACTGTCAAGGTAGGATTTGCCAATTTTATACCCGTTATGGTTGGTGGTACCCTGCCATGGATGGAATAGAAGGAATTAACATTTAAGTAGTCAACTATCTTGGCATGGCAACCTATCCCAGACGCGATCACAACATTTTCGAGTCTAAGACCCTCTTCATTCAATTCCTTAAGGGCCTGCGTGAATCCTGAAAGTATCCCGAAATTACCGCATCCCTTGCACCATGTGTTCTCAGCATATGTTTCAAGATTGACTTCACTCATGCCATCACCTTTGTGACCTCACGCTTCAGGCCATCTACGCTAAAAGGTCTCCCATCATACTTGAGTATCATCTCATCGACACCGACTCCATAACCTCTAAGGAGGCGGGCTAGAGCTCCCGTGGCATTCGCTTCAACTGCGATTACCCCGGTGCAGCCATCAAGTGCGGTTGTCATAGCCTCCTCAGGGAAGGGCTCAAGCACAATTGGTTGAACCACCCTAAGACCGAGTTCAGATCCCACTTCCACACAGGCGCCCCTGGTCGAACCCCAGCAGACAAGTGCTGTCTCGGCTCGAGAACTACCGTAGATTTTGACAGCTTCAAGCTTGTTGACATTAAGGTAATCCCTTTTCTTAAGTCTCTTAGCCTGCATGCTTGCAATTGCACCTGCTTCTTCTGTTGTTATGCCAAATTCATCATGCTCGTAGCTCGTTGCCTTAACAACTGCACCCTCTGTACCTGGAAAAGCAAGCGGCGAGACACCATCACGCGTGAAAAGGTAGCGCTTGTAATCTCCCTCACCATCCCACAGGCAGGCTTCCTCACGTCCTACCTCATCACCTTTACTCTCGAAGGAATAAGTACTCTCACTAAGATTCTTGTCTGTAAGGACAAAAGCTGGAATCTGGTACTTCCATGCAAGATTCATTGCCTTCCCAGTCCAGATGAATGCCTCATCGGGATCACCTGGAGCAACGACAAGTCTAACGATATCCCCCTGCCCCGAGTTAAGTACAAAGTGAAGATCAGCCTGCATAGTGTAGGTTGGCACCCCCGTGCTTGGTCCAGGACGTTGGGATACGACGAAAACAACCGGGGTCTCACTCTGAGCACAAAGGCTAACTCCCTCTGTCATAAGGGCAAACCCCCCGCCCGATGTTCCGACCATTGTCCTGGCACCAGCATAAGCTCCTCCAATTGCAGTTATGACAGCAGCTATTTCATTCTCAGGATGATATGTGACGAGCCCGAGCTCATCCTCATAGCGGGCAAGAAAGTGGAGGATGCTTGAGGCTGGTGTCATGGGATAGGCGATGTAAAGTTTGAGCCCGGCTTTTGCCGCCCCAAGAGCAATAGCCTCATTTCCCTGAACAAGTGGCAGGGGTCCCTGCTCGAGTCTCTCAAGCTCAAAGTACGAAGCCTTGGCTTCCTCGTAGCCAGCTCTAGCAATCTTGATGTTGAGCTCTGTATCACGTGGAGTTGCCTTGGAGATTACTCTCTCGACAATCTTCCAGTCAATACCAGCAATGCGGGCTATTGAGCCAACAGCTGCAACATTTCTCATTACAGGTTTGCCGCCTTGCCGCTTTACGATACTTCCAAACCCGATGCCTATTCCCTCGATCTCGAAAACATCACTGTCGTAGATGAGCAATCCATCGGGCTTAAGCTTCTCCCTGTGCTTGTGTACCGTTTCCTCATTGAGGGCAACAAGCACATCGACTTTGTCCCTGTAGGCTCCTATCAAGGAATCGCTTGCTCTTACTATGCTGAAGTTGTGTCCACCCCTTATCAGTGAGGGATAGTCGTCCCAGAAGTAGATTCTGTAATTAAGCTCTGCCAGAAGATGAGCAAGGAAATTGCCAGCTTGCCTTATACCATCACCGGCTTTACCGCCTAAAATAAATGAACACTCAGGCATGCAAGCCCTTCCTTAGGCTATGTAGCTTCAAGGTGATTGATTATTTCCTCAATGTCAGGCACTTCACTCATAGGATAGATCTTCTTGAAGGTAACTTTGCCCTCGGTATCCACCACAAAGACAGCCCGTTCACTGACGCCATCTTTTTCTCTAAATATGCCATAAGTTTTTGCAATCTCTCCATGAGGCCAGAAGTCTGCAAGAAGAGGTGTCTTGGTAATGCCAAGATCTTGAGCCCAGGCCTTCTTTGTAAAGCTGCTGTCTACACTTAAGCCGAGGGCAACGGCATTGAGCTTGTCAAACCTTTCAGCATTCTTTTCAAGGTCTTTCATCTGTTGAGCACATACTTTAGTCCAGGCAAGCGGATGAAAGCCCAGTATAACTCGCTTGCCCCTGAAGCTAGCAAGATTTACATCCTTGCCATGGTGGTCCTTAAGTGTAAAGTCAGGTGCAACACTTCCAACTTCAACTTTACTCACAGGCTACCTCCCTTTATGCATCTGAGCTTTTGATGCCCAATTGGCCTTGAAGTCTCGCAGCATCTCCACCAGGAAGCCAAGATTCTCAATTGGCCCAGTTGGGCTTACGTTTCTCGAAGAAGGCTGTCATGCCCTCCTGTGCCTCATCACCACATCTTAGCTCAGCGATCACCTTTGCAGTATGATCCCGTGCTTCCTCAAGCGGCATCTCACTTATCGTCGAGATAAGCTGCTTGCTGACTGCCAATGCATGAGGACCGCTCGTCAAGAGACTTTCAATGCGCTCTTCAACCCGCCTCCTCAGGTGGGTATGCGTAACAACGTCGCTAACAAGTCCAAGGCGTTTGGCCTCATCGGCGGAGATGCGCTCACCTGTAAGAAAGAGCTTACGACAGGCGCGCTCGCCAATTTTTCTGAGGAGATATGGACCTATGCAGGCAGGCACAAGTCCAATCTTAACCTCGCTCAGGCTGAACTCTGCACGATGAGAAGCTATTGCGAGGTCGCAGGCAGCAACCAGCCCATTGCTTCCCCCGATTGAAGCACCATTTACCATGGCAATCGTAGGTTTGGGCAGGTGGTAGAGATTATACATGAGCCTGGCGAGAGCAAGGGCATCTTCCAGATTCTCTCCATATGTGAACTGCTTCATCCGCTTCATCCAGTTAAGATCCGCACCCGCACAGAAAGCCTTGCCCTTGCCCGTAAGAACAACAATCCTGACATTGGGATTCGCAGCAATCTCAGCAAGAGCAGAAACAAGCTCCTTTATCATCAAGTCATCGAAAGCATTTCTTACATCAGGGCGGTTGAGAGTTATCCAGGCAACACGCCTATCTTCGACAATTTCAATTGTCTCAAACCCCATCTCTCAGCCTCATTCTCTAACGGGCACAGCCTTGTATCCGTAGCAGATAATGCCTGCCTCACCCTCTTCTTTTATCTTGCGAAACTCGATCCTCACCGGCATCCCGACTGAGAGCTCATCTGGTGAACAATCGGCTATTTGACATTGCAGCAACACACCATTTTCAAGCTCAATCACCCCTAATGCGTACGGTGCCTGATCACAAAATTCACTGGGTGGAACTCTTATCACCGTAAATGTCTGGACCTTACCTCTATCAGGCAGATTAACCACCTCAAATTCACGTTTGCCACATTCTTTACAGACAAGTCTGGGTGGAAACCATATGGCACCACAACCTGAGCACTTACCAGCCTCAAGCCGATAACGTTGAGGTATCTCGCGCCAGTATCTTGCTGAAGTTGACATCTAAGCTACCTCCAGTATGTGAACGACACAACTTGCGCATGTACCACCCATATTCTGGGTTAACCCAATTCTTGCATTCTCAACCTGTCTTTCGCCAGCATCACCCCTGAGCTGGGTGACGACTTCGCATATCTGGGCAACACCCGTCGCCCCAACTGGATGCCCCTTGGCCTTAAGCCCGCCAGACGGGTTAATAGGAATCCGCCCACCAATTGCTGTCTCACCAGCCTCAGTTGCTGATCCACCTTTCCCCTTCTCCACAAATCCAAGGGCTTCAATGGCACAGATCTCAGCTATTGTGAAGCAGTCATGCACCTCAGCAAGATCTACGTCCGATGGCTCAACTCCAGCCAACTTATAAGCCTTAGCAGCTGCATCTTCAGCAGCCTGAAGATGGGTGATATCTTTGCGCTGATGAATTGCAATGGAATCGGTAGCCGCGCTTGAGGATTTAACCTTGACCACAGGCTTTTTGGAGATCTTGCGAGCGACCTCAAGTGGGCAGAGTATGGCTGCTGCTGCACCATCTGTTATGGGTGAGCAATCCAGTATTGTAAGAGGATCGGCAATCATTACAGAATTGATAACCTGGTCGACCGTTATCTTCATCTGGAACTGAGCGTGAGGGTTCTTTGAACCGTTTTCATGGTTCTTAACGGCAACCTGCGCAAGCTGCTTTCGAGTTGTTCCATAACGCTCCATGTGAGCTCTTGCCATCATTGCATAGAGCCCCGGGAAGGTCACACCATTGTAAACCTCATACTCCTGATCAGCAGCTGTGGAGAGAGCAAAAGTCGCACCGCCACCGCTCACATCTGTCATCTTCTCAACACCACCGACAAGAACAATATCGCTCATCCCCGATGCAACTTCTATGAAGCCCTGACGAAAGGCAGCACCACCCGAAGCACAGGCTGATTCAACCCTCACAGCAGATACAGGCGCAATGCCAAGATAGTCTGCCAGGAGAGCACCAAGATGTTCCTGGCCGACGAAAAGCCCTGATGACATACATCCAACATACATTGAATCGATGTGATCGACACCAGCATCGTCAATTGCGTTAAGTGCTGCCTCAACGAAGATTGTGCGGAGTGACTTCTCCCACAGCTCACCCCACTTGATCATGCCAATTCCAATAACCGCGACATCACGCATAGCAAACACCCCTTAGCTTATTCTCCCATCCTTATCTTCTTTCGCAGCTTAGCGTATGTTCCATAATCAATGTAGACCTTGTTACGATCGAGATAGTCAGTGGTCTTAGGAGCAAGTCCCTGAACCTCCGTTATCTTTTCGGTGATGCGATAGATGAAGGCATCGCTGCCTGCTCCAGAGCCATAGGAAACCATAAGAATCTCCTCACCTGGTTTGGCAACATCGAGCACAGCGGTTAAGCCCATCGGTGATGAGCCTGAATACGTATTGCCAAGCCGAGGACAAAGCAGCCCCGTCTCGAGCTGTTGAGGCTTAAAGCCCAATTGCTTGCCCACCGTCGTAGGGAACTTGCCATTGGGTTGATGGAATACAACATGAGCAAAGTCCTCAGGCTTCTTACCTGAAATCTCCATTATCGCTTTGGCAGCTCCTTTGATGTGTTTGAAGTATGCCGGAGCTCCTGTGAATCTTCCAGCATGCCGTGGATAGTGCATGTACTCACGCCGCCAGAAATCTGGCGTATCCGTCATATAGGAGAAAGTGTGAGTAACTTCAGCAATTACATCCTTCGTGCCAAAGATAAATGCAGCTGCCCCAGCTGCTGTTGAATATTCAAGGGCATCACTCGGGGCACCCTGGGAGGTGTCTGCACCAATTGCAAGAGCATATTCCATCTTGCCTGCCTCGATGAGCCCAAGAGCAACAAACATGCCCTCTGTGCCAGCCTTACACGCAAATTCAAAATCAGCACAATGAACATCTGGAGTAGCTCCTATTGCTTCCCCAACAACGGTTCCGCTCGGCTTGACAGCGTAGGGATGAGATTCTGAGCCAATGTAGACTGCCCCGATCTTCTTAGGGTCAATTCTGGCTCTTTTGAGAGCGTTCCTTGCAGCTTCCACCGACATGGTTATCACATCTTGATCGAGTCCAGGAACAGATTTTTCCTCAAGGCGAAGACCGCGCTTGTAGCTCTCAGCGTCAGTACCCCAAACCTTGGCAATTTCCTCTACCTTTATGCGGTACCTTGGTGCATACGCACCATAGCCAACTATTCCAGCCATATCCACCTCCATAGGACTCAGGTTCTTAGCACTGAGTAGCAGACCACTGGCCAATCCTATCAGACCCAATGCACCATGTCAACTTTCAAGGCCCCCGCTACCCTTGAGAGGATGCGAAAGAGGTGGCTACCAACTGGTGACCACGGATGTATGCTTCCCAGGCGAAGCCGACCATTGAAGGATTCTTGCTTTTCTTGCTGTCGCTCGTCGCGGTGGTTCTGAGCTGGGTCACCCCCACACGCGTGGGGACGATGCTAACCGAGGAATCAAGCTGGACGATGCTATCGGGTCACCCCCACACGCGTGGGGACGATATCATGCAGCAACACGGCTGGCCGGACGTGATAGGGTCACCCCCACACGCGTGGGGACGATCGCAAAACTGCAACCACCCTATACCCCTAGCTTGGGTCACCCCCACACGCGTGGGGACGATTGCAACCGGCTACTCTAGCTTCTAGTGATCACGGGTCACCCCCACACGCGTGGGGACGATAGCAAGCCACACGCTTCTAACACGTCACTAGACGGGTCACCCCCACACGCGTGGGGACGAT
>JAOZOU010000005.1:0-110351 GCA_029933125.1 bacterium | reverse complement strand
CCACACGCTTCTAACACGTCACTAGACGGGTCACCCCCACACGCGTGGGGACGATGTATAACCCCAATCAATCCCGCCTATATGGTACGGGTCACCCCCACACGCGTGGGGACGATGTGACTAGTATAGGTTGGGGTATAGGGTGGTTGCGGGTCACCCCCACACGCGTGGGGACGATATCTTTAGCGCTCGCCGCCCTCGCTCAATGTGAGGGTCACCCCCACACGCGTGGGGACGATTCGAGCCGTTCCAACGCTCTGAGGGCAATGTCCCGGGTCACCCCCACACGCGTGGGGACGATTTACTCGGCCTCTGATATAGCAGTACCCATAGTGGGTCACCCCCACACGCGTGGGGACGATTTAGACGGGAACAGTGCGCGGTGTACGATATACGGGTCACCCCCACACGCGTGGGGACGATACTACCAGTTGAAGTCCCTAGCGATGCTAAACGGGTCACCCCCACACGCGTGGGGACGATACTACAAATCTTGCGATTCTTAGATTCCCTTAGCTTTCCTTAGCTTTGCGCACGAGTATCAGCCCTTCGATATCCACAACTTTCCTGCTCGGTTCTCCGTGAGTCATTATACTGAACCCCTGTTCGCTCCTGCGAGCGTAAACCATCAAGCAGGAACCAGTGGATGCTTTCCTGCAGCACATCTTCCACAGTAGATCACGCACCAGAGCTGAAACAGAGCCAACGAAAACCCCTGGTTTGATTTCGATGAACCATCTGCTGAGCTGACCTCTCAGCGACGGTGGGACAGATTCAAGTATCAAGACGGTCATAGCGTTTCCTCCGGCAAGAAGTGCCATGATCGTTTTTCCGTTCTCGATCTTGCTGGGAGGTTGGTTCCCAATACACCAATTTGTCTTTCGTTTCGACCCCTGAATCGGTATCACCACTGGCATCTTGCTCATCAAGCATCAGAACAGACTTGATGTCTCCAACTAACCGCCGAAGCAACTTGGTTGATACGAAAAGATCACGGCATCTTATTCTCACCCGTCTTTCCAGGTCCTCACATCCCTCAGCGACTGTTTCGAAAGCCGCTGGGATGGTTGTCTCAGTCTTGTAAAGATCAGCAACATCATAAACGAAAGAGAGCATATTTCCTGTGTGGATGAAGCCAAGGGCTGGTGAGAAGCCCGATGCTACTATAGCACTGTGACATAAGCCGTAGAGGCATGCGTTTGCCGCTGAGATTGCTCTGTTTATTGGATCCGATGCATTCCAGGCATCCCGCCTGTAGAATCTTCTTGACCATGGCACGCCAGTTTTCTTACTCCACTCCTTGTAAGCACTCCTTACTCGTATCCCTTCCATTCCTCTTATCTGTCTCAAGGTCAATGATGGGTCGAGTTTCTCACTGAAGCGAAATTGATATAGGTTTCGAACTACCTGCATGTGCAGGCACTCATCAGCCCACATTCTGACCTGGTGAAGAAGGTTTGAGGAGCTTCGAGTGTTTCCAAGCCCACATGCGTAAAAGCGGATGCCTCCTTCGCCGCTCCAGGCAACGAGACAACCATGCTCGGCAAGAACAGTGACAGCAGCGTGAGTTATTGACACCCCTGGTCCGAGCATAAGCAAGGCAAGATTGGCGCATGGGACAGGGGTTTTCCCATCTGCATCGTGTAAGGCAATCGCTTGCTCTTCCTTGTCGATTCTACAATGCTCAACATAGAGGTAACTCCATCTAGCCTCAATTTTAGGCAAGATGTGCAAATCTGACGGTTTCATTAACCCTCACCTCTTTCTCATTCTTGGAAGCTGGTGTCAGAGACAGAAGACCGAAACCGAAACCCTTTCCTGGCCCGATGCCGGCAGTCACTGCCTTGCGGAATCGTTGGGGATCGGTCACTTCTAAGATGCCTTGATAACGAACTGAGCGAAGGCGATAGGTTCTTGAATGCTCTGGTAAGCCCTTCGAGAAATTGGCATAACCAGGGATTATCTCCAAAGAATCTTCATAGAGTTTGAATCCGTTTTCATTTGCTCTTTGGATGAGCCAATCGGCCAGCTGATGAGAAGGTACGGGGACTCTTTTGCCATGTCTGCCTGGGCTATTCTTCAAAGTCTCAGCTGGTAATGCCATCCTCTTGCTTTTCAGGATCGTGCCAATCTTCTTGGTTGGATTGGCGAGAAGTTTGAATTTGAATCTCTGACCGGCTGAGAATGTTGGATTGTACGGTTTGACCAGAGGTGGAGCAAGAAGAAGATCGATGCAATTCTTGAAGGCATATTCCCAGTCAGGAATTATGGAAGATTGGACAATGATTACTGCTCTTTGGGGTTGTGCCGAGGATGGAGGCAGCGGGTCTATTCTGTACAGGAAGCCACTGCTCTCAGATCTCTGCACATGAACATGGCGATCGCTGATGTTTTCAGGATCAAATGGCTTCAGGAAAAACGGGTCTCTTTCTTTGCCTGATGGCCTCGGGAAAGCCATACAGAGACGCTGATGGACCCGGTATAAGTTGCGGAGCCAGGTTCGCCCGGGTCTCAATCTGTCGGGGTTTCTGCCGAGATCTATGTAAAGATATGAAAGATACATCTTAGAATCCCTCCTCTTCTCTTCCAAGCAACCTTCTCCTCATCTGGATGGAGCGGAATCTTATTATTTCGTCTCTCTTTGCAAGTATCATTTCTCTCCACTGCTCGTCTTCGGGATTTATGCGGTCAATTCCCAGGGACAGTCCATACTCGACCATCGTTACCGCGTCGTGGCAAAGACGACATAACGACCTAAGGTCCTGGAGTTCTTCTTCGCCTCCAGCACGGCGGTATGTGACATGTTGGACGGTGGTAGCCGGCGATTTGCAGAAGACGCACAGGCGGCGGTCAAGGTCAAGCCTCTTCTCACGCACTTTCTTGTATTTTGAGTTAGCATAATCTGCATGGCTTGTCCGTTGCCTCTCCGGAATTCTTGTTGCCTTGAGAATTTCAACTGGCACTCCTCCTTTACCCACATTGATTGACTTTCGGATGACGACCCTCGGTGCGTGGGCCGGGGGCTTGAATGATACGGGCGTGTCATACCAAATCTCGGCATCCTGAGGCATTTGAGGCTCTTGGGGTGTTGCTCTCCACTCAATTATGCACCCAAGCCTTTGAGGCTTGTTCCCGTTACCGAACTCCTCTGTCCAACGAAGGGGTTTTGAACGAAGTGCGTCCTCGAGCGTTTCGAATAAATCTGCCTGCCCGTCGAGGATCGGAGAGGAGGGGACGCAACTTTTTCTACCCAGATAGAGCTGCCATCTTGGCTTCCTGAGCGCAATTTCAAAGTCCTCTATGAGATCGTTGTCACCCTGAAGCACGACGAGGAAGGAAGCGTTGCAGAGGTATTCACGGAGACTTATGATTGCGTCCTTCCTTATCCCGCCGCTGGCTTTTCTCATCTGCTTCCCTCCTCCTACTATGTGGAAATCCCACCAGCGCACTCCAGGTCTGTCAATTCGAACCGCCATGGCAAGCCTTGATATCTTTTCGAGCAGTCGTGGTGATTGCTCCCGAGTCAATCCTTTTGCAGCGCAGATTATCCCAGCAACTCCAGATTTGGTTGGAGCCTCTGCTGTTCTTCTTATTACGAATTCAGATTGATGATCACCCCACGACTGCAGAGGTCCCTCAAGTCGCAGAAAGAGTGTGTTCGGTTTCATCTTCACGCATCCTCCGTCACGAATGTCTTTCTCGCCTCATCCCAGCTTAGCGCCGGGTTGATTCCCTCTATGACATGGCTTATCAAATCATCCAGCGAACCAAGAGATTTGACTTCGCTGTCTTCTTTTTCGCTCAAATCACTGACAAACCGATGACGCAGATTGGGTGAGAACCAGAAGCGGCTTGTTGGTTTCCCATATCCTGCATCAATGTCTTTGACATACTTGACAAACTGCATGATGCTTCTTGTAACCAGATCGGTGTCAGTTGCTCTTACGGGGTTGACGAAGGCATTCGAATAGCTCAGTGGGTAGTCTCTCAATTCAACCATTATGGCTTCTGGCGGATTGTGAGCTGCGAAACTGTTTTGCTTGCCTGTGGGACATGTAAGTGCTGCGGCTTTGATGAATGCTCCTATGGTATGGGCAGCAAGATGCTCCCTATTTCCAGGGAAGCCTGTCAAATTTTCAAGGAGAGCATCCCAACTTATTGAGAAGTACTTGTAGTAGCAAGCTGAGCCAAACATCGCTTCGTCAACATAGCCTGCCCCAGGGTCCTTACCAGGTATGTCATCAACTGCCACATAGTAGTCGATCTCTGGGTGCGCTTCATGCGTTGAAATCGCATGTGCTACCTGTGCAGCCGCTTCCACTGTCGTATTCAGATCGTCCCATATCTTTTGCTCGTTTTGTGTGGGTTCAAGCATTCTTCCGAAGAGAGCCATATCCGGGGCTGCAGTGCGTTGGGTTATGATTCTCGCGAACTCCCTTGCTGCCTCCTTTTCACCGGGTTGCTTCTTAGCTGTCTGAGCTAGGAGGTTCCGCATCTCCTTGATTGCGGACCTTGTTGTAAAGACAAGCATTTTGCTTCCTTGTGCTTCAGACTCTGTTTCTTCGCTTCTTGATCTTGCTCGCCTCGGGCTTATCCCTCCTATGTCGAGTATCTTCTCAACGCGCTTCCTAACATCTTCGCTCATGCCCTCAGCGATTAGCTCAGCCAGTCTCCGTGTTCTTATTCCGCCTCTAAGCCTTCTAAACTCGTTACTCATTCTTATGCTTCGCTTGAGACACTGACTGGAGATACGCAGTCTCAAGACATTTCCGAAGTAACAGGTCTTAGGGCTACCAAGGTCATCACGATTCAGGTTCGATGGTGCATGGTTCTGGATCATGTGAATCTGTATTAGTGACATTGCAACTACCTCCTGTCTTTGAAGAAATCATTTATCCACTTAGTTCTTATCTCCTGCTTCTCCCAGAAGGAAAGATCATCGGTCAGGGCTACCCAATCAATGGAATCTGATTCTGAAAACCTCGCAAATGCCATCCTCATTGGAAGCTCTAGACCGTCAAGTGGGGAAGTTGTTATTCTGTTCATAATGAAATCTGCTCTTGGTTCTCTCTTCTCCGGGTCCTCAGCACGCCATCTAGCGAGAAGCATGCTGAAAGTTTTTCCTGGCGTATGTTTTATGGGACGGAATCCGTATAGCTTAAGCACCAACCATGCAGCCTCTCTTCGGGGTGCCCTTGGAGTTTTTGCCCTAATTGGCCACCATAGACCTGTAAACAGATCGAATCCGGTGACGGACTTATCGAGAGGCGCGAATGCCAGTCGCCTCAGCAATGAAATCTCTCCTTCTTTGAGGCCTAGCAAGAGCTGAACAAATTCCTGAGTTGACGACATCTTCTACCTCCTCCTTGGGTCTTTTCTTGGCCTATCGGGTAGGATGCGGGACTCAAGCCAGTTCGCCTTACGCAATGCAGATATTTTATTTGGAAGCATTGATAGCAATGAGGTGCGGGAAATCGCCGTTTGCAGCTCGCTCAATGATTCGCCTATCAATGGCTGTGCAGCTGTTTTTCTGAGTAATCCTTCCATGTGGCTTCGCTCGAAATGCGGATAGAAGTGGTTAAGAATTGCCTGGGCTACTAAAGGGGCTTTTCTCTTACCCTTCTGATCTTGAGGCTTCCTGCGGATTTTGGTGAGATTCTTTTCTATTTTGGTGAGCGGACTGAGTTGCTCATCTATCTTTTTGGCAAGACTATCGGGATCCTCGAGAATCGAGGACACGGGGAATATATGCTCTACCGCTTCGATGTATTTGTTCTGTTGGCTAACCAATGCAATTGCCCACAGATTTGTCTCTCTGCCTGCCGATATTGCTCGAAGTGTCTCTCTTAGCTCAGAGTCTTCTAGCATAGCAAGCAGGATGGCCAGAGCCCCGCTTCTTCGCTTATATCTTAGCTGTTTTAGTTTGCTTTCGTCACGCAATACAAGTGGTCGATCGTTTTGATAGAGTACATGAGGGTCTCGCCACTTGAGGTTCTTCGCCCACTTTCTTCCTGCATAAATCATACTTCGCACTACCGGACCACTTCTTCCGCAATAGATGCACACTTCATTTTGGCTGTATTCATGTGACAAGGGCTCCTGGAGCCAAACAGCCCGCGGTAGCCACGTCAAACCCTTCAGTAGCGGAACCGAATTGCCTTCAACCGTTGGCTCTGGGCTCTTCCATGAAGGCTCTCCAAGCGCAAGGTTGAGAGAGCTGATCTTCCTCAGGGACAGCATGAGTGTTTCGCCCAGTGTTTTTCCAAGCGGGACAAAATAGACGGGAGGTTTCCCATTTATTCCTGGTTTCTTCCCTCGCCCTCCCATAGTTGTGAAAAGTGGCAGCCTGAGAAGTCCCAGCGCACAGCATCGGGGACAGAGGCCATCGATGCATTCCCTTGCTTTTATGAAGAATGGGACATTGCTGCCCGCGGGGAGTTCGTGAATGAGGTAAGCCGTTGAGAGGAACTCCTCTTGTTTCTCCTTTTCGGGTAGCCTGAATTGGTAGAATCTGGGAGGACCCCCGAAGAGATTGAAGTATGCGATCTCATCCTTGAGCCTTGGAATGCAGTCCCTTAAATCAATCCATTCTTCACTGTGTACTTTGTCCATTCTCTCGTAAACACGGCACCAGCAGAGGAGTGCAAGAAGGAATCGGAGGATTGAGAGCCGGTCCATAGGACTTGGTGCAGCTATCGATCTTATCGTCCTTGCCTCCTCAAGGCACCTTACTGGATTCACCCGCAAGAAGGTACCGTCGTTGAGAAGGACAGGAATCCAGTCTTCTCTCAGCAGGTTGAATTCGACTGTTGCAGGTTTTGGTTGAGAATCCTGTGCCACAGGATCACCTCCTTTCGGATTTGCTTATCCGAATTTTGTTGAATTCATCGCCGGGCTCTTGATCTTCGCGAAATTTGAACTTCTCAAGAGATGTGTGAATTGGCTTCATTTTCTTATTCCCTGTTGAGCCAAGTACCCGCTGTTGATGGAGCTACCAACGCTTGAGGTAGTCCAGAAGCCGCCAACGGTTCTTGTCGAGAAACTATCGCAGCGTGATTGTGATGGTGATTCGCAATCTCGCACCCTCAGTTGGCTTGATGCAAGGCTCGTTGCCCTCGGTCGATAACTGTGCTTCAGTTCGCCATGAAAAGTCTATCACACCGCGCATCACAGTTCAACCTGTAGACCTCTACGGTAGCATCAAGGTTCGTTTGCGAATTCTTTGAGGGTGATCTCCTCCATTGCATATTCGACTTAGATATCACTCCGAAGATGGTCCGGTCACAACTGTCACGATTGATGAATGTAGTTATGGGTATTGTTCCTTTCCTCATCTCCCTGAACGACCGCTCAATAGGGTTCGCACCCCTTATATAGCACCTTGTGATGGGCAGGGCAGAGAAACAGATCCAGCGACTCCTCAAGATACCTCTCCACACTCCTTACAGCTCGGGGATATTTCCCGCTCCGCCTCTTCGCCCACCTAAGATCGGCTTCCAAAGCACTCTTGCCGCTCCGGGCTTCATACATCGCCATGAGTCCCCATCTAACGCCTTCATGGTCCACCTTACGCACCTTCCCCCAGAACGTTCCACATCCTACGCACCCAGCACAACTGACGCGTTACCCGCGCATAGATCATCCCAAGCACTCGCATCAGCTCCTCTCTGCGCGCGACGCACAGGCAGGTCTGCCAAACCAAGTCCTCATAACCGTATCGCTCAAGCATCCCCTTCAGCAACATACGCACATCACCGTCTGCCTGTTGCCACCACGGTCGATTAAACCCTTGCTAAACCTCATCAATGTCTCTATCACCCAGGTAGAGTTCTTTCATGGGGGTGTCTCCTCGTTTAGGTTTTTTCTGGGGAGGACACCCCCATTTCCCTCCCCTTCAAACCCAAATCTGCGAACTCTATGGTACACTGCTCTCACCCCTGGAGAAGTGGCCACGCTTTCTTTGTTATGATATAATACATGTCCAACGTTATGACGTAGCTCGGGTCGGCGCTCACAGAAAGGAGGTTGAGTTGAGAGCGGTTTTTCTTTCCCTGGGTGTGTAGTCATTCTAACTGCGGCAGCAAGCATGGGTTTGGCCTCAGGTAGCGTTGTGATTGTTCCGTTCGGGACAGCAACAGCTACCTATGAATTCTTCCAGGTTGGAGTAAATGAAGTGCCGTCTGAAGTCTTCGCACCCGACTTCGATGACTGAGACTGGTTGATCGGTAAAGTCGCGTTTGGTACCGCCTCCGCCGAATGCGACGTTGGGCCGGTCGAAACAGCGTGGAGCAGCCGCACTGACGGTACGATAGCTTTGCGCGTCTGGTTCCAGCTACCAGATGGGGTTACTGATCTCTATGTCGATGTAAGAGAGACTCAGAACTGCCGTCTCTACATGAATGGTAACTGGTTTGGCTCTAGTGGAAGTGCCCCAACCTGTCCGTGGTGGCAGGGCTCGATGTGGGTTTGGCCCGGAACCGGCTGGCATTCAGGCTGGAACGTCCTCGGCGTCGCTGCTTCCAGCGAAAGCACTTTTGACTATCTCGACATCGAGATATATGTAGATGGACCGACTTCAACAGATCCGAGTACCTGGGGCACCATTAAGGCACTCTACAGATAGAAGACATGAGACAGGGATATGATAGGGTGCCGCCTGCAATCATGGTGGGCGGCACCAAGTACTTCTCCAAGGCGTTGCCACTGCGGCGATTTAACCCACCGATCGTGCCTAACTCCTCCTGGGCAATCTCTTGAGGGTGAGTTTCGAAAAAGCACGTCTCAGAGCCCGAAAGCAAAACACTTCACGAAAGGAAAAAGGCGCAAAGCTTTTCTCTTGCCCAGCTTGATGCTGCAGGTATAGAATCCATGCTGGCAGATGGCACAACGGGATTGCGCTCAACAGGACTATCCCTCATATGATTTTACTCGTCGTTCTCTTGTACAGCATAGCAACAGCCATTCTCATTGCCAACATCATCCTGCGCCCTATTCGCAAGCTCTGGGTAATCCTCTGGGGTTTGGCACCGGTAATATTGACCTATCTGGTTAACCCAGGCTTTCGAATATTCTCATTCCACAGTTTCATGCATGGCAGTATAGTCTATCAGATCGTCAATGGCAGGATCCCCCCACCAGATCCCCTTGTGGCTGGAAAGAGTCTCCACTATCCGTGGGTACCCCATCTTCTGGCTGCAGCAATCTGCAAGATCTTCGATGTTACACCATTCTTGGCAATACCTGCACTTAATATGATCTCCTCGATTCTGGTGATCCTGCTCGTTGTGAAGATATCCCAAGTGCTTGTGAATGACGAGAGAACTAATCTTCTCTCTGCGATATTTGCAATCTATGCATTTACACCTTTTATAGTTGAGATGGTAAGGCTGGTCCATGCAAGAGTACAACCGGAGATTCGAGGTATACCACTTATTGATAAATTCATAACTATCAATGCCCTTCCCCTTGGACTCATTGGATGGTTTCTTACCATCTATGGGGCGTTGCTCTATTACAGCCATGCGAATCCCAGGAAGCCCTTCCTAGTTGTCGCTGCAGGCATAGCCCTAACCGGATTTCTCTACCCTGCTTTCCTACCTGGTATCGCAGCTTCAATTCTTCTCGGCTTCCCAGTCTCCTGGCTCGTCTCAAGAAGCAACATGGCCTACTTCGTGCGAACGGCAGTCATGTGGCTTGCTTTTTTCGGCGTAGTAGCTATCCTGATCCCATATCTAAAATCCATTGCTGGATCTGCCGCGCATGCAATGATTCTTGATAAGACCTATCTAAAGCAGAACATCATCAACTATTTCATTGTGAATCTACCGATCCTGGTTTTGTTTCTGATCGTCCTCAGGTGCTTGCTTTCCACGGTGAGAAGAATAGCTCTTCTAGTGATCAGCGTTCCCGTGATCTCCACACTTGCTGCATATCTTTCGATCCATCTTACCTTCAACAACGAATATAAGTTCCTGCTTCTTTCGAGCACCACTCTGGGTATCCTGGGAGGTCCGATTCTATGTTGCTTCCAGAAGAGATTCGGGAGGTTGGCAGCATTTTTCATTCTCATGCTATTCCTCTTACCAACTTTTCGAATACTGTGGCTCAGAAGCTCGGTCGGCCAGAGAGTGCCCAACACCTTTTTCGAAGAAGGTATGGTGCTTAAGACCAGATCGGGGGAGCAAGATCTCTACGATTGGATCCGCAACCAAACGCCCCTCGATGCCATATTCATCGATACGGAGCTTGAAATCCCCGTGCTCGGGCAACGACAAATCCTCATCCCTTATTCCGCAACGGAGCGGAAGCAGCGCAAGGGCTATGGCAATATCAAGATGATACTAATCAGCCAGAGTGGCTACAGCCGCGAGGAGATTGAAAGAAGAATCAGGATTGCAAGTTCCCTCTATGAATCAGGATGCCTCAGCACTGAGGATTGGCAGTATCTTAGCAATCTCGGCAACCATATCTATATTGTAGCACGCAAGCCCAAAGCATCCCAGATTCTCCAACAAAAGGGGTATCCTGTTGCCTACAGATCACAAAGCTGGCAATCAGCCATCTACAGGATAATGCCTCCTGTTGAAGTCAATAAGGCTGAGTGACAACCTACCCAATTGGAAGCAGAATCGTGAAAGTCGTTCCCTGGCCCACCTGAGATGCAACCTCTATGCTTCCCCTGTGTTCCTCAATTATTTTCCTGGTAACAGCAAGTCCCAAACCTGTTCCTTTGTTTCCTTTTGTTGAAAAGAAAGGCTCAAAAATGGTCTCAAGCTTATCCTCAGGTATACCCTTGCCTGTATCTGTGATACAAATTTCGATGCTGTCACCGCACTTGGAGGCTCGTATTGAAACCGCACCCCCTTCGTCTGTAGCTTCAATAGCATTGGCAACTATGTTGAGAAGCGCACGCTTCATACGAGTCGGATCGACCCTGACCTCACCTATGGTTGAATCCACTTCAACCTTGAGCAGGATTCCTCCCTTATCAGCTCTGCCACTGACAAAATCCCTTATCTCGATGATGAGCTTCTCAAAGTTGACATTCTCATATTGAGGCGGGCGTTGCTTTGAATAGTCAAGCATATCAAGCACAAGTGTCTTGAGGAAAGAGGCATTGCGCTCAAGCATGTCCCATCCTTTTGCAATCTTCTCCTCGAGATTGGCTTCAAGTCCCCGCTTGGCAATGAAAAGCCCTCCTTCGATGCCGTTGAGTACATTCTTGACACAGTGGGCAACACTGGCGATTGTTTGTCCGATTGCTGCAAGGCGTCGCGACTGCTCCAGCTCCATAAAGAGCATTGCGTTGTCAAGTGCAATGCTCACTTGAGAGGCAAGTCCGACAAGCAATCTCAGATCATCTTCGTCAAGAACCATTCCCCTCTCCGAATCAAGTTCGACCATACCAATCACACGCTCACCGATTAGCAGAGGGGCACACATGATCGCCCTGATACGCAAGTCCTGTAAACTCACAGCATGTTTGAAACGCTCATCGCTCAGGGTATCCGTGCAGAGGACAGCCCGCTTTTCTTCCATTATTGTCTTGATAACAGTACGCGATACCTTCACCTCACCCGAGGCCGAAGTTGGCCTCACGGCAATCGGGCTTAGTTCATGAGCGAACCTATCCTCAACGAAAATCAAACATCTGTCGATCTTCGGGAAAACCTCAAAGATCGTATCGAGAAATGCCTCCGCGACATCGTTAGTATCAAGCCTTCCACTGAGACGCTGGCTAAGATCATAGATAGCACTCAGCCGCCTTGAGGCAGCCTCTGTACTTACCACGCCTTCCTTTACATCCTCTGCCTTACTCACTGTGATTGCATCAAGGGTATTCACAACTGTCTGACCCGAGGTATCTTGAGCTGTCGCCTCTCTCGAAGCAGGAAGGTCCTCAAAACTTATGGAAAAAGGGCCAACAGTGATCACATCGCCAGGTGAAACAACATGATGACTCACTCTGTTGCCAGAGATGAAAGTGCCATTGCGTGAATTGAGATCTTCGACGGTTATGCCATCCCTCGAGACTCTTATGCTCGCATGGCGACGCGAAACAGTCTTGTCATCAAGATGGATGTCACATGATGGTGATCTTCCAACAACGAGATTGCCCTCACCGAGTGTGACGGTCTCAACTATCTTGCCAGCTAGGCTAACAACTATCTTCGCCAACTGTGATCCTCCGTTAATGCGACCATCTACTTTGTCTCGATTTTCGGGAGAAAAGCCGGCTTCGTAAAGACGTAGTCTCTGGATTTTACTGGCTGATGGCAGGCGAAGCATTCCTCAACGAAGCTCCGATCCTTGCCATAAGGCTCAAGATCCTTGCCAACCCATCCGGCAAAGTCCCAACCTCCGGTTTCTCGATAAAGCTTAGAATCCTTGACCATGAATTCGACATGCACGAAATCTGTTGGTATTATGGCGCCCTGCCAGTCAGGGCTGACCTGAGCCTTCCAGACAATCTTGGCGAGGATTACCCCATCGGGCCACGGATTGACCTTCCCGCTAAGAATTGCCTCTTGTGCTGCTTTATTTCCCAGAATTGTCCTTATTGTACCATTATCCGTTCTATAGGAAGGAGCTACGAGCTGCCAGCTGGCAAAATCCTGCGGCAAGGCGATACCATTGGGTGATCTCTCGACCCCCTCAGTAGAGCAGACTATGAACATGGCAAGTGTAAGGATGCCTATGAGAATTGCAGCTGTGCGCATCATAAGGCCTCCTTGTTGAAATTAAGAAAAGCATAGACCTTTGTGACCTAAGTTTCAAGGGGCATGACACCGCACAAGCGATTCCTTCAGGCCATACACTACCAATGCTAATTCAAATGGTGAACTATTGTATTGACAATCGCACGATCAAATAAGAAAATGGTGGAGCCAGTTGGAGGATGCCTTCAAGCCAAGGATCTTGGCGTGTTGATAATGTTTGAACAGCAGATACCTGAGGAGGATGTACAATGCCTAAGACGATTCTCGTAGTCGATGATGAACCCGACGCTGTTGACTTCGTCACAGAGATCCTCGAAGGCGAGGGCTATAAAGTCGTCTCGGCATCGGACGGCAATTCAGGTCTTGCAGCAATGAAACAGGAGAAACCTGATCTTGTTGTGCTTGACGTCCAGATGCCGGGGCTGGATGGATTTCAGGTCTTCGAGGCAATGAAGAAAGACGACAACCTTAAATCCATACCCGTGATAATGCTTACCGGGATCAAAGAGAAGATTGGCCTTGGCTTCTCAGGTGAAGAGATGAGGGCCTATATGGGCGAGCGTCCCAATGCCTATATCGAGAAACCTATTGATGCAGCAAAACTTCGCCAGGCCGTTAAAGAGGTCCTCGGCTGATTTTCACTTACTTTAGGACAACAACTTTGAAGACCCTGGAATTGGTTCCGGGGTCTAACTTTATGAAGTAGATTCCGGGCGCTACCTCACATCCCTTATCATCGGTAAGATCCCATTCTCCTGATCCAGATGGGCTGACCCCTATCCTACGTACCAATCTCCCTCTGATATCGACCACATATAGGTTTAAGGCTTTCTCTGGTAACCCAGCAAGCCTGAGGCTCGAACCTCTTGAGACAGGATTAGTGAAGGCAATCACATCTGGCTTCTCCCGAGGAGTAATCCCAGCGCCTGTCACATTGATTGATTCACGCTGGCTCCAGTAGCCCCACTGACCGTCGGAATCCTTGGCTCTTACCTCGTAGTAGTAAGTCCCAGCAGGCCTTGAGAGATCATAGTGGGTTTCAGTTATGGCATCACTTATGACAAATGATGAATCAAAAGTCTCAACAGGAAAGATATCGTCGATATATATACCTTCCTCAAGATAATAGGAGTCGGTTTTGTAGCGGAATCTTATAAGGATAGTTGAGTCAGCAAAACTCGTTAGCGGGAAAACCGCCCGCACCCAGCCACCTGAAGAGCCCGTAATCCCATAACCCAGATTGTTACCATTGGGATTTGATGTTGTCGTGATGTTACCAGGAATTGAGTGGAAGTGAGCCCCTCCGTCAGTTGAAACCTCAACATAGGCATAGTCCCAGTCCTCCTCAATGTCGTACCAGGTGTAGAAGAAGAGAGTGTCATCCACGGAGACATCAAGGCCCACAAGTGATGTGAGCTTCGCATCACGGCTGTCTGTATAACCTCCGTAAAAGCTCTGCGTTCCGCTCCAGGCACGCGATGTGCTCAGCTTAAACTTTGAGCGATTCCAGTAAATGTCACCTGACTCAACATCATCCAAGACCCGCTGGAGACCGGTTCTCTCCATGAGAGCATAAGCAACAGGCAGATTCACACTATCAGAAAGATCAGGCGTCCAGGCAACCGTGAAATTGCCATCGTCATCATCTGCCATAGAGGTTATCACTGGTGGCACAGGGGCAAGAATCCTTCGGAGATTTCCAGCAAACTCAGCTGCCAGCAAACTTGGTGCAAGATTCTCCTCACAAAGTGGTATTATGTCTGATTCGGGTGGATAGAATTCGCTTCCGACCTCAAAGGTCATTGAAAGCACTTTATCCTTTATTACCTGCTCTCCGTACATCCAGTCATCACTATCACCGTTGGTCGGATAGATCGTTGTCGCTGCAGGCCCAAAAGTGTAGCCGTTGAGACTGGCCATGCTGTCACAGAGTGCGTAGTAGATGTCATCATCAGGGCAAAGCGAAGGGACATAGCCCCATGGATAGAGGATCAATCGACCATGGCTGTGATAGGAGATGCAGGTCGCGAATTGGTAGTTGATCATAAGATCTCTTATAGCCTGGGTCTCGGGCTCAGAAAAAGCACCTGTTCCACGGTAGGTTTCTCTCCCTGGATTTGGACTCGATCCTACATCGTCATAGCCCCACATATAGGCATAGTTGCGATTCAAGTCGACACCATAGGTACCGTCACCATTGTCACGACGGTTCTTGCGCCAGTCACCAACATTCTCAACATACTCCCTACCGTCAGGGTTCAAGATGGGAACAATCCATATCTCGCGATTGTCGACCAGAAAAGTTGCAAGACTATCTGCCCCGTAGTTGTCAACAAGGTAGTGCATAATGTAAAGGGGAATTTCGATTGTTATGATCTCCCGGGCATGATGGCACCCGAGGTAAAGCACACGTGGTTCGTCCTCAGTGACCGTTACATTGTCCGATATCTTGAGTGCCCAGATGTCTCGACCTTCGATGCTTAAGCCGATTGATTGAAGCTGGCAGATGTCGGGATGAGCTGTGGCAACACTATCCATCTCAGCATAGGCTTCTTCCTGCGTATGATAAGCACTACCAACACCAAGTACACCCCTCTCGTGGATATAGCGATCGACATCGGGAATGAGAGTTTCATTGTTGGGAGCTATTGCATTGAGTTCATCAAGTTTTTCGAAAGAAACAACTATGTCTGCATAGCGCTTTCCACCCCAGCCAGCGACGTCGTCAAATTGCTGGAGGACCTCCCTCATATGCTGCGGACTCTCAAAAAAGACACGTACGAGAGCCTTTCCGGCAAAAGCCGATGAGATTAGCATCAAACCTAAAACAATGGTCAAAGCAATGGTGCGACGCATCTTTGTTGCCTCCTCTGGTTCTATATCCTAAAGCAATAGGCAGCCCGCAGGCTGCCCACCACAAAAGCATTATATCATAATGAGGCCGTCCAGTCAACGCTTGCACTCATGCGGTACGGGAATGTGCTATTGGCTTCAAGATCCGCCTCAAAATGCCGATATCAAAAAAGGCAAGCGGAGGTAAAAATGGACAAGCTTCTCTTGATCTCAATCGATACCTATCGCAAGGACAATCTCGGCAAAGAAGTCAATGGTATCCCAATCTCACCCTTTTTAACATCTCTCAAGAAGCAATCTCGCTTCTACGATTCCTACTATGCGAGTGCTAACTGGACTATACCAGCCTATGCCTCAATGTTTACTGGCAAACCAACTGTCGCTCACAATTTCTGGGGATATCGCCTCTTTCCAGGTCAATCGGTTGACCTTGTCTTTGACTACCTCGTCACCCGAGGCATAAGACCAGCACTCATCTGCTGTGGTGTGCTTGCTGAGGCTGACATATTTCAGTATAGAAGCGGGACTTACTTCGCAACTCCCTATGACATGCTCAAACCGGATGGAGCAATCAACCTCGTAGCCAAAACGCTTCGCTCCCATGACTTCGTCTTTTTTCACACTTTCCTCATGCATGATTATATGCATCATCGTCCATACCTCTCACCTCGCCTGGGTCTGAAACGCCGGTACCTCTTTCTCGATGAGAAGCAATCACAGCTGATGGGTGAGAAAATGAATCGCTGGCGTAAGGAGCACTTTGCAATCGATCATAATGACCTGAGACTGCTTGAAGCCATGTACTACAATGAATGTCTACTTGTGGATGACTTTGTCCGCCTACTTTTCGAAGTAACCCTTAGCGAATTTCCAGATCTAAGGATCATTGTCAACTCAGACCATGGTGAATGCTTCTCTCACTGTGGAAAGAAAGCATTCGATGGCAATTGGAACCTCACAGATAATCCCCTCTGGCATCACAGTACAGGCTTTTGCTACGAACAATTCGAGGTGTTTGCCATTGACTATCGGCAAGGGCAGGAGGCGAAGGTCAGTAAAGCACTGATGGATCACGAGGATATCTACTGGATGATCCTTGACCACTTTGGACTGTCTCGATGGACTCCAGGTTCGAAGCATTTCAATCTCATCTCCACCTCGTTCGACAAGGTCGGCTTCTGCGGAGTTCTCATCAATAGCGACCTCTATCTTTACAATCGCAACCGCGAATTCGCATTCATCCTTGCTGACAATCTCTATACAGCCGCACAGATTGAGCCTGACAGTGATCTAATTGAGAAGTGCCGTGGCATTTTGAAGGCACAGAATGTTGATCTTGAATGCTATGCTGCGGCTGATGAGACGGTAAGAGAAAGGCTTCGAGGTTGGGGCTACATGTAGCCCCAACCCAATGGATTCCAGCGTTCTCGGACTCTAAGATAACCAACCGTTAGCTAACCTTCTCCTCTGAAATCGCCTTAGAGAAGGTGAGACTCGCTGACTCAGGATCCAGGTCAACCTCTACAAGATCACCTTCGGTGAACTCGCCTTCGAGCAGCTTAAGTGCAAGAGGATTCTGGATCCTCTTCTCTATGGTCCTTCTCAGCGGACGTGCACCAAAGGCTGGATCAAAACCCTCCCTGGCAAGGTATTCCTTGGCACGCTCGGTGAGCTCTATATCAAGACCCTTCTCCTTGAGACGGCTCCTTAATCTTTCGATCTGTAGGTCGACGATCTTCTTTATCTCCTCCATGCCAAGGCTGTTGAAAATGATTATCTCATCGATTCTGTTTAGAAATTCTGGTCTGAAGTGTGCCTGAAGAGCCTCAGTAACACGCTTGCGCATCTCCTCATCATTACCAGCTAGGTCACGAATCCACTGACTTCCAATATTCGAGGTCATGATTATGACTGTGTTCTTGAAATCTACTGTCCTACCTTTGCCATCGGTGAGTCTTCCGTCGTCAAGTATCTGAAGCATGAGATTGAAAACATCCTGATGCGCCTTTTCGATCTCATCAAATAGTATGACCGAGTAGGGCTTACGCCTCACAGCCTCCGTCAGATAGCCACCTTCCTCATAGCCAACATATCCCGGGGGTGCTCCTATCAGGCGGGCGACTGAATGGCGTTCCATAAACTCCGACATATCCACTCTGATCATGGCTTTTTCGTCGTCAAACAGAAACTCAGCCAGAGCTCTCGCCAGCTCTGTCTTTCCCACACCTGTAGGTCCCAGGAATATGAAAGAACCAAGCGGACGGTTGGGATCCTGTAGCCCTGCCCTAGCTCGTCTTATTGCATTGGAGACAGCCTCAATGGCATGATCCTGACCAACAACTCTTTGCTTGAGGCGTTCCTCCATGGATATAAGCTTCTCTATCTCGCCCTCCATGAGTCGCGCAACCGAAATCCCTGTCCACTTCGAGACAATCTCAGCTATGTCCTCCTCATCGACTTGCTCCTTGAGCATCTTGTGGTCCTTCTGGAGCTCCTGCAAACGCTTGTTTTCGCTCTCAAGCTGCTTGGACAGTTCTATGAGTTTGCCATAGCGAATCTCAGCAACCTTATCAAGATTACCCGATCGTTCAGCCTTTTCGGCTTCAGCCTTTAGAGCTTCAACTTGTTCCTTTATCTTCCTTATCTTCTCTATAACCTCTTTTTCAGCCTGCCAGTGAGCCTTCATACTTTTACTTTTCTCGCTAAGCTCAGCAATCTCCCTCTCCACTCGTTCGAGCCGCTCCTTGGATGCCTTGTCCTTCTCCTTTGCAAGCGCTTGTTTCTCAATGGTGAGCTGCATTATACGCCTTTCCACCTCATCGATCTCAGTCGGCATCGAATCAATTTCAATCCTCAGGCGAGAGGCTGCCTCGTCGATAAGATCTATTGCTTTATCCGGAAGAAAGCGATCGGTGATGTACCTGTGGGAGAGCAGCGCCGCTGCGACCAATGCTGAATCCTTTATTTCTACACCGTGATGCACCTCATAGCGTTCCTTCAGCCCTCGCAGAATTGCAATCGTGTCCTCGACAGAAGGTTCATCCACCAGAATAGGCTGGAAGCGGCGTTCAAGGGCAGGATCCTTCTCTATGCGCTTTCTATATTCATCGATTGTTGTGGCTCCTATTGCTCTGAGCTCGCCACGTGCCAGAGCAGGTTTGAGCATGTTGGAGGCATCCACTGCACCTTCAGCCCCACCTGCACCAACAAGGGTATGGAGCTCATCTATGAATAGAATTATCTTGCCTTCGGCTTGCTCTATTTCCCTCAAAACTGCCTTGAGGCGCTCCTCAAATTCACCTCGATACTTCGATCCCGCCACAAGCGCACCTATATCGAGGGCAACAACACGCTTATCCTTGAGAGTCTCAGGCACATCGCCCTTGACAATCCTCTGGGCAAGACCCTCAACGATAGCCGTTTTGCCAACACCCGGCTCCCCTATGAGTACGGGATTGTTCTTGGTTCGTCGTGAGAGAACCTGGATGACTCTCCTTATCTCATCATCCCTTCCAATGACTGGATCAAGTTTGCCCTTTCGCGCCAGATCTGTCAGATCCCTAGCAAAGCGCTGAAGCGCTTGATACTTATCCTCTGGTGACTGGTCCGTAACCCGCTGGCTCCCCCTGATTTCAGCAAGAGCCCTGTAAATAGCATCCTTACTAACACCGTTCCTCGTAAGCACGTCACGAGCCTTAGAAGGCACATCGAGCATTGCTACCAGAAGATGCTCTGTGCTCACAAATTCATCTTTGAGGCGTTCCATCTCCTTGAAGGCAATATCAATAACCTTACGCAGCTCAGGCGAAAGATAGGCACCTGCTTCTGCCGCGCCATAGACCTTGGGTAGCCTGTTCAATTCTTCCTGGATATCTCGCTTGATCGCCTCGACATTCGCTCCAACCTTCTTAAGGATTGGAGCAACTATCCCCTCATCCTGCTGGAGAAGCGCAGCCAGGAGATGTTCCGGGGTTATGTACTGATTTGTGCTATCGGTTGCGATACGCTGAGCCGAAGCAATGGCTTCCTGAGCTTTAATTGTAAATCTATCAAGCCGCATAGCAAATCCTCCTCGTTGATCCCCCGACCCTTCCAAGAACCTTAGATGTCAAAATCATCAAAATAATTATACCTTCTACGACGGTAAAAGATCCGCGGCCGTGGACGAAAAATCTTGAAAATCACAATACCCGTCACGAATCCCACGATATGAGCCCACCACGCTACCCCGCCCACCCAACCTCGAGCCACGAGTGTCCCAATGCCCTGGAAAAACTGAATCACGAACCAGAAGCCCAACACCACAATTGCGGGTAACTCGAAGAACTGAAGGAAGAAGAATATGGGTACAAGGACCAATATCCGTGCTGCCGGATATGATATGAGATAGGCTCCTAAAACGCCGGCAATGGCACCGCTTGCGCCGATTGCAGGCATCTGAGAAGAATAGTTGAAGACGTAATGGCCAAAATTACCTGCAATACCGCACAGAAGGTAGAAGGCGAGAAAGCGGAGATGCCCCAGGCGGTCTTCAACATTGTCCCCAAATATCCACAAATACCACATGTTGCCGATAAGGTGCATCCACCCACCATGCAGGAAGATCGCTGTAAAGGCAGGTGCAAAGACGCTACGAGCACTAAGACCATAGCCAGCCCCGTAGAGGGTGAGCCTGTTTGGAATGAATCCATAGGTTTGAATGAAGCTGGTGAGCTCCCATCTTCCCAGCGAAATCTCATACATAAAGACCACAACATTGACAGCAATCAATACGACGGTAACTACGGGAAAAATCCGTGATGGCACATCGTCTCTGATCGGAAACATCGATCTTCACACCCCTGATTCGTCTTAATCCTAAAGGCCATCGCTGGCTCTGTCAACAGAATGCAAGGCACAGTCGACCAAGGGCTTGACATTCTGACAACTTGACCTGCTTATCCAGTCACGGTAAGATTTGAGATATTGCAAGGGAGGCTATAGCAGTGCAAGCTTTGATTTTTGTGCTTTTCTTTATCTCTGGGGTGACAGGTCTGATTTATGAGGTAGCTTGGACTCGCCTCTTTGTAACAGTCTTTGGGAGCACAACCTATGCTGTGAGCACGGTTCTGGCTGCATTCATGGCTGGACTTGCTCTCGGTAGCATCATCTTTGGCAAGATAGGTGACCGGCTCCTCAAGCCAGTAAGAATCTATGGGCTTCTGGAAGTGATAATTGCGGCATATGCGCTTGTCATTCCAATCATCATAAGAAGCCTTGTAGGCATCTATTCCGATATCTTTGAAGCCTTCGGTCGTGAGACTCTGCCAGTCACAATTGTAAGATTCGCGCTCTCCTTCCTAGTGATTCTCATTCCCACAACTCTTATGGGTGGCACCCTCCCTGTTCTGAGTAAATATGCTGGCAGCGAATTCAAACGTATAGGCCAAAACATTGGCTTGCTTTATGCCATAAACACCTTTGGTGCTGTTGTTGGCTCTTTTGCCACTGGTTTCTTCCTCCTTGAGGCTCTGGGAGTGACCTCATCAATCTATCTTGCTGCTGTCCTTGGCTTGGGAGTTGGTGTGATAGCGCTCGTCGTCGGGCAAAGGCAACCCTTAGAAGTTGAATCTCTCGCTGATGAGGAGCCACCGGTAAAGATCCTACCCTACACTGCAAAGGTATCACTTATTGCAATCGCAATCTCCGGAGGAGCGGCTTTGGCGTATGAGGTCATCTACACCAAGGTTCTGGTGTTCTCACTCGGAGCCACAGCTCATGCTTTCAGTGTGATGCTTACAACTTTCCTCATAGGGTTAGCCCTTGGTAGCTCCATCGCATCTCGCCTGGTTGACAAATTGCGAAAACCTTCCGAGACCTTCGGCCTTATTGAAATCCTTATCGGAGCTTCAGCCCTTGGCTCGCTCTTTCTGCTCTCTCGTCTCGATGTAACCCACGAGTATCTTGCTCTGAGAGATGCTGGTGGCAACATCTTCAAGCTGCGTGGAGCCGACTTCCTTCAAGCCTCCCTCATAATGCTTGTACCTTCCACACTCATGGGTGCAACCTTCCCGACAGTAACGCGCATCTATACGAAAAAGAATCGAATTGCTTCATCAGTTGGCAAGATCTATTTCTTCAATACCATTGGAGCAGTTGCTGGTTCACTCCTGGCTGGCTTCGTACTTGTTCCAGCGCTTGGCTCTGCAAGATCCCTTGCCCTGGTAGCATCCTTCAATGTGGCTATCGGCATATTCCTTTTCTCGTGTACAGCCTCGAGAAGGACATGGTCGTCAGCAGCTATAGCCTCATTGGCTGTCATGCTGGCCATCACCTACGTGATCAAGCCGTCAATCCTTAGCAAGACTTTCAATATCAAGGAAAAGGGGAGTGAGCTCCTTTACTTCAAAGAAAGCGTGAGTGGAACGGTGACAGTGCACCGTTATCCCGACTACGACCTTCTCGCAATAGATGGGGTAAATGTTGCCGGAACAAGTGATATGCTCAGGGTCACCCAGAAGCTCCAAGGGCATCTGCCCATACTGCTTGCAAATGCAAAGAACAAGATAGTCCACATTGGTTTCGGGAGCGGAGAGACCCTGCGTATTCTCACCTTACATAAGGCGAAACGAATTGATGGTATTGAAATATGCAAGGATGTCATATCAGTCGCTAAGCGCTTCTTTGCTGCTCTTAATCAGAACGTCTTTGATCGACCAGAAGTCAACATTATCATCATGGATGGCAAAAACTTCGTACTTCTCTCAAAGGATACCTACGACGTAATAATGACTGATTCCATTTATCCAGGTACAGGAGGGGCTTCTTCCCTTTATACCTACGATCACTTCAAAGCAGTCAGCGACAAGCTCAATACAGGGGGAATCGCATCATGCTGGCTTCCTCTGGACTTGAGTCCCCAGGATCTGAGAATAGCCCTTAAGGCCTTTAGCGACGTTTTCCCCAACATGACAGTATGGTACTGCTACATGACTTTCTCCCAGCATGCTCTTTTGATAGGTAAGAAGGATGAGCCTATCACGGTTGACATGGCTAAGCTTGAGAAAGCCTTCGCTGATTCTGTGATAAGGAAGGATTTCCAGACCATATTGATTGATGATCCCTATGTTCTAATCTCATGCTTGCTCGCTGATGGCGAAGCCGTAAGGCGCTTCTGTGATGATGCACCACGGCACTCAGATGATCACCCCATCCTCGAGTTCGGCCTTGCTCGTCGGGGAAGTGCTAAGCCCTATCTGAGCTCAAATCTTGAACAGCTGCTTGCTCTCAGGCCCAATCCTATGAAATTCATAACCGGGATCGAGGAGGCTGGACTTGATTCGGCAGAGGTGATGAAGCGGGTGATGGGAAGCTTTCTCATCTCATCCAATATCATCGGTGGGCACATCCACAATGGGCTTGGAGAGACGGGACTTGCCCGTGCCCAATATTCTAAGGTCTCCGAAATCGATCCTGATAACCGTATTGCCAGACATGCGATTGAAACTCTTGACCGGACGATCGCGGAGCTTGAAGCAGCAGCAAGTACAGCATCATCCTTCAGGACAGTTTATAACCTTGGCTTGCGCTACACAGCAGAGGGCAAGTTCGAGCAGGCTCTCGAGAAACTCAATCAGGCTCTCTCGATGAGACCTGATCTACCAGATGCCTACGTCAGCATAGGCGAATGTTATTTGCGCTGGGGCAAACCTCAAGAGGCAGTATCGTACCTTGAGAAGGCTAAGAAAATGAGGCCTCAGGATGGTGGCATTGCTTTGAGGCTAGGGATTGCTTTGGGTGCCACAGGCGATACAGGAAGAGCTGGTGATCTATTCGAGCAAGCCGTAAGGTTGGACCCCCAAAACTACGAAGCGAGAATCTACCTTGGTAGTGCGTACCTGAAGAGTGGAAGGATCGATGAGGCAATCGAGCAATTCGAAAAAGCCGAGGAGATAAATCCAGCTCGCCCACATGCCTTCTACAATCTCGCTCAAGCCTATGTGGCCAAGGGAGACCTCAAGCGGGCTATAGAATACTATAGGAAAACCGTTGCAGCTGCTCCATCCTTCTATCCTGCCTATTTCAATCTGGGTAATGCGCTATACGAAGTGGGTGATCACAAGGGTGCTGAGGATGCTTGGCGCAGAACTATAGCCCTAAAACCTGACCACGAGGGGGCACGTAGGCGGCTAAGTGAACTCAAGAGACCCTGAGGCTTTGGAGGGCACTACTTCTTGCGCCGTGTTTGACGCTTGGAGAGCCGCTTGGAGGAAGGCGATGCGACAGACATCTCCTTTGCTATAATCTTCCTTAGACGCATTGACAAGGCACTCGGGATCTTCACATCGCGCCAACGTTTGTAGAGGGTTATAATGACCTTCATGTTATCGACATGCATCTGACACCTCTCACAGCCTCTCAGGTGCTCCTCGATTCTTCTGCAGACTTCCTTGCAGGCATCTCCCTCGAGGTAATCTGTTAGGGGTCCAATTATTGCCTTGCATGCTCGACGCACCTTGCTCAGTTACCTCCCTTTAGTTTGACTCCTCAGATAGTCCAAAAGTTTCTCCTGAAGCATAAGTCTTGTACGATGCAAGCGTGACTTAACAGCTGGAACTGATATTCCCAGAATCTTAGCAGTTTCCTCAGTTGAAAGACCCTCCACATGCCTCAATATGAAAACGGCTCGATAGGTTGGTGGTAGTGCCTCAACCGCCGCATCGAGTACTTCAGCTGATTCTCTTTCCAAAAGCCGCTCGAGGGGATTTGTGCCTTCGTCCTCCAGATCCCTCTGAACAATGCCCTCAGACGTAGAAATGGGCTGATCGAGGGAGACGAGATCCGGCTTGCGTCTTCGGAGCTTCATGAGTGCCAGATTGACAGTTATGCGATAAAGCCATGTCGAAAAGCGTGATCTCTGTTGAAAGCCACCTAGTGACCTAAAAGCTTTGACGAAGGCTTCCTGGACGACATCCTCAGCATCCTCATCAGTCTCAGTCATCCTTCTTGCCAGACGGTATATCCTGCTCTGATATCTCTTCATAAGTTCACCAAACGCAGCACTATCACCACGCTTGGCGCGCCTGACAAGAGATTCATCCGTTGCTTTGCCTTTTGCCTTTTTCATATACCTGCTGCAGATTGCATACAGAGACACAGAGTGCAAAGTTTCTGATATATGACAGCCTCTTCAAAACTCCCTTTACCATCGATTTGTTATTGTGTCAATTGCAAATACGCTTGACCGGGAGTTAGGTTAGGATGGCATGCTTAATGCAAACATCGGAATTGGAAGGAAGATAAGATGAAGCAAGCACTTCCAATCCTTTTAGCCTTGATACTCCTTGTTATCCTCAGCGTTTCTGCGCATCCTGTCCTCAAATGCCTCTTTCCCCGGTACGTATCAGCCTCTAAGCAAATAAGATCCATGGCCTCGCAAGAGCAACATGCCCCAGCATCAAGTCTCGACAAACACCTATCCAAGCATCTTACCTTGGATAGCCAATGGGAAAAACATAGAGGGGCTCATGATTCAAGGGTAGATTCAAAACCCTAGACACAGCTTCATCATTGAAGGCTCCGACCGCAACTGTACCAAGTCCCAAGGCTGTGCATGCCAGATATATGTTCTGACCTGAGTGGCCTGCCTCCATATGCACATATCGAACACCTCGCTCGCCATATACGCTGGTTGTGATGGCATAGTCGGCTACTACGACAATGCTGGCGGGTGCCTCAGAGATGAACCTTTGAGAGAAGCAGGCATTGGCTAGTTCATCGCGCAAGTCACCATCGGAGATTGGCTCCAGTCCGTGGGAAGCAACATCATAGCGATATAAGCCCCGCTCGAGTTCGTTCACCTGGGAATCACCGCAAATCAGGTAGGTTGTCATAGGATAGGTTGCCCCTGCCGAAGGCACATTCCTTCTTGAAGATGGCTTCTCAAAACTACGTCTTCCCTGACATACCCATAGGAGGCAAGCAACTTGTCTGAGATCAAGAGGCCTTGATGCAAACTGCCTTGTTGACTTGCGCGCTATGAGTACATCGACAAGATGCTTCTTCAAAAGGGACATATCCCTTGGAAGGTTTATCATGGTATCCACCTCCTCATCGTCTCCCTTAGGTGGCTCCTAAGTTCTCCTTGACTAAGTCGTATTATAACTGCTGTAATGGGCGTTGGATATGGCAAAAGTTGCACTCATCTATGATAAGATCTTTTTAAGACACGAAACTGGAAGTCACCCGGAGAATGGCGCCCGTGTAGAACATACCTACGAGTATCTCAAGTCACTTCCGCTTTTCAAAGATATCCAGAGTATCCCTCCTAGAGCAGCCACCAAAGATGAGATTACTCTCGCTCATACGGAAGGCTATTATGAGACCCTAGTGACAATTCCAAAAGACAGAAGAGTTGCCCTGGATCCAGACACAATTTTCGGACCTGGCACACTTGAAGCTGCCCTTTTTGCCGCTGGCGCCGTCATCGTCGGAATTGAGGGAATTGTTCGCGGCGACCTCGAAAGAGCCTTTTGTCTTGTGAGACCCCCAGGACACCACGCCCGCAAGGGGCTTGCAATGGGCTTCTGCATCTTCAACAACATCGCAATAGGTGCACTCAAAGCCATCGAGCATCTGGGCTTTGAAAGGGCTGCCATAGTTGACATCGATGTGCATCATGGAAACGGAACACAGGAGATCTTTTATGATGACCCCAGAGTCCTTTATTGCTCCATCCACCAGGCGCCATTTTATCCAGGAACGGGATCGAAGGAGGAAAGAGGCTCTGGAGCAGCCGTTGGTAAAACTGTCAATGTTCCTCTAAGCGCTGGCAGCACAGAAAGTGACTACCTTGCCTCACTTGATGAGATCATACTTCCTGCGCTGATTGAGCATCTTCCGGATATCGTATTCATCTCAGCTGGATTTGATGCGCATAGAGACGATCCTATAGGTGGCATGAGGCTCGATAGTACCTCTTTCGGCAAGATGACACAGGAGATTGTGAAGGCGGCTAAGCAAAGTGCCAGAGGGAGAATAGTTTCAGCCCTTGAGGGTGGTTATGATCTCACAGCTCTTGCGACCTCAATTGAAGCCCACGTCGAGGCATTGATGGCATAGACTCATGCCCAATCACACTCCAGGTAAGAGTCTCTTCATGCGTTTGGTATCAGCCTTTGAAACTAGTGCTTTCTTGCGCAGATTACGCTTTCGCTTGCGAGTCTTCGAGGTGAAAAGATGTCCTGAAGAGGACTTCCTCCGTGCAAGCTTACCCTTAGCGGTTTTCTTGAAACGCTTAGCCGCCGATCTGTTGGTTTTTGCCTTGGGCACGAATCTTTCTCCTATCTCATGATTTGCTTACAGCAATTGGTAGCTTCTCTCTCCCTCTTATATCTCATACCGCAAACAGGGCAACGATACTTGCCACCTATCCTGCCCTCACGCTCCGCCTTTCTGAGCAGCATCTCATAGGTAGCGCTCGTCTGATCCTTGATAAGGATCTTACCGTCATCCTTGAAAGCCAATAGAGCTCCCCCCTTCCTGTTTCTACCAACCAAGCCTTGTTTCAAGCCAACGCCTGAAACAGTAGAATTGAAAGGGCTCGAAAAGCTCTACCTCCTACCCTCGCTACTCCTTCTCCGCTTCTCCGCTTTAAGAGCCTTTTTCCTCCGTTTCTCACTGGGCTTCATAAAGCGAGAAGCCCGCTTAATCTCTTGAACAATCCCTTCGCGTTCGCACTCCTTCTTGAATCGCTTGATTGCCTTGTCGATTGACTCATTTTCCCTTACCTTGATGCCTGGCATGCACCACCACAACCTTCCTTCCATGGCTTGCAGTTTTTTGCTCAATTTAGCATATATATCCTTGTTGTCAAGAGAAATTCTTGTTTAGATGTTGACCGTTTGCGGTAGCTATGTTAGGTTGAGCGAGGAAGGTGATTTGGAGTGGCAGAATCCCAAAGCAATCTCGGTGAGACTGCCATTTTGGTAGGCATTCCTAGCGACAAAATGGCAGTGCTTGATGAGATTCTTCAAGGCAACGGCATCGAAACGATTAAGGTGAGTGATGGCAGTGCTGCCCTGAGGCAATCCAAACGTAACTTGCCTTCCTATCTTCTCGCCTGGAGAGATCTACCTTTCACAAGTGGTCTCAAGCTTATACAGACCTACAAGAGACGCCATCCGAGGGTACTGGCGGCAGTTGTAGGGCCGCAGATTTCAGCTGAGGCGCGGAGGAGCATAGTAAGGCAGGGAGCTGATGACTACATAGAGATAGATTCCGGACCGGGCCATATAGAGACAATAATTCGTAGACTCGTGGTTCGCAAACGAACCGGTATCATCGGTAGAAATGAGCGCATGCTTCAGGCAGTCGAGATCATTGAAAGTATCGCCCGCACAAAGGTCACTGTGCTCGTAACTGGGGAAAGCGGTACAGGCAAGGAACTCATAGCCCGAGCAATTCACAAAAGGAGCAATCGGCAGGCAGGTCCATTCATTGCGGTGAATTGTGGTGCTCTGCCGGAAGGTGTTCTCGAAAGCGAGCTTTTCGGTCATGAAAAAGGCTCATTTACGGGTGCAGTAACCCAAAGGAAGGGAATATTCGAACTTGCTGACAAGGGCACCCTCTTGCTCGATGAAGTTGGTGAGATGCCTTTGGGCATTCAGGTCAAGCTTCTCAGGGTGCTCGAGGAAGAATGCTTTATGAGAGTTGGTGGAACACGCGACGTTCATGTAGATGTTCGAGTGATCGCATCCACCAATCGCAATCTCAAACACCTTGTCGAAGAAGGTTCCTTCAGGCGCGATCTCTTCTATAGACTCAATGTTGTGACCATTGATCTGCCACCGTTGAGAGAGAGGCGCGAGGATATTCAGACGATTTTTCTGGCGTTCGTAGAGGATTTCTGCAAGGAGAATGATATTGAATTTGGGGGTATCAGTGATGACGCACTTGTTGCCTTGGAAAACTATGATTGGCCAGGCAATGTGCGCGAGTTGAGGAACGTGGCTGAAAGCCTTGCGATTCTTTCCCGCGGCAGACGAATCACTCTTGAAGATCTGCCTGAACACATTCTCAGGCGAGAAACTGAGCATCCTGATCTTCCAGTCAGGGTTGGGAGACCACGCTGGGAAGTTGAGCGCGACCTGCTCTTTGGTAGACTTGCAGCAATTGAAGAGCGCATAGCCTACTTGACCAATGTGATACTCAATGCCACTGGCAACACGCACAGCGTACCAGTATCAGCACCCTACAACCCAGTACACGCTGAGGAGGTCAAAAGCGGTGAAAGCCTTCTGCATGACGAGATAGTTGTCCGCCCTGGTACTCCTCTGAAGCAGGTTGAACGCGAGCTCATTGAGTCCACACTGAGAAAGGTCAAGGGTAATCGTAAACGAGCAGCACAGCTACTCGGAATAGGAGAGCGTACCCTTTATCGCCGCATGAAAGAATACAATCTCACTTAGAAGCTTGAGCCAACCCCGGCCAGAGCCTTCTTAAGAACAGCTCTCGCTGCAGCCAATCTCGCAACGGGAATCCTATAAGGTGAACAACTTACGTAGTCGAGCCCAATCTGCTCGCAGAACTCAATTGAAGATGGCTCTCCTCCGTGCTCACCGCAGATGCCCAGCTTGATCCCGGGCCTCGCCTTACGCGCTTTCTCAACTGCCACCTTCATAAGCCCACCAACTCCAGTTCGGTCAAGAGCTTCGAAGGGGTCCCGCTTCATTATGCCTACATCAAGATAACGTCTGATTACGGGTCCAGCATCGTCACGACTCAAACCATAGGTCATTTGAGTAAGATCATTTGTGCCAAAGGAAAAGAATTCAGCAACACTAGCTACCTCGTCAGCAGTAATGCACGCCCTGGGCACCTCAACCATTGTGCCGATGAGATAGCTAACCTGTATGCCTTTCTCTTCCATCACTTTCTTAGCGATTGCCTCAGCCCTTTCCCTTATGAAGGCGAGCTCTCTTGCTTCACCCACAAGAGGAACCATGATCTCAGGTATGACCTCTAACCCTTCAAGCTTCAAATCGCAAGCTGCAACCATTATGGCTCTGACCTGGACGTCATAGATTTCAGGGCGGGTAATACCAAGGCGACACCCGCGGTTGCCAAGCATGGGATTCATCTCCCTCAGTGTCTCAGTTTTTTCAATGATGGCTTGCTTTGGGATACCAATCTCCTTGGCAGTTGCTTCCATCTCTTCATCAGTCTTAGGCAAGAACTCATGGAGGGGCGGGTCAAGCAATCGGATCGTAACTGGCTTGCCAGCCATAGCCCTGAAGATCGCCTTAAAATCCTCAGTCTGAACCGGCTCGATCTTGGCAAGTGCTTCACGTCGCTCGGAAGGATTAGCAGCCAGAATCATCTGCCTGACCTTATTTATTCTATCCTCTGCAAAGAACATATGCTCTGTGCGACACAGACCGATTCCCTCTGCACCAAATGCAACGGCTTTGGCAGCCTGGTCAGGCTGATCAGCATTAGCCCTGACCTTCAGGCGGCGCAGTTCGTCTGCCCACTCCATAATCGTTTGATAAAGCTGGTAGGTGTCAGAATCTTCGGGTTTAAGCGATTTCTCAACAAGCACCCTCTCTATTTCTGATTTGACTGTTGGAATCTTGCCAAGGATAACCTCCCCAGTTGTGCCATCAATTGATATGAAGTCGCCCTCTTTTATCACGTGCTCACCAACCCTCATGAGGCTCTCATCATAATTGATGTCGAGCGCATCACATCCCACAACGCAAACCTTACCGAGCTGACGCGCAACGAGAGCCGCATGGGAAGTCATCCCGCCTCTGGCTGTAAGTATCCCCTCAGCCAGACTCATACCACCAACATCTTCGGGGCTCGTTTCCTCCCTGACGAGTATCACAGGCTCCTTATTCTCGGCATAGTCTTTTACCCTGTTCGCACTGAAAACAACCCTTCCAGTCGCTGCTCCAGGACCGGCATTAAGCCCTATTGCCACGACTCTCCTCTCACGCTTTGCTTTGTCTTTCTCAGCTGCGTCAAAAACAGGCCTAAGGATGTGGTTGAGCTGCTCGGGCTCTATCCTTAAAAGAACAGTATCTCTATCAATGAGATGCTCACGATACATATCGAATGCGATTCTTAAGGCAGCCAATCCGGTTCGCTTGCCAGCTCTTGTCTGGAGCACCCAAAGCCTGCGCTTCTCAATGGTAAATTCGATATCCTGCATATCCTTGAAGTGCTGCTCAAGTTTTTGGCGAACATCGAGGAGCTGCTGATAGACCTCAGGCATCTCCTCCTCAAGCGATGGAAGATCTGATTCACCCTTCTGATGCTTGTTTATGGGTTGAGGGGTTCTTATTCCGGCGACAACATCCTCACCCTGAGCATTGAGGAGATATTCCCCATAGAATTCATTCTCACCTGTAGCAGGATTACGTGTAAATGCAACACCGGTGCCCGAATCCCAGCCCAGGTTTCCAAATACCATTGCCTGCACATTTACGGCTGTTCCCCAGTCATCGGGAATGTTGTTTATCCGACGGTACTCAATCGCTCTGCGATTATTCCAGGACTTAAAGACTGCATCAATTGCACCCCAGAGCTGCTTGTAGGGATCCTCAGGAAAATCGATTCCTTTGGCTTCACGGATAAGATCTTTGAATCTTCTGACAAGCTCCTTGAGATCTTCGACAGTGAGGTCTGTATCCTTCTGAGCTCCTCGCTTGTGCTTCACCTCTGAGATTACGCTCTCAAAGGGATCAGGGGTAGTATCATCTTCAGGCTTAAGACCAAGCACTACATCCCCATACATCTGAACGAGCCGGCGATAGCAATCATACGCAAAGCGCTCATTTCCGGCTTTCGCAAGACCCTGGACTGTTTCATCATTGAGCCCTATATTAAGAACAGTATCCATCATTCCAGGCATCGATACCCTTGCACCCGAACGCACCGAGACAAGCAATGGATTTGCCCTGTCACCAAATGTCTTGCCCATCACCTGCTCAACTTGCTTGAGGCTCTCCATGACAGCTTCTTGCAGACCTTCAGGATAACGCCCTTCATGCTTCGTAAAATAGGCACAAACAGTCGTTGGAATCGTAAACCCAGCTGGAATTGGAAGCCCGATACGTGACATTTCCGCAAGGTTGGCTCCCTTACCGCCGAGAAGGTCCCGCATTGAGGCATCACCGTCAGCTCTTCCGCCACCAAAGAAATATGTTAGTCTCTCCATCGAATCTCCACCTCTTCCTCTTAAGCTCTCGCAAATCAATAGGTTTTCCATAAAATAATAAACTTCTCAGTTCCTTCGCAAGAAGTTTCGGAGAATGCCGGCTAGACCTTTAGCTATCTCAGCAGAGTGATCTTGGCAGACGCCCCGGATGAGGTTTTCAAGAAAAGGATGGACGGAGCTCTTTCCGGAATTATGGCATCGAGGTCAATAGGAGAATGAGTATCAACACTTGAGGTGGCAATCAGGCGACCCCTAACATCATAGATGCAAATCTTCGTATTAGCCTGTTTGCAGGGCCAAAGATAGACTTCACCCTGCGTTGGATTCGGATAGATCAGGAGATTTGGGATGCGAGCGTCTGAGATGCCGCTCACATCGTATTGCGAAGCGTCGTAGGCTTGCAGAATACCCCAGCCGTAGAAAGTGTCGGGATTCGCAGCCTGTGTAGCCGTCATCTTGGCTGCCTCGATCACCTGGGGAGGCAACCAAAGTGGGTTTTTCTCAAGTATTAAGGCAATTGCGCCTGCTACAAGGGGAGTTGCAAAGGATGTCCCGGAACCATGAATATAGGAAGTCGCCGAATCAGCATTGGCTATGAATGTAGCTTGTCCCATTGCCATTACTGTTGGCTTTATGCGACCGTCAAAAGTTGGTCCCTGCGATGACCACGTGGAGCGTATTCCGGTTGAGTCCACTGAGCCCACTGAGATAACGCTATCGCCATCGGCTGGAGCAAGAATGTAGCGCCAGGATGAAGAGCCTGAATTTCCTGCCGCGTTGGTCACAACTATGCCCTTAAGAACAGCTCTATCGGCAGCGTTGGTTATGGGAGCTGTATCGCCATCCATATCCTCATATGTGTACCAGTCCTTGTAGCAGAGCGAGCTTGTAATTATGTCAGCACCAAGACTGTCTGCCCATTCACAAGCCTCAATCCACCAATCCTCCTCGATCGGCTGCTCTATCGATATATCCTCAGTCTTGGCAAGAATATAGTCGGCAGCAAAGGCTGGCCCTATGAGCTTGCCGGGGCTATATCCACCAACTGCTGACAAAACAGATGTTCCATGATAGTGCTGATAGGGATCGTCCCCAGGTTCATTAGCGGTTTCGTCATCATCGTTAATGAAATCGTGCTCTGCAATCACATTAAGTCCAGAAAGCGCTTCGTGCTCAAGCCAGAAGCCTGTATCAAAGACTGCAATTCTGATCCCAGTGCCGCTATAGTCTTCTGCCTGGAGATCCGTGACCTGGATTTGCTCAAGCTGGCGATATGACTCACCGTAATAGCCCAGAGATGCTTTAGGACTGGCTGATTCACCTTTCGGTTCTAAGCGAGCCTTGCTCCCGCCAACGCGCCTTATCTTCTTTACAAAATCTTCCCGGGCTATAGCTTCAATCTCTCGCCGATTAGCAATTATGCTCACCGCATTGAGCCATTTTGAGAAGGCTCTGAATCTTACGCCAAGAGCTTTGAGGTCTTCAATATACGGGCGAAAAAGAGGCAGATCATCATCATCGAAAGGTGCTTGAGGATCAGCCCTTAGACGCCGTTGGCGCGCCTTGGGATCATAGGCTAGGGCAATCTCCTCAAGCATGCTTTGTTTCTGGTATGCACCTATCTTGCCCTTGTCTGTGAAAAAGACCCAGACTATGAGGGAATCACCAGGATGGGCCTCTTCCAGCCATGTTCTAACACACGCACTGATCTTGTCAGATCCATAGCCAAGTGAGGATGAGACAAGAAGGATTATCACGAGCAAGCCGATTTGGATCTCACTTCTCACAAACCTATTATACCATGTTCTTCACTTTTCGACAACGATAGATGCTTGAGACTGGGGAGGATCCCAGAGTCTTTGAATCTCAGGAGCCAGCAGTCTCTTTAAGGGGTTCGAAATTCACAAAATCCGCATGGTGAACAATGATGGCTTCGATACTGCGCTTGCCGAGGTCACCTTCCTTGGAATGATAAGCGATCATGTGAAGCACTTGAGGTGGCAAGCCGTGTTTGAAGGCTAATGCCTGACCCGAGAAAGGATGCCTGAGAAGAGCCCCCAAGGCACTCTTTACAACCTCACCTGACTCCCTGGTGTATTCAAGAAGCTTGCCGACATCGTGAAGAATGCTGCCCGCAATGAGGATATCACGATCGATCTTAACCTTGTCTCCATAGGAATCCATGAGAATGTCGGCAATTGCTAGAGCGGTCTTTGTTACAGCTCTTGTATGATCCACAAGGCTCACGCTGCAGTCGGGTATCAAGAGCGTGAAAGGGATTTCATGGAGGTCAGAAGCCTTCCAGCCTCCGAGTTCAACAGCATCCTCCCAGACTGAAATCACAGACTTTCGCAGATCCTCCTCCTGGATGTCTTTTACCTCGGGGAAAAGATTCCCAATGTTAACCTGGCTCATCGCTTCTTTCCTCCCCTCCGCCTTCGATGGATGCCAATTCCAAGCAATTTGGCGATGTTCGCACTCTCATCAATAACAGGAATGATAGCGCCTCGCGGGTGAGACATAATAGTCGTTACTCCAGGGCCGTGTCCCGATGTTACACAATCGGCATGGACAACAACTCCAATCGTCATAGCCCCCCTCCTATACATTCTCCCAAAGGTGTTGTCAGCATCCTTTATAGCCACAATATCACCGAGCCTGATTGTCCCGAGTCCAAGCTTAGCAACGGTCTTGGGATCAAGAAGTTGAATGTCATAATCTCCAGAATGCGCATGGGAAGCGCCAATGCCTGAACCCATGACACTGGAAGGTACAATGTGGGCAACGGCAACTTCAAGTTTACCCTTAACAATCTTGATCCTCATTCGATCAAGGAGTGTAGGATCGAGGTTCATCACTTTTACATCCTCAAGACCTTCGATCTGGAGCCCTGTTCCACGAGCACGGATGAGCACATTATCTCCTATGTTGAGCTTTTCGAGCGTGGCATCATCAAAGTCCACAAGGACATGCTCTATACCACCATGCTTTCCCGTAACTGTCCCCTTAGCACCTTTGGCATCTCCTGATACCACTATTGCCTCATTGCCGATGCATGAGAGGATATTGAGGGCTACATTGGCGCTGCGGTTCCCTTCCTTTGCTTGAAAATTCTTAACACTGACACCAGGCTCAACGTGGTCAGCTACCCATCCTACGGCTGGATGGCCTACCTTTATATTGTAGGTTATACCACCTGTTCCGGGAAGGATGACGGGCTTTCCGGTCGAGGCGACTCGATAGGCAACAGGAGCCATCATGGGACTTGCTACCTGTCCACAAACTGAAACCTCTACGAGTCTTTCAGCATTGGTCTTCATCTCCGGTGTCTCCTGCTTTCAACCTCACGAACAACATCTTCGAAAATGTTCAGAGCCTCATCTGCCTCATGCCTGCCGATTACAAGTGGAGGAACAAAACGCAGAGAAGTCGGACCACATGGTAGGATGAGGAGCCCCTTCCAGAAGCATGCCTCGACTATGCGATCCCTCAATTCCGGTGCGGGCTTACCAGACTTCTTGTCACGCACTATCTCTATGCCTATCATAAGGCCCAATCCGCCAATCCGTCCAATATGGCGGTATTTCTCCTCGAAAGGCTTAAGCTTTTTCATGATGTAGTCGCCCATCTTGGCTGCATTCTTCACAAGACCCTTCTCAAGAAGATCTATTGTCTCAAGAGCAGCAGCGCATGATACAGGATTGCCCCCGAATGTGCTTCCATGGCTTCCGGGTTTCCAGTTCATTATCTTCGAAGGAGCGACGGTTGCGCCCAGCGGCATTCCCGAAGCAACCCCCTTGGCAATCGTTAAAACATCAGGCACAACACCCCAGTGCTCAATTGCAAACATCTTGCCCGTTCGGCCCATGCCTGACTGAATCTCGTCCGCAACAAACAGGATTCCATACTTGGAGGCAAGCGTCTTGAGCCTTGGATGGAATTCACGTGGTGGGACTATATAGCCGCCCTCCCCGAGGATGGGCTCGACAAAGATTGCAGCAACCTCCTCAGGTGCAACATACCGCCTGAAGATAACGTCCTCAATATAGGATACACATGCGATATCGCACTGAGGATAGCTTAGGCCATAGGTGCAATGGTGGCAGTCACCATAGGCAACGTGAATTACACCTGGGGTCAAAGGGGCAAAACGTGAACGTTGAACGTATTTACTTGATGTAAGCGAAAGCGCTCCAAGCGTCCTTCCATGGAAAGATCCCAGAAAGGCAATGAAATACTGCCTTCGTGTCCAATACCTCGCAAGCTTCATGGCAGCCTCAACAGCTTCAGCACCAGAGTTGCAGAAGAAAACCTTCTTATCCTTACTACCAGGTGTGATCGAAGCCAGCTTCTCGGCAAGCAGAATCTCGGTATCATAGTAGAAGTCAGATCCTGACATATGAAGAAACTTGCGAGCCTGTCTTTCAATTGCCTTCACGACCCTTGGATGGCTATGTCCAGTAGATGTGACTGCTATGCCTGATGTAAAATCAAGAAAGCGATTTCCATCAACATCCCAGACATAGGCCCCTTTACCACGACTCATAAAGAAAGGATAGGCACGGGTATAGGATGGCGAGATGTACTTCTTGTCGATGCCAAGCAAGCGTCTGGCATTCTTCCCGATACGCGAAATTCCCAGTTTTCTGGATTTCATGCGCTTTTCCTCCTTGGACTCAAATGAAAATCAGAAAGAAGAAAAAATCTCAGAAGTATTGAGGAGGTAGTCGGCTCATATTCTTCAGCGAATGACTATGAATCTGCCAATCTTTGTTCCACTATTCGACTCTACTCGGTAAATGTAGACACCGCTTACAACATCCTCACCATCACTGTCCTTGAGATTCCAATCTGCTGTACCCTGAGGTTTTGTAGGATCATAGCTATAGTGATTGGGATAGACTGTGTTGATATAGCTACCGGCTGCATCATAGATCCTTATCTTGGCAAACTTAGGGATATTAACAAATTGTATCTTTGCTTCCCCAACTTCCCAACCAGCTCTTCCAACATAAGGATTGGGAACAACATAAACATGCTCAGCATTGGGAGCGGGTGGAACTGATGGAACAACCCTGTGCCAGTTAGTATCACTCATCGCAAGCTGATAGTCCTCGGTCCAATCATAGGTCACAACAGTATAGTAGTAGGGGAACCCATTGAGAACAGTTGCGAAGTCTGAGCTCGGCTCGACGCCCTCCGCCTCAAATTTTACGCCTTTATCTGTGAAATGCCTTGTACCATAAGGATCATATTCACCCGACTCGTTGAGAAAGAATTTAAATGTGTCGCACTTGCTTATGTTAGCAACTACCTTGTACTGTGCTATACCACCTTCAGGAGTTTCCCTATCTTCAACGGAATGCCTGAGAACCAGATATCCATCAAAAGTCTCAGCGCTGATGCGGAACTGATCCCCAAGCATCAGTGGTATAAGAACGTCCACGCCAAAAGACTCGCCACTATAGTATTCGCCAGGAGCAAACCTCACCTTAAAACCCCTGCTCACAGCGACCCATGAGTCAGCATCATCAACTGTAAAATCACCGCTGTTACCATGATCATCAATCCAATCGAAAGCAACACTTTCTGAACCCAACTCGCCGCCATCTGTGCATGTGAATACGAAGTAGATTGGGACAGTCGGGTCACTATCAAGCTCGGGCCTATATATGCCGCCAAACTCTGGCATAGGACCGTGCCAGCCGCTCGTATCAGGCTCAAATAGTCCGTCAGACTTTATTCTCACCTTTATCCCATGTGAGAGCGTATAGAGACTATCAAGTTCACTTATCACTAAGTCGCGATCTCGGGTAGCCTTGGTTTCCCAATTGGCAACCTCTGACCATAGGAGCTTTAGACTATCACCTGAGCGATCAACTCTGAAAGTGAAGGTCCAGTCACAGGCACCCACATAGATTCCCTCAGCTTCAAGTGAAGCATTACCTCTCCACGGAACAAGTAAGGTTCCAAGCACTGGCTGCTCTATAGTAACCATGCTATCGGGCTTGGTATCGTTCCACTCAAGATAGACCTCTCTATCGTTTTCGAGAATTCGAATCTCTGGAGCATAGAGCTTGACACTCCCTGAGCACCAGGCAGGAACCAACAGCAACAAAGCTATAAGAGCGAAGAGAAACCCTGGTCTAAAATGCGCCATACTCTCCTCCGTTACCAAAGATTAGCGATGCTCCTCATCTTGTTGCCCTATCGGGCTTTCGCCAAACCTGGTCAGCAGCTTCCTTATAACCCTCTTCATATCATCGTGATTGAAGTAGTAAGCCGGAAGACCTATGTATGCAGCATGTCCGTAACCGTCATGAGCAGGCACATAGACAGCGATAACCTCATCATCACTTACGTCTTCCCATTCACCTTGGGCGGAGTTATAGTAGCCGGTTGCAAACATTGGCTCAACATAGAGCGGATAATCTTCGTCATCCGGTGAGCGCAAATCTGTTATGTAGAACGCCCCACCTATCTCTCCTTCATAACCACCCTCATGATAAGGGCGAGAAAAGATGGTGTCTGCCCATTCAGGATTACAGATCCCGCAAGATATGAGTGCATTGATCTTGCGTTCCGAACTTTGTCGCATGCGTTTGATTCCGAAGACGTCCCACATGAAATTGTACACGGTATCCCCACCGGATACCTGGGGACGGAAATCATAGGATGTCATTCTTGAACGAACTTGAGGATCAAGACGCTGCTTATCCGGCCAGTAAGCACAGTCACGCACAGGACTTTTTCCAACTATGATAAGATTGCCTCCAACCTTTATGTAAGAGTAGAGATAGTTACCGTAATCCCAGCAGGCCTGGAGGAGCTGGGTGTCAGGTTGGTCAAGATCTTCGTCAACAACCCAGATCACTGTTGTTGCTAATCCCACCATTCTAACTGGAACCTTCTTGGTATAGGCCTGGCCCCGCCTGGTATCAAAAACCTCAATGTTGTAACCATTGAGCACATCGAGCCAGAAATTATCCGACGAATCCTCATAAGCCGGTGGCCTTGGCTCAGGCCATTCCTCTGCCCAGGTGTCATCCACAAGCAGAATCTTATGCTCACCGTAAGGATCTGGGCCCCGGAGGATTTCAAAGTTGAACTCACAATGGGTTGTCTCCTGGTTCACATCGACAAGCTCAACAACGAAGGCATGAGGTCCAAAATCTGGTATCAGCTTGCTCCCATCGGGAGGATACCGAACTAACCATTCGGGCACAGATCCACGCTGGCGATCCTTGTCCGTAATGCCTGTCCAGTAGTTCCATGCCGAACCAGGTGCATCGGGATTGTCATAGTAATAGCGGTAGGCCGAAGCAAGCTTTCCCCTAACCCTATCTTCAAGCCCCCAGAATCTAAAGGATACCTCTGCGCCCTTGAAAACCGCAGCCACATTGTTTTTGTACTCGCTAACATTGTTGCTCTTGCGCCGACCAAGCCCTCCTGCATCCACAACAATAGTCACACCTCCACCCAACCGCGTGATTCCAAAAACAGTCCAGTTAGCCCAGTTGTTATATGCTCCGAAGAGCTTCTCGGGCAAATATGCGCCTCCCTCGTCCTTCACAGTTACATAAACGTGAATTGTGTCACGGCTCTCGATGAACCGCGAGAGATTAAGATCCTTAACATATGTGCAATCCGAAGGAACCCATTCGCTCCACCGCCCAATTGGAGGAGCATCATGCTTGAGAGAATCTGGTCCTGGTCCCTCATAGTCGAGCGGCGGCAGGCGGGGGTACTTGGCCTTAAGACTGTCAGAGGGTATGACAATATATTTGTACATGAGCTCACGGGCTTCGCCATCTGGATCCTTGCCTGACCACTCAATATAAGGATGTGGTGGAACAAGAGGGACATAGCCAATTGGCTTACGCGGAATTTCAATCTTGCCTTTCGGTATAACATTCGTGGCAATGAAAAAGAGTGCTGCAGGTGTTGGATCGACTGCTCCTTCCCTGTCAACCGAACGCACAAGGATACCCCATGGTGAACCCGCATACTCAGCACCAGGAGATGGTTTGTCAGTGCTATCAAGGCAACATGAATCGGCAAGCATTATGAAAGTGCTTTCTCCAGAGAAAGTTACGCCCCAGTCAAGTGCATCAAAGTCAAGCAAAGCCAATGTCGAATCTGTCAGATTCTTGACAGTGGTAACCTCATAGTGGTCAATGTCACCATCCTCATCCGCACCATACCAGTAAGCCTGAACCTTATAGTAGGTAAAGGATTCCTCCCTGGGACCAAATGAGATAAAGGTGTCAGGCGGTAGATTCGCATATCTAGTGCCACCCCCCTTCTCACTACATCCGCCAATCAGCAAGAATGCCGCCACTAAGATTATCAAGAGGACATTGACTGCTTTCTCAAACATCTTCCCATCCCCCTATTTTCCCAAAAGTCCTATAATTGGAAATACAAGGTATCCCTATCTGCGCGGGTTTCAAAGTAGTCACCATTGTAGGCATGCAATATTAATCTATGCTCTCCCGGCTCTATACCTTCAACAATCGCTAGCTTCTTATATCTTATTGGAGCACGTGTCTTGCTCGTTACATCCTGCCACAGGCCGTCATCAATTCTGTATCTGTACTTGATCAAAGCCTGTTCATATTCGCCAACAGCAACTCCCCAGCCATAGCCTTCATCCGGGTCGGTAGCATCCCACGTAAACTTCACCTTCCCCCTATCAGGATCGAGGACCTGGTAAGTGAGACTACCTTCAACAATCTTAGGCGGCACATTGACCATGAACATTACTGTATCGGGACTTCCGTCAGCCTTACCGTAGTAATCCCTTGACCTTACCGCAAGTATGAATGGTCGATCACTGTCGAGGAAAGGCTCAGTACGCGTCGTATCGCAATAGAAGAAGATCGAATCTGAGCTGCCGCACGGATTTGAAATCCATCTATCGGTCTTCTGGAGTGTACCAAGTATTACCCATTTGAACTCGCTTGGCGGTGCCGAGCCAATTGGTCCGTCAATGTCAGTAGCATGAAACTTTATCTTGAGCTGTCCAAAGTGATAGGCAATGCGATCAACGTTGGCATAGACCTGGGGTGAATCTCGCCATGCACGAGCATAGACCAGCTTTGGCGGAAGTGAGTCAAAAGACGTAGGAGTATTGTCTACCTTGCGCCTGTAACTCCATATACTGTCGATCACAGTCTGGGGATCGAAATTTATAACAAAGCGAGCCACCTTCTCAGGGCTCTGGGCATTGGCATCATCTATTGCAATGAGCCTGAACTCATGCGTTCCCAGCCAGACATCGCTAACAGATGCATCTGAAGGATCATAGAGCAAGTTGACATAAGTGCAATCTGCAGGAACCGTCCTTTCAGGGCTTGAATCCAGACGGTATTTCCAGCTCGTAACCACACCATCAGGATCATGCCCCTCCCACTGCACCTTTACTGTTATCGGTTCAGGTGGGTTTACCAGATTATAGGCAGGAAGTGTATCGCCTTTCTCAGGTGGCACCCTTGGAATAGGATCAAGATTGCTTGAGATCTTCACAACAAGTTCAGGCAGTCCATAGTCGATAGCGAGGAAATTGGTAGCTGCAGGTGTAGGATCCTCCTTGCCTTCGTTATCGATAGCTGCAACATAGAGACTGTAGTTACGGGAGTTTGGAAGATCAGCACGAAAGACGAAGAGACTTTCAGTCGCATCTGTCACCTTCCAGGGCAATTCAAAAAGGTAAGCCTCAATATCTTCTTCACTAACCAGTCCACCGTAAAGCTGAGTTTCGGAAACAGCCGCAACCTTATATGCGACGACCACACCGTCACGATCAAAACCCGTCCACCGCACACGATACTTGTGAAACACTCGATCGCTCATGTCTGGACCTACAGTCAGAATTGTCTCCGGCGGACGATTGCGATCGGGCCTCACTAGATTCTCCTTGATGCATCCACCAATAAGAATGAGTACTGCGCCAGAAAGCAACAAAGCAATCGCCAGCTTGCGCATAAACACTCCCCTGTGCTCAATAACGTTGGTTCTTAAATAGACCTGACAGTAAAGTTTTCACGAGACTATAACAACGGGCTACCAATGTTGTCAACACTAAAAGTCTCGTGGTGAGGCAAAAAACTGGGGCTTCCGATTACGGAAGCCCCAGTAACTGTATTCCAGGAAACCCAACTTCTACTTGAGGACCAACATCTTACGAGTTGCCTGGTAATCCTTTGTCTCCATCTTGTAGAAGTAGACTCCGCTGGAAACTCTCTGCCCAGATGCATTGGTACCATCCCAGTGGACTGAGTACCTTCCGGGCTCCAACCTCTGGTTCTTCAAGGTCTTCACCAGTTGTCCCATAGCATTGTAAACCTTAATCGAGACGTCACTGGTACGAGCAACCTCGAAGCGGATGTTGGTGGAAGCAGTCATCGGGTTCGGCGTGTTCTGGCTAAGTGCCCAGTGGAATGTTGCCTTGCGATCAGCGCCACTGGTGCCACCGCCACCCGTACCGTTGGACTGCAGCCCGAAGAGCTCTTCGAGGATGGTGCGTATCAACTCAACTCGACCATAGTAGTAGCCGGCAGCGAATGTCGGCCTTCCAGGAGGTGCACTACCATCGCAGTACGTCCTCGTGTGGTTAACGGAAGCGCAGAGGTCATAGTTGATGAAGACGCACTGGCCACCATTCTCATGCTCCACGTAGATAGCACCATCAGCAGGATCATACTCCGGACTTGGGTTGAGCACATACAGAAGTGCTTGCGCCGTGTAACCAGGAGAAGGTGATGTATCTGTTAAGATATAGCTCATATCCTTCAGATACGGACACTCCCTGTAGATGACGAGCGAATCCAGGAAGGTAGGATTGATCGTCTTAGGAGTACCGAAGACACTGATTGTAGGCGCAGCCTGGAGATAGAGATAAGGCTTGGCGAATGCCGACTCCATCTCCTCCTGATATGTGCACCCCATGATGCCATGGAGGAACTCCCCTCCAAGTGAATCCTCTCCAACCACTTCCATGTTGTAAGCAATGCGGTCACCACAGAGAACCACCTTACCACCTGTCTGGATGTAATTCTGTATTGCTCTCTGGGCTTCAGCATCAAACAGATAGTTGGAGAAGTATGGTCCAGTGAACCACACCACGGCATCGTAGTCACCGTACTCAACCGGATGGATGTGGATGTTGCTGCCAGCACCGCTTATGTCAAACTTATCATAGCAGTAGCCAGCATCACGCAAGGTCTCCTCATAGATGTCCTCGAGAGGCTTGATATTGTCATCAGAAGCCATACACGGTGCATAGTCGTAGTTACGTCTTCCGTAACCATCGACAAGGAGAATCCTCACACCTGTGTAAGTCTCTGGGAACATCGGCATGATCGAGACGGTGAAGTAATCTGATGCCTCTCCAGTGTGGTCTGGATTTGCTGGATTAGCCTCAGCAGGGAAGTATTCCTCGTTACCCTGACCATCCTGACACCAGACAAAGTACCAGATCTCCGTACCCTTGTCCCACCTCGTGAGACCGAAGTCAGTAGGATAGAAGGTACCTGTGTAGTCACCACCAAGCTCGGGATGATTGGGATCGTAGTCATAGCGCTTGTCCATGGTGACGTACTGCCAGGTAGCACCCTTATCCACACTACCATAAAGCCTTACGTCATTGACATTGTTCTTGTCCGTCACAGTGACGTAAAGCTGGTTGCCGAATGGAAGCGTGTTGGTATACGGAGGACCTGAGTAATAAGCAACGGTATCAGGATCGTAGGCATCAAAGAAAGAGTTAAACAGCGGCAAACTGTCGAAGAAGCTGTCCTGGAAGATATCGATGACTCTTGCACTAAAGATCGTGGCGTTTCCGTCGAAGAAGCCAACCGAAACATTGTCCACGATATTATCGGTCTTCTTATGCTTACCCCGACAGAAATCCCCAGGATTCGACACATCCATCAGGTCCCAGGCAAACTGCATTGAATCAGCAGTTGGACCGAAGAATGGAGTCACATCCTCCTGGCGGTCAAAGTTCCAGAAGAAGCAACCACCATAGATAATGAATCCATCGATATTGATCCACGGACACCACTGACCAAATGCAGTGTCATAGAACCTGACCTTGGTGTCGGTGTAGTCGCATGTATAGTCCAGTGCACACATGTACTGATCATACTGGACCACAGCACCGGTGTTATCAAGGTGGAGGGCAGGTGTCTTCAATCTGTAGAACCAGCCGTTACGCCACGCAGCACCACCCGGATATCCACCTTCAGGACGTGCACGCCAAACGATTGAGGAGTCGAGCAAGCATGTTGTCCTGTCACCACCGTCTCCACCTTCATATGGCGGATCAGGGTCATGCACAAGATGCCATGCCTGTGCCACACCCTCGGGATCGACAAGACTCCAACCGCGGCTCTGGAGAGTCGTCCAATCGCCGACCTCGAAGTCTTCCTCATAGCGCTTGCCAGGATCACCCACTACCCAGACGTTATCGATATATGCCGCACCATCAGTGTTACCGCGTCCGTCAGCATCGCTCCATGCGCCGTCTGATGTGAAGCGCCAACGGAACCTCGGTGCGTTCTCTGGAATCGAGTCCAAGACAGCATCTATTGCCATCTTGAAAGCAGGCTCATCCTGGACAGCACGTGTCTGCCACCCGGCGCTGTTGGGCTGACCGGTATCGGTGTTACCCCAGTAGTCAGGGTTACCACCAGTGGGAGCACCGCACTCACTACCAGGGTTATTACTACTTGCATTGAATGTTGCAAGTGTGTACCACTCGCTGCCCGTCCAGAAGTCAACATAGAAGTAGTCGTACTTGCACTCAGTATCATACCTGGGGTCGAAGTAAAGTGTACAGCCGCTTACCGTCGTGAACGTATCGGGAAGCGACAACTCGACAATGCAGTTCCACTGGTTACCATAACCGGGGAACCTTCCTGAAACCCAGGTACCGCACTCGACAGGATTCCCATCAATCCACAGTGAGTCAGAACCGCACCACATACAATAGCTGCCGATGTAATCAGGTGCAGTCTGAGCACCAACATAGTCACTGAGGTGCCAGAAATTGACGCCGGTCTGGGATGGGAATGACCTCACATCTTCGTGATCAAAACAGAGGTCGTAGGCACCGCAGCTATCAAAACCTTCGAAGCACCAGGTCTCGGAGCCATCAGGTCCACCCTCGGCCTCACCGCCGTGACCACCAAGCGGATCACCAGGGCAGTGAGAGGTATCCGGATAGACCTGAACCCATGTCGTCTCCCCTTGCTGCAGAATCACAAAAGGAGAAGAAACCGGCAACCTACCGATTGCATAATCAGGTGGCTCGATAGGTTTTGGCTGCTCCTTCATACCCAGAGCAACGGAGGCCAGTCCCAATACCAGGACCCCTGCTACCACGATAGATACTGCTCTGAATCTTCTCATGGTCCAAACCCTCCGATGCGATGTCACTTTGAAACCGGTTTTAACCGGTCAAGTACCTAAGGGAAATCACTTGTTGTCGGACAGGTCATTTCCCGTGCGGCAAACGGAAAATCGGAGGTTATTGCTCGAATTTCACGCATCACCCCCTTCCCAAGTGAGAATTGGACATACGAACTTCTGCGTCTGACCGATGTCATTATACCAAAGAATTCCTCGAACTGTCAAGACGCTTTTTGGGTTGGTGAGGGAATGGGGTGGTCGTGGAATTGCTTCTCTCAGGGCTTCATTCGAGAATTTCGGTAACGTCAGCTACCCAGACTCGTAGGTCCTCAGGCAGGCCGCCACGACAAGGTGACAAAGATGCAACAATCTTGATCTTGCCTGGCTCCATGATCCAGCTCACCTTCTCGACCTCTCGCCAGCACTCAATATCCTCGCTTGACCCAGGTAGTCCCACAACATAGCGTGGAAGAGTACCACCACTTCCCACCTGAGAAATATCGACTACGACAATGTTCCACGTTGAGCCCTGCCCTTCGGCATAAGCGACAAACCTGCCGTCAGGACTCAGGACGGGATACTGAATCGTATAGGGAGAGGTATCGAGGAGGTATATCCTGTCATCTGAAATGCCTGTCTCGCTACCAAGATCTATCAGCCAGAGGCCGTAGCCAACTGAAGACGCAAGACTCGACGATAAGTGCTTATTCAACCTGCTATTGGATTCGGCGGAAGACTTTGGTCGCTCGCTTCTTGCCGTTGTGGTCTTGAGAGGGGTTCCTCCGCAAACGAAAGTTACCAAGGTAGTATCTCCGGGTTGAATGACAACACTGCTGTCCACACCGCAAAGGGTTCCATAGATATCCCGGGTTTCAACGACATAGGTATCTGGCACCATGCAAGCAAAATAAATATACTCTTGAGGATCGACAGATGTACGTTCTTTCTGCTTCTCACCATTTATGAAGACATCGTAGCCACCGGGATCTGATCTGACCCCCAAAGTTCCATGCGTATGCACAAAATCAAGAACGAAGACATTGAGTGTATCAGGTTCTAGCTCCACCGATCCAACCGCCTCGGAGCAGTAACCTTCAAGCAAACCTGAAATCTCAACAACATCCCCTGCGGGTCGATACCTGAAAGTATAAGGCGTCCGCTTTCCAGAGTCTTTTCCGTTTATGAAGATATCGGCAGCTTCAACTGTGTCAGGCTGCTCCTCGCTCTTTGCTACGACTCTTAAGTCTCCGACCTTTTTCCTGCTCGGTGAGGCAAAAACAATCTTGTTGGAGCCATTGCTATATTCCTGATAGTCCTCAAAGGTAAAAGAAAGAACTCCACCTTCCTGGTTGTTTGCAAAGTCACTCGGATCTATTGTTACCCAGACAAGGCTATCGAGATCAGGATAATGCACCATTCCTATGTCAGAGTCGGCGCCACCCTTGGGGCTGTTGCAAAAAGCAATCCAGGTCTCTCCAGCCAAGCTCACCCAAGAGGGACATTTGTTAGAATATGGAATTGTTAAGGTATCGGTGGCTGTTACAACGTCAGTAACTGCTTCAGGAGTGCCAGGATTCGAGAGATCACTGACGTCAACGACGTAGATTTGCCACCTGTCGCCAGGTCCTACGCTGCGCTGAAAGGCAATCTTGTTGCCATCAGGCGACCAGGCGGGATTGAAGTCATGATATGGATCAGCCGTTATCTGGTAAAACCAATTGGTGTCGGAAGCTGTCTGAGTGAGTTTTACAACCCATATGTGATAGTAAGTATCTAGACCCGAGGTATCCCTCGTTGAGCAAAAGGCGATCAGGCTAGGGTCTACAGGTGAAACAGATGGAAGACGGCCAGAACCTCCGAAAGCCTGTGTCCAAAAATCACAGTTGATACATGGAGGGGTTACACCGCCCTCTTCGCCACACGAACTCCATAGTGCTAGCACCACACTAGCCAAGATCAGATAGATTGCCTTGCGATTCATGATAGGTCACGAACCTCCAGTATTTTATCCGCCTTGGAAGGCACCATAGGTTAGAAATCACCACTAGCTCGCTTCACTATAAGCAAGCCCAATCTGGGTGTCAAGCCATTTTTGCCCTTGAGTGGAGAGCTGAGTTACCCTAAGATGACAGCGCAAAAGGATGATGTCATGCGAAAGCTATGGACAATAATTTTCGGCGCCTGGTCTATCATACTGTGGCTTGTGTTCATCTTGAGCCAGGCACATCCTTTCCTCAAGCAAAACAATCTCCCAATCTTTGTAATTGCAATCTTGGTTGGTGCTGGATTTCTTGTCATAGCCAGTGGAGTTGGCTTAAAGATTTTGGGCAAGGGCGAAATCAGGGAGACGAGGATCGTAATTGGAACAAGTGTTGGTCTCGCCATCATCGGACTCATGATCCTCGCCCTCGCCTCAGCTGGTCTCCTATATGGAATTGCAACGGGTCTCTTACTTGGCTTGCTTGCTTTGATCGCCCGCCATGAGATCATTGATATAGGTAAGTTTGTTGCGAAACGTCTTCCGAGGGAGTTTCATATTCTTGAGGTGCTCTTCCTTGGCATGCTGGCTTTCGCACTCTCCATCACTCTTATCAATTGCCTCGCACCTCTGACAGCCAATGATGCCCTCGTCTATCACATCAACCTGCCAAAGACATACTGTCGCTTCCATCACTTGGAGAAATTGCCTTTCAACGTGTATGCAAACATGCCCCACAATGGTGAGATACTCTACACTGCAACCTATTCAATAACAGGAGAGGTTGGCTCGAGGGTATTTTACTTCCTGCTCATTGTGGCAACGGCTTTTGCTCTTTACACTTCGGCAAGACGTTGCGGTGGAAAAACAGCGGCACTTGTGGCAACAAGTATTCTCATCGTTGAGCCGCTTCTCATCGATAATCGCATCGTTTGCAATGTTGATATCCTGCTCACCCTGTTTACTCTCGCAGTGGTACTGGTGCTTATGAGTGGCAAGGAGATAGCGGGTAACCGGAAGTTCTTCGTGCTCGGTCTTCTCCTAGGCTTCATGCTTGGAATAAAGTACAGTGCAGCTGGCATGCTAATTGGTATCATCATCGCCGTGCTTTACGATAGAGTAAACCTCAAGCATCTCGGCATAGCAATCCTTGTTACCTTCCTAGCTTTTATGCCATGGATGGTGAAGAACCAACTTTACATAGGTAATCCCCTCTATCCGCTTCTCGAGAGAATCTTTGATGGCAAGAACTGGGATAATGTTCAGGCAGCACAGCTTATGAATTGGCAAAGATCGATGGGGATGGGAAGAGGAATAGGCGATTACCTCATGCTTCCTTTCAATGTTTTCACTCGGGGCAAACCCGGACTCAATTACACAAGGTTTGATGGCACGATCAATCCCCTCCTCCTTGTTCTCCTGCCTCTGGTATTCCTTAAACGCGACAGGAATATGACGAAAGTCCTCATTGTTGCACTAGTCGGCTTTGTGTTCTGGATGATTACAAGCCAGCAGCTTAGATTCTTATTGCCTGTTCTCGCTCTTCTTGGAATCGCTGCTTCATATGCTCTCGAAAACCTCAGGACATATTTTGGAAAGAAGTTTCTGGCAATAGTGCTTCTACTGATTTTTGCAGTTGAGATATCAGGTATGATCTTGCCCGACCAATATGGCAAACCTGTTGCATCGGGAGCATTTTGCGATCGTCTGCCTATTGTTGCTGGTCTCGAGCAAAAGCAAGCCTATCTCGCTCGAACAACTCAGGAGTATGAAATGATGGAATACATAAACAAGAATCTGCCGCCAAATGAACCTATACTTCTCATCTGGGAAAATCGAGGCTACTACCTTGATCGTCCTTATTTTGCGGATAGTTTTTTCGAGGCATCAACCTTGATGAGGACAGTTGAACGCTCAGGCTCGGTTGAGAACTTTGAGAGGTGGATTCGATCGATGGGCTTTAGATACTTTCTCGTAAATAATCTTCTTGGACAAGTCTTCGCACCACGTTACAAAGCTCCTGCCATCAATCTCCTCAAGGAGTTCATCACCAAGCGCCTCGAGCCAATCCACAGATCAAATCGTATAACGCTTTATAAGCTTAAGGATTGAGCCTACTGGATATAGCCCAATGTCTTGAGACGCTTCTTTATCTTCTCATCAACTGGAGTCTTTATGGGCTCACCCACAACCCTTTCACCCGTTTCATAGGTCTCAATGAACTTGACAGGATTTGCTCTGAGGAAATCCTGCTCAAATGCATCTGTGAGAATCTTGCCTTTCATATCTTTCGCTACAGGAAGGCCAAACGCATAGAGGATCGTAGGGGTTATGTCGAGTATACTAGCCCCAACGATATGAGAACCTGGCTTCACACCCTTACCCATCAAACCGACAATACCATAGCGGGCGTGCATATAGACTCCGAGCAGCAAACTTCCGTCGGCGGCATGTCGAGGTCCGTGGAAGCCATGATCGGAACACGTAATGAGAAGGGTATTCTCATCCACAAGGTCAAGAAATTCACCCAGCACCCCATCAATCCAGACATAATAGTAATCAATAATATGCTGAAGAGGATGCCCTTCCTTGTCTCTGTAGTCCCAGAAGGCATGACCCATTGAGTCTATACCATTGAAGTAGACAGCAAGAAAGTCAATGCCTTTATCATTAAGGTAATGAGCGATTCTTCTGTATGTCTCATCGGTTGCCCAAATCATTTTGACATAGTCTTTCTGCCAGGGAGCGATACCCGCCTTCTCAAGATCAATATCAACAGGGAAAATGTTTGCAATATCCTCATCTGTAGCATCGTTCTGGGTAACCCTAAACCGATCAATGTCCTTGAAAAGACTGTCCGGACAGGTCTGCCTGTCAAGCTTTATGTGCTTGTCAGTCTCATACTGGATGTAATCGCTCACGAGGTAGCCATTCACCTCTTCGGCTGGCCAGGTTACCATCCAGCCAACAATTGCAACCTTGTATCCTTTTTCACTCAGAATATTCCATATGGCTTTGACACGCCGCGTATTTCCCGTGTAAGGGACTGCCTCCCCCGAAGGTGTGGAAGCAATATATCCACCGATTCCATGCTCATCAGGCATTTTGGATGTTGCAATCGAAGTCCAGAGCACGGGTGACTTACGAAGAGGTATGAACGTTTCGATCCTCCCTGTTGCCCCTTGCTTGATCAATCGAGTGAAATTGGGGAGCTTGCCTGCCTCAAGCAATGGCTTCATAACATCCCAGTCAGCCGCATCGATTCCTACAAAAATTATCTTGGTTGGCGGCTTGGTCTCAGACGAACAGCCTAAGATTGCAATTACCCCGAGGAGGCAAACCAGAATCGCGGCTTTCCACGGATTAACCTTCATTTTGCAATCTCCTTTCGATTTCCTTTAGATGTCTTCTAAGCTCCTGCGTTCCACCCGTCAGTTCTATATACTTTCGAAGATGGTAGGCTGCCTTGCGAAGAATCCCGAGATGTTCCTCATAGCACATTGCCAGGTTGATGTGAGCTTGAGGTGAATCCGGGTTGACCCCAAGCTCCGCTTCGAACTCCTTGCATGCCTTTTCAAAGTCACCCCTTCTAAGGGCAATTCCCCCCAAGGCAAGATGAGCAAACTTGATGGAAGGATCACTCGCAATTGCCTTTTTAAAATAGGTCTCAGCCTGTCTGATCTGGCCAGCTCTTAGGTAAATTGTCCCAAGCTGATAAAGTGCAGGGGCAGAATGCTCATCCGCCCCGATCGCCCGCTGATAAGCTTTTCGTGCCCTATCAATTAGCCCAATGGCAAGAAGATCATCACCCCTGAGAAGAAATCTATCCGAAAGTCGCTGATATTCGAGCTTTCTCGACTCAAGCCATGCCTTTCTTTCGGGGATCAATCTCAGCAACGCACGAACTTGCTTGAGTGACGCAGGCTCGAGAGATGCCTTGCGCCTGAGACCAGAGAGCAACTCATTCGCTTCTTCGAGCCTTCCCATCTCATAAAGGGCACTCGCACGCCCCAGAAGAGCCAGGTCATAGCCGGGTTCTATCTTTAGTGCTCGCTCAAACATGGCTAAAGCTGAGTCGAGATTTGCCTCTTCAGCATAAACAAGTCCCAAGTCATAGTAAGCTTTTGCATAAGTTGAGTCGAGGCGAATTGCCTCCAGGATTGGCTGCTTGGCTTGATCATATCTGCCAAGCCTTGAAAGCAGGATTCCAAGATTGAGATAAGCGGCCTTTAGTTTGGGATCCATCTGTGTAGCTTTGCGATAACTCTCGATTGCGGCTCGATAATTACCCTTCTTCTCGTATGCGAGTCCCAATCTGTAATGAGACTGAGCATAGCCGCTGTGGGGGTCAATTCCAAAGAAGTTTATATGGACGACAGTAAAAAGTGCTCCAAGCAAAATTAGTTTCTTCACAAGCTCGCGACGATCTGTTTGGGTAAAGTAATAGATGCTGTAACCAGCGAAAGTCATGAGGGCGGGTATCATCGGGAGCCTGTAGCGCGCTACGACGAAAAAGGCAATGATCGTAAGCGAGTAAACAGCGATGAAGAGGAATAGCAGCCATGCCCTCCTTCTTCTGCGAAGTGCAATTCCAATGCCGACTATTCCGAGTGGACAAATTATGCCAAATGATGGAGCCGGGAGTCTGAGTATCCATGAGAAGCGCTTTTCAAACTCCAAGTGCTCAATCTGGGGTATTTCATAAACTGACCAGAAGAAGAAAAACTTGCGCACGAGATTGCCAAGGAAATCTCTGGGATGCGTCTTGATGAATTCAAGAGCTCGCCCCGTCCAATATGATGAAACCTCAGACGGCTTAAGTTTCCTGCCCAGAGCCGCTTCCGCAATCGTTCTACCCGATGGGTCACTGTAAATGTCTAATCCCTCAGGTTTGACATATGCACCTGTTGATCGCAGATTGTTCCCTATGTAGAGATTGAGACCAGCATTAGACGTCAAAGGTACGAAATCCTTCCCAATGACGTAGTTGCGTATGGTTATGGGAAGAACAACTATGGCTATGCCGGCAACAACAAGCGCAAGGCTTCGGACCTTGGCCCCGAGCTTTATGTGCCCATATTTAAGCAGAAAAATAGCCACAAAGGGTACATATGCTAATACACTTGCGTTGCCAGCAGCCGAAAGGCCACAGAAGAGACCTCCAAGAAGGAATGCAACTTTCTCTCGACGGGTGACTCCGCGGCAAAGCATATACAGCATGATGGTATTGAGAAACGCAGCTAGAACAGGAAAAAGAATGGCATTGTCGTAGAAGATAAAAGGAACATAGAGAGCTACCAAACACCCTGCAATTAAACCAACAGTAGCATTGAAGCATTCCCTGCCAAGCAGGAAGGTGAAGCCAGCAGTAAATCCGCCAAGCACACTCTGGATCAAACGAACCCCAAGCAGGTTAGGTCCAAAGAGAGAGTAGATGGTTGCAAGAAAGTAAGGATAGAGCGGGCCCATGAAAAAGACATCATCACCAATCCAATTGCCCCTGGCTATCTTCTTAGCCCACAGGTCGTAGAAGCGTGAATCGAGATCAAGCTGGTCAAAGAAAGGACTTTGGCGCGATTGAAGCGCATAGGCAATTCTCAACAGAGTGGCTACACCAAAGATGCAGCAAAAGGCAAGCCACTCACCCTTTCTAAGCCCTCTTGATACGACCCCATCTGTGGGCCTGGTGCCCTTTGCCCTAGCTTGACTTCCTGACATAAATGATTCCAACAATAAGACCTGCTACCATAAGGCCCAATCCCAATCTCATCCAGAATGGTCGATATTCCATGATGATGCGATGCTTGCCCGCTGGAACATCTATAGCACGTATCCCAGGATAGCTTGGCAAAACCTCAGTTGGCCTACCATCCACATAGCCTTTCCAACCCGGGTAGTGAACATCCTGTAACAAAAGATAACCCTCTCGCCTTGCTGTGACCTCTGCTTCGATGTGCTCGGGACCATAATGAAGAATAAGGCACGAGCCCGCCTCATCCCTAAGCATGCTTGAGGGATCGAAGCTGAGCAAGATCTCGTCACCTTTCCTATGGAATACAGTCCGAGACTTGTCTATGAAAATGCCCTTCTCAATCGCTCGCGTGTTCTCAACTATGACCATATCACCATTGTAGAGAACTTCGAATCCAGGGACATATGCCTCAGCAGTCTCGATGACCCTTGCTCTTGCTATTTCAAATTCACCATCCCCCTCGATTCTGAGCCTGCCAGCGCCGCCTTCAACGGGGATAGTTATGGAGCGGTGCTCCCATCCAGGAGGAAATGTAATGTAACCAACCGTCTTGAAGTCACCCCAGTCCAAAGAGAGTTTAAGCAGCGGATTGTGACTCGAAAGGTCGATAAGTATTCTCCCCTCCTTCCCTATCCCTTCAAGCGTATAGCCTCCTTGAGAAGACCTCACCTCACAGATCCTCTCCACAATGTCTCCCCCCGCAAGGTAACATTGCGGCTGAGCCGGATGCTTGCTTCTGAGCTCAATCTCAACCTTTGATCTGCCTCCGCTCAAGCGGGATATGTCAAGATATAGTCTGTGCCATATCCCAGCATCCCAAGCCGAATCAAAGGCATAGGTCGAACTGACCGTTAGCCTGTTTGAGACGTTGAGACTGAGATAAATGGAGTCTCTCAATGTGCTTTGAGATTCAAACGCGAAGTAAAATTCCAGGCCCTCGGCCTGGGGGAGTACGACTTCCATGTCAATCTTACCTACCGTGAGCGGAAAGGCCAGCCTTGCCTCCTTTGCTACAGCCAAAACCTCGGGCTTCCGCTTAAGGGTTGCCATCATCCCAGCCAGGATAGGAGAACGAAGCATCTCAGGATAAAGCGTATCCGCCAGAAGATATCTTGCACAAGCAATATCCTTCAGGCTAAGTACTTCCTGGCTCGATGCAGATCTTGAAGAGAGGCTGCTTGAAACGAGTGCATAGTTTGCAAAACCCTCAGGAACAAGGGTTGAGCGTCCTGAGATTGATGGGATTTCGAAAATCGCATTGGTATTTGCAGGCAAAACCTCACTAGCACTGCCATAATGAAGAACTCGCCACCCAGCCCCATCGCTAACGAGCTCCCTGAGCAGGGCTATTCCCTCGGTTTCACAGAGACTCCCCGAAGGCTGGCTAACATAGTATGACCTTGCAACCTTCATGAGATCGCCAGATGTCAGTGCAACAAAAACCCAGCCAAGGACGATCGGGAACCATCGCTTATCACGTCTCATCACATATCCCAGAAGGAGTGATCCAGAGACAAGCGCCATCACGAGTGAAAACTTTAAGTTTTCAGCCTCGAACCTTGCCCACTCTGGGCGTTCACTTCTAGCCCAGTTCCAAATCCTATGCGACGCCTGGGTCTGCCAGAAGGAATGCCCAAATCTCTTTGCCTCCTGCTTTATACTTCCCATTATGGAATAGCGATTGATGCTAAAGCCCAAATAGCCAACAAGGATCATGGTAGTAGCAACGAGAACAATGATTACAAATCTTCTCCTCTGGCTCCTCGAAGCCTCTGAGATTTGGGAAAATGAAAGAGCTGCCACAGTTGAAAGACTCAAACACGCTATGACCGATATACGGTCGATCTGGGAGAACCTCAGAAACGGAATGGCAACGTAAAATGGCTTGAGAAGCGAGGAACTAAGGGCGAGAGCGCAGGCAAGCACAAGCAGACCCCAGAAGGCTCTGATCTCTCTTGAGCTCTTCAAGAAAGCCAAGCCACCAAGTGCTACGAGAGCACTTCCCACACCAGCATAAACCAGGAAGCCTTCGTTGTAAGGATGGAAGGTTGGATTCAGTAATCTTAGCCAGCTTGTGCCCTCAACAGGATTGCCAAAAAATCCAGGGACGAGCACCCTCAAAAGCACCCATGGGCTTGACATGTATGAAGTCTTCATTGTTTCAAAATCAATGCCGAGTCCTCTGGAGTTACGTATGAACTCAATGAAAGCCAGAAGCTGCGGTGACACAATGAGGAAGGCAATTCCACCAATGATTAGCAAGATCTTCACATTCTCAAACAACCTTGATCTATCGCGTTGCACGATCTCCTCGACTGAGATCCAGATGGCATAGAAGAGGAGTGCGCCAACTCCGAGGAAAAACACCTGTGGAAAGCCTGCAAGGTATCCCAGTACAAGCGCGCCAAGCAATACGGCCTTGCCCATGCAGCGTCTAGGCGCTAAGTGAAAACCGAAGAATTGCCAGGGTATCCAGCTGGCTGTGGCAACAAATGTTGGATGCCCCATTCGTGTGAAGAAAAATGATGAAAATCCAAAGGTGAGAGCACCAAGAACTGCTCCAGGCTTGGATGCTCCAAGCGATGTCAGGAAAGCATACATCCCCATTAGAGCTATTCCCAAGTGAATTGCGACATCAAAACCAAGAGCTCGCTCAGGATCACCGAGGCTAAGCAGGAGTGAGATAGGATAAAAAACCCGCGATTGAGGATCAGCGAAGAAGGGATATCCCATAAAGACATGGGGATTCCATAGAGGAAGTCTCCCACCGCCGATTGCACGCTTGAGTTCGTAAAGACGAGGAAGGTAGGTAAGCGCCGAATCTGTTCGATATGTCTTCGTTGCGGCGCTCTGCGCTGATGTATAAGCCTTCCATGGACTCCAGATATGGGGATTGCATGTCAAGAGAATGCGCTTACCAAATATCACATCACTGAAGAATGCACAAACAATGACAATGAAAAGCACACATACCATGGCTATCTTGAGGGATTTCACTTCGCACTCCTAGCCGGGAGCAATTGGCGTGTACCATAGAGAACGCCGCCCACTATACCAAGAAGGAAGAAAAGAACATAAATGGTAACGGCCAGCGTGAAAGCCTTGCTATCTGCGACACCAAACTGCTTCAACATGACAACGAAAGCGGCCTCGCGCAGTCCCAGACCACTTATCGATATCGGTATCATTCTCACGAGCTCTACAACGGGAACAACAAGCAGAAGAGCCATGAAGCCCGATCTAATCTCAAGGGATTGTGCAAGGACGAAGCAACCCCCTATCCATAGCAATCTCGCAACCAGACTGAGAAGCAGTGCAATGAGGATAGTACCCCTGTACTTGCTATACGCAACAACGGCTTCATAAGCCTTCTCAAGCCTTTCTCTTGCGCGGAAACGCACGAGAATACTAAGGAGGGGATTGAGCACCATAGCAAGCCGCCTGGCAACAGGCCTCAGGAGCATGAGATAAGCCCCCACAAAAACAGCAATTGCAACGCATCCGACTATCACCAGTAGCTTCCATTCTGAGATTCTATCGCTGACGAAGGGTAGTGAAAAAAGGGCGACAGGAAGCAAAATAAAGAAACCCAGAAATCGCTCAACCACAACTGAGGCTAAAGCGTCAGCTCCCCTTTCGGTCGCATTAGCCACTGCAACGACTCTTGCGAAATCGCCACCAATGCTCGTAGGCAGAATCGAACTGAAAAAGATGCCGACAAGATAAAAATACACCAGACGCCAGTAGGGTACTCTAACATCCTTTGACTTGAGTATGACCTTCCAGCGTAAAGCATTGGCAAGTACCATCACAAATATGAGGGCACCTGCAAGAATTAAGTAGAAGGGGCTCAGTGATCGAAAATTATGAGCCACAGCACCAAGATCAAGTCTCGAGATCAAATAAAGAATCAGCCCGGTGCTTACGACCAGTCTTACAATTTTTAGCAGAGAGGACTTTTTCATTTCTTCATTCTCAGGATTCTTACAGGACCTATTCTCTCAACCTCTTCATAGTTGGCCAGGATCCACGATCTCACCCGTTGAGCATACTGGCTGAAAGGCTGCCGAGTTGCCCCTATGCGTGCTCCCTCGTAAGGCTCCACGAGAAAAATATATTTTGTTGCATGGGTTCTTATATCCTCGATGTAGCGCTCCTCCTCATCTGGGTCCAGCGCCCTCCGATAGTGGGCATATCTTGTTGGGTTTCTCCGATCGTAGAAGAAATAGAGCATCTGAAGCTGGGGCACAGCGAGCACATAGTCACCTGGCAGAGTATGCTTATCAAGAAATTCTTTTATCGCCATGAAAAAGGCAGCTTCGTCCCTGCGCAGATAAATAGGTACACGCTCGAGCCCCAGCCTGGTATCGTTGCCAAACCTCACTACAATTGATCCAAGATATTCGATATCACCTACCGATATACCCTCCTCAACGAAACGCATTGCCACCCGTCTTGATGTCGTCGCGAGATAGCAACCATAGATTGCCGAGAGAACGATGAAAGGCAAGATAGCAAAGAGCAGTACGGTCACGCTTCTGCGGCCAACTCTTGCTCTCACGATCTCTTCAACCCACCTATTTAGCTGTGCAGCGACGATAGGGAAGAGAAGGAATACAAATTGCATTGTCTGGAGCAGGTGACCAACGTCAGAGCGCCACACACTCTGGTTGAAAGCCAAAATAGCAGCAGTTGCCACAACCGCGATACCGGCGGTAAGGATAGTATCTTGCTTCTTCACCAAGGTCCTGATTATGACAAAGACGGCAAGGGCATAAACTATGAAGGGAAGATAAAAAAGGATCTTTGATCCAAGTATGACCTTTATGTACATTGCGTCAAGCTTTGTTGTGGGAAGAATTCCAGGATAAGGAATGCGATTTGTTAAGTTATCTAGCATCCCCTCTCTCGTGACCTTCTCTATCATTGCACCGAGGGCATGCTGCCACAGAAAGTAGCCAAGCACCGGCACAACGCTGACCAATGTTCCACCAATCATTCCACCAAGACGCTTCAAGACATCACGCCAGGTCAGCAAATGTGTGGCTCTCGCAAGCGCCAGCCCTCCAAGAGCCCCAAGCAGAGCAAATGCGGCCGCATCCTGCCTGAAGATGCCACTTATCCCAACAATCAGCCCGCAAGCCAATGCCCCCTTCCAATTTTTCTCGAGCATGATGAGAACCGCATAGATCGCCAAGAACCCGAAGGTGGAAAAGAAAACCTTGTGCCACGGTCCAGGTGCAAGACATATGAGCAATGGGGCTAGCCAGGCGAAAGCACCTGCTCGCAGTTTTCTCGCAATTACAAAGGCCAGAAGGCATTTGACGGATTCGAGTATGGCAAAGATTATCCTCTCGACCATGAGGTCGTTTCCGAATAGGCGGAAAGCCCAAGCGATGAGATAAAATCTTCCCGGGGCATATGTATGGTGGAAGTCACGGTAGATTACTTGCCCTTCCATTATCTTCTTAACAGCATCGAGAAGGTATCCCTCGTCATAGGCAAGCCCATAGCGCGCATACGAAAGGAAATACAATAGGGCAGCTACGAAGACAAGGAGCGCCCCCACAGTCGCCGTGTGTTTACCCGCCATCCAGTTACCTCAAGTTGTAGAAATCTTTTACTGAGGAAAGCATCGCTCCAAGAAGGGCAAGACCAGATATTGTTAGCAAAAGGCCCAGCCTAAAGCTTCGTGGGAAGTAGGAAAAAACAACCGAGTGCTTTCCACCCTCCAGCCTCACGCCTCTGAAGGCGTAATCCGCCCTCAGGAGCTCCGCCTCATTTCCGTCAACATATACCTTCCATCCGGGATACCAAACATCTGAGACGACAAGATAGCAGGGACCATTACAGATAGCTTCGATCTCAACCCTATTTGATTCATATCTTGTTATTCTTGCGTGCCCTGGCAATGCCTCGCCGCCTGCCATGCCACCTTCACTTACCACACCCGCCACACTTTCATCTCTTTTAAGGAGAACCTCACTTGCCGGATCGAATTCCTGGCTTCCCATGTATGCAAGAATAGCATCATAGGTATCAAGAAAATGAGCCCTGGCTACAAGAAAAGCCCGAGACAAGCAATCTTTGTTAACCCAGCGAATAGCCTCAGGATGTGTGCTTCCAACATCAGCAACACCCAAGATATATTTGACATTGAGCAGATCTAGGATCTTCGAAGTAAGAGCCGAGCTTCTGCCAAAGGGACCTATGCGCCTTCTCAGGGCAGCATTGCTGACGGATATGACTGACTTGTCAATTGCTCCAAGCACCTCGATATAGTGGTTCACATTGAGGGCATCATAACCATGAATGTCATCAAGGCCAATAAGCGTTGCCGTGTTTGCTGGGATTACATCAGCCCCAAACTTGGCGAAACGCCACATGCTCTCATCCGAACGGAGACGGTCAATGAAAACGCTCTCCGGCACGATCTCAGAAGCCTTCTGAGTCACCTTGAACTTAGCCGCTCCTGGAAGCAAATCAACCAGCAGGATGCACAAGGCTGCAATCGTGAAAGCCCTATGCGATAATCTTTGGCGCCATGCAAGTATGACAAACAAAGAAGCTGGAAGGCTCAGGATGACAAAGAAGACAATTTTTCTGAGCACATAGTTCCGATAGAGATCCGCTGGCACACGTTCACCAGCCTGAGCGATTATATTAGCGACGCCAACCTTGCCAATCCACAAAGCCAACACGATCGCAAATGCAGCAAAGCAAACCGCCGCAATAGGCACATGTCTTTCTCTGCCTGAGAAGATCTTATCAAAACCGTGACCCGCAAGCACAGCAATCGAGAACATATAGGCGACAATGACTCGATCAATTCGAGAAAAATTGAACCCGGGTAGATGATAGACGATGCGAAGAAGGCCCGTACCAAACACTATCAGCAGACTCAAGACAGCAAGAGCAACAAATGGAAGGGATCTACGCGATGGCTTGAGGAAAGAAATAAGAGCCAGGAGCAAGGGAAGGATACCCACATAGCCAGTTGTGCTTACATAGTTGCGCGAGAAAGTTGAGCCACCATGAGCTCCATGAAGGATCTTGCTCTTTGCTCCAAGATCAACGGGATTGCCTAGGAAGTCAGGAATGAAATACTTGACTGCTGCAAGCTTTGTATGGGCACTCGATGCGATCATCTCAAAGGGGAGTATCTTGCGATAAGAGAACCTGCTAAGCTCATAGGTTGGCAGAAGCTGATAGGAAGTAATGAGAATAGCCACACATACTGCAATGAGCATGTAGATAAGGGGAATCAGTCGCTCCCTTAGACCCCTTTGCCTTTCAAGCGAACTCCTTATGATCAAGTAAATCCCCAGGATATAGATACTGTAGATTACAAGCTGAGGAAATCCAGAAAGTATACTTAAGACCAGTCCGAGGGCCAGAAATCCTGCACGCCTCAATGTTGGCTTCTCTCTCAGGCGCTCTCCAAGCAAAACCAATGCCGGAACCCAGCTTGCTGTTGAAATGAAAGTTGGCTGACCATAGCGTGTAATCATGAAACTACAAAAAGTAAAAGTTAGCGAGGTTATTGATGAACCAGCAATCGAGATTCCCAGTTTCCTTGCAAGCAGAAAGCTGAAGATTGCAGCAATCAGGAAGTGAATGTAGACAAAAAGATCCATCTGTGTAGGAGGATCAAAAGCATAGAGCAGGATGTTTACAGGATAGAAAACAGCAGATTGGAAGGTTGCAAGGAAAGGAATCCCGCAGAACTGATGTGGATTCCAGAAGGGTATCTCGCCGTGCCTCAAACTCTCCGTAGCGAAGAAGCGTCTTGGATAGTAGGAGAAGGTGCAGTCAGATGTGATAGATGGCTTCTGGAGATCCTCACTGGTGGCCTCTGCCAACCAGGGATAGACATTTTTCAACCTGTAGGTAACTATCGTCTCATCTGTGACCAGTTCATTGAGGAAGAAAAGGGTGATCAGGACGACGAGCAGAAGGATAGCAACGAGATCTCTCGACACTTTGTGCATATCACGATTTTCTCTTGCCAATACCGAGATATATTTCGAACCACATCTTGGCCAACTCCCTTAAGGTGCTCAAAACATGGCTTGGGCGAACTGTACTTCGCCCACCTGCACGCGGATAGTGCCTTACTCCAATCTCTGTCATTCTGAAACCATGATAGCGCGCCTTTGCCAAAATCTCGGTATCAACGAAAAACTTCTTGGAACGTATATCTATCACATCAAATACCTCGCGCCTGAAAAGCTTAAAGGCACAATCGATATCCCTTACCTTCAGGCGGAATATCGTTCTGGCAATTAAGTTGTAGCCCCATGCGAGCACAAGTCTTGAAAAGGGATCATAGCGGTAGATACGGAAACCCGTGACTATATCGTAATCCTCAATTGCCGGAAGGAAATTCTTTACCTCCCTAACATCAAACTGAAGATCAGAATCTGTATAGAAGATGAGCTTACACCTTGCGCTCTTAAAACCTGTACGAAGTGCATCAGCATAGCCGAGGTTTTGCTCATGGTGGATAGGCCTTATACGCTCATTTTCTTCGTGCAATCTATCTATTATCTCACCGGTTCTGTCGCTACTACCATCGTCAACGACTATTACTTCCCAATCTTCAAGATCAAGCCCTTCGGCAACATCAACAATGGCTCTCACTGCCCGCTCTATGTTCTCTTCCTCGTTGTAGGCCGGAAGGACAAAGGAAATCGATTTGCGCTCTCCAGGATTCATCCTACGTAACCTATCCCTTCCAATCTTCTTCTGATCTCCTCACTTGCCTCACCCGAAAGAAGGGACCCCCTAGCCCTTCCTATCAATTGGTTATCGGAATATTTCACTGGATTGTGACGTGCAAAATCATCGTCAAGAATGTCATGCGCCACCCTACCATCCATCTGGCGTGGAACCTCAAGACCCAAGAGATGAAGCACAGTTGGGGCAACATCGAGTATGGATAGCGAGCCAAAATTGTGGTCTCGTCTGAAGCCATTGCCGAGTCCGAGCAAAATGCCTTCCATGCGATGATCTCCCGAGTTGCCATGGGCTGGGAAGATGAATCTATTGCTTGTGAAGTCAAGTGTACCAAGTGCCTTGTTCTTCATGTCCTTGGGCAGGAATACGAGGTCGGGGGCTTCGTCAACATAAGGACCGTGATAGATTTCCTCCCTAAGGTAGACTCTATCAATAAGCTGCTCGCCAGTCGCGGGATCGGACGTTGCCAGAAGTTCTGACCTTATCTTTTCTCTTATGTCATCATACTCACTTCCCGGATTTACACACCCGTAAGGCTCCCGGCCCTTGAGATTGACGTATATCTGTCCATAATTACCTCGTGAATAAGCCACAGTTCTTGACCAGTCAACATTCTCAAGCGAAAGGAAAAACCTGTTCAAAAGCATCTGCATCCTCTGCCTCGAGTGAAAACCACCAGCGAGTCTATGTCTTGCCAATCCAAGTGCCATCGATAGTCTATAGAACAATACAGGTGTGAATCCAAGCGAAAACCAAACTCGCTTGAACCAGCTCACGAAATCGCTTTTGAAGTGAAGATATCCTCGCTCCATAAGCCAGACATTGAAACTCAAGAATGTGTGGATGGGTCCAAAACCATGATCAGAAGCTATAACGATGCTGGCATCATCTGCATCTTCAACGATCTGAGCAAGCCCCTCATCAAGCATCCTATAGAATCCCTTAAGTCTTGGCGCATAAACCTTTGCTTCCTCTTCTGAATGCTGAGGATGTTGATCATCAAGAAGATGCCACAGTTCATGCTGCGCACGGTCTGTTCCCCAGAAATGAGCGAAGAAAAGATCCCAATCGCGTGTTTTCATAAGATAGCGTGTGACCTTGATGTTGAAATCAAGAACGTCATAGAGTTCATCGATAACCTTCCCAACCCCCCTGCGTGAATAAACCTGCCTGTGATAGAGCTTGTATGGTCCGAATTTCCCCTCGAGCTCTTCAAGAACACCGGGAGGTTCCACGAAGTCGCGCTTGCCAAGTGGAGTAAGAAAGCCACTTATCATCACACCATTTATCTTCTCCGGTGGATAGGTTATAGGAACACTTATAACCACAGACTTAAGACCTGCCTCATCTGCAAGTACCCAGAGGGGTTTACCGTCCCTGAGCGTTGAGTTAACCGGTACTTCCCCAAAAGGATTGCGCTTCGAGACAGCCGATTGTGAAATCCCTTTCCTTCTCAGGAGAAACTCAAAGACACCGTGCTTGCCAGGATCGAGACCCGTAAAAAAAGTTGTCCAGGAAGTGGCTGTTACGGGAGGCACAACCGTAACAAGGTTCCCCCAGACGCCCTTCTTGAGCAGAGAACCGAGGTTGGGCATAGTGCCATCTTCAATCAGCTTAAGAAGCAGATCCCATGTAGCACCGTCCAAACCTAGAATTAGAACCTTGCGACTTCCTCGAGATGCCATCAGCTCGATTCCAGTCTGGAGAAGTTGGCTATCCTTAAGAAAAGGTGGGTAATATTGCCGAGCAGATTAAGGCGCAGATTTCGCAGATTCTCATCATCAACCATGACCATCACATTTTCAAAGAACTTATCAATTGGCTCAGCGAGCTCTAGCAGAACACCAAGGGCTCCTCTGAAATCGCGTCTCTCAATATGTTCTTGAAAGCGAGGTTTTACAGATCCGAAAATTTCAAAGAGCTTTCGCTCATACTCACTCTCAAAGCCATTCGGCTCAAGATTGCCCCGATACTTTCCCTTGGTGATATTGTAGGCTCGCTTGAAAGCGGTTATCAAAACACCAAATCTCTCATCTGTCTCAAATTCTTTGAGTGCTTCAAGTCGCAGCAAAGCATCAGCAACATCATCTAGACCCACATCTGTGATAGCATCAACCATATCCTGGCGATAGCCGCTTTCGGTAAGGATTGTAGCCAGTCTCTGGCGGATGAAATCCTTAAGGCTTGCCGTAAGCTCCTCCAAAGGGACGGATAGCTTTTCGCCAAACAGGTTAGCTGCCTCTTCAACCACAGCATCGAGTGGAACATGGAGGCGCCTTGCGATGAGGATTCTCGTAAGACCCGTAGCCACCCTTCTCAAAGCGTAGGGATCCTCAGAACCTGAGGGAATCAATCCGATACCAAAGTAGCCTACAAGCGTATCAATTCTGTCGCTTAGCGAAAGGATTGTTCCGGTTTCGGTAGCGGGCAGAACGTCGTTCGCAAATCTTGGAAGATATTGCTCATAGATAGCCTGAGCAACCTCCTCATCCTCCCCTAGAGCGAGTGCATATTCCTTGCCCATTGTACCCTGCAGTCCAGAGAATTCCTTCTCTCTTACCATGTTTGAGGTAAGATCAGCCTTCGCAAGAAATGCTGCACGCGAGACCTTGGAGATATCTCCTAAACCTGTTTTCTCACACAACCACGAAGAGATTGCGACCAGGCGATCCGTCTTCTCCCGGAGAGTCCCAAGCCTCTCCTGCCAGATAACCTTACTCAGGCGCTCAACCATCGCACTTAACCCATCTTTGAGATCTTGCTTCCAGTAGAAGAGGGCATCTTCAAGACGTGCCTTCAGAACCCTTTCGTTACCACTTCTGATTTTCCCATTTCGATCAGCATCCACATTGGCAACAGCAACGAAATATGGCATTAGATTTCCTGAGCCATCATGGACTGAGAAGAAGTCCTGGTGTTCTCTAAGAGCAGTCACAACAACATCCCGCGGCATCTCGAGGAACTTCTTTGAAAAACTTCCGGCAATTGCAAGGGGATATTCCACCATGAAGGTAACGCGCTCGAGCAACTCCTCATCATCAACGATTTTGCCACCAACCGCCGAAGCTGCTTCACCTATCTCCCGAGCAATTGCAGCCTTACGCTCCTCTTGATTGACTATCACAAATTCGCGCCTCAGGAGCTCAATGTATTCATCGACACTCGATACTGTGATCCGCTGCTTCCCGAGAAAGCGATGTCCCCTCGTAAAGCATGAGCCACTAACTCCGGCTATCTGGACTTCAATAACCTCACTGTCAGCTATCGCTACAAGCCACCGGATAGGACGAGCAAAACGCATGCCCGAACTTTCCCACCGCATCGCTTTCGGAAAAGAGATAGATTTAACCAGATCAGCCAGAATCGCAGGAAGCCTATCGCGTGTCGGTTTCCCAATCTTGGTTTTTTCAATGCAGACATATTCTCCCTTTCCCCTCTCTTCAATGACAAGATCGCCAACATCCACCCCTTGAGACTTCGCAAAGCCAATGGCTGCCTGAGTGGGTTTGCCCAATGTATCAAAAGCAACACTGGCAGGCGGACCGAAAACCTTCTCGCTAATGTCTTCCTGCTTCTCAGAGAGCCCCCTAACAATGAGAACGAGCCTTCGCGGTGTGCCATACGTTTTGATTTCGCCGTACGCGATCCTTGCCTCACCAAATCTTTCTTGGGCAAGCCTCTCCATCTGTTTAAGAGCGGGTCCAATGTAGGATGGAGGAAGTTCCTCGGTTCCTATCTCGAAGAGAAGATTCAACTTGAGCACCCCTTTAGCAGTGGAAAACCAAGCTCCTCACGTTGTTCCATGTATTTTTGAGCAACCAGCCTCGCAAGCCTCCTCACCCTAAGGATGTAGGATGCTCTTTCTGTTACGCTTATTGCTCCACGGGCGTCGAGCACATTGAAAATGTGGGAGCACTTCAGAACAAAGTCATAGGCTGGCATAACAAGACCTTCTCGTGCAAGGCGCCCTGCCTCTTTCTCAAAGAACTGAAACATCTGGAAGTGAGCTTCGAGGTCGGCCTCTTCAAAGTTGTATTTAGAGAACTCAACCTCATTGCGCCCGCATATGTCATTCCATGTAAGGGTATCATTCCATTTTATTGCTTTTATATCGTCGACTTCCTGAATACACATGGCGATGCGCTCAAGACCATATGTTATTTCGCAAGTTATGGGATCTAGATCAAAGCCACCAGCTTGCTGAAAGTAGGTGAACTGGGTTATTTCCATCCCATCCAGCCAGACCTGCCAGCCGAGACCCCAAGCCCCGAGGGTTGGTGACTCCCAGTCATCCTCAGCAAACCTTATGTCATGCTCTCTGGGATCTATGCCTATTTTCTTCAGAGTTTCCAGATAGACCTCCTGGATGTCCTGAGGCGAAGGCTTGATGACTACCTGGTATTGGAGAAACTGCTGAACCCGCATCGGGTTCTCGCCATATCGCCCATCCCTTGGTCTCCGTGATGGCTCGACATGCGCAGCTCGCCATGGTTCAGGCCCAAGTGCACGCAAAAAGCTTGCAGGATTGAAAGTACCGGCCCCAACCTCGCTGTTGTAGGGTTGATGAATAGCGCAGCCATAGTCTGCCCAGAAGCTCTCAAGCTTCATTATGAGATCCTGCAAGGTCAAGGTTTTCTCATTCCACCGAGACATCTCTAATCCTTTCAAGAAAATCAAGCGACTTGATATTGGCTGTCTCACCTACTTGACTGCGCACAAAGGAGTTCAGGAGATTCGAAACCTCCCTGCTATATCTATCCGAAGAATACTTCCCCCTCAGGCTTTCTACAGATTCAGTTTCAAGCTCCCTGAGGAGCGCTAAAGCCCTATCGGATAAGCTCACAGCATTTAGATCATGATCATGGCATCTTTTGCAAAGCAACCCACCAGATATCAATCCAAACCAGGCTCCCTGAGAAATCTCATGTCCACATCGAACACAGCTTCGAAGCTGAGGCCCATACCCAATGAGATGCAGAAGTTTGAGTTCATAGGACGATAGTATTACTTCAAGCTGGTTACGATTGGCAAGGTCTATTTGCTTGAGTACATTGATAAGCAATTGGTAGATCTTCTTGTTGGGTTCCTCAGCAGGGAGCAAACGCTCGACCATCTCCCCAACTACACTCGCATAAGCTACCTTTATCACGTCCTTCTTTAGATTCTCGTATGGGCTCAAGACCTCACTGTGACTCAGGGTGTGCAGTTCACGATTCTCCTTCTTGTAGAATATGATTGCAGACCTCGTGAAGAGCTCAAGGCTCGATCCAAACTTGCTCTTTGGCTTGTAACCACCCTTGGCTACAGCAGAGATTTTGCCAAAGTCGCGAGTGAAAAATATGACGATCTTACTTGACTCGCGAAGTTTGCGTGTTCGCAATACAACACCATGGGTGCGATGAATACTCATCAAAGGCCCCTAGTCCCGAGCCTTGCGGGCTGCCTTTCCCACTCCCTTCCCCCTTATCACAACCTTCTCTATTCTCTGACCCGTAACCTTATCAACAACGAATCTCAATCCGTCGGCTTCAAACTCATCACCTTCCGAAGGAACTTTACCGAGGAGGTCATAGAGATAGCCTGCCAGGGTATCATAGTCTTCAGCTTCCGCAATCCCGGTTTTGATGGCTTCGTTAAGCTCGTCTATGCGAACCTTGCCATCAACTCTAACCTCATCATCATTGACAACCTGGATAAGCTTTTCCTCCTCCTCGTACTCGTCATAGATTTCACCAACGATTTCTTCAAGCACATCCTCAAGAGTTACCAAACCCACGACCCCACCAAATTCATCAACAACTATTGCCATATGTGTTTTCCGCTTTCGAAGGTCGGTAAGCAAATCGTTCACCTTCTTACTCTCAGGAATGAAGAAAGCTTCGCGCAATATGGGACTTATGTCAGCATCGAGTCCTCCCTCGTTTACAAGCTTGAAGAGATCTCTTGCATGAAGGATACCGCGGATGTCATCTATGGTTTTGTGATAGACAGGGATGCGCGAATGGCCACCCTCAGCTATTATTCTGATGGCTTCTCTTACCGTTGTGGTAAGCTCAGCACAGACCATATCGATCCGCGGAACCATTACCTCTCTCACAGTCGTATCACGCATCTCGAAGATTGCATTTATCATCTCCTGCTCATCTTGATTATCTGTATCTTCGTTTTCCTCAGCACGTGCGATTGCCCTTAGTTGCCCTGACTTTAACAGAAGCTCTCTTGCCCGTGCACCGGCTACGAAAAGACCTCGCGTTATGAAAAGCACTGCTCTCACCAGCGGCCATATTGGCACAAAAAGCACGAAGATGGGTCTGGCAAGGCGTTTGGCAGCACCCTCTGGATCCTTGGCAACATAAATTCGAGGTAGAAGCCTTGCAAGTATCGCAATTACGATCGAAATGATGAGTAATGCACCTATCGACCCCAGTGTCCTCACTCTGCCCTCAGGGAACTCTCGCCAGGCTATGCGAAGGGCAAGGACAGCAGCAAGTGCACTCGATAGCGAGCTGGCGATGAGGAGATTGATCATCAGCTCGTGTGGCTTTCCAAGCATACTTAGCGCTATTCTTGCACGCTTGTCATCACTCTTCTCAAGTTCGTCCTCCGAAGCCGAGAAAAAGGCAAACTCACCGGCAAAAAAGAGAGCCGAGAGTCCAAGGAAGACCAAAAGCAGGACTAGGTCGATCCATGACGACGGTTCCAATTCCATCACTCTCCCTATCTATTGATTTCGTCTCGAAGTGAGACTACCTAAGTATCTTTTCAAGAACATCTCCTGTGTTCGATGCATTTTCCTTCGTCTCGAAGTTGAATCATCGGTATAGCCAAGGACATGTAGGATGCCGTGAATGACAAGGCGAAGGAATTCCTCATCACAAGATACACCAAACCGGAGACTATTTTCAACTGCACGCTCACTCGAGATGTATACGTCACCGACCTTATCGAAACGGAGGCCTCTCTCCGAAAGATCGAATGCTATCACATCGGTTGGACCATCCCTGCCGAGGGCAGCCTTGTTGAGCTTGCTTATCTGGGAATCCTTGACAAAGGTAATGCTTATCGCGAAGGAGTCAATCTTATGCTCTTTAAGGATGTCTCGAGCCACCTGATGGATAAGAGGCCTGAGATAGCCGAAAGCACGAGGTAGCCCCCTGACATCAAGTGTAGAGCCAGATTGTGAATCGTCCATGCTACCTCAGTGATAGGGACTCTCGACCCAAATGTAAGAATAACTCAGTTTTGGCTTTGAATCAAGAGCCTCAAGTGAATAAGCGAGATACAATTAAGACTTACCTTTTCGTTTCTCATCCTCATACTTGTCGAATGCCCTTATTATTTCCTGGACGAGGCGATGTCTCACAACATCCTGGCCTGTCAGATAGATGAATTTTATGCCCTGAACCCGCTTTAGAACTGATTGAATCAAAACCAGCCCTGACTCCTCCTTACGGGCAAGATCTATCTGGGTTACATCCCCCGTTATAACAGCCTTGGAGTTGAATCCGAGGCGCGTCAGGAACATTTTCATCTGATCGAGTGTTGTATTCTGAGCCTCATCAAGAATGACAAAAGAGTTATTGAGGGTACGACCACGCATATAGGCCAGGGGTGCCACCTCTATTATACCCATCTCAAGGGACTTACGAATTTTCTCAGCCGGCATCATCTCATAAAGGGCGTCATAGAGAGGGCGTAAGTACGGTCCAACCTTCTCTGTGTAATCGCCTGGCAAGAAGCCGAGGCTTTCGCCAGCCTCAACGGCCGGGCGAACCAGGAGAATACGGTCAACATCTCTACGCTTAAGGGAAGAAACAGCCTGTGCCATAGCGAGATATGTCTTACCGGTACCAGCTGGACCAATTGCAAAGACAATGTCATAGGCTCGCATCGCCTTGACGTATTCCTGCTGTCCGTGCGTCTTGGCTCTTATTACCTTCCTAAGATCGTGATACTCGAGGCGATTCTCATGAAAGGAGGCAAGTTGCTTACCGTTCTCGGATGCCATAGACAGAGCATATCTCACATCAGCTTCACCTATGAATATGCCCCTCTTCGCACTTACAAGGAGATCTTCGATTATTGAGCCTAAGCGTTCGACATCTTGCTCTGGACCCTCTATGACTATCTCCTCGCCTCTAGCAACTATCTTGACATTGAACTCCCTCCTGAGGAGTCTGAGGTTAGCATCATGCATTCCGAAAAGCTTAAGCTGATCGACTCCTCCAAGATCGATCCTTTTGGTAACAATATCCACGTGCTTCACCTCGGGCTCTTAAAAGCACTGAAGCCCTCGTCCCCACACTAAGGGGCAAGAGCTTCAGGCTTCGGCAATAATCTCAATCAGAATCCTTGAAATCCTCTCCCGTCACCTCTTGCTTATTTCGCCCAAAACCTACCTCGGAATTCTGAGTTCCCAACCAGGGAGAATGAGATCAGGATCGCTGATCTTGTCCTTGTTAGCCTCATAGATCCTGGTCCACTGGCGCCAGTCATCATATATCTCCCAGTAACCAGCAATTTTGGCTAGCCACTCTCCTTCAACAACGGTATGCATTGTTGGGAGTCCCCTCGGAATCCTCAGAACCCAGCCAGGATAGATGAGACTAGGATCCTCTATTTTGTCCCTATTCGCCCTGTAAATCCTGGGCCACTTGGTCGGATCGCTGTAAATCTCGGTATAGCCCGAGATCTTGTAAAGATTCTCACCTTCCTTGACAGTCCATTCCTTGGGAAGTGCCTCGAGCTCCTTTATCTGCCGCTCGAGGTCAGCGACCTGCGTTTCAAGAGGCGTAAGCTCGCTGTCAACCTTCTTGAGCTTTGCCTTGAGATCTTCGATCTTAGCACGCTCAGCTTGGAGCTTCGACTGTGCATCCTTGAGCCGAGCTTCCTGTCGCTTTGCCTCCTCGGCCAAGGCTGAACAATATGCCTCTCTTTCCTTCTTCGACAGTTTCTGATACTCTTCTTCGGTATAGAACTGTCCCTTCGATACGTCCACCGCAAGAACGCTCGATGCCATCAGAGTGATGAAGGCGAGCGATATTGCGGCAAGTCCTACAATACCCAGACGAGACTTCATTTTGATCAGCTCCTTTTGAAATCTACTAGGCATCGTCCTGCCCAACCTATCGCCCGCTACCCCTCTTCAGGGCTTCGAGCTTTTTCTTGAGTTCATCCGGCTTGCCCCTCAGCTCACTAAGGCGAGCTTGCTTTTCGCTAAGCTCCTTCTCGAGGCGCTGCCGCTCGGCAGTGGCTTCAGCAAGGTCACTTTCCACCTTCGCTGTCTCAGCCTGCGACTGCTTAACCACTTCAGGAGCCACGGGACAAGGCGGTTTGGGTCCACAACCAATAGTCAGTCCTACGAGAACCAGACCCGCCACGGCCACCACCACCCAAATCCGCCTCGTGAACATCATTTACCACCCCCTTCTAGCAAATTGATATAGCGTTCACAACGAGTTTTCGCTCTGAACCTGCCAAACTTTAGCAATGCTGGCTCGGTCTTGTCAAGCCAAATTGCCTTACATCAGCTTTGACGCACTCCGCCCCACATTTCTGTCAAACCACACAATTAAGCCTTCCCACCACCATCTGGCAAATCGAGTCTTATATGCAATTCCTTAAGATCAGCCTCATCAACCTCGGACGGACAGTCATCCATTAGGGATGTTCCGCTCGTTGTCTTGGGAAATGCAATCACATCTCTTATGGTCTGTCTGCCTGAAAGCAGCATGACAATCCTATCGAATCCAAGAGCTATACCGCCATGAGGAGGAGCTCCATACTCGAAGGCTTCGAGCAGAAAACCAAATCTTCGATAAGCCTCCTCCCTATCAAGCCCTATCACCCTCATGACTCGCTCCTGGATGCTCCTTAAGTGATTTCGAATGCTGCCTGACCCAAGCTCAACTCCGTTGAGGACAAGATCATAGATGCGCCCCCTGACCCTCCCCGGATCTGACTCAAGAAACTCAAGATCCTCATCAAAAGGCATACTGAACATGTGATGAGCTGGCGCCCATCTAGCTTCCTTCTCATCCCATTCAAAAATTGGAAACTCAGTAATCCAGACGAAACGATAGTCGTCCCCGGCTATGAGTCCAAGAATTTTTGCGAGTTCAACCCTGACCTGGCCAAGAACCTTAAGTGAATGCACACGCTCACCGGCAACAATTAGAACAAGAGTCTCATCCTGACCTGCACGGAGTTTCTCAAGTGCCTCTGCACCAAAGTATCTCAATATACCTGAAGCTTTATCACCCGAGATCTTACCCCACGCAAGGCCCGGAGCACCTGCCTTCTTTGCGACAGCCTCAAGCTGTTCAATTGTCTTGCGAGAGATCCCGGATGCCCCTTGAACGCTAATGGCGAAGGCACCACCCTTACTTGCAGCATTCTTGAGAAGATCCGATTCGCTTTGAGCCACAAGTGAGGTTATATCCGAAATCTCAAGACCAAATCTCAGATCTGGCTTATCTGTTCCATATCGTGAGAGACTCTCGGCAAAGGTGAGCCGGGGAAATGGAATTTCAACCCTTACACCTATTGTCTCGGAAAAAACATGCTGCATGAGCCCTTCAACAAGCGCGAAGACATCCTCCTCCTCAACAAAGCTCATCTCTATGTCTATTTGAGTATGTTCGGGTTGGCGATCAGCTCGGAGGTCTTCATCTCGCAAGCAGCGCGGTAGCTGGTAGTACCTATCAAAGCCCGCAACCATAAGAATTTGCTTGTAGAGCTGTGGTGACTGAGGAAGTGCATAGAACTTTCCTGGATTGAGACGGCTTGGAACGAGAAAATCCCTAGCCCCTTCGGGGGTTCTTTTTACAAGAAGAGGTGTCTCGATTTCAAGAAAGCCTCGCTTGTTCAAATATTGCCTCACAGCCTGGGCAGCATGATGCCTTCGGATGATGTTCTCCTTGAGAATGCGGTTTCTCAGATCGAGATAGCGATACCTAAACCTTAGATCCTCATTAGCCTGAGCCTCATCCTCGATGACAAAGGGAGGAGTTCTGGCTTCATTGAGAATACGAAGTTCATGGGCCCTTACCTCTATCTCACCAGTCTTGAGATCGGTATTGACCATTTCAGGAGGACGTGGATCCACTACACCCTTAACTGCAACCACATACTCCTGCTTGAGGTTCCTTGCTTTTTCCATCAATTCGGGTTGATCAGGCTTGAATACTACCTGGGTTAAGCCTTCACGATCACGGATGTCTATGAAGATAACACCTCCATGATCACGTCTACGGTGAACCCATCCCATCAAAACGACATCCTTACCTACTTCCTGCCTACCCAACTCACCACATGTGTGGGTTCGCCTGAATCCTTTCATACCCTCACTCAAGAGAATCCTCCTTGAGGCGGTGTTTGAGCCATTTGAGAGCCTCTGATTGCGGTACTTCAAATTGTTCACCACTGATCATATCTTTCATCTTCACTATTCCCTTTGAAATCTCTTCCGATCCGATAATAGCTGCAAAGCGAGCCCCAAGACGGGATGCGCTTCGAAGCTGGCGATCGATTTTGCGGTCGTCAAACTCGAGCCAGACACTTAGCGCCTGTCTAAGGTCAAGAGCAAGCTTGAAGGCAGTTGGAAAAGCCTGCTTTCCCATTGGTGCAATGAAGACATCGAGCCTACTCTCACCCTTGACATCAACGCCGTCAGCCTCAAGCGCCTGTGCTATGCGTTCCATCCCTGCGGAAAAACCAACAGCTGGCGTTTGTGGTCCACCAAGATCCTCAACAAGCCTATCATAGCGCCCCCCGCCACCCAGGGAATTATCGACACCTGAAGAGACATGGAAAACTTCAAAGACTGTCCTGGTATAGTAATCAAGCCCCCTCACCAGCCTCGAATCGATATAATAATCCACATTTGCCTGGCTTACAAGATTCTCAACCTCAGCAAGGTGCTCCTGACATGCCTCACACAGAATGCTTCCTATCTCTGGTGCCTCAGCCACAACGGCCTTACACATTTCCTGCTTGCAATCGAGCACCCTTAAGGGGTTGCGCTCGAAACGCTCATGGCAATCATCGCACAACCTTTCCAACCTCTCCTTAAGGAATTCCCTGATGAGGCGAGAATATTCTACTCTACATTTCTCGCACCCCAAACTATTCACCCTCATCTTAAGCCCACTAAGCCCGATTCCCCTCAGAAATTCCCAAAGCAGGACTATTGCCTCAGCATCTGCAACAGCACTTGGAGTTCCGATGATTTCTATGCCTAGCTGATGGAATTGGCGATAGCGTCCAGCTCCTGGCCTGTCGTATCTGAACATCGGTCCTAAGTAGAAGAGCTTGAGCACCTTGCCCTGCTTGGCAAGACTGTGCTCAAGGTAGGCTCGAATTACCGATGGAGTTGCCTCAGGCCGCAGGCTTACTCTCCTTCCCTTCTTATCCTCAAATGTGTACATCTCCTTTTGAACAACATCAGTGCTAAACCCAGTCCCACGCTCGAAAAGCTCGGTCGCTTCAAAGATGGGTGTACGAATTTCCCTGTAGCCGTACTGCCTGCAGATTTTGGCAAATTCATCTTCAATCGCGCGCCACCTTGATGCCTGCTCAGGCAGCACATCATGGGTACCACGCATTGCCTTGATTCTCTTAGCCATGATCTCCTCTGCGCTTCCTCACGAGGAAATAACCAAAAGTCACACCTGCAGCATCAGCTGCAAAATCCCAGACGCTTGCCTCCCTGCCGGGAATGTATCTCTGATGCAATTCATCTGCCAGACCAAGTAAGACACCTCCAAAGAAATGTCCAGCCCGGCGTCCTCCCGACCAGTATCTCAGTGCAATCCCGAGTACCAGATATTCTATGAAGTGGGCAGCCTTGTCGCAACCTGGAAAGGGTGTTCGCTGCACTGCCAGCCTGGGAATTGATGAAATACCAAAGATAAGACATATCCATAGCAAAGATGGCAACCAGCGGTGCTGACGGAATACTTGCCACAAGATTTAGCCCCCTTAGCTATAGGAGTGCAATCCGCCGAGGATCAAACTCCCGAAGATTGTGAAAAGTGTAAGCAAGAACCCAACTATCGATATGATGGCAAGTGCTCTTCCCTTGAAGCCTTTCACCAGTCTTGCATGAAGGTAAGCGGCATAAACCAGCCAGACAACTAGGGATAGCACCTCCTTGGGATCCCAAGACCAATAGGAACCCCAAGCTTTCTTAGCCCATATGGCACCAGCAACAAGGGCTCCAGCAGTAAAAAGTGGAAATCCCATGCTGATAGCACGGTAGGTCAATTCCCCAAGATTTCCATCTTTCGCCTTAGCCCACCTTACAAGGTCAACGATACTCGTGACAAAAGCTATAGCAAAAAAGGTCTCCCCCAAAGCAGCAAGCGAGACATGCACATAGAGCCAGAAGCTCCTGAGAGCAGGCATCGTCACCCCTTTGGGATCCGTATAGTAAAGGAATGATATGCCCATAAGCAGAGTAATAGTTATGAGAAGAACAAGAGAAGCCTGTTTGGGGAAATGTTTTCTGAACAACAAAAAGAAAATCAGGGCAAGTGCCCATGTGAAGACGAGGGTATACTCAAACAGGTCTGTTAACGGAACCTGTTGCGCAAGAATACCCCTGGCAACCAGGGCTGCCGTCTGAAATCCTATGCCACAGCCAACGCTCACCTGCCAGATTTTTTCAAGGTTTTCCCTCTTGAAGGTGATCTCAGCGGCGATCACGACCAATCCAAGAAAGTAAAGCGCAACTGCAACAATGGTGAGTGTAATGTCAGGATAGTTCATCAAGTGTGGCTTTCACCCTTTCAAATTCTGCCTCGAATGCTCGTGTATGCCTGTTGCTTCTTCCACCGAAGTGGACCTGGCTCCTGCCTTCCGAGGTTGGTTCAACTATAAACCAAATCTTGCGGTGAGACAAGTAAAGCGAAACAATAGTTCCAAAGGTAAGAAGAGTAAACCCAGCAATTATGAACACTTGCCCCGGCTGTCTTACCTCCTTGAGTGAAACGATAACGGATGGAATAGCATGGATAAGGACAAATCGTATGGGAAGACTATCGCTTGAGGCCTCCTCGGCGCTCTGGTAGATGAAATGGGTTGTCACACCGGCATCGCTAATCTCCCTGATTGTTGGAACCACGCCAACATCTGCCTTGAGTGTTGCGTCGATTTCATCAACCCTAACGTAGTCGTCACGCGGCACGAATACATGAGGAACGATGAGTTCACCGCTTGAATCATAGACCGAGACAAGGAAGCCTGAAGGATTCTCAGCATCTTCTTCATACGATTCAAGATAGATATCAACTCCTCCGTAACCCAGCGGATGGTTGGGCCGGATCCTGTACCATGCTCGACCTAAGTCCTTACCAGCAGCTTCAACTTCACAAATGTAATCCCTAAGCCTCCCTTCATTGTCCGTCTCAACTCTGAAATCCTCGACATCAACATTGATAGTTTCCCCACGAGCAGCGACAAAATCGAACGAATTCCCAACCCTTACTTCGTGGATTCTCTCCCTGCCAAATCTCGCTATGGCTAAGCCACCAATCAGCAGGAGTACAAAGCTTAGATGAAGTATGAAGCTACCGTATCTTGAAAATGCATTCTTGGATGCCTGCACATAGGTTCGCGAGTCAACAGCCTTGGTCGCCACCTTGTAAAACCTGCGCTTGAGGACATCAACAATGTGAAGCCGAGCTTCTTCAGGGTCAACATCAAGGATGAGAGAAGCCTTGAACGGCTGCTTCCTCAGCTGCTCGATCTCGGTTAGCGGCTCGGGTCTCCTTGCAAGACGAATAGCCACGGGTAAGCGTTTGAGTGCACAGGCAAAGACCATCAAAGAAAAAGCGATGAGAAGAATGCTGTAATAGTTCGTTCTAAAAACGTGATCGAGTTCAAGCGTCAATAGCAATTTCCCAAAGCCGGGACCATATTGCTGCAAATAGAAATCCCTCGGAGCATTTTGTGGAATCACTCCCCCAATGAGCGAAAGACCGGCGATTACAATCATGACAATCAAACCGATCTTCGTCGAGGTCACAACCCCGAAAATCTTCCTCAGGAATGCCATTGTGCCTGCCTCTTGCAAACCAGGATTCTAGTCGAGTAAGGCCTTGAACCTCTTAAAAGACCTATCATAGGTACGCTCAACATCGTCAGGAAAATAGCAAGCAGGCAATTCGCGTGCTCTGCGATGGTAGGCAATGCACTCACAACACCTTCCCTTTCGCGAACAAGGTTCATAGGTACAATTGCAATTAGCAAGGTTTTGTTCAAAGTTAATGCAGTCTTTCACGGCTATACCTCCTTTGTCTTATTGCAAAGCCGATTAGTAGAATCTCGATGAGACAAAGTCCAAATGCCATCAGAAAAATTGACCTCAGGCCAAATGCTTCGCCCAGCACCCCTCCGATTCCACTGGCACTTGCCCCAATCCCAAAACCTACTGTGTAGTTTATCCCATAGACAGCTCCTCGCCGTCCGGCATGCGAACTTTTAGCAATAAGTGTGTTCTGCAAAGGCTGAAAGCCAAATATCAGAAGCACCGTGGGGATGGCCAGGGCTATCAGCACACCCTCTTGGCTAAAATAGAATCCTAAGATGAGCCCAGCAAGCAGGATGAAGACCACAAGAAGATTCTTCTCGATGAGGCTTCTTCGTGAAGCAAGATAGCCACCCACAAGGGGTCCGATAATGGATATGACAAGAATCCCCGAGCTCACCAAGCCAAGTCTACCCACATCGCTACCAATGTAGGATACCCTTTCTGCAAGATAGGGGGGGAAGAAAGTCATAATGCTACGATAGACCAATCCATAGACTGCACCTATGGCGTAGATGAGAAGCAACTCCTTTGAGAGGCTGCTCCTGCTCTGCTCACTCGATTCAACCTCTGGATCTGCGATCGCTGAGTGTGGTGCAAGGCGTACGAGCCATCCAAGCACGACAATCCCGGCTATCCCAAGTGTAAGATACGCATAACCCCATCCAAAGCGAGCTGTCATTGAACCTGCAATAACAGGAGCAGCAGCTACACCAAGAGTACCTGCCATACCATGGATGCCAAGAGCTTTTCCCAGATCCCGATGTGCGATAGATGTGCTCAGGAGCGAAAGCCCAGCAGGATGATACATACTAGCAAACAATCCAACCAGAACAAGAGCTACAATAGCGCCAAGAGGAGTGGATGAAAGCAACGCTACAAGCGATGCAGCTGATGTGCCACCGATACACATTATGAGCACGAGGCGTGCGCCGAGGCGGTCAGCTAGAAAACCTGAGGGCAATGCACCAAAACCGAAGGCAAGATATGAAGCCATTCCTACAAAGCCCACGGCTGAGAATCTAAAGTCAAGTGTTTGTTTGAGGCTATTGTAGATTGTTGGGAAAACTAGCATGTAGGCATGAATTAAAGCATGACAGATGGAGACAACAGCTAGCAAAGATTTCTCACGTGATGTCATTTATAGAACCGGCTGGGTTTAGTATCCAGTCCCCTTAGCTTCACCAAGGACAGCCATTGCCTCATCAGGTGTAGTCGCTCCTACGAGACGCTTGATTCGATCCGCATCTTTCGCAATGGCTGCAACTTCAGATAGAGCCTTAAGATACTTGGTCGATTCCTGCTGAGGGGCAATTATGAGGAAAATGAGATGGCAGGGCTTACCGTCATCGCTTTCAAAATCGATGCCTTCACGTGAGATACCGAGAGCCCCAACAGTTGTCGGCACGCCTGAGGTTCTCGCGTGGGGTATCGCTATGCCCTTACCTATACCTGTGCTTGCCTTCTCTTCGCGGCTGATAACGTCGTTGAGCAGGACCTCGCGATCGCTTCCTGTAACTGTCGTCACTATAAGTTCAGCCAAGTCCTCGATTGCTGTCCACTTGTCGATATCTGAAATATCGAGCATGATCCGTTCTTTTGTGATTATTCTCTCAAGAACCATTACCACTACCTCCGCAACTTATCACAGTCATAGGCTGTCGTAGAGGCTCTTCACAAAATCATCCCCTTTTACACTGAGAACAGGACACTTCGCAAGCCTCAATATCATCTCACTCTCATCAAAAAAAGAATCCCTTCTACTTGCCGTCTGTTCCAGCTCACCTATGACAATAAGACTGGCGCCAATCTGGGTAGCCCTATCTATAACCTCCCTGTGTACTACCCCTCTTAGAATCTCGCCAGAAATGGTGACTTCTTTAGCTTTTGCAAGCCTATCGACAGCATCAAGATAGCGCTGTCCATCAGCTTCGAGATCATGCTCGAGGTCAACCTCCTCCTCCTCGAGAAAGACCTTTGCTCTGAGAAGATCTTCGAGAAGCTTCTCATTGATCACATAGACAGCATGGATTTCAGCACCATAGGTCTTTGCCAGAACAATGGCATAACGTGCCGCAGTAAGCGCAGCTTCGGTGGCATCTACATGGAGCAATACCTTCTCAATAGGTCCACCTTTCATCACCTTACCCCCTGCGCTCCTCGAGCCTGCCTTTGACGAGCTTTAGAATGAAAAAGTCCTCACGCTCAGCCTCTTCAAGCGAATCCTGGATGTATTTAATGGTCTCCTCATAATCGGGAATGAAAATCTTCTCAAGTGCATTTACCCTTCTGATCGTCTTCTGTATCTCACTTGCAAGTCTCACCAACGATATCCGAGATTCAGCGAGCCTGCCTAAGGCACCAAGCGCACTCTTAAACCTTTGAACTGCCTCATCTGTCCAGATGGAGGTTGCTCTTGGCCCATAATAGGGTTTTACATCATCAATGTCCACACTTACCCGTGGAATCCCAACCCCCATTATGCGACGTTCCTGAAGCCTTATATTGGCCTGGACATTTACAGCCTTTGAAGCAAAGGCTATACCGGTGTATCCAACAGCTAACTGTGCCTGCTTAAGTGCATCATAAGCCTTCGCAAGTTCCTCATCCACCTTGCGTTGGGCTTCGACAGCTCGAGCAGTCAATCCCTTGAGCTCAACAATCAGTATCTCGCGTTTCTGCTCCAAGAGCTCATATCCCTCAACAGCAAATTCGAGATCGCGCTTCAGACTCAGCAGATTTGTTCTTGTCGGAGCAACTTCATACCTTGCCATAGTGTCACTTACCGTAGTACTTGCGTATCTCCTCTTCCGTTATGCGGTGAAGCTCTTCACGAGGGAGTATGGAGAGCACTTTCCAACCGAGATCAAGGGTTTGCTCTATCGAACGATCTTCATCAAAACGCTGACTGAGAAATTGTCGCTCGAAGGCGTCACCGAACTCAAGATAGGTATGATCAACTGGGGTGAGCTCCTCCTCACCTATCACCGATGCAAGAGCTCTTATGTCTTTCACATGCGCATAGGCAGCAAAGAGCTGGCTTGCAAGATGAGCGTGATCCTCCCTTGTCATACCCTTGCCAATTCCATCCTTCATAAGACGTGAAAGCGATGGAAGCCCGGCAATGGGTGGATATATCCCGCGCTGGTCAAGATCCCTTTCTAGCACAATCTGGCCTTCGGTTATGTAGCCAGACAGATCCGGGACAGGATGTGAAATGTCATCGTTTGGCATGGTAAGAACAGGCATCTGGGTTATGGATCCGGGCTTGCCCTGAATCATCCCCGAACGCTCATAGATGCTAGCCAGATCACTGTAAAGGTAGCCAGGATAACCCTTGCGACTTGGTATCTCTTCACGCTCGGTGGATATTTCACGCAAGGCTTCGCAATAGTTTGTCATATCCGTCAGGATGACGAGGACATGCATACCCATATCAATTGCCAGGTATTCTGCAACCGTCAAAGCCACCCTCGGCGTGACGAGTCTCTCAACACTTGGCGAATCTGCCAGGCTCAAGAAAACAGCTGCCCGCTCCATTGCACCCGATTCCTCAAAATTACGGATGTAGAACATAGCTTCATCATGTTTTATCCCCATGCCACCGAAAACAACCGCAAAGGGAGTATCCTCACCAACTATCTTTGCCTGCCGTGTTATCTGAGCAACAAGCTGCATGTGGGGCAATCCACTTCCTGAAAATATGGGGAGCTTCTGTCCCCTCACAAGGGTATTCATCCCATCAATTGCAGATATGCCTGTTTGAATGAACTGCCGGGGATATTCTCTGGCGGTTGGATTGACAGGCAGTCCGTTTACATCCCGTGGTTCACCTACAGGCTCAGGCCCACCATCGGCGGGTCTACCCAAACCATCGAAAACCCTTCCAAGCACCTCTTCTGAAACAGGCATGCGCAGGGGTTCTCCGCGAAAGCGAACACGCGTCGTGGCCAGTTTTAGCCCGGAGGTTCCCTCAAAGACCTGTACAATAGCTGCACCGGTAGCAACTTCAAGTGTCATACCTAGCCTTACCCGTCCTGTGTCATCTACTATCTCAACAAGCTCGTTATAGCCAACATCATGGATTCCACTTACGGCAACAATAGGACCGTATATTTCATCAACTCCAACGTATTCCCGCTCGTTCAAAAGGTTTCTTCTGTCATTCGAAAGTTGATGCATAATCGCTAATAGCCTCCTCGAGCTTCTTTTGGAGGTCGGCTAGTTTGGAAGCCTCCTCATTTGTGTACTCATATTTCATCTGCATTATATCCCGCATCACTTCAAGTTTCTTAAGACCTACCAGCGTTCCACCCTTCTTGATTGCATCGCCTGCAAGGCGATGGAAGGTGACAATGATCTTGAGCATGCGGTACTGTTTCTCAGCACTGCAAAAAGCATCAACCTCGTCATAGGCATTCTGCTGGAGGAAAGCGCCCTTGAAGATCTTTGCCGTCTCAAGTACTAAACGCTGACTGTCTGGAAGAACATCTGCACCTACCAACTTTACCACTCTCTCAAGTCGAGCTTCACGCTGCATCACGGACATTATCTCTGATCTCAGCTGACGCCACTCTCCCTGGGTATGCTCATCCCACCAATCTGCCACATCCTCTGTATACTCGCTATAAGAGTCTAGCCAGCTAACTGATGGATAATGACGCGCATTTGCAAGCTGCTTATCCAGTGCCCAGAAGGCTCTTACAAAACGCTTGGTATGTTGAGTAACTGGCTCGGAGAAGTCCCCTCCAGGAGGCGATACAGCTCCAATAGTTGTGATAGATCCTCGCTTTCCTGAAAGCGTCTCAACAAGACCTGCTCGCTCGTAGAATTCAGCAAGCCTTGTGGGCAGATAGGCAGGAAAACCTTCATCTGCTGGCATCTCCTCCATTCTGCCTGAGAGCTCGCGCAGGGCTTCAGCCCAGCGCGAGGTGGAGTCAGCCATCACAGCAACATCATAGCCCATGTCCCTGAAGTATTCTGCAATCGTTATGCCCGTATAGATGCTTGCTTCTCGAGCTGCCACTGGCATGTTGGATGTATTGGCTATGAGAATTGTTCGCTCCATGAGATACTTGCCAGTGCGAGGATCTATGAGTTTCGGAAACTCAAGTAAGACCTCAGTCATTTCATTGCCACGCTCCCCGCATCCGATATAGACAACAATGTCAGCATCACACCACTTGGCAAGAGCATGCTGAATCATCGTTTTGCCGGTTCCGAAGCCACCAGGCACAACAACGACCCCACCCCTTGCAACAGGGAAGAGGGTATCAAGAACACGCTGACCTGTTATCAGGGGCTCGGAGTGGGGAAGCCTCTGCTTGTAAGGTCTCCCAACTCGCACTGGCCATTTGTGGAAGAGCTTGAGTTCGATATCTCCACCATTACTCGTGAGGCGACCGATTGTGGTATCAACGGTGTAGTCACCTTCGGCAACAATATCAACAAGCTCCCCCTCCATACGCGGAGGTACCATAATGCGATGCTCGACCACATCTGTTTCGGCAACAGTTCCCAGTACACTTCCACCCTGAAGGTGATCACCCGGTGAAGCACTTGGTATGAAATGCCACTTCCTGTCTCTATCAAGTGCAGGTATGTGAACACCTTTTGCAACAAAGTCACCTGAGCGTGCCCTTATCATATCGAGGGGTCTCTGAATCCCATCATAGATGCTACCCACAAGACCCGGTCCAAGTTCGATTGAAAGAGGTTCGCCTTGACCATAGACAGGTGTACCAGGTCTAAGGCCCGTAGTATCCTCATAAACCTGTATCCATGCTCTGTCCTTGTTGATTCTTACAACCTCCCCCACAAGACGCTCTTCCCCAACATAAACGAGCTCGAGCATCTCAACACCACTCACATCGTGTGCCTCGACAACAGGTCCAACAACTCTTCCAACTTTCCCTACTATGCGTTCACTCATCTTTCACAGATAACCTCTCGATTAGCATTGCCCTGAGCGTGGGCTTCATACGCTCAAATCTCCTCTTAAGAGTATTATCAAAAACTATTCTGCCGTCGGGTGATGTCGCTATGCAGCCCCCGTCTTCTAAGTTTTGAGCAACTTCTAAATCAATTTCAACCCCTGCCCGGCTCGAGCCACCAGCGATTCTCTGCTCAAGCTCCGTCATGAAACCTTCATCCACCAAAGCCTCATCTTCCTTTGAGACGACTAGCTTTACCTGCTTTCCCCCAACAGCAGCAATCGCCTCAAGTGCAAGCCTTAGAAGTGTCTCACGATATTCATTGGCTTTCCTCAACCGAGCGAGTTCCCTCTCAATCGCTGCAAAAGCCTTCCTGATAATTCCCTCCCTCGCATCAAGCAAGATGCGCTTTGCTTCCAATCTTGCTGTTGCAATCTCTTTTGCTCGAAGCATCTCAGCTTTCACTTTTGCCTGGTCGAGAGTTTGCTCGCGGATCTTTGAAGCCTCACTATCCGCCTTCTTGCGCTGACTTTCCGCTGTACGCTCAGCACCGTCAAGGATTCGCTTTGCCTGCTTCTGGGCATCCTCGAGAATCTTCTCGACAATCGCCTCTTCTGATGATGAATTTGTCATATGCTTATTCCAATAGCCTTGCGTACTACATCCTCTATCTTGAGCCGCTTCTCGGAAGGCCCCTTTGGACCCGGGATCTCAAGCACCAGGGGGAAGCCGATTCCATAGAGTCTAGCATCGACTTCATCACGTATGATCTCAGCGATGTCCTCAGTGATGAGGACAACACCTATATCCTTCCGTTCAACTGCTGAATCCAGTGCTTCCTTTGCCTGGTTGCGATCACTAACACTTTTACCCTCTATACCAACAAGTCCGAAACCAGCTACTGTATGCCAATCGCCGATCACAAAGAATTTCATCTCAAACCTTGCCCAGAATCATGATTGCGATGATGAGACCATAAATTGCTATTCCTTCAGCAAGACCGACGAAGATAAGTGTCCTGCCTGCAACCTCAGGCTTCTCGCCCACCGCACCCACGGCAGCAGCACCAACGTATGCCACAGCTATCCCCGCACCGACGCAACCGAAACCTGTAGAGATTGCTGCAGCAAGGAATGCCCACCCGACTGTCCTACTATCAATTGGTGTACCTTGCGACTGCTGCGCATGGGCTTTCGCTATTGTAATTGCAAGCACCGATAAGGCAACAACAACCACCACAACAAATGAATAAACTATAGCTTTCTGCAGAGCATTCTTTGATTTCAATCTATCCACCACCTTTCTCATGTTGAAATGCCAGGCCAGCTTCAGAGAATCCAGCAGGCTGGTATTTCGAACCAAGGCCTTTGAAGAACTTACCAAAAAACTCGTAATACTCAAGCCTGAGTGCTTGAATTGTTACAACAAGACCTTCAAGCAAGATTATGACGATGTTGCCGAAAATGATCACGATCCATGAAAGCAATGTCCCTCCGGGTTTGGAAGCAACAACATCAGCCAGACTGAAAACAGCAATGAAGAGCCCTGCATGAGCAAGGCCAAATGCCGCAACACGAATGAAGGAGACTGTGTTGGCAAGATAACCCATGAATATCTCAAGGATTTCAACTGCTGACTCGAGAATGTAGGTCCCAACGCCATCAGGGAACATACGCTTGCGTTTACCCATGATGCGAAGGATCGGGCCACGGACAACGAAAATAGCAAGCGGAATCGCAATGAGATAGTAGCCAAGTGAGGTGCTCAAAGGCGAGCTGCCGCTTACCATCCACTTGATTGCCAATCCAACACTTGCCCAGTAGACAACGCCTATGAGGGGGCCAGCCTTGTCAAAGAAGTTTTCAAGGAAGGCATGAGTTCGTAAGGAATTTATGATGTTGAGAATTATGCCAAGGCTGACGACGATGATTCCAAAACCGATGGCAACCTTGAAGAGGTCGGTTATGCTGTCGAGGGGCTTAAGCCACAACGTTGGCAGAACATCTTCAAGACCAAAGATACTACCGTAGAGGAAACCAAAGACAATTGATGAGCTTGCGCAATAGATGCCCAGTTTTGCTGGTTCACGTAGTCGCTTTGACTTAAGGAAGAGGATGATGCTCGCTAAAAGAAGCACGAGTCCATGTCCAACATCACCAAACATCATCCCAAACATGAAAAGAAAGGTCACGCCAACAAAAATGGTTGGATCGATTGTGCCATATGCGGGCATCCCATAGCCACTTACAAGCATCTGAAAGGGTTTTAGGAAGGATGGCTGTTCGAGGAGAACTGGTACTTCAACTTTTCCCCCTTTCTCAGCAACCACCTTATCAGCTTCAACAACTTCAGCAATTGCTCTTCCACCCGTCCTGCTTTTGACAGCTTCGATCAAGGATTGTGTCCTCTTCGCGGGAACCCAACCCGCAAAAAGGCATGTCTTCTCAGTCACCTTACAATAGGTCTCTATCTTAAGAAGGAGTAATGCAGCTTCAACTCTTGCCAGAAGCTCCCTTAGCTTGCCCTCGTATTTGTGGCGAAGGGACTGGACCTCATCTGCCACCTCCCTCAGCTGCTCCTCAATCTTTAATATCTTTTGAGTGATATCGCCTCCAACTTCTTCGGAAAGCGTGGTAACATCTCCGGATATCTCAATCTCTTCAAAGCCCACCTTCTTCAAGGCTTCATCGAGTCTTCCTCTATCCCTCCTAAGAACGACACAGATAATATGCACCTTCTTGCCCTCTACCCTGAATGGCAAAACGACAGATGGTATGCTCCCAAGGAGACTGCGGAGATACTCAAGATTGCGATCTTCAATCACGCCGATCGCAGTTGCAAGCAGTGAGGATTTCATCAGGCCGCCTACGGGTAGACCTCTGGGCCCAAGCGCTTCAATCTGATCACGCAAGCTCTCAAGCTCGCGTTTTTTCTCAACAAGCTGACGCCGCTTAAGAAGAACCGGCTGGATCTCTGTCTCAATCTCTGCTATCTCGTGATCCATGCTCTTAAGATCAACCACGGTAGTCGCATGTCCTGAAACCGCAACACCTGATGTATCCTCACAGCCAAGCTGTTCAAGTATCTCGGTAAGCCTGCGGCGCCGCTTGGAATATTCTCCCGAAAGTGTCTCCACGCTTATCTTCCCAAGCTTTTCCGCCCACTCATCGACTTCCTCCACCCTGGTAAGATGAAGAACACCTCGCCTGGCAACCTCCTCGATAACAGCATCCATGTCATCTCGCATGACAAGGAAGGTCACAAGATTCATACGCTCAGCTACAAGTGCCATAACTTTATCCCAGACCGTAGAGATGCTTCATGATCTCTTCTTCATCCACACCGATTGCCTTACCACCAAAAATGGTTCTTAAGTTTTCAAGCTCATTGCGCTTGAGAAGATAGAAAGCAAAAACACAGGTTATGCTGAATGGATATCCCATGAGTGCAGATCTTGCGACATCAACTGCCATCTCCCTCACGACACGTTCAAGCAAGGATATTGAATCACGTAGCTGGGCCGATGAAGCCTCAGGAAGGTACTGACTCAGAACCTTAGTTCTTGCGTCTTCTATGTCCTTTTCTGAAAGAACACCCGTTGAAAGTCGCCTTGATATCTCTGAAGGTCCCGGTATTGCGTAGGCACCGAAGTCCTCGGGCTTGAATTCGTAATAGTCTACGAGACGTGTCAGCATTACAATGTTGACTATATCGATCTCAGCTCCGACGATCTTTGCTGCACGCTTTGCATCTGTCCCACTGAGGGCAGCTGTGGCTTCGAGAAGGCGTTTATAGTAATCCCTCTCGAGCTCCATCTCCACAAAGAAGATTGCCTTCCTTCGCTTATAAGCAGCGATACTCGATGATACGGGTCCAAAATAGGGAGTATCCTTAAGAGCAAGTGCAACCCCCTCAATGGATTCAGCCTCGAGGATGTCATATAGAGGTATACGGTTGACAAGGGTAAGTGGTGAAACGAATTTCGAAAGTGAGATATCCCTGGCATGCCATAGTCTCAAAGTGAACTCAAGGTTATCCAGTTCCCAGCGGGAGAGCAGAAGATTTCCTACCTCTCGAGGCTTACCCTTAAGACTTCTAACTGAACGCCTGAATCTCAGAGCGGTTGCTTCGGCTGTGGCCCTCTCAATAGCGAGAACCTCAGTTGGTGCTTCTTCGGGAAGCCATTGCTCATAAGGTGTCTTGCGCAATGCCAGCCAGGCACCTTCAAGGGATTCAGCTCTTGCCAGGGCTTCATAGTCTTTGGGCTTGAGGAGCTCGCCAAGCATCGTCCGCGTTAAGGCATTGGTAGCGGCATACCTGGCAAGTGATTTCATGACTCGAGTCCAGCTATTTTGTGCACAGCGGAGGCTATGATTTGAGGATCTATCTCGCCCATCTCTTCAATTCTCGCCTTGGTTTTGGCCTTGGCACCCTCTATGATGCGTTGCTTCTCAGCCAATGCCTCTTGCTTAGCCCTCTCCAGGAGAGCCTGAGCCTCAGCCTGGGCTTTGTGGCGAGCATCCTGAACTATTTTGCCTGCTTCCTTGCGGGCAGCATCTGTAATCTGCCTGGCCTGGCTTCTGGCTTCCTCAATAATACTTTTTGCCTGAGCCTCGGCTTTAAGAATGTGTTCAATAGTCTCCTTCACTTACCTACCCCTATCAGTTCCTCTGCCAAGGCGGGGATAATCTGAAAACATCAAATTGCGTATCGATTCGATAACTATATACCACGCTCGAACGATGGTCAACCCAAAGCAAGCTTTGTAGCAAAGGTATCCTCAAGAGGTGGACAAGTGATAGACAAATATGTGATCTGAGAACTATGTTTGGGAATGATAGGCATCGAGAAAGTGGATCCAGCCCCGATATGTACTTGCGAACTTAAGAGCAAGATACTTAGCCCGATAGTTTTGATAAATCCTTGATGATGCTGGAAACCAGATCGAAAGCCCATTGGCATTTGTCACACCAGGACCAATGTTTTCTGACACTATGATAGAATCCTTAGCGAGTCTTACGAGTTCGGTTGTGGCCTTCTCTATTGCTTGATCAGGAAGCCCTCGCCCTATGAGCTCAGCCATGTGAATCAGGTCAACATAATCAGCCATTTCGAACGTCTGGGCCTCCAGTCTCAGGCGCTTGAGGTCACGATGATACGCATCTAGCCGATAGGCTAGAAGATCTCCAAGATCACTCAGAGCTTTTATCGCACCCTCAGTCTTGGAACATTCAATAGCCGAATGGGTCACATCATAGATCCCTACTTTCCTGTAAGCATCTATGTAGACATCTACAATCCTCCGAGCCAGATCACGGGCATCACTCGCAACCTCAAGAGCCTTGAGTACCTCATCATATGGCCAGCCATCACCCGGTTCGGTTTGCTGCGAGCCGACTATGATGTCAACCTGCTCACTCAAGTGATGCGCAATCTCAAGCATACTCATGAGGCAAGCATCAAAGCCGAGGATGGCAATGCGCACCTTCTCGCCGATCCCAGCCCCTCGCATTGCTCCCTCAATCTCAGGCATATCGAGAGACGATCCAAAATCGTCATAGCCTATATCCCGTCTGATGGTTCTAAAACCTGTTCCATGATTCCATACGACGACGAGATAGTTGTCAGCTGGATACCGATTAAGACCCCAATTGAGAAAGGATGTGAGTGTCTCAGGATCTCCTGTGTCCTTCTCAGGCAGACGCTCAATCACGATTCGGTGAGCCTTGCCTGTCCAGTCAGGCTCAGTTATCTCATAGCGAAGCGAACCTGTATGCTCACCGTAAGTATCAATCTCCACTGCCACATGCACTCTCGGTGAAGCCCCGACCTTACAGAGCTCAATTATGTCGACAAGACCAGCATCACTCAGATTGTTGTCCCCAGCAATGTAGGCAAGAAGTGTCCATGCTTTCTTCACTGGACCGGAAGGCTTGGGCTTCTCCCGCTTTGTGGTTTTGCGCGACCTGGCTTTGGATTTGCTTCTCATCGCAGCCTCCTTATCATTGCTGACTCGCCCGGGAGGAGAACTCCAGTCGAAACTTTATTACCAATCACTCTGCTGTGTCAATACGCTTGCTATGAAGATCACCTCTTGACCCTGCACGGCTCCGCAAATAGAATCTAGCCTGACGGGAGGAGCCTTGAAGCACATTGCCCTTTTAGCTGAAGACATCAGCATCCCACTCGACGAAGGCTTCAAGAAAGCCACAGTCTCTTTAGCACAAGGCCTCACTTCGATTGGCGCAAGTGTTAGTTGTTTTACCAATCACGAATTCGATAACTGGCAAGGTCTGCCATCCAATCGCCTTCTCCTGGGTTCTTCATTTGCAAGAAATCTTAAATCTCTCGACCCTGACCTCATCCTTTATATTCCGCGTTCGGCAGCCACCCCTATGAGCTTACTTCGCTCCCACCTTCTCAAGAAGCTAACAGGTAAACCGGTCGTTCTCATTTCACTCCAGCATAGAAGCTATCCCAACTTGCTCCGAATTCCGCTTAGAATTTTACTTCCCGATCTTGTACTCGTGCTTTCCCAAAGGAGTGCATCTTGTTTGCGGGACCTAGGTGCAAGCGTTGGGCAGATTCCCCTCGGGGTTGATCTCGAGAGATTCAAGCCACCAGATGAGAAGACAAAAGCCAATCTGAGGAAGAAATACGACCTTGGCGAGGGAAAGTTGCTGCTACACGTTGGTCACCTCACTCGCAGACGCAATCTCGAGATTCTCATGGGGCTTTCCAGTCTTAATATGCGAATCGTTCTTGTTACAAGTACAAGCACGAGTCGAGAAGTTTCTATCATGAGCAAGCCTGATGAATGCGACGTAAAAGTCATCGATACTTACATTGAGGCAATTGAAGAGATCTACCAAGCAGCCGATGCTTATGTCTTTCCAACGTTTGATGAGAAAGGTGCTATTGAGATACCTCTCTCGGTTCTAGAGGCAATGGCAACCAACCTCCCCGTTCTCACAACTCCCTTTGGAGGACTTCCCGAGCTCTTCCGTGAGGGGGAGGGTATTTGTTTCTGCCATGATCTTGAGGAGTTCAGACTGGCTGTTGTCAATCTTGAAGAAGCAGAATGCAAAACACGAGACGCTGTATCACCCTACTCCTGGGAGAGGGTCGCTTCTGAGATCATTGATCATATAGAGAGGCATCTGGGATGAAGCGCTTTTGCATCGTCATCATGGGATTGGATGGATGTGGCAAAACGACTCAGGCAAACATCCTTTGCAGGAGACTCAACGATGCTGGCAGGAAGGCTTCAGTCATATGGCTGAGAGGTGAGTCCTATCTCACCCTTCCCCTTATAAAGGCTGGCAAGTATATTTTGAAAGCACCTAGACAGAGCAAAAGGGGAGAAGGTATCGGCGAGAGATCCTATGAAAGATATGTCTCGGGGAAGAAAGCCCTTTTCAGAAATTTCCTCACGCGAGCCATCTGGAGGAGCCTCACCATCTTCGATGCTTACTTAAGTCTTAAATTCGCTCTCAAGAAGGTAGAGGCAGATGTGGAATTTCTTATCTTCGACAGATACCTTTATGACACTCTAATTGATATAGATACGGCTTTCGCCAAAGGTGGGTCAGAGGTCATGCGGCTTTTGAGATCGCCTCTCACAAGCTCTTTCCCCAAGCCAGACCTGATAATATTGCTCGATATAACACCTAGAGAGGCAATGAAAAGGAAGGACGACATACCGTCACTTGAGTATCTTGAAGAAAGAGATCCTCTTTACAAGAAAGTTGCAGACGCTCTTGGTGCTCAGGTGATCGATGCAACGCAGAGTATTGAAGAGATAGGTGATGAGATTTTCAGACTCGTGCAGGGAGCTCTGACTTGAGCAAGATCGTCATAATTGGAATCGATGCGCTTGATCCTGACCTTCTCCATAGATGGCGAGATAGCCTTCCCAATTTCAACCGCATAATGATGCACGGCTCCATGCGACGTCTTGAATCAACGATGCCACCGGATTCAATCCCTGCATGGGTGAGTATTTACACCGGCATGCAACCCTGGCAGCATGGGATAGTGGACTCGGTTGACTACCTCGAGATCCGCGGGGGTGCCAAGGTGCTCGATACAAGCCTCATAAAAGGCCGCACCTTCTGGGACGTGGCAAGCAGATCTGGAAAGCGTGTTTGTGTTATCAACCCCCTGCTCGCTTATCCAGTCTGGCCTGTCAATGGCATCATGGTAAATGGGCCCGTGTTCATAACTGGAGAGGTTCAGGCATATCCCCGAGAGATTCTCTCCACCTATGAAGTGCCTGAAATGGGTGGAATGGTTGATTTCCCGGGTAAGAAGGAGCTAAGGGACTTCATCGAAAGAACAGAGAAGGTGACACTCGATCTTGCTGACTTTGGACTCAAACTCCTTGACCTTGAGGCATGGGATGTCTATTTCCTTTGTTTTCTCACCCTTGATAGAGTCATGCACTTTCTGTGGAGATATACTGACCCCGAAGATCCAACTTATCCAGGCAAGAATCCCTTTGAGAACAAGATAAAACACTTCTTTGAGCTCTTCGATTCGATTGTCGGGCGTTTCATGGAACGCCTTTCCCCAAGCCAGACCTTGCTCATTGTAAGCGACCACGGCCATGGCATGCGTCCACCCAATGCAGTCTATCTCAATGAGGTGCTTCGCCGGGAGGGTATTGTTGAACCTACAAAGACAGGTCTTCTTGGATCAACCTCAGTTGCTCTTACCGAATGGGCAAAGAATAGTTTCCTCCAGATTATGCAGCGTCTCGATCTTGAGGACCTGGTTTATCGTATAGCAAGCATCATACCCCGGAAGCGCCGCAAGCGACTCAAGACTTCAGCATATGCAATCGATCGCCAGGCAAGTCTTGCCTGGGTATCCGATGTTGGCGGTGGCACATCATTCGGTGGCATAGAGATCAATCGCAGGCTGCTTGCTCAAAGGGGAATCACCTACGAGGATTTAAGGGAAAAACTCCTTAACATCCTCAGGTCTTTAAGGACAAAATCAGGCGAGGCTCTCGTCATCTGGGCAAAACGGCGCGAAGAAGCTTTCACTGGCCGCAATGTTGACAAATATCCTGATGTCGTTTTTGAGCTCACACCTGGTTATGGCATCGATCGAAGTATCTATTGCGGTATTACCGGTCGCAGCTCGACTCACAAGAAGGTCTCAGGTGGACATGGTAAGTATGGTGTCCTGATGCTTGAAAACTGCCCTCTTGAAATATCTGAAGGTGACATGCATATCACATCGGTCTTTCCCACGATCCTCAGGACTCTCAAGATAGAAGCCACGGGAACCCCTTGAGGGTTCCCATGATCAGGCTGCAACCGGAGGGGGGCTTCAGTGTCTGTCGTAGCCGAAGTCGTCGAGGCTGGGCTGGACGGGAGGGGCATCACGATCGCGAACCAGATAACGCTTTGTCCGGGCTAGCTCTGGTTCCTCTTCAGGATTAATGCGGGCGCTTGAGGGTATCCAGGTCCAGCCTGCGACGTCATCGTAAACTTCGGCATAAAGGTAGTTCCACTTGCCATCACCATCAGTGTCAAATCGAAGTTCTCTATACCAGGACCTATCAGTCCATGAAAGACTATCCTCGGGTACCCAGCGTCCATCATTGAGAAGATATCTCACCTCAACCCTTTCAAGACCCATCATGCTCTTTAGGCTTACAGATCTCATCGAGCAGCCACTTAGGGGCGTGAGGACAATTAGTATCAATGCCACTTGCTTCATCGATTCACCCGCTTGGTCTCGGCGAGGGCTCTGGGCTCTGACAGGCGGTGCCTTTCAAACCCAAACTTTCGTCTGTGCAGGATTCGTGCCATAAGGTGCAGAGCGCGAAGCAAGCTTTTGAAAGCCTAATTTGTTCTGATACAAGCAATTAGAAGGGCATGAAAGGATATGGGTTTCCTGAGAGGCGAGGAGGCTTGCAATATCTGGGGCTAATTGCCTCACTGCCTGGGTGATTTTGCACAAAAGCCAAGCCCATAGTCACACCAACTGACTTATTGCGGAAGCTTTTTCAAGTGAGTATAATGACACAGTATATCTCTGCCGATTTTAGGTATATACGCTTTGGAGGAGGGTTTTTTGATGGTAAAGCCGCATGGTGGGAAACTCGTAGATAGATCACTTGATGCAAAGCACCTTCAGGATGCACTCGCCAGTGTCTCAAAAATGAAAAGTGTTACCATCGATCGCATGACTGTAACCGATGCCAAGAATATCGCCCATGGCAGATACAGCCCCCTTGAAGGTTTCATTGGCAAAGATGACCTGATTTCAATTCTTGAGAACATGCGATTAACTTCGGGTGTTGCCTGGACGATCCCCATCCTCCTCGATGTCTCTCAAGAGGAGGCTGATGCTGTCAAAGAAGGTGAAGACATTTGTCTTAAGAACGAAGAGGGTAAGCCTGTTGCCATCCTCCATGTTTGTGAGAAATACACTTACCCGAAGGATGAAATCGCGCGAGCTGTCTTTGGCACAGATGATCTCAATCATCCTGGAGTTAAATCCACATTGGAGATGAAGGACGTCTTTCTCGCTGGCGAGATTGATCTGCTTGATACCTCACGTGATCCTTTCCCCAAGTACAACCTCTATCCAACTGAGACACGGGAAGCTTTTGAGAAGAATGGCTGGAAGACAATTGCAGGATTTCAGACAAGGAATGCCCCTCATCTTGGGCATGAGAACATGCAGAAAATCGTCCTCAGCCTCGTCGATGGTATTCTCATACATCCTGTGATTGGCAAGAAAAAGAAAGGTGACTTCCGCGATGAGGTCATCTTACGGTGCTATGACGTTCTGCTTGACAATTACTTTCCGAGAGACCGTGTGCTCCTTAGCATTCTGCCAATGGAGATGCGCTATGCTGGGCCACGCGAAGCCATCCACCATGCAATAATACGCAAGAACCACGGTTGCACTCATCTCATCGTTGGAAGAGATCATGCCGGTGTTGGCAATTACTATCATCCCGAAGCAGCCATTGAGATCTTTGATAAATTCGGCGATCTTGAGATAAAACCTATAACAATCAGAGGCGATTTCTTCTATTGTAAGAAGTGTATGCGTCTTGAGAGTGAACGAACATGTCCCCACCCTGATGAGATGAAACTTAAGTTCTCAGGGACAATTATCCGCAAACTCTTGCTCGAAGGGGGAACACCTCCACCCGAGATGATTCGTCCAGAGGTCTTTGAAGCCCAGAAGCAATTTGATAACCCATTCGTGCAGTGAAAGAGGAGTACACCCATGCTTAAGCGAAAAGTGCTGATTGTAGGTCTCGATTGCGCAGCTCCTGAATTGGTATTTGAACAATGGCTTGATGATCTGCCTAACATCAAGCGCCTTGTCGGCGAGGGTGTCTGGGGGAAGCTCAGAAGCAGTATCCCACCGATTACTATACCAGCATGGATGTGCATGGTTACAAGTAAGAATCCCGGGATGCTCGGCATCTTTGGTTTCCGCAACCGCAGTGAGTATTCCTATGATAATTTCTGGATTGCCAATTCAACTGCTATAAAGGAGCCAACTCTCTGGGACATAATAGGGCGTGAGGGCTACAAGGTTGGATTGGTTGGAGTTCCCCAAACGTATCCACCTCGACCTGTAAATGGTTTCATGGTTACCGACTGGCTTGCTCCTGATACCAATGCTGACTATACCTTCCCTGAATTCATCAAGGATGAAGTGAGAATGGCAGTTGGGGACTATAAGCTCGATTGTGAGAAGTTTCGTACTGAAAACAAGGACGCCCTGCTCGCTGAAATCCATGATATGACAACCAAGCGCTTTGACCTTGTGGAATACTTTCTCAAGGAAAAGCCCTGGCATTTCTTTATGTTCGTCGAAATAGGCTTAGATCGAATCCAGCATGGCTTCTGGAAGTTCTTCGACAAGACCCATCGCAAGTATGAACCAGGAAATAAGTACGAGAACGCAATCTACGAATACTACAAGTACCTCGATGAGCGAATCGGTGGCTTGCTCAAGATAATCGATGATGAAACTGTTGTTCTTGTTGTCTCAGACCACGGTGCCAAAAAGATGGAAGGAGCAATCAATATAAACGATTGGCTCATCCAGGAAGGCTACATGACATTGAAGAGCAAACCGAGTGGGCTGGTTAAACTCGAAGAGGCTGACATTGACTGGCCAAGAACCAAAGCCTGGGGTTTAGGTGGCTACTACGGCAGACTCTTCCTCAATGTTAAGGGAAGAGAGAAAATGGGTGCAGTTGATCCCGATGACTATGAAAAGGTTCGGGATGAGATCGCTGAAAAGCTAAAAGCCATAACAGATGAGAAGGGTAAGAACATCGGAACAAGGGTTTTCAAGCCACAGGAAGCCTACACAGGACCTAACATAGATCAGGCTCCTGACCTCATAATCTACTTTGGCGACCTTTACTGGAGGTCAACTGGAACAATCGGGCACGATTCAATTCATTCCTTTGAAACCGAGGTAGGCCCGGATGATGCTGTTCATGCCGAAGATGGCATCTTCATTCTCTGGGATCCGAAGGTCAAGAGAGGAAAGCAACTTGAGGATCTTTCAATATATGATGTCGCTCCAACTGTTCTTAATGTAATGGGTATCAAGGTACCTGAAGATATGGAAGGAAAGATAATCGAGCTATAGGAAGGGGGATTCAATGGAAAAGGGAACGCTCATCTGGTTTACAGGTGTACCGGCTGCCGGCAAGTCGACAATTGGAAGGGGAGTCGAGAAAGCTCTTAAGGAAAGGGGCATAAAGGTTGAGAATCTCGATGCCGATGAGATTCGAGCAAATCTGAGTCCAGATCTTGGCTATACTCCAGAAGCCAGAGATCTCAATACCAAGCGCCTTGCCTTCATGGGCAAAATTCTCACGCGCAATGGTGTTTGCGCAATCGTAGCGGCGGTATCACCTTTGAGAAAACACCGTGATAGAGCAAGAGCCATGGTTGATCAATTCCTCGAGGTCTACGTGAAGGCATCGCTTGACACTTGCAAACAGCGTGATCCCAAGGGCCTATACAAACGTGCTGAGCGTGGTGAGGTAAAAGATATTGCTGGTTGGCACATGCCATTTGAAGAACCTGAAAAGCCTGAGGTTGTATGTGATACCGAAACCGAAGATGTCGATACATGTGTAAGGAAGGTCATTGCAACTATGGAAGCTCTTGGCTTCATAGGCAAAAGCAAGGATGCACCTCAGACAGTCAGTGCAGATGAAGAGGAAAAGATAAAGGAACGCCTGAGGGGACTCGGCTACATAGAGTAGTAAAGCACAAAAGTATGGCTAGGCAATGAGTGAAACGCCGTCAAAATCTTGAGGTGGTTTTATACCCAGAAGCTCGTAGAGTGTTGGCGTCACATCGACTACACCACCGCCTGGCCTGAGATCGTGATCTTGAGCAAAGAGCATGGCGTTGTCATAGGTGTGCATTCCCACAATTGGACCTTTTCCTGAAAGTGTCTTCTTGCCAAATGCACCTTTGGGATCATAGCCATCAACTGGATTGATGACTATATCGGGTGCAATCTCAAAGTTGGGTCCACTGTAGAGCTCGTCCTTGGTGAAGACATCTTTTATCACTTTGACTCCATTCTCGTCTGTTAAATCCTCAAGCTCACCCTTAAGCTCTTCCCTGAGCTTATTGTATTCGCTCTTACCCACGCAGCCTTGAGCCTCACGCCCCTCAAGGTTGATGTAGAAGCGACCCGGATCCATACAAAAGACTTTGGTTGTCTTGGGATCTATGTCTTCAAGGGACTTTGGGTTGTCAGTCTTATAGTTGAGATAGCCGCGTTTCTCAAGAAAATGATTGAGATAGATTTCCTTCTCGACCGAGCAGAAGCCATGGTCCGACATAACCACAATAGTGTAGTCCTTACCAGCAGCTTCAACAATCTCTCCAACACCCTCATCAATTGCCTTTATGACTTCCATAAACTCCTTAGCATACTTGGGGTGACCAGCCTCCATATGTTCCCACATAAAGTGGTAGAGTCTGTCGGTTTCCATGATGTGAAGTTGTGCAAAATCCCACTTGCGCTCCTTAAGAAGCTTTATGAATGCACTTATACGAGCCTTAACGACGCGCATGAGATCGGGATAGAGATTGTCGAGACTTTCCCTCGCACGCCAAGGATCGATATCAATCTCATAGTCCATTGCCTTTAGCTTGACCGCGAGCTCGGAAGGATAGGTTGCTCCATCCACCTTGGGAGCGAGAAAACCGGATACGAGATAGCCATTTACCTTGCGAGGTGGATAGGTCACGGGCACATTCATAACAAGCACAGCCTTGCCCATCTCACTTAGAAGTTCCCAGATGGTCGCACTTGTCATATTCGAAGAATTTGGAATGTAGATGGAATAGGTACCTGGTTTGCGATCTATGAATCCAAAGATATTGTGCTTTCCAGCATTCTTGCCCGTCATATAGGTTGACCAGGCAACACACGATACGAAGGGATGGGTGGACTTTATCTCAACAAGCGAGCCGCTGGCGAAGAGTTGCTCAAGGGCCGGGAGATTGCCCTTCTCGACGTTTGACTTTACGAAGCTTAAGGGGGTGCCATCGAGTCCAATGATCAGTAACCTGGTTTTCTTCTTAAACCACATAGGTGCCTCCACAAAAGAATATGCCGGCAGGCACGCCTCAACGTACCTGCCGGCAAGTTTTCATCAAAAATCTAAACCTCCCCAGCCCCATCTGATCTGGAAGATGAAGGAATCCAGAGGATCAAGGCTCTGCTCGCCTATATCCTCCTGAGGATCAACACGCTGCCAGTTGACCTGGAACATCACACCTGGCTCACCTTCCATGCGCTTGGTGATGTTGTAGTTGAAGCCAAAGACATAGACATTGTGCTTGACAAAGTAATAGCGTGCATCCTTGTAATCCCCTGGTACCCACCATGGTTGAGGTGATCCAGTGGTAGAGGTAAAGCCATGGCTGGGTTGCCATATTGCCTGATCGCTATCCTTGTCAGGATCCCACATGTCATAGCGAGCTACAACATCGAACTTCTGTGTCACACGGAGCATAGGAAAGATTGTAAAGCCGGTGCCTTTGACATTGGTTGGCTGGCTGGGATCTTCTCTTGAAGCGATTGGATAGTCGTAGAAGAGATATTCACCGAGGAGGCTGAAAGGACCATTCCCTACCCTTGCCATAAAGGAATAGGCTGTGCGATCCTCATAGCCAATCCTTGAGGAATCCGAAACATCATCCCATCTGTAGACATAGCGCTTATCTCTGAGGAATGAGAAACCAACCGTCATATTGGTGACTGGCACGAATCTGAGTGAAGCGGTAAAACCTGGTTGCCTGTCAGCATAAGGCGGATTGAAGCCCGAGTCATACCCCTCGCCGTTCACAATAGCAAAGGTCCACTCAGCAGGATAGTTGGGGAAAGTCCCAAGGAAGGCTATGCCATAGTCACGCTCACTCACAACACCGACAGCATCTGCAAGACTTCTGCGAACAGTAAGATACTTCCAGTCATGGACTGTCCCGAAATAGTTCTTCTGTAGCCCGACCCTCATCTTACCATTGGGTACAAAGTAAGCAAGATTGAGATAGGCATCCCGAAGTTCAAAATTCCAGCCACTCTGGTCGGGCGAGCTGAAAACGTTGAAGGTCATCTGACCATCGACACGCTCGTTCCACCTGTAGCCTAAACCGAAATAGCCCCGCTCAACGGTAAAGGCACTCCTCTGGGTTGAATCATCTCGACGATCAATGTGATAGCGGAACCAGAAGTTGCCGCCTACCTGGGGCTTGCCAATCTGTGGATCTGCCATACAAGCAGATACTAGAAGCAAGACTAAGAGGATCAAAAGCGTCTGCTTCATACCGAGCACCCTCCTTTCAAAGTGGAGCTGTGACACCACCTAAGCTGTCTCAACTCACCTCCTTCTTGCGTTTCGAGGATAGGTGCCCGCAATAACCTTGCATAACCTTTGGCTACCAAAGCCAAAAATTCTGTGGCACATTAGCAATCAAACCCAACCTTGTCAAGCAAAATCATATGGGGTTTGACAATGCCAGGGCTGTCTTCTATGATTCGAGAGGAATTGAGAAGGAGAACTCGCTATCCTGTCCCCAAGTATCGCTAGAGAAGGGAGGCTAAAAGTGAGAATCCTACTGGTCCTCGCAATCCTCTTTGCGTGCTTTCCATATGCCGGCTTTGCAACAACACCAGGAGATGTTTTAGGAACCCTGCCGGCAAGTGACTATCCGACGGGGCTTGCCTGGGATGGGCGCCACCTCTGGCTTGCCGACCGAGATGCAGGCTACATTTATGCCATCGATACTTCCACCGGTGCCTGGGTTGACTCGGTCGTCTGTCCAGCCTTCTTCCCGACAGGGCTTGCCTATGGCGATGGCTGCCTCTGGGTAGCTGATTACTATGAGGATGTGATCTACCAACTCGACCTAAGGACCCGCAGAGTGGTAAACAACCTGAGTGCACCCAGCTCGCAAGCACTTGGACTTGCCTGGCAGGATGGTTTCCTCTGGGCAATTGATGCTGCAAAGGACGAGCTCGTCAAACTCTCAATTGACGATGGCACCCCGATTTCCTCGATCAAGGCTCCCCGAACTGTCTCAAATGGACTTGCCTGGGATGGAACCTACCTCTGGGTCTCCGATCGCTACCGCAATCGTATATACATGGTGGAGCCCAGCAAGGGCCTGGTCGTAATGAGCCTCGATGCACCAGGTCCTTATGCCTTCGGGCTTGCCTGGGATGGCACTCACCTCTGGAATGTTGACTACGAGACCGACTCACTCTATGCCATTGCCGTAAGCGGTGATGAACTCACCGTCCTAAGCGGTCCCAAAGAAGCTAGAGTGAAATTCACGTGCAAGGTCAGATGCCAAGGGCCTGATCCCGTTGGGAAGGTCAACATCTATCTTGCACTCCCCCATACCGAGCTTATGCATCAACAATTGCTGGCCGATCCGGTCTTCTCACCGGGCGAGCCTGCCTTCGTCAGTGACAGGTGGGGTCAGAGGTTTGCCCACTTCGTAATTGAGGATCTCGCGCCAGGCCAGACAAGATGGGTCTCCTACGAGGTCCCCGTCAAACTTCAGCACCTCCAGCACTACATCATCCCGGAGAAGGTCGGAGGCCTTGAGGAGATTCCCGCTGACTTGAAGGCGAAGTATACGGTTGATGGTAGTCGCCTCATGATAAAGGATCCAATTATTCAGAAGGCAGTCACCGAAGCTGTTGGCAATGAGACGAATCCCTACTGGATAGTGAGAAAGATTTTCGAATATGTGAATGACCACATCGAATATGAGCGTGTTGGCGGCTGGGATACAGCTCCCAATGTGCTCAAGCGTGGCACAGGATCATGCTCGGAATATTCCTTCGTCTTCATGGCAATGGCACGGGCAGCCGGCATTCCAACCCGATTCTGTGCAGGCGTCTGTGAAAGAGGTGACCGGGCGAGCATGGACGATGTCTTCCACAGGTGGACTGAGGTCTATCTTCCCAACTATGGCTGGGTTCCAATTGATGCAAGTGCAGGGGATGCCACCTGGCAGGCTGATGCCGTCAAGGCAATTGGCTCATACCAGAACCGAATCCTCATAACAACCATCGGTGGAGGTGATTCCGAGTACGTCGGCTGGAGCTATAACTATGGCTTGACGACGCACTATGAGGGTCGCACTTCGGTCGATGTTTCTGCCTACGCTGACTGGGAACCACTTGAATAGATTGTCTAGTCAACGCCTCCGTTTTCGCTGTGATTCTCAACCTTTGAGTGGCTTACAACCATAACAGGGCATGGAGCTTTCTCAAGAAGCTCATTGACAGCTGAGCCAAGAAGTTTGCGGGAGAGATTTGAGCGCTCCGCACGTGACACAACCATATCCTCGACCTGGCGCTCCTTTGCAACCTTGAGGCATTCCTCGACGAAGTCACCTTTCCGCACGAGGAGCTCACACTCGATCCCGAGCTTCTCTGCTCTTGCCTTGACTTCCTCGAGTTCGCGCCTGCCTCTTGCCTCATAATCCTTCAAGATCGCTTCGGCAAGCTGCTCGCTCACCGTATCACCCAGAAAACCTATGTCAATTATGCGTTCGCTGATCGCATCGGTTACACGGGTATCAACAATAAAAACCGCAAGCAAGGGTCGCTTGCTCCGCTGGACAAGTGAAAGAGCAAGATCAACCGATTTTTCATTGTGTCTTGTTGGCGAGAGTACAAGCATAAGATAGCCCATGAGCTATGCCTCCATCTCAAAACACCCCAATCTTTGTCCAGTAGAACCTGGCAACGACAAGGAAAGTTGCAAGTGTTGTAAGGTTGAGCAGGACACCAACCTTAACAGAATCCCTTATTCTATGATACCTCGCTGAATAGGCTATTGCATTAGGTGGTGTACCTATAGGCAGGGAATATGCCAAACCTGCAGGAACTGCAACGGCAAATACCATAAGCAGTGGTGTAACGCCTGGAACTGTCTCCCCTATCTCGAAGGCGATCGGCAGGACAAGGGCGACAACAGCGGCATTGCTCATAGCCTCAGTGAGAACTATGGAGATGAATCCTATAACAGCAACGAAGGTGAAGGGATCCAGGTGATGTGATTTTAGGAAGGATTCAACAAGCCACCTTGATGCACCTGTCAGCTCAAGAGCTGCTGCAAGGGAGATCGCACCACCGTATAAGAGAATAACACCCCAGTTGACATACCTTTCCACATCGTGCCAGTCAATTGCTCTAGCCACAAAAAGTGCTGAGGCTCCAAGGATGGCTATTGGGGCAAGCCCCAGATGCTCACCCAGAAAAACCCAGCAGCCTATGGTAGCAACCATAATAACAAGTACTCTTTTCTCAGTCGATGACATTGGGCCAAGCTCCGAAACCTTGCTTTCAATGAGATCACGAGCAGCCCTTACGTCATCAATCTCAGGAGCAAAGAACTTGAAAACCAGGAGATGAACTATGACAAGAAGAACACACGGGATCGGGAAAACGCTGAGTGTCCACTGAGTAAATCCAATTGTAAGATGATAACGTTCCCGCAAGAGAGCAATTGCCAGAGGATTGCGCGCTCCTCCCAGTAGGGTAAGCACACCTCCGGTAACACATCCCCATGCCATGGAAAGAAAAAGTGCCTTACCATAATTGCTGAACCTTGGTTCAAGCCTCAATGCTGAGGCTATCTCAAGCACGATTGGAAAGGTAAGGGCTGCGACCGCATGGGCTGGCATCCACATCGCCATAAAGGCACAGGAAAGGATTATGCCGGAAAGCAGAAGCTTGGGGCTACGATCAAATCTTCGCAGAAAGATAAGAGCGATACGCGAGCTCAAGCCTGACCTCATGAGACCCGCCGAAAGGATAAATGCACCTAAGATAAAAAAGACAGCTCGATTCCCAAAAAGTGAGAAAGCCTTGCCAGCATCCATTGCACCCAGAAGCGGAAGGAGAGCAATTGCAAGGAGGCTTGTCACTGAAAGCGGCAAAGCCCCGGTTGTCCAGAGAATAAAGCAAAAGGCAAAGACAGCAAGAGCTGCCTGCCCCTGGCTTGAGAGCCCTTCACGCGGTGGCATCAGGAGAATCAGGATGGTCACAATTACAGCAAGGACGAAGAAGGGAGCTTTAAGTTTGGGCACACCCCAACTCCTGCCTGATCGCTTCTGGCCCATGGGTGAGGGTTGCAACCCTCTTCCATTCACTCCAAGCAAGCCATACTAAAGGCTGTGGCATGTTAGCACACAATGAGAAGTGGGGTCAACAAAACCTCACTAGGAGATAGAAGCTAGCTCAAGCAGAACCAGGCTCTTCTTACCTTATGAGGACAACTTTAGCTACTTGGCGCTCGCCTCCCACATCCACCACTGCAAAGTAGATGCCGCTCGAGACATTCCTCATAGCACTTTCTCCTGGCCAGCGAAGGCTCATCCTTCCAGATGGAACAGTGAGAGCATCAACCTTGCGACCATTGACATTGTAGAAGGTAAGTTTCTTGTGTTTATCAACAATCTCCCGGGCAAACTCAAGGACTACCTTTCCCCTTCCAGGGCTCTTCACGAATATCCATGGTGATGAGCTAGCAATGGCGCTTGGGATTCCAGATGTCGGCAGAATATCGGCAGTCGACCTCGGCATTAGGCGATAGCCTGACCAGTAAGGGAAGGTAGGATCATACTGGGTTACGATGCCTACAACATCAAATCTACCCGTAGGAGGTGTTGAGCCATCGATATCGGTATCACTATCTATGAAGAGGGTACAGCCACCGCTTCCATCATCAATTGTTACAGAGCCATCAGAGCCTTCATCTGGCCATGTACCAGCCGACAAACTACAGCCCTCAACCTTCACGAAGAGGCCTTCATAGATCTCTCCATTCGACTCGATATCACCTGTCGTTATAAGAAGTGGTAGAGGCTCGCCAAGACCTGTTGCCTCAAGTGTTATCGTTGGACTGGATATCTTGGTCAAGCCAGCTGACTGATCCACCGTACCACTGACGGTCACACTATCTCCAACGCTCACAGAAGGTTCAAGTGAATTGCGCTTAACAACATTGACTCCACCTGTTGCATCCTGAACAAAGATATAGTTATCGATCGATGAGAAGGTGCCTGTGCCAGCTGTCACTCTACCCTTGATGGTTACCTGCTGATAGAGCAGAACTGGCTCACCATTTGAGTCATCCTCATTGACTGCACTTATAGGATCCCACTCCTCTGAGGTACTTATCACCCAGATTGGACTCGACCAGAGATAGTCTCCATCTGTCTGCTGAGCTCTTACGAAATAGTAGGATTCGCCCATTGGGGGATCATCCTCAGGATGCCATTCATAATAGTTTGTTCCAGGGCTCACATAATCTACCTGCATCCCGTTGCGGATGAGCTCAACTGAAATGAAGTCATTTTGAGCCCAGACGGTTATGTCAAAGTGAACTGTATCAGCTGCTGTCTCAAAAACATCCCCCATCCAGTGCCCTTCGCACTGAAATAGAATGGCCATTCTATCACTCTTGGGATTTACCTCCACAGCAAATGTACGTCTATCCTTGAGTGCTATAAGGATAGCCTCTTTGGTCAGCGTATCAGCCAGGATTCCGGTAAGATAGATATCATTACCACTGTAGGGGTTGGGTTGATCTCCCCACATTCCCTCATGATTGTCCTGATTGGCAGTCACCCCCACATGCCAGCCTTTCGAAAGCACATCGAAGTATTCAGGTTCATAGTTATCTGCACGCCGCCCATTGCGGATCTCCGTCAAGGACATCGCTGAATCCCCTGTAACCGAATACGCAAAGTGGTGGAATTGAGCATCAGGCTCACAGCCACCTGAGTAGTAAGGATGGTTGAAGACGGCGTAAAGAGGATTGCCAAGGATACCATCCGTATGGCTCACAAGCCACGAATAAGTACCAGCAAGATTGTAACGATAGTCAGTCCCACCGTTTTCATACTGGGGGATGACAACTGTGGCTTCATAGAAGTTCATGTGTCCAAATGCACCTGAATGGGTTGTACTGAGGCTTCCATGTTCCTGACCGGCAAGAGCAACAAAGACACCATCTTGGGTATATGCTGCTGCTATGGTCCTCATATTCGAGTATTCGGATGCTGAAAGCATATGGCTGTGATCGGTGAGTGCTTGAACATCCACAAGTGCGGTATCCCTCGCATAGGCGTAAGCATGCTGAGCCGTACCGATCCCATCTGAGTAATCACAATGGGCATGCAAGTTGCCATAGTAGACATTGTATGCGTATGCACTTTGTGCCACCATGATGAGACAAAAGAGAAAAATAAATTTCTTCACTTGCTTCCTCCTGGTTCTCAGTGAGTCTTCAATACTATTCTAACACGAAATTCACTATTCCACAACGCTGACCCTCTCTTTTTGGACTCATCTTGGGAGCTCGAGGATGCATGCTTTTTGAGCTAAGAAGCAAAATCAGTTGAGGGAGGGGAAAAAATCAGCTCCGACCCCGCTGCGGGGGTCGGAGCTTGATTGATGCACAACCGGCTCAGCGATAGAGCGACTTAATGCTGCCCCAGCTGGTCTTCTCAGTTGCTGAAGGTCCTGGCTCAGGCACAAGGATCGTCGCATGATCAGGTGCACTGATGTACATATCATCTATCCAGACGATATCACCAGGATTGGAATAGGTACGGCACTCAATCACGATACCTGTGTGCCCGTCAGCAACTGTCCACGTCCAATCGGTCATATCCCAGCCGGTACCAGGTCCATAGTCGTCGTTACCACCGGCGCTACCATTGTATCCACCGATGTCTGGCGGATCTGAATCATTCCAGTGCGCCCAGATACGGCAGGATGGTGCTGCACCAGGAGTTACATCATAGCGCCAGAAACTAACATAGACCTGATCGCCATCTGTCAAGCCATAGATATAGGCAACGAATGCCTGAGGTGTCCCACTTGGATGATTGTCCTCGAGCTGGAGAGCACGGGAGCCGCTGTGGACAGGGGTCTCCACATTCGTCGGGATTATGTAACCGTCTGGATACATACCGAGAATGGTGCCGCAGTCCTCCCATCCGTAGGATACCTCATAAGCATAGCCAGTCGATGCCAGCATGCAGATACTGGCCAACACTAGCAACCACTTCATCTGGTCTCACCTCCTTTCGTCAAAAGATTTAAACCTTTTCCATCGACCTCAACTAATCTTCTCACTTCGATCTCCTATCTGTAAAGTGCCTTAATAGAACCCCACTGCGTCTGCTGTGTAGCCGATGGACCACAGGGAACGATGTCATTGTCGTCACGTGGCCAGAGTTTGTAGGCGCCATAGGAGTAAGCCAGAATTCCTGTGTAAATGTTGCAGTCGCCGAGAGTCGGCACGTAGGTTATCTGCCCCTTGTCATCGACTCTACCAGGACCAGAGCCGTCGTCGATCTCCCATTCACCATAGCCGAGATCAGGGTTGGTCACTGTGGCACAAGGTGTCTGAACGAGCACACCTTCCCACTCCTCAGTCATCATACCGGCAGTCGTCACAGCATCCGGACCAGGAACAGTCCCATGTCCTACAACTATAAGGGTATCACCGGCTGCACTGATGTCAATCTCGGTCATGTCGTAGTATTCACCTGTAACACCGATAATGGTCACGATGTCGCCACGCTGGAGACCACCGTAAACGCCTGCCTGATCGGATCCCCAGTAGACCTCAACACCACTGTACATGCCACCACCCTGCTCCTCAACGAAGCAGTAGGCGCCAGTGCTTGTGAACTCATAGGGACCAGCAGTCACAACGACATCGTTGACCTGAACATGGGTCCCGGAAGGAATTGTGCCGTTCTGGATGTCATAAATCGTTGTCACAACAGGCTGCCCAAAGGCAACGGTTGCAACCAGGCTCAACATCAATAACGGTATCAATGTCCTCATCGTTCAACACCTCCCTTTGAAACGATCCCAAAAGCCTTGCTTCGCTTCAAAGTGCTTAGCCTGGCATCACCTCCCTCGCTACTTGAGGATGATGACTTTGTTTGAAATGGTACCCCTTCTATCCTCGAGTCTCACGAAGTAGATACCAGGTGTAACCTTGACACCCTGATCATTGCGACCGTTCCAGTCGACCTTGTAGCTTCCAGCCTCAAGATAGCCATCGCGCAGGGTCCTGACCAGCGCGCCCTGGACATTGTAAATCTTGAGCTCAACCTCGCCCGATGTTGGAATAGCAAACCTCACCAGACCGCCATTGGTCATGGGATTGGGTCTTATGAACATTGTGAGCCCATGCGGCTCACCCTTCTCATCGATACCGGCTTCGCTTGAGGCACAGATGTCATCATCATCCCTTGGCTCAAGCATCCTTAAGCCGAAAGCATAAGCCCCAATGCCATGGATGTAGCCGAGATCCTCACCAAGCACAGGCTGATATGTGTAAAAGCCGTTGTCACCTATACGGCAGGAATCCCCGGGCGAGCCAACTGTAGCAACCATCCACTCCCCATGCCCGAGATCGGGATCGATGACCTCGATACCTTCTACGGAGACAAGTACGCCTTCCCAATCCTCCTGAGTATTCACTGCTGTGGGTGTGACAACATAGGGTGTGGGTACAGGATTGTTGTGTGAGTGAATTGTTATTGCCTCAGGGAAGAACATTGCTATCTCAGTCTCCTTATAATATTCCCAGACATCACCTGAGACTGTAACGCTGTCACCTCTTGCCACACTCACAGTACCCGTCCTGTCATAGACCTTAACTCCATCAAAGGCTGGAGTATCAGGACCGCTATAGGAGTTTTGAATGTAGAAATAGAAATCGCTATACTCGCCAGTGGCTGCAGTAACTATACCAGAGACGTTAACTGGCTCACCAGCCAAGCTTGAGCTGTCACCACCAGCAGTCACATATTGGACTTCATAGATGGTGTTCATGCCGACTCTGAAATCATAAGTGCCTGCAGGTGGCTTGCGCCCCGAATAGCCAGCGTTGTCCCACACCTCAACATAATAGTCAACCACGGTATCGTCAGGATAAGGGCCAATTTGCGCTGTGTAAACCGTATCTGATGTTGTCATAGCAGTGCTGTCGAAGGTTGCTCCACCATTTGTGCTATAGAAAAGCTTGACCGAAAGGATGGGATTGTCACCTATGACAACACAGCTTAAGTCTATCACATCAGAAGATGTTGGAGCATGAGGTGAATACCTCAGCGTATAGATGGCAGGCGGACCAATTATGTCTTCATCCCCTCTTGGCTCTATCTTGTAATCTCCAAACGAGTAGTAAAGAACACCTCTTACAGACTCGAGCTCATCATTGAGGCGAGGAGTATAGAAGTAATAGGCATCATCATCGACAATGCATGGACCTGAGCCATCGTTTATCTCCCACTCGCCATAGCCAAGACTGTCGTTGGTTACAGTGACATTATCAACTCTTATGAGCACACCCTCATAGCGCTCGGCAGTGGGTGAGCTCGTGTTGAGGGTACCCGTCGTCACAAGCAAAGGCTCAGGAACCGCATTGCCACTGCTGTGCTCCTGGTAGCAACCACTGAAGGCCATAAGCTCAGTAAGTCCGTAGTATTCGATGACCTTGCCTGAGATGGTTACACTGTCGCCCGTCTCGGCCGGCACCGAATAGCTTGGATCAAGCACATAGATACCCGACCACGGACCAGTACCCTCCTGAACAACGAAGAGATTGTCCTTATAGACGCCTCTTCCTGCAGTCACGATACCTGTGATGTTTCTTGCTTGACCCATAACGTAAGAAGAGTCATCACCAACATCGACTGCCTGAATTGAACTTATGGGACATATTCCAACGAAACAGGTGTACGCACCTTCAGGAGCATCTCCTGGATGAGTCGTCACTGCACCAAGGTTGTCATAAGCTTTGACATAGAATCTTATGTGATACTGATCTCCCTGAGGTGGGAGATTAACAATGTATAGGCTATCCCCAACTGAGGCTGGATACATCTTCACGGTCGAATAGCTCGATGGGAGATAATCTGGTGGGATCTCAACGCTATAATAGCAGATGACCGAGTCGACAGTACCATCGTCATCTGTGGCATAGCAGGATATCTCAACGCTATCACTTGAGGTTGGGACACACGGGCTATAGTGAAGTGACCAGACGTCAGGTGGCAGATTGAGTGAGTTCTGGGCAAACGGCGTTGGGGCTTCCTCATAAAGGTCAGCTGCTGAATTGTCGGTATCTGTTGAGGATTCGTCGCGCCCGAGAGCAACCCCTTCATTGGGATACCTGGGATAGGCATCATCCGTACCATTGACTCCTGCGCACATATCCTGAGTGCAAGCCTGCGATCTGTATTCAATGGCATCTATGAGATTGGTGCGTGAAGGACTGTCGAAGAGGAAGAGCACTTCGTAGACACCGCCGCCGGGACACCGGTAGCCGTAATCACCGTAGCTATTAATCGGATAGAATCTTATCTGATCGTCAAAGTCGTCGGGATTCTGAACAATTGTATTAGTAACGCCAGGATCATCGACCTCATAGTACATACCACTGTCATACATCTCGAGTCCGTACTTCTCGAGCATGTTGCGCATGCCGAAGCGATCAACAAAGCCGTCGCCATCGGCGACATCCCGCACGACAACAAAGTAGCCATAGCCAGGAATACCTGAGCCCGATGGAAACTCATGATGGTGCTCACCGCAGGTCTCGTCATATTCAACACCACTTAAGACCCAGCCTGTAAGGTCTATCGAATCAGGTGTGGTGTTGTAGAGCTCTATGTATTCCGAGCCATCGTAGGGATCAGCCGTATTGACATAGATCTCGTTTATGACAACATCCCCTGGATTGGCTCCATAGGAAGCCCCCACGACAATGAGCCCAAGGACAAAAAGGGATACTACACCACTAGCGACCCAACGCATTTTTAACCTCCTTCGCCTTAAGGGGACACTCCCCCCTTGTTTTCTCTCAGTGCCTACAGTATACCACAATCACAGCGCTAGTTCAATCAAATTCGGCTTGGCAGCGGGGAATGGGGGGGGCGGAGCTAAAAACGTGCAAGGTCAAGTGAGACGCTTAGCGTGCGAAGGCTCAAACTCAGCAGGTAGGAATGTATCGAGCCTGCCTCGAGCACCACAACCATATTGAATTTCAATAGTGGCAACTGGGGCGGGAGCCAAAAACATGCAGGCTAAATCAGACGCCTGACATATTGAAATGCACCGCTCTCAGCAGGCAGGGAAACGATCCCCTGCCCAGAACATCAGTGCTGGCAATTCACTAACTAAGCCTTAACGAACCTTTATCACCTTCTGCGCCCGGCTACCACCACCCGCCTCTATTACAACAAAATATATCCCAGGTACTACTCTCGAGCCCTCTCCCGTCTTACCATCCCAAACAACCCTACCTACTCCTCTACCTCCAACCCCACTCGCTAACTCCCTCAACAGCCGACCCCTTACATCATAAACGCTAACCCTATACCCTACACCCATTGGCACCTCATAACTTATCTTTACCCCAGAACGGAAGGGATTGGGTCTGATTGCCTTGATGCTAACCCCACCCCAAGTGTCTGCCTCAATCCCACTCCTGCTGAGCGGATCCACACCAATGATCCGCCTCAAACCTAAACTGTGCCACTCTCCTCCTGATATCGCTACAAAGCCGGTGTTGGGCTCGGGTACATTACACTGACCAGACGAATTATAGCCCCACGCTACTATCGTACCATCTGCCCGCAATCCTAAACTGTGATACGACCCTGCGGCTATCGCTACAAATCCACTGTTGGGCTCCGGGACATTACACTGTCCATGGCCATTCCTCCCCCACGCTACTATCGTACCATCTGCCTGCAATCCTAAACTGTGATACCTCCCCGCCGCTATCGCTACAAATCCTCTGTTCGGCTCCGGTACATCACACTGACCCCGGCCATTATCGCCCCACGCTACTATCGT
>JAOZOU010000059.1 GCA_029933125.1 bacterium | reverse complement strand
CCGTAAATATTCGGTGAACCCATTATCCCTCCCGAATTTTTCTGTAGGCGGAGGTTATTTCTGCCAAACAAGTATAAGTTTTCTTTCTGACCCCCTGGACACATCAGATCGGGTATGGTAAAAAAGGTTCATGCTCGATTCATGCTCATTTACCGAAGACCCTTCTGTAACGGTTCATTCCAATCCTATCACATATCCTCCGTTTGCACATCCTTCCGCGACTGATTGCCTGAATTGTGCGAAACTGACAAAGCAGGTCAATATGCTCCGATCGGAGGTTGGATACTGGAAATCTTGCCATGCAAAGGCCATTGAGCGCGAGGTCCTCCTGAAGCAGAAGGTAGAAGAACTCAAAGCCAAGGTGAGACTTCGTGAGCGTCAGCTCTTCGGACGCAAGTCTGAGAAAGGTGCTAAAGGCCAACAATGTGGTACTGAGCAAGACAAAGAGAACTCGAAGAAACGCAAGAGAGGACAACAGCCTGGCTCCAAGGGGCATGGACGGAGACGACATGAGAATCTAGCCTCGAAAGAAGAGATTTGGGCACTGCCCGATGATGAACAGGTGTGCCCATGTTGTGGTCTGCCCCTGAAACCTCAGGGCTGGACAGAGGACTCGGAGATTGTTGAAGTTGAGGTGCGGGCTCACCGTCGTATCATCCGCCGCCGGCATTACCGGCGTACCTGTAACTGTCCAGGAGTACCACAAATAATCATTGCTCCGGGTCCGGCGAAGCTCATTCCCAAAGGAGGCTATGGAATATCGTTTTGGGTATACATGCTTTTAGGCAAGTTTCTTTACCAGCGTCCTTTATATCGTATACTTACAGAGCTTCGTGACAACCATGGGCTGGACATCTCACCTGGGACTGCGACGGGCGGCATGGAACGTCTTCGTCCCCTTTTTGTGCCGCTGTATCAGGCAATTGTTGCCAGGAATGTGAGCGAGGAGCGATGGCATGCTGACGAGACCCGCTGGCAGGTCTTTGCCGAGATGGAGGGAAAGAAGAGCCCTCGATGGTATCTATGGATCTTCTGTTCCAAGACTACAGTGGTATTCCGCATGGAGCCCACCCGTTCCTCCGATGTCCCCAAGGATCATTTTGGCGAAGAGTCCAATGGAATTCTTGTTGTCGATCGCTACAGCGCATATAAGGTCCTGCTCAAGCAAGGACGTATCCTGCTTGCATTTTGCTGGGCCCATGTGCGCCGGGATTTCCTGGCTATTGCGAAGGACTGGCTCAGTGAAGAAAAATGGGCCTTCGAGTGGATAGAAAATATCAGGCAGTTGTACGCGCTCAACGATGCGAGACTCAGGGTATTAGATGTTCCAGGTGCCTTTGACAAAGCACAGGCACGGTTGTTGAGAGCAATCGACAATATGGCACAGGAGCGCGACGCTCAACTAAAAGAGAAACTCCATGTTGCTTGCCGCAAGGTGCTCAAAAGCCTCAAGCGTCATTGGGACGGCCTGACTCTCTTTCTGGATCATCCTGAAGTCCCGATGGACAACAACCATGCCGAACGGCAGTTGCGCAATCCTGTTGTGGGGCGCAAAAACTATTACGGCTCAGGTTCCTTCTGGAGTGCTGCTCTGACAGTCATGGCGTTTTCGTTGTTCCAGACACTTAAGATATGGAACATCAATCCCCGGATATGGCTTACAGCATATCTGGAGGCCTGTGCTGGGAACGGATGCAGACCTCCGGCTGACGCTGAATGCTTCCTGCCCTGGAACATGGACCAGGAGCACCTCCGCCTTTTCACGAATCCCAAACCGGCAACGAATGATACATCATGAACTGCTCTTTGAGGTATTGTGGCAGAGATTTCAGCGTATCCGAGATGGAGACCATTCGACGTCTCATTAAGGATAATCCCCAGGCACACCGTGCATGTCTCTCACGCATGGTGTGCAAAGAATTTGGATGGGTGCGTCCTGACGGCAGTCTCAAGGATATGAGCTGCCGGGTAGCAATGATCCGCATGGATAATGACGGCCTGATAAGGCTGCCGCCTCCACTTACGAAAAACGGCAATGGCAAACGCTACCAAAGGCGCACAGCTCAGGGAGAACCGGAACTGTTTCCTATAGTGGCACCAGCCGGAAAGCTCACGGATCTCAAGCTGAAACTTGTTGCGGGGCACAAGGAGTCATATCTCTGGAACGAGTACATCGACCGCTATCACTACCTGGGCTATACACCTCTTCCTGGTGCTCAACTCAGGTATTTCGCCAAGACAGAGGAAAGAGTCCTGGCCCTCTTCGGGTTTGGAGCCGCCGCATGGAAGACCGCCCCGAGAGACCTCTTTATCGGGTGGAACATCAGACAGCGTGAACGTAATCTCCACTTGGTGGTAAATAACGCACGATTCTTGATCCTGCCCTGGGTACGTTCACGCCATCTTGCATCTTGCCTGTTAGGCATAGCCAGCAGACAAATCGCTGACGATTGGCAGAGGCGCTACAACTATCGACCTGTCTTGTTAGAGACCTTTGTGGAGACTCCTCGCTTCAAAGGAACCTCATACAAAGCTGCCAACTGGATCTATGTGGGCAAAACTAAAGGCCGAGGCAAGCTCGATAGATACAACAGAGCACAACTCCCACAAAAAGATATCTGGCTTTATCCCCTGAACAAATACTATCGCCGTATTCTCTGCTCCTAAAGATCGCTCCACAACCTGCAAGCCCTACAGGCTTTATCTGTCAAGATTTTCAAAAAAACAGGTTCACCGAATATTTACAGGAAAAATACTCAGAACCCAGATAAAGGCAAGTACAAGCTACATTACTGCTGAGAGAGAGGATTACGTCAGGATCAAGGTCGGAAGAAAATACGTTGAGCTAAGGATATAAATACCCCCTGTAATCCTGTTTTTTTATCATCCCATCATGTCACCAATTGATCACATCCTTCACCGGTGCATGTCCGGCAACAATAATAATGGTGAATTGACGGCAC
>JAOZOU010000058.1:1166-3040 GCA_029933125.1 bacterium | reverse complement strand
GTGAAGCTAAACCCCAGGGGCGAGCTCGAGCGCTGGGTTGTGTTCGAGTACATGCTCGACGATTACGGCCCGTTCGTGTTCGAGGCTCCCAAGAGGGCATTCACCTACGACATGCTTAAGGAAGACATGAGACGTGAAGAGGAAGGGTTGATGAGCATTGTCCAGGAATGACATAGAAGAATCCAATATCCAACAACTAGACCAGCGTGACATCTACGGCCAGATGAGCAGGGCCGGATGGTCATGCCTGGTTCTGGATACAGCGGATAAACTAGCTCCTATGCTCGGACGTGAGGGCATGGAGCTTTATTTTCGTTTCGCGCAGGCCTACGAAGCGTATCAGACCGAGTGGGAGGGCGTGGGAGAGGCCCAGGTCCAGACCATTCTTGGTGAGTACTATGTGTATCGGTCTCACCATGAGGCCTATGAGGTCAATAGGCTCTGGGGCGCAACTCCCGAGATTCCCCCGTACCCTGAGCCTGTCAAGTGGGTCACGGTCAGAGAGGAGCGCGTGGAGGTGTGGCAGACATACCGCGAACCTGGTACATATGCACTGGTGGCTGAGGATGTTTACGAGATACAGATCATAGAAGGCCACCCCGAGTTTGGCTCCAGGCGCATATACGTGGGAAGGCAAGCCCTGCCAAGGCCCTGGAAGGAATCAACGCTTTCAGGTCCACGACGCGAAGAAAGGCCTTAAAGCCATGGGCAAGGAAAAAGGAGCAAAAATAGCCTCGACTCAGATCTTTGGCTGGTCCATAGGTGGCGCCGGTAGCCTGTGGTCTGCCCTGGGCCCAGTCTGGAACTCCTTCAAGAATGCGTGGGACACCATAGGTCCCTATGTCCAAAAGGCTGAAAGCATAGTCGAAACCGTCCGCAAATACGTGGAGCCGATTTACAATGACTACATAAAGCCGGTTATGAACACCGTGAACACCGTCATGTCAAAGATCGACGGTGTTATCAAGTGGGTTGATGACATCTACAACCAAACCATTGGCCGGATCGAAAGCGTTTACAACACACTCTTTGGACGTATAGAGAACCTGTGGAAAAATTTTGAGTCCACGCGAGACAAGCTTACCCGCCTGATAGGTACGGTTAACAAGGACCTGGCACAAAAAATATACGACGCCACGGAAAAGGTGGAGGCAAACACCATTGGCCGGGTCCGCGACCTGCGTGACGAGTTGGAACACCGCATTGACCAGGTATATGAAGAGCTCAGGTCCAGGATCAATGACTTCTACTATGCATTAAAAGACATTATCAATCCTATCCAAGAGATAGCCTTTCGGATCAAGGACGTAGTAGATATATCGTTTGAGAAGCCAAAGCTGCTCAGTAAAGACACGGTCGTGACCACTGCCGACACCTACGGAGCCGACTGGTTTGAATCGCTAATGATGCAAGGAACAGAACCAACTCGTATAAGACACGTCCAGGTTATGTTCCGCCAGGAAACCGAAAAAGAAATGGATCGCATAATTGACGAGATTCGGGCTGGTAAGGAAGGGCCCTGGGGTGACGTAGCGAGTTATATTGATGATGCAGTCTTCCGCGTTGCCTCCGGCCTGGATCCGGCCCCGTGGGACATAAACCTCGATGAGGTCGAAGACCCTTACCATGCGTTTCTTGAGCCCTTCAAGAACCTGCCCAAAACCGAAGAAGGATGGGCAAAGGTCATGGAAGAGATAATCGAAGAGAAATACGATAAGGAGGTCTAGCATGGCTGAAGAAGCAAGGGTCGGAGTACCTAAATATGTAACTAAACTAATCGGTAAATGGACAGTCCGGCTTTTTTCCGGCCTGATATCCTGGCTGGCATTCGACTGGGTAAGGAAAGTGCTCACCACGTACAAGACCGGAATCTT
>JAOZOU010000058.1:0-1066 GCA_029933125.1 bacterium | reverse complement strand
GATAGAGACCCTGTGGCCGGGGCTGAGAAGTACCTGGGCGTAAACATGCAGTTCCAGATGGACGCATGGATGCTGCACATGCTTGGGGACATGCAGTCCTTTGGTATATTCAAGTCCCTAAAAGACCTGCCTAACGCAATCTCCTGGTCCTTCGGCCTGGGGTGGCTCTCATGGCTCGTCATGGGCGTACCCTTCAGAATAGCCATCGCTGACCCCATGGAGCGGCACTTCCAGCGCATCTACAAAAGAACTCCACTAACCATCTCCCAGGCAATAGAAGCGTGGCAAAAGGGCTACATGTCAGCCCATGAACTGGTCGAAGAGCTCCGCTTCAATGGATACAGTGACCGCAATATAGATACCCTCGTCAACATCAGTAAAAAGGAAGTCTCAGAATCAGTACTGACAAAGCTCTACCAGGAACACTTGATCACAGATGAAGAACTACAAAGAGAGATCAAGGGTAAGGGATATACAGATACCTTCACGGCCCTCATCTCAGAACTCCACAAAAAAGACCGTGAAATCGACCAGAGAAACAAGCTTGTCTCCCAGTTGGAGGATCTATACGTTCGAGGTGTAGTTGACGAGGCTGTCATGCGTGACGCATATAGACGCGCCAACTGGAACGACAGAGAGACCGATATAGCAATCGAACGCCTCAACGCTGAAAAGGTCAAACGCTCCCAACTCAGTGATAGCGACATCGCAAACGCAGTGGAAAAAGACCTGCTCGCCTGGGCCGAAGGCCGAGACATGCTCATGGAAAGGGGTTGGAGCAGACGGGAGGCCGAGATCTTTATGAAATTGAGGATTCCTGAGAAAAAGTGGGTTTCGTGAAGTTTAAATGACTTAGTTGACATTTTAATAAGGAGTTGACGGTTGCTGTACCGAATAAAAACGGTGTCCTATAATGAGTCATTATGTAAACCTGAACGATATCTAACTCAATCAAACTCACTATTCTTGCCCGGGTCCACGGATGCGCAAGGCCTTTAAGAAGTTAACAAGGTTTAACGATGCTAAAAGAAACAAAACAAAACTCAATCATCAAAAGATTTCCTCA
>JAOZOU010000013.1 GCA_029933125.1 bacterium | reverse complement strand
TGGGTGTTGGGTGTTGCTCCGTTATAGGCACCGCAGGACACTGCATCATGGGTACTCCGGGGTGTGATGCCATGGGTGATGAAGGGCGTTGTTTGCTGACTGTTGCCGGATGACTGTTGCTGCGTGACTGTTGTGGCGTGAGTGTTGTGGCATCAGGCTTCGTGCGCGTGCGGCGTTACATGAGGATGTCGGATGAGTGCTGGTGCATTACTGTTATTGCCTGGCTGCTGTTGAGCCAATGCTGTTGGAGCAGTCTTCCAACGTGAGCGCTGTTGGATGAAGAGTTTTGCTCGGATCTTGGTAAATGAGTGCGTTGGGCCAGCGTTGTCACCGCACCGTTCTTGTGCCTGTGCTGCTTGTCGAGCGGTGTTCAGCGGCCGTTGTCGGACAGGTTTTGTTGCGGGGTCAGTGGGATATGAAGATAGGCAGTTCTCGGGGAGCCCATGTTCGAAAGTTAGAAGCGACTCAGGATACATTAATAAACCCGTACTCTACGAGGACAAATCTATGATGACACTACAAGCACCCACCCTAGAAGCTTATGCCAGGGATCCACAGGGCCAGCTCACTCCCATGTAACCTGCCCACGATCCCCGTAACATATACGATGGCTGCCGCTCAGTATCCGACGACCCCAGGCTCTGCCAACATAAGCTCCGCATCTTTGAGGTTGTTGCAACGCAAGGGTATTTGGGTTAAGGTGGAAAGCGAAGAGAGAGCAACCGTAGCTAGATCTGTGTGAGCTCCGGTTCTCCTCGGTACGTTTGCTGTGACTTCTCAGAGGAGGTGCGGCATGCTACTCGGTGTCGTTATCGGTTTTGTTGCGATGATAGTCCTTTCACCTCTCCCTATCTTAGGTCCAATCCTTGCCGGCTTCGTTGCTGGCGTGATTTGCGGGGGTGGTGCTGTCAAGGGCCTCAAGGCTGGTTTTCTTGCCGGTATCCTGGGTGCTCTCATCATCGCATTCTTCGTAGCCATTGGTGTCGGCTTTATGGGTGCGATAGCCTGCAGACCCATAATGGGAACCATTCTGGGAGGCTCAATTGGCTTCGTTATCGTCCTGGGCAGTCTCTACCAGGGCATCCTTGGACTCGTTGGTGGAGCCGTGGGCGGTGCAATCCGTGGCAGCCAAAGCTAAAGATTGAGCATTTGGATCCACCCGAAAGCCTGAGTCAAGCGAGGCCCCCTCATCGCGCTGTAAGAGTAGCCACCAAACGTTAAACCTCTACACCCCAACAATCGCCCGAAATTCTCCATTGTTATCTGCCGAAATCTTATGGTAGGTGTAGTTCCTGGTGAGATGAGAAAGGAGGCTGCGATGAACCGATGCCACGCCACAAATGTTCGCATACTCTTATTCCTGGTCGCAACACTTGCAATCTCCACCCTTGCCTGCTCGTCCCCTGGTGAACCGAAACAGGAAACCAATGCGACTCAGGATCCCATAAATGTCATCTTTGCCATCCATGTAGAGCCGTTCCTGCCCGAGTTTGGCTACGACTATGGTGCAAGGCGGCAGGAACTGCGGTGGCTACGCGATAAGGCACTCGAGTATGGAGCCAAGCTCAGCCTAGCATCAAACGGCGAGTTCATGGAATGGATTGAGGACTTTGGCGATGAGGATCTTGTCGAATCATATCTTGATGCAGGTTTCGACTGGGGAACCCATATCCATCCCCTCTGGCGAAGAGGTCGTCACGATTGGGTTCTGATGCCACCCGATACTCCACCTGACACAGTTCTTCTCATCTGGCAAACCAACGTCGATGCCGTCGACCACATCATCGGCAGCGAGAACAATTACGGTGTTGCACCCTATCAGACCCACCAACCCCTCATGGTCGATCTCATGCGCGAGTTCAACTTCCATATTGAGACTGCCCTCACCGAGCCCGCGGGCATCCTGGCATATGAAAACCTCGGTCACTATCCATTCAATCCCTTCCGTCCCACAGCCCTACCGGGAAAATATCTCAAGGAAGATCTCAATCAGACGCAATACGTTCTGATACCCCACTATCCCCAACTTGAGCCCAATCCAGGTCCCTCAGGTCCTAGATCACTTGGAACCAACCAGAAGTACTTCCTTATGGAATACATTGAATGGTTGCATCACCAGCGTCAGGGTCTTCCCAAGAAGGTCTGGGTCTTCGGAATCGCAACTCACGATTGCTACAACGCCCCAAACCGAGCCTACATCGACACGATGCTAATGTGGCTCAATGCCAACTTCATTGGAAAGAGGACTCCAACCGGCTGGGTCATTGCTGAGTATGCTTCAGCAACCGAGGTTGCCAGTGAATTCTTCGAGTGGGAAGAAAGCCACCCTGGGGAGAGCTCTTTCAGCTGGGACGTTGGCGAACCTTATCCCTATACCTATCCTGAGATGCCACAGCTTCTCAAGCAAGCCGAGTATGACACCGAGGTCTCAATTGCAGATGGTATAGCCTGCTACAGATTCAGGCGAACAAGCGACTCACCCATCTATGTCCTCTGGTCCTGGAGTGAAACCCAGGTCATTGATTTCTCATCTGAGATCTCAGGTGAAGTCAAAGTCTATGATGGTAAAGGCTCAAGCGCGACTGCCGACGCAAGCGCACTTGCTGTGACTGAGGAGCCCATCTTCGTTGAGAGCTGATCGGGAGGGACACCCAAACTACGCCAGCACGCCCTGCATCCAAGCCATGCGCCAGGTCAGCGTTTCCTCAGGTTGAAGAGTCCCCTGAAGATGTTCCACATGGGGACTCTCGCCATGTAGGATCTATACTCATCGCCAAACTTCTCCAGGTTAAATCGATCTTCCTCCTTGGAAGCCATCCACCAGAAGACCGCTGCTGCAAGCCCGAAGACAAGAGGAAGCAAGGATTGAGTCCACAGGATGAGAACGATGCTCCATACAGCCCCGGCCAGGTATACCGGATGCCGAATAATCCCGTATATGCCTGTATCCACCAAAGTGGTAGTGTGCTCCCAGCCATGCTCGGGCTTGCCCTTGCGCTTGAGAGCCACGACCGATGCGATGAAAAGCACAGGTATGAGAATTGCCACAAAACGACCTATGAGGTCAAGGGCCACAAAGAAAGAGGTCTGGCGGGGAGGCAGATAACCCAACCACATAAGAATCAACAAAGCAAAAGCAATCCCGAACCCCAGAGCAGCAAAGATCTCGTGAACCACCCGCTTGCTAATTGCTCCAACAAGCCAGGGCAAAACGATTACAACCCACATGCCAGCATAAATTATGAATCTCCACATCATGTCCCTCCCGCCACGGCTTGTCTCTTGCCCGCGACAACAACCAACCATGGACTTGCCTCGTTATGCGATCCCCCTGTGAAGTCACCATAGACTGCCTTGATCTTGAGACCAGCCTCAGTGAGCATGCCCTCGATCATCTCTCGAGTAAGGATCGTTAACTTCCCCGATTCCTCAAACTTCTCAACCACCTTGCCGTCAGCGTTGACAATCTCGTAAGTGATTGTGACCGATGTTCGATCAGGCTCTTTGTCATACACTTGCTCGATGTAACGAACCACCTTCCTGCCATCGTGGAGCTCGCTGCTCCCCGCAAGCCGTGACGACGACTTCCTTAGTAAAGTTGGCGAAACCACGTCAAAAGCGGCCACTCCATGATCAGCAAGATCCTTGGCTACACACCCAAAACACGCGGCACATCCTCTGCCCGGACCTCCTGCAACCCGGATGAGGCTGAATAGATAAGACCAAATGATTCATCGAGATCAAATGACTTCATATCCTGCTCGATCAATCGACAATGTGACTGCAGCTCCGCATAGGCTCCTCTCAGCTTGGCTCTTGCAACTTCCAACACGGCTGGTGACGTGTCGATTCCAACGACTTGCTTTCCCAATCGAGCAATTTCGAAGAGAACCCACCCCGTACCCACACCCAGCTCGAGAACAGACCCGTCAGTCACTCTGGCAAGATCTACATAGAAATCGATGTTCCCCTTGGTATCAAAAAGGTCATAGAATCGCGCTCCGGCTCGATATCCCATATTGAGTCACCCAGTTCCCGATTGGTTATGAACAGCAACCGAATTAGCCCCTCTCTTCACATACTACCGAATTGGCTGTTGACTTTTCCACTATACTCCTACCAGCCTTGCAATGGAGCTGGTTTCTGATATAGTCAATGCAGCAAGCGATCCCGCAGGGAACTCCTGGACCGGCACCAAACCCTGGAGAGCGTATGAAAGGCTGGATAGTATTTCTCGCTGGCATTGGCCTGATGGTTTCCGAAATTGTTACCAAGGTTAAGCCCACGTTACCGCCAGGCCAGAAGCATCCCCACCAGCTTCTCCGCTATGAGTCGACTGCATATACCCGGGTCCTCGTGCTGGGAATCGTCTCCATGCTCGCTCGCAATCTTGCTCTGTGGGGCAGGTTCTGGTTTGCTCTGGGACTCGTCCTGGTCGTAGTCTCATCGTGGGCAATCTATGTCACCCTTCGCCATCATCAATCCGGCACCTCACATGCTCGGGAAAAACCAACGTCCACGCCCAAGAAGATGCTTGCTCGAAGAATCGTGAGCATCGCTGCTACTCTTGGTCAACTTATCCTCTGGACTTACTCATGGAAGCACCTGCTTGCCTGAGCACACGGGCTCAATGCTAAACCGGAGAGATCGGACAGCGACGAAGCCCACATCTCGAGCCTTGTTTCCAACCAATCTCACTGAGACCGGCCCTGTTTCCTACCAATGTGACTGAGACTGGCCTCTTCAAAAAGACTTGACCCTGTAGTGTGGTACAGACCGTAGAATAGGGTAGATGAGATAGGAGAGTGACATTGCGCCACTGTCGATTGCAAAGGTGGCCGAGCATAACGGCTTGGTGCCGAAACGATTCGCTTCTATGAAAGAATGGGACTCCTTGAGAAGCCGCCACGAAAACCTTCCGGCTACCGAATATATTCATCTGAAGCCGTGAGGAGAATCCGATTCATCCGAGGTTATGATCCTTGACATGCACGATCCGGACGTAGCGAGGCGTGCGGCTGAGCTCGGGATACGCTCAGTGCCAGCAGTCGTTGTTGATGGGAAGCTGGCTCAATGCTGTGCCGGAGGTGGAGTTGACGAAGCCAGCCTCCGCGCAGCAGGCGTCGGAGCTAAAAAGCTGCACACATAGACTGGCTATCGCAGTGGTCATACATCCCCGGCCTGACGAGAAAATCCCCAGGGAGACCGCTTACTAACCAAAGGCCAGATCGAGAATCGTCATCAACGAGAACCCTACTAGAGCACCGGTGGTCGCTATGTCCGCATGTTGCCCACTCTGCGATTCGGGTATGAGCTCCTCAATCACCACGAAGATCATTGCACCAGCTGCAAAGGCAAGCGCGTAAGGCAGAATTGGTCTTGAAAGCATCACAAGCGCAGCTCCAAGAACGCTGCCAGCAGGCTCAACCACTGCGGATAGTTGACCATACCAGAAACTCTTCGACCGCGAAAACCCCTCTCGCCTGAGCGGCATTGAGACTGCCATACCCTCAGGAAAGTTCTGAATCGCGATACCGATAGTCAAAGCGATTGCCCCGGCGATACCAACTCCACCAGTTGCGGCAGCACTGCCAAACGCTACACCGATTGCCAGCCCTTCAGGAAAGTTGTGGATTGTCACTGCGATAATAAGAAGAGTGGTTTTGCGCAGATTGGTAGGCAAACCTTCCGCCTGCTCCTCCGGCAGGAACAGGTGAAGATGCGGAATCAGACGGTCGAGAAGTCTGAGGAAGAAACCACCGAGGAGAAATCCCACCGTGACCACAAGCCATGCTGGTAGCGTCCCATGCGAGCCGAGCTCGACCGCAGGCAGAAGCAAGGACCAGAAGCTCGCAGCAATCATCACCCCGGCTGCAAAGCCCAGTGAAGCATCAAGCGCCCTCCGATCGATGTCCTTCTTGAGGAAGACAACCGCGGCGCCAACAGCTGTCACAGCCCACGTGAAGATGGTTGCAACAAGTGCCTGTACAGTCGGGGGAAGTGTGGTAAAGTCAAGACTCATTGGGTCCCTCTATGAGCTCGCCTACAACCGGAAATCTCGTGATGAATTCATCTCCATGGGGAGCGTCATTGATCTCAGCCGTCAAATCTCGACCCGCATCATGAAGTGCCTGATGCGTCCCGCCTTTCCATAGAAAGCTTTGGCTTACGTCATATACCTTCCCCCTGTAGGCCACATATGCTGGCCTGCCTCCCCTGCCGTCGTATTGCTTGAGTTCCGATATTGTTAGAGCCCTCATCCCACCTCACTTAAGTGGTCTGCAGTCATCTGAAAGAGGCTTCCTTGATTCCTATCTCAGGAACTTCGATACGAAAGGCGAACTCTCACCCCTCCGCATGAAATGACCGGATGGTCCTTCGCCGAGGAACTCCGAGAACCAGGATTCATGCTCAATCTCTTCATTGAGAATCGCCAGTGCCAGATCGTACGTTCTGTGATCTTTTCCAGCAGTCATGTTGCAGATCTGAGTGTAGCCTCTAACCGCACATCGTTCTGCTTCGACAAGCACCTTCAGAATGGCATTCACATCGGTTGGGTCCTTGGGCAATCTTGCCGGAGGACATGCTGACATGTCGTGAAATACTTTCATATCATCCGGCAACCTGCCTCCCACCTCATAGATGCGGGGGATCAGAGCTTCGAAGTGGTTCCGGTCCTCTATCCGGGCAACCTCGGCGATCTCTTTGAGACTTTCTCCCTGCAATCCGATGAGGTTAACGCGCAGGATCGTGTAGTAATAGTAGGTCGTAAGCTCTGCCGCTGCGTTCTTGACAAGAAGCTCTACCAGCTTCTCCACATCCACGCCCGCTCTCTCAACCATCTCCCGTGTAACTTTTGCCATAGTTTCACCTCCCTTCGTAGGGTCATCTTTCTGTGGTGACCGATCACTTGCTCGTCACGCTCAGTATACACCCCAGCAAGCGACCAAACACTCAAAACCTGCAACTATCTCACCTGGGGTCGGAGCTAAAAACCTGCACACTCAGCCCGCACGGTCTGTCCCTTCTATGCGGTGCACAAACAAGATGGGTAAAGCACGAGTGCCTATGCGATACCCTTTCCAAAACGACTGGAACCCGTCTTAGACACCCCACGGCTTGAGTTCGAGGACGACACCAAAAAATCGAGCTTGACAGAAGTTAGGCTTGCCTAATATATTTGGGCAGCCCTAGCTTGGGGAGGCAATGCAATGGTAGCAACTACGGCAAGAATAAGCCCCTCCCTTGAAGACTACCTGGAGGGCGTTCTCATAGTTAAGGAGAAGAAAGGTATCGTCAGGGTGAAGGACCTGGCAAAGCTCCTCAATGTCAGAGCATCATCCGTAGTAGAGGCTTTACAGAAGCTAAAGGAAAGGAAGCTCATCGTTCAGCAACATTATGGCTATGTTGAACTAACCCCAGAAGGTACCAATGTCGCAAAGACTCTTTACGAGAGACACAACACATTGACAAGGTTCTTTCACGAGGTCTTGGGAATCGATGAGAAGACATCAGAGGAGGACGCCTGCAAGATCGAACACTACCTAAGTCGTGAGACATTCGAAAGAATTGTCAAATTCATAAAGTTCATAGAAACATGCCCTCTCGATCCTCCTGAGTGGCTAAGTAGTTTCCACTATTTTGTTAAGCACAGGAAGAGACCCCCGAAATCCAGAGCCAAGCATCCGCGATGAGAATGGCGAAGTTGTAACAGGAAAGGCGTTTGATGACACATGATTTCTTTAGCCAAAATGTTAGGCAACCCTAACTTTAGCACAACCCAGAATGTGAAGGAGGTGACGAATGATGAAGGTATCAGCATGAGACCATACCGATCCCGCCTTCCTTCCCGAAAGCTTTCTTCAGCAACGGGCGTTGTAAGCCCTTGCCTTGAGCAAAGCATGCGATCACATGACCGCGCACAGAAAACCGGAGGTGAATGATGTTGAGCAAAATACTCTTGCGGCCAACATTGCTACTCGGGTTGCTACTCTTGTCTCTGATTACCACCCTGATACACGATGCATGCGCTGAGACCGTCACTGGATGTCCCCTGGGTCTTAGAAAAGGAGGAATCTGGATAAAGGGGCTCTTCACGAGTTCCGACGCTGACGAGTACTACAATTCGCAGACCGATGCGATGGAGGTTCTACCTGAGGGCTGGCACCAAAGCGTATCGAAGTTTACGACACGTATCGGCTACGGACTGAGCGATATCGTCGAGGTGGGCCTGGTCCTCCCCTACAAGCATCTTGACATGAGAAAGAAGGAGAAGGGTGAATGGATTACCAAGGACAGCCAGGGACTTGAAGATATCTGGATAGCGGTGGCTTGGAAATTCGTGGACAATCCCGATAGTGCCACACTGGAAGCCGCCAAGCTGGGTCTTGGCTTTAATCTCGATACTGCTTCAGATAACTCAGTCAAGAACGGGATTGGAGACGGCGCAAAAGGAATAAGAATTGTCCTCCTTTCCCACGAGCATCTTACTAACACACTTCATCTCTGCAACCACATCTACTATGACTGGCTCGGTAAGGCGCGTCGCATCCAAGGATGGAAAAAGTCCGACTGGAATTACGGAGACCGGATTGGCTACAAGTTCATAGCAGAGTACAGCCTTGGTTCCAGGTTCAGGATCTCCGCGGGGCCAATAGGATGGACTGAAGTCGTAGAGACGAAAAGTGCCGACGGCTCAAGAACGCCCGGTAGGTTCTACAGCCACTCTATCGCGGTCAAGTTGCTCTATCTTCCCACTGGGAACGAGCGTGATCACAAGAAAATCTCTATCGGCATAGATATCCCATACAGCGCCAAGAAGAGTTTTTCTCCCGATTATTCCATGAAGGTGGTATTCATGTGGACATTCTAGGAGACGCACCGGCGAAATCTCTGACTTTGTCCCAAGCAAGATTCCAATCCCTCGGTGTGGCAAGAAATGAGATGTGCCCGGTCAAAATGGAGGTGTGAAATGATGAAGGCTCCCCAGCAATTCATACTTGCTTCACTCTTCTCCATCTGCATCATGTTTGCTCCCGCCGCCCATGCTCACACCCTGTGGCTTAGTGCTTCAGACTATAGCCCGGAACCCGAGCCCGGCAGTGCTCACGCAAGTACAAACGTCTATTTTGGCTGGGGTCATCACTATCCCGTAGATGACTTCTTCCCTGAGGATAACTTAGACGAGTTCCGTCTGATCAAGCCCAATGGCACAGCCGTCGAACTGATTCCCAATCCCGGTGGATTCCTGGCAACACATATTGAGCTTGAAGTCCCTGGTCTCTATTGGGTCTCAGCAAGCACAAAGCCGGGGTTCTACACCATGTTCGTTGATAATGGTATCATTCGTCACAGGGCCGGACCGAAGACAGGACTAGATGGAGTCATCCGGAGTCTCTATTATGAGCAATACGCAAAATGCCTTATCAACGCCGGACGGGCAGAAAGCGATACCTTCTCGAGACCCATTGGGCACAAACTAGAAATTGTCCCCCTGGACAATCCGTACAAGCTGCCTGCCTGCGGCGGGCGTTTCCTTCCAATCATGGTCTTATTCGATGGTAGACCGGCTTCATACTGTCAGGTATTTGCAACCTACGCTGGCTTTTCTGCAGGTGATGACTACGCCTACACGACAACTACCGACGACGAGGGGATCGCCAAAATCAGACTCCTTCACTGGGGTATGTGGCTGATAAAGGCTAAACTGCGCCTGCCTGCTCCTGATGAGCTTAAGGACGAATGCAACCAGTTGAGCTACACTGCAACCCTAACATTTGAGATACCGTAGCCAGTTAGATTCTGAATCAGCGCCGAGGGTTATCTTCTGAACGTCCAGCGGAGTTTGACCACGAACTGATCGCTCACCGGAAGAAGTGTCAGTCCAGTGTCATCAGCCGGACGTTCCCAGTCATGATTCCAGACCACAAAGAGATCGTTCCCCGGCTGGAAGGTCCAGCGAAGGTTGCGATCAACAAACATTCGACAAGTCCCCAACAGTCCAATCTCATAGCCATTGTCAATCCCTCTGACTTTGCACAAGTCCTCGTGTCCAGTTCCCTCGGACGAGACCCGATCACGGTTGTATGAAACAACCCGTGGTTATGAAACACCTATGCTGGCACGACCGCGTCTTCGCAAAAGTCTACACATCAATCCCCCACTCCTCCACCCAATCTTTCTCCGGTTCGATGGTGAAACCACAAACGGGGTGGAAAACACAGCCACGAAGACAAGGAGAGGTGCGACCTAGCTGCAACTTCCGCCAAGCAGCATTGCACTATCGCTGGTGCCAGTCCCAATTGGTTACATGAAACTTAATCCTCATGTGCATCACATTTGGATCCTTATCATACTCTTCCCTGTTTCTCCTTTTCATCTTCCAGGCATCACGAGCCCTGCCCGCCTTCCCGCGGTATTTCATGTCATAGTTTTCCAAACTGGTTAGATAGATATCTGCCGACGTTACCGTTTCGACATAGACCGCTATCCACGGTTCACAGGCAAACGCTTTGCAAGCATCGAGTAGCCTTTTGCGGTCGTTACGTTTCCCATACACGAATATGTGTACCGGCTCTTCCTCTTTCCCACGGGTTCTCGTGCGTGACTTGACGGTGATGCCAAGTCTCCTCTTCGCAGATGGGCTGTACGCAATGAGGTCTATCCCTGTGTGATCAACCCAAACTACTTCAAATCCGGATCGGGACAACCAGTTGCAGACCAGACTCTCCCCGAAGTCACCGATTGTTTTGCTGTGTCTCGAGCTCTTGACTATCCTCATATGACCCCCCTATTAGGTGCGTTTCCATGGCCAATGGATGGGAGCTTAGCCGAGTGCTGTCGTCTGTCAACACAGAGATCGGCCCCTAGCGCTCCTGCGACCACACCACCCGAGAAAATCTTGACATTGTGGGTAGGTTTGTGCTAAAAAGGAAGAGAAGTGAGGGCTGCGGAAATGTGTGGCGTATCGACCGAAATCTTCAAGCACTTCTCGAGTCCTGACGATACCTCCAATTGGAGCGCGTCGTTGGGACCTTTCTCTTTTAGGTCCCACCACCGGTGGTACATCAAGAAGGGGGGATTAATATGAGAAGGTTATTGATCACGATTGCTGTGGTGGGACTCATACTCGCAGTACTCGCGTCCGATTCGGTTGCAATCCGTCCTCCCGCAAGGGATGTTGCAATACCCATTTGGTTGGGGGATCCTGACTCACCAGCCTTTGCAGATGGACCGAGTAATAACTTCCAGCCCATCCTGGCATCGGAACTGAGGGATAAGAGGAGCAACCTGTATGAGGTCCACGGTTGTCTTTCACCCTCACCATGCGATCGTTGTGCACGGAAGCCACAGTCTACGAGTAGGGGACAATTCAAGATCATCCTGACGCCATTTTCCTTTCAGCCATGAAGGACTGGTCAAAACACATAAAGACTATCGAGAGGAATATAGCGAGGGGGAACATTGACGGTGTAGACACCCAGCTGAGAACCCTTGAGCAGGAAGTGGCGCGCTCAGGAAATGCCCAAGGAAAGGCTTGGTTGCTCCTCCTGAAGGCACGGCTTGCAGGTGCTCAAAACAGATACGCCGACGCGGTTAGCATAGCGCAGAAAGCATTCCAGGCGGCAGAGAATCTCCAAGATCGTAACCTTCTCGCAAAAGTGCATGTCCTGCTGTCTGGGCTCTACCTCAGGACAGGTCACTACGAGAAAGCCAAAGCTCACGCCGAGGCAGCAAGCTATTTTGCGAAGTGGGAGATGCGCGATCCCATCTTGGAACGCGATAGTTACAATAACCTTGGGCTTGCATGCAAGAACCTCGGCCTGTGGGCTGATGCGGAGAGGAATTTGAGAACAGCCCTAGAGATAACCAGTGATGAAGCTGACTTGACAAGCAGGCTGCGGGTTGCATCGAACCTGGGGATACTCTTGCGCAAAGAGGGTAAGCTCGATGAGGCAGAAAGGCTATGCACCGAAGTACTCGACTTAGCAGAAAGATGCAAGGCGACCATACTTAAGTGTCGAATGAAGCTGGAGCTAGCTAACATATCGATCATTCGGAGAGACTTTGATGGCTGCAAAGACTGTCTCAATGACGCTCAGAGAATTGCTGAAGAACATGGATACGCACGCGAAATGATTATTGCCAACGAAATCCGCGGCGATCTCAGGGCAGCCACAGGAGAAAGCACAGACGCACTCGATATCTATATGGAAACTGCCTCCAAGGTTCGTGCTTCTTATCCAGACACCGACCTAGAGTGCGAGTTACTCAGACGAGTTGCGGCCATGAATCTCAGACTTGGTCGAGTATCACAGGCAAGAGCATGTGCCGAGAAGGGGCTCATGTTGGCGAAGAAACTCCAGGATCTGTACGAGGTCGGTATCTACCTTAGAATACTCGGTGAGGTGTCCCTGCGAGAAGGTTTAGCGTCGCTTGCTATGAGCCATCTGAGACAATCGATTGAAACGTTATCATCACTTTCATCCTGGTCTCATGAACTGGCTCTGAGCGAATTCGCACTTGGGAAGGCTATGGCGAAGTGTGAGTCAGTCGCGTCTAGGGGAGACGCCTTAGTCCACCTGTTGAGTTCTCGCCGTATATTCTCCAGCCTTGGCATCAGCCTCCTGGTTCGCCGAGTCGATGAAATCGTGTCAGACATGATGAGTCACAGCCCGCCTTGTGTGGTAGCCGCTTCGTCCTCGGTGCCCAAGTCGCCATCGACTGCTGATGCCCCCATGACTGATCTTGCTCGCTTTGGCATTGTTACTGCTGATGAGCGCATAGCAGGAGATCTCAAGCAGTGGGGAGCAACGGATGTGAGAGTCTTGATTGAGGGTGAGACTGGTGTTGGCAAGGAACTCCTTGCCCGAGCAATGCACAGGATGAGCAGGCGCAGGGAGGAGCCCTTTGTGGTCATAGACTGTGGCAGCCTCTCAGAAACCCTTGCAGAGAGTGAACTCTTCGGTCATGCCAAAGGTGCCTTCACCGGTGCTGTCAGGGAGCGAGTTGGACTCATCGAGAGTGCTAATGGTGGAACCCTCCTGCTCGATGAGGTGGGTGAGCTTTCTGAAGGTCTCCAGGTAAAGCTCCTGAGAGTGCTTGAGGAAGGCTCGGTGAGGCGAGTGGGCAGCGATGAGCAAAGAAAGATAGACATAAGGGTCCTGAGTGCAACAACAAGGGATCTCTGGGCTGAGGTAGAGGCTGGCAAGTTCAGAAAAGACCTCTACTACAGGCTAAAGGGTGTGCTCCTGAGAATCCCATCCTTAAGAGAGCGTCCTTATGATATTGAGCTCCTCATCGACTACTATCTTGATCAATACTGCACGAGTTATGGTGTCAGGGTGACTTTGACTGAAGATGCACGCCAGAGGCTTCTCACCTACAGTTGGCCTGGCAATGTGAGAGAACTCAAAAATGTGATTGAAGCCCTCGTGGGAGGCCGCGGTGGCGCAATCGAGCCAGAAGACATTGAACCACTGTTGGACAGGGGTAACCCCAGGAGAAACAAGCCAGATAGGGGTAATATCGATTCTACTGTCCTCAGGCAGACTCTTACTGCAACCAATGGCAACCTAAGCCTGGCCGCAAGGAGATTGGGTGTAAGCAGGCAGACACTTTATCGCTGGCTGAAGCGCATCCGCTAAAGCGGCCGACCTTTTCCCGCCCTTTGCACCTCAGTTGCCCAATTTCAGTATGGTCAACCAATCTCTACCCACCGGAACTATTGGCTCGCTATTTCTCCCTACAGTCTAGCGCCGGTCCGAACCTCGGGTGATTCTGGCTCATTACGTTCTCTTGCCACTTCGATCCAAGCACCCACAACCAAGACAGCCAGACTGTCACGTGTGACGTGACACTGTCACACCGGTTGTTACACCTGCACCCTTTTAGAGCTGGATATCTTGACGCCGATGACCACCTCGCGTCAACCGTAACTACTTTGAGGATAGTCAGTTAGTCGAGTAGCTCACTCGTTTTGGAGTTTACGTACAAGCTGGCACATCGCTTGCTCATGAGCCTGGACGAGGCAGAGCGTCGTGGTAGAGTGGGTAATGGGGTGACCAGAGCAATCACCCCAGCAGACTAACCAGGGGAAAGGAGGTGACACAACATCACAGATGAGCAAGAGTAGCGGCGCATCGAAAGTGTTCAGTCTGGGCTTCGTGGACACCTGTGCCCCAGAGCGGCCGCTCCATCCAAGGTCGTCGAATGACAGCCCGCCCATTGGCACCCCGGGGTGGGCAACGGGTCAACCCAAGTCTGGGGGCAACCCACACCCCAAGTTCAGAAAGGAGGTTACGGCAATGTACCGCACAAAGCTAAGAGGATACTTGACACTCAGTTTGGCTATGATAGCTTTGGTTCTCGGATGCGAGACTGACGTAACCCAGCCAACGGAAACCGAAGCTTTCCGTAATCCGTACGACTGGGTTGGCAAGGAGCACAACGAGTGCATCAGTTATGTGATGGACAGGGTAGCTGCCCATCCTGACAGTCAATGGCAAGCGATTGATGCCATCAATCTAGTCCAAGAGTACTTCGGCTCCAACAAAGATCTGGCTATTCTCACAGGTATCCCCCACCCGCGCGGGTTTCCTCCTGCCGAACTTCTTGAGTTTGTACTGAATCTTGCATATGGCGGCAGAGAGCGCTACATCAGCTTCCTAGATTCTCTTCAGAGTGAGGGAGCTCTCTCGAGGCGCTTCTCAGAGCTCAGTCTTGAGATACTTGATGCAATCGATTCTCAAGCTTCGACTCATCTTCTCAATGCTATTTGCGTGAAGGTAGACACGGCTGAGATTCCTGTGATTGAGAAGGACTTGCTCCTGCTTCAGGTGGCAATTGCACGGCACAGTAAGGAACTCTGGGAGCAAGCATCTTGTAGCACTGACCCATTCCCAATGCTGTCAGTTGCCCCGCCGCTACTTATTGCCGGTATGGATGTTATCGGAGGAGTTGCTGGTGGTATCGTGAGCTACAGATCCGGCAATAGCGCTACGGATGCAATTGTAGATGGACTGATAATAGGAGGTGCTACCAGTGCATGTGGCTTCCTGGGATTGCTCAGATAGTAGACTAACCGTCGGTATCGTCGAAGCTACGCGTAGTGACAGCGGCTGGCAGGATATCTTCCGGGAAGTCCCCGGTGGTGGCGCAGCTGCCAGTACGCTCGGGGCTCTCTGTGGAGCATGGCAGGAGCATTCCGGCGAATTGCATCATAGTCGATATGGTATATGTTTGGTGAAGTAGCCAACTACTATTCTTCAAAGCACCGGAGGTGGTTACGTGAACAAGACACTAATAGATATTATCATTGGTGTGAGTCTCGGGACATACATCTACTTGGAGTTTGTTGTCAAGCGCACTGGAGTCGACTTTATCCGTAGCGTCAGGGGTATAGTTCCTTTGCTGCTAGCAGATTTGGGCGGCATTTGGATAGCCGAAACCATCAGAACGAGGATATTCAGCTGGTAACATCGTTTCTTCGGAAGCGCCTAGCCAAAGCGCTGCTCGCGGCAGGCTGCTGGAGCTCTGCAACAGCAAATCGCAACACTTGCATTGACAAATCCTAGTACTGAGACAGGCAGAGAAAAGCCAGCTTTGCCAAGAGAATTGCTGGTGCAAGAAATATGGAATCATTGACAATAGGAAGGACTACCGATGCTCAGTGTCCCAGGATTGCCATGAACAAGGGTTTCCTGACAGTACCAACATAAGGAGGTTACATTATGGGTAGGTTGATCCTGGTCATCGGCAGTTGCGCCGGTGCACTAGCCTTTTCCACGCTGGTTTGGAACCGTAAAGTCACATTTGCTGACCCGAGGGAGTCCGTGAAGGCATTCGTGGTATTCACATTCATGATCTTCGGTGGTCATATGATCACTCAGCTCGTTGCGGATTTGATCCGGTGGGTTGCTAGTCACTCCTAAGTTGGGTAAGAGCCGAACGAGAACTCGACAACCTCCTAGTGCCACGAATGAGATAAGAAGATATACTCCACACACTTCGTGAGGTTAAGGTTCCGAGACCGGAGCAGTGTCAGCCTTGCAAATACAGTGCGTATTGTGCATACTGCCCATTGAGAGCTATGAGTGTGATCCAGCGAGAAGATGTTACCTGCCGATGGGCTGAGCAGAACTGTGGTATGGTCTCCATCTTCGCAGGGCAGGAGCATAGCAATGACCAGCGACTCTAAGCTTGTCAGTAGCGAAAAAGTAGTCTTGCTGAGTGGGGTAAGCAAATGTTTCAACCACATCCCAGCTCTTGAGGACGTTGACCTCTGGCTGGATCGCGGCGAGATTCTGGGCTATGTCGGTCCCAACGGAGCAGGCAAGACAACGACCATTCGACTGATCGCCGGTCTCCTCAAGCCTACCAAGGGCACTGTCCAGGTGTTTATGACTGATCCATGGCCTGAGACCTCACCAGCACGCACAAGATTTGCGTTTCTACCCGAAGTTCCTCACCCCTACGATGATCTCACGGTATACAACAACCTACTTCTCTTTGCTAAGATTCATCGCCTCGATGACCCACACGGCAGGATTAGCAAGCTCCTGCAACAGTTTGACATTGCCCATCTGGCACACCGCCTGGCTGGTACCCTGTCCAAGGGTATGCGGCAAAGGCTCTTGCTGGCACGGCTTTTCGTGCACGATCCCGAGCTGCTGCTTCTGGATGAACCTACATCTGGGCTCGACCCCAGGCAGCAACAGTTTGTCCGGGAACTCTTGAGGGAATTCGCACGCAATGGTGGAGCTGTGCTGCTGAGCTCCCATAACCTGCATGAGATAGAAGAGATCTGCGACCGTGTTATTTTCATCGCCAGGGGGAGGATTTGCAGTGAAGGCAAGCCTGCAGATCTTCTGAAGCGCCTTGAAGGTTGCAAGCTCAGAATCGTGCCGAGCGAGAGCGAAAAGGTTGATGATCTCAGGAATGCCCTTCTTTCCATACCGATTGTGCACTTCGCAATTCCCCGCGACGGTTATGTGGAAGTTCTCCTGAAAGAGCGCAACATGCCGGATGACCTGTCCTCTAGACTGCAACACGATGGGATAAGGGTAAGATCGATCGAGGTCGAGCAGTGCAACCTCACCGACTATTATCAGTTGAGGATAGGCGAATGAACTCAACGTGGCAGCAAGCACTGGTCATTCTATGGAAGGAATTTAGCGAGCAGCGAGACAAGCGAACAATGCTAATCGCCACGCTTGTTGCATCCATAGTCTCCATACCAAGCTTTTCCTTTCCACCGCTTCTCTTCCTCCGAAGTGGTCTTCAACATGGTGTGGAGCTGACGAGGGGCACGCTCTACACTTTCTTTTCATTTGCGGCTTACCTTATCGCTTCGACGATTTTCACAACTGCCGTCTTCGATAAGGAACGGCTCTCAGGGACTATTGAAGTACTTCTTGCAACCCCATTGCGCCCGGTCTCGGTCTGGCTGGGCAAGACCCTTTTTGTTTTCATAGTCAGCTATTCTTTCGCAACATTCATAGTCTGGATGTCAACATTGGTGATCAATCTATTTCGAGGTCCATCGGCGCCTATATTTCTGCCGACTGCCCAAGGCTTCGTGTTCTTCTTCTGCCTCTTTCCCGTTTTAGCCTTTTCAGTCTCTGCAGCCACGGGATTCTTCCACCTGCGTACTTCACATGCGGTGCTCTCCCGCTTTGCCAGTGGCGGTGCCGCCAGCGCTTGCTTCATCGTTCCCGTACTCGCCGCACGGCATCTGATGGTGAGCTGGAAGCTACTGGGATTGGTGGCTATTTTCTGCCTGCTGCTGATCGGATTCCTATGTCTCGCAAGTTTTCGCCTTGATCGTGAAGAACTAATGGCGCCTGTATCGCGGTGACACTGACATTCGGCTAGCTTCTGATTAGATCCATAAGGCGCGGCATTTCATACCCGTTCTCCTTGCCTAGCGGCCAGACTACGCTCGGGACTGGGTGGTGACCTCGGAGATGCGTTCTGCGGGCTGCTCCTCGAGTTGCTCAAGAGGCGGGGTGATCTTGACTTCAGCCTCCACCCTGCCGACAAGCTGCTCAAGATCGATCTTTGTGGTAAGGCGCATGAAAGCTCCAACAACCTGTGGGTCAAATTGGCTACCGCTACAGCGCTTGAGTTCCTCGATAGCATCATCGAGCATGCGACGTCTCCGATACCAGCGATCGTGGATCATTGCATCGAAGGAATCGGCAACACAAAGAATACGCGCACCCACAGGTATCTCCTCACCTTTAAGTCTGTGAGGATAGCCCTCTCCATCCCAGCGCTCGTGGTGATACTTTATCATGTCGCACACTGACCCGGATGAGCCTGCCCGGCGAGCTATCTCAGCGCTCACGTCAGGATGAGTTAGCTTGTAGGTCTCCTCTTCGTGCTCATTCAGACGGGCTGGCTTCCGGAGCACCTGGTTAGGCCAGGAAACCTTGCCCAGGTCATGTCTGATTGCAGCTTCTTCAAGTTCCTCAACGAAGCGTTCACTCATACCCATCTCTCGCGCAATGGCTACACTGAGTTCAACGACACTTGCGGAGTGTCCGCCAGTGTAGCGATCCTTCTCGTCGATTGCTTTTGCGATGGCTCTGAGGAGGCTATCCTTTATCTTGACGAGCTCGACTCTTCTCAGGAGTGCCAGGTGTCGCCAGAAAGTGGGGAAGAGGAAGAGCGGGAGCGTAGCCCAAAGTCCGAGCATGCCATAGCCCAGATAGATGGCATAACCGCAGACGGCATAGGTAAGAGGCTCAGGAAAGATCTTGAGATAGTTGCGCTGCCAGAGGCGCCAGGGTGAAAGGTGCATGCCATCTCGGGAGAGCAGTGCACTCATGAGCCCGGTCTCGATGAGATAGAATGTGGTAACTGTGAAGAGAAAGCCCAAGAGATCCCAGCTCCATCCTCCCAGCCCGATCTGCATAAGGGCACTTCCAAGCCTCATGCCAAGTCTGTGGGTCACTGAGCTAGCCACTCCGGCTACCGATAAGACCAGACCGTAGCTCGTAACAGGTGAGAGTCTATGCGCCCGAGCTTTCGCCTTGATAAGACCCGCTATGCCACCATTGCTTGCCGCCTTCGGGACAGGATTGGGTCTTGAGTGCTTTCCGAGTGCCTTGTCTGGCTCGTGGATTAGCCCCCAGCCTATTGCTCCCAATCCAAAAAGCACAGCGTAGATGGGTCCGCCCAGAAGTGCCATTGGCAGGACTATTGCCGTTGACGCTGAGACATATGCACCCCAGGAAAGTCGCACAGCTCGCAAACCAGCAAGCCCGAGGAGGGCGGCGAAGAAGATACTCACAGTTGCATCGAGCCCTTCGGTTGCTCCAGCAAACCGCAGTCTCCCGAAGATAACAACCAGGATCGTCGTCACTGCAACCAGTCCAGCCCCCTTGAGCATGAGAATCCGCTCCTCAGGGGACTCGGGTAGGAAGCGCACCGGCCTGGACTGCTTTGGCAAGAGCCTTCGCCTGAGCTCAGCTCGCCTCGGCGCGCCAAAGCCACCGGAGACCCGCTCAGCCAGGTCAGAGCGTCCCAAGAGATCGAAGAGATAGTAGGCAACGGTAGCATCAAAACTCCTGCCACTCTCATCAGCTATTACCTCGAGCGCTTCCTCGTGAGTCAGAGGTCTGGCTCGGTGGGGACGCTCACTCCGCATTGCCACATAAGCCTCTGCCACCTTCACTATGGAAGCTTCGAGCGGTATCTGCTCCAGTCTGAGACCTTTGGGATAGCCGCTGCCGTCCGGGCTCTCATGATGGTTGAGGACAATTTGAGCAACTTCGTCAAGTCCTTCGACTTCACGAAGGATGCGCATGCCACTTTCCGGATGACCCCGGATCTCGCCCATCTCACTCTCAGTGAGTTTGGCAGGCTTCAGCACAGTGTCTCTGTCAACCGATATGTAGCCAACGTTGTGAAGCATTGCTGCTCGCTCAACCAGCTCTACAGCGCGACGGGGAAGCTTCATGCGCTGAGCCAGCCTTGTTGCGAGATCTACCACCCGCTCTGTCTCACCCTTAAGGTGTGGCAGGTTACCATCACGAGCCATGCGCAAGGCATCTACCAGGTTGAGGAAGGATGTGTAAATACGGACATGATCACGGGCGACGTAGATTCCAAGAAGGCCCACTCCGATGAGGATACCGATCAGCAGAAACCCACCGCGGAGACAGAAGAGGGCAAGCAGATATGCACCCAGAGGTGTGCTCCAGGAGACCAGTGCACCCCAGCGAAAGTTGGCACGCCATACCTGGAAAGGATTCCTTCCATCTCTGAGCCAGAGACCAAATGAAAGCAGCCACGTCGATATCGAGAAGTAGGCAGCGTGAGCTATGAGCAGGCGGGCAAGAATATGCCAGCCTGGTAGCTCACCAAGACCGCTCCCAGGGTCTCTTCCCCATAGAAGCAACCCAGCTGCCAGCACACAAAGTGAGCGCTTGCTACTGTTGAAGACCACCCTGAGGGCGTCGGATTTGGCTTTTCCAGTCGGCGAAGCTAAACTCGCAATCGCACCACTTGCCCATGCAGTGACTGTCGCTGCCGCAGTCCCGTAAAGGAGTGCCATTGTAAGAAGCGGTAGCGGAGTCAAATCGAGCCTCGAAACACCGCGGAGTCCACGAACTGGCAACACTGTAACGAGCAGAGCCAAGCCGACAAAGAAAAAGCTAGCGGGCGAGACTGTGAAGACAGCCACGGCTGGCCGGGCAGTCGCAATCAGGGTGGTAATGCCCGCTATGCCGAGCAGCAACGTGAAGATGACAAACCTCGGACGCACCAATCCTCCCCTTGGCACATATATCCGATCGCCTCAGTCGCAAGTCTCGTGCCAGGGTTTACAAGATGTGAGTGAAACTCTCTAGCCTATGGGAGACGCAGACATAGGAAAGAAATCGAAGACAAGAGGCAGGAGTACGTTGAGATCAATGAGTTGCAAAAAGCAACCAGGATTGCAGAATGCAAAAAAGGGCGCAACACACGAGCGCCCTCATAAGCAGCCTAAGACCAAACTACAACTGACAGCTACAAGATGCCGTCCCAGAACCCTAGCAGCCAGAACCAGAGCCAGTTGATGAGCAGCTCCATCACAAACCTCCTTGTACACTCTCCCCGAGCACTTTCACCCTACCACAACCCACAAATCCCTGTCAAGCTTTTTTTTCAACCTCCTTCACAACCCTTCCCCGCCCTCGTCTAACATCTACCAAAATCCGCAAACCTTGTCAACCCTTTTCTCTCATGTCCTGCTGCCTAGAGTATTACAACCTTGTTTCCACCACTCAATCCCGCCAGGGGCATCCATAACTCCTTGTAATTACAGCAAATACCATACTCTATATTTTGCCATCCCAGTAACCAAGCAGGAACAACCACAACCTGTTAGGCAAGAGCTCCATAGGCGACCTCCTTCATGCTACTTGACCCTCTCACCCTGCCAATGGCGCGTAACCCAGCAATTCGCCGGCATTGCAAAAGGCAACGCTAGGGGTGCCGTGTAGCGGAAAGAATCCCAAACCAGAGGAACGCTTGTGCTAGAGGTTTCCGTCCCGGAAGCCGTGGAACCACAAGCATAGCCGGTTGATCAAGAGCCCCATAATGAGCATCCCTGCACACTTCCCCTGATCCTCTGCGCCTCAATAGCCCGTTGATACTCGGTAATCGGTTTCTCCAAATCAAGGACATCCGAGTCGTCGCAACCGGTTGGAACTTCAGAAAATAATAAGCCAAGCATTGTGACTTTGGTACCCGCATAGCACCTCGATGAATGTCAATGGGACGAATCTGCGGGCGCGCTCACCTTGTAAATGTTTCCAGAAGGCGGGACCGCTGGAGAGATCCAATAACATCAGTCGTAATAGGCCATGGGAGCATCTGGGTCCATCTCAAAGTCGTCCGAACCGCATTTTGGGCATCTCGGAGAAGCATCAAATCGGAACTTGCCTCCACAGATACACTTCCCAGCAAACCTCTCCACACCTTGTAGGTATTCCTCCTTGCCTATCGGTTCACCGGGGTAGTTTTCTTGCACCCACCTGTCGTGGTTCGTGGTTGCAACGCAATACGGTCCATCCAGTCCTTTCAGATATCTCAGGTGAAGTTCACCCAGTTCACGGAACCAGACAACTCGCTCTTTACCGCAACGATCACAATGAAGTAGATGAAAGGTGAGACCCCCTCCGAACCTCGCAGTGAATCGATGTCCACACTTCTTGCATATTACCCCGTGTTCACATCCCACTGTGGTTCACCCAACCTCAGCACCGTTATCAAATGTTCCATCCGGTTCATGACGAGAAGGTAACTCGTGCCCCAATATTACTCCGAGCAAGACTCGTTGACAAACAGGATTAGGCAGGGCCATTTCTGCTTCACTTTCACCGTCCAGTCCGGAGATCGCAATCCGGCCTGCCATCGCCCTCCCTACAACCCTTCCGACAGACAAGCCATGTCCCCTCATCGCCAAGGAAGGTCAGTCCTTTTCTGAACTCACGGTAGTCAAACTCTTCTAATCCTGTCATCCAGTGCTCAAAGCCCTGACCATCGACCAACTCTGCCAGAACCCTTGCCAGCTTCCTAAGAACTGGATGACTACACCACCTTGCGCAGTTCCCACAGTAGAGACCGCAATATGTGATTAGGCTTTCGGATCCCATCTTTCACTGCTTTTCCTGAGGAGTAACCAGCCAGCGGTCCTGCTCCTTCCTGTACAACCCACCGAAGAGCTTCTCATTACCTCTAAAGAGAATGTAGTCCAAGGACCACTCAGCAGGACTCTGGATCTTCGATGCGATCCCGACAAGATCTTCAGGCCTGTTAGCGACACAGAAAGCAAACGGAAGTCTCCTGTTGAATGGATTCGGCAGACAGGTGATCAGGAACACATCGCCATCATATTTTTCTCCTCCAAATTCGATTACCCCGCCATGGAAGCCCAGCGGAATCGAAACACTCAGCCGTTCCAAGAAACAGTTCGCCCCGGGAGTTCCGTACACAAAGGCAACCTTGTCCTGCCATTCAATCTCAACTGCCTCCTCGTCACTGACGATAACGGGCTTTATTCGTGCCGATGACAGAAATCCAGCAAAGTGCTGCAAATCCCGCTTGATCTGATTGGTTGAAGCCTCGTCAATGCCAGTTGGATATACAAGATAGATACAATCGGTACGATTAAAAATGGCGTCCAGAGGACCCGTGAAAGCAGTTATCCTGTCTGGCAGGTCTTCGAGGGACATCTCGCTCAACCTCGCAGCAATAATGGGTACAAAGTCCTTAAACTGGGGGTAGCGCTCCCGCTTGCGCTCATAAATGTCGAGGAGACTGTCAATGCAGCCTACATACCAGAACCCCTTTCCCTCGTGGTATCTCAAGTACTCTGCCCTATCAAAAGCCTCATCCAGCTGAGCTCGAAGATGGATCTCGCCGCAAGCACGCACGAGATGCTCGTAGAGAGTAATCCTCCAGGTCGGGTACGCCTGCCGCTGCATCATTCTCTTGATTGGCTCAAAGAGGTGAATAGATCTTTCAAAAAGCTCATAATTCTCATCCACCAGCGGGTTCACGAAGGGGTGACTCCATTCATGCAGTATCATGCTTTCGAGGTAGTTTAGGCAGGCGAATGTCGTCCGGTCGCCCTTGAGTGAACATGGTCCCATGACACAATACAGGTCCTCACCCTGGTCGCCCTCTACGGAAATACCGTAGTTGCCCGAGAAAAGAGGCGCAAGAACAAGATTGTAGCTCCCCATCGATTCGCCATAGAAGTCCTCAAGAGCCTCGGCATAGTTCTTATCCTCAAACAGTATGCCCACCTCAGTAGCCAGGGTTTCGTAAAGAGTGCTATGAGCTTCATAAAAGCGAGAGAAGTCAGTCTTGCGTGCAAAATCCCTGAGCTCCTCGGCGAATCGGACAAGAACAGGCTCTCCACCCGCCCTGGCGATCAGGTAATCAGAATACGGGACTTTCTGCTCAAGCGCTGGAGGACTGCCATGGCAGAGGACAAACTGGACAGGTGCATCGTAAGTAAAATTCGAATTGAAGAGGCTCTCTGCATAGGCAATCGCTGGATGATCCTTGAATTGTCCAAAGTACCGATCAATGTCACTCTTGTATGCTGTCTTACTCTTTATGTGTCCCTTCTGCGCCCATCCAGTGAAGTGCTGAACTACAGCCAAGAGTTCAATTCGGGGATCTACGGCGATGGAGACGGTTTTCCGTGAGACTGCTCCCGCTGTTCCAACCCGTTCAGTGGCGTCCGCCATCTTCTGGGGAGAACCCTTCCCGAGCATATTGCCTGGCAGCATGGCTGCCAAGACTACTACCACAACGACCATCCATATGGCTTTCATGGGACTCCTCCTTTCACTCAGATTCCGATGCGGCTGATCAGGGATGTCGCTCGGTGTCTAGCATCTATATGAAATCCTCAAGAGCGATCGGATGAGCAAATGGCGGGACAGGGACACAAGCATCTAGCCAGCGCGACATCCGCTCTTCCCGTCTGGTGTTGGGGTCGGACGGGGCTAAGATAGATGTCTCTATCTCGCTTTTGATGCAATAGGGATCAGTACAGCCACACATTCCAATAACTTGCCTGATGTGGAGCTGAAGAACCCAGTTAGGGGAAAGTGCATCGGCGGTGAGGTATCTACACGGGAGCTCTCTCGATGAGCCAAGAATGACCAGCGTCTTCATGACTGATCTCCGTACTCGAGGCGTTAGTGACCCCACATCAAGCGACTTAACCATGCATCGCAATATTAGGCACATGAAGGGTTGATGCTGCAAGCAAGAAATGCAGTGTGGGCTCCTATCGGAATCCAGAACCGGGATGGCGTACTGCTCGGTTCGCGATCGAAGTCAAGAGATCTGAGTCAGCCCTTGATCTTCTCGCCGGCACTATTCGAATTCGATAATGAGTATCTCGGCGGACTCACGCCCACCACCCAAGCTTATCAGGGCAACCACCTTCTTGCCGTCCGGGCTCCAGCTATTGTCGGACATGATCACCCTTTGGCCTGCATACTCCGGATGGCCAGGCTCATTGAAGTAGGTAACCCGCTGCTTGTTCGTGCCGTCAGCATCCATTATCCACAGATCCGTTCTGAGCGTTTGCGCCCAGGACTCGGGATCGTAGGGATAGCCATGGCTTGAAACCCAAACGATCTTCTCAGCATCGGGTGAATAGTGAGCGTGCTCATCCCACTCATCGGGCGTGTCGGTTAGCTGGGTCAGTTCACGGGTGGCTATATCCATCTCCCAAATGTCGTAGTTGGTATACGCCTCCGTGCCAACAGCAATGGTGCAGAGTATTTTCGAATCATCGACCGAGAACCCATGCGTTTCGTACCAGACCTCCCCAGCAGGCTGATAGGCCTCCACATTTTCGAGATGGGGTTCGGGAGACTCGACGAAATCAGCAATCTTGATTGCCCAATCCAGCACATCGTCGCCGATCTTCTCCGACCACACGAGCTTCGTACCATCGTGGGAGAACGCTGGATGCAGCACAGCCCGTCCCTGTTCAATGTGTGTCAGCTGATAAAAGGTTGTACCTGCTGGATCGGTGATCCAGAGGTTATTGTGCAAGCCATGACCGGGCTGCGTGAAGGCATAATCCGTCTCTGGCGTGTGAGGAAGTGAAGGATCCTGCGACTGAAAGACGATCCACCTGCCGCTTGGATGCCAAGCGGGCTGACCATTGTGGAGCTGAGGGATTCCGGGATTGTCGCACGTCAGACATCTGGCATCTGACCCATCGGGATTCATTACCCAGAGGTCATAGTAGCCATCCTCACCATAGCGGCTGTGAGCGATGACATTGTTGGCGTGCGACCAATCCACCCTGCCACCGTTCCGTCCGACTATTACATCTATCCGCTTGAGCACGTAGCCTTCCATCACCGATTCGGTTGCACTGTGCTCGGCACAACCACTCACCGAAACCAGCAATAGAGCCACACATAACAGCAGGACAGCATGCATGTGTCTTGACATGATACTCGTCACCTTCCTTCCCCAGCGGTCACAACTGGCAGCTCTTGATATCTCTCGATGCTGACCGCGGTCACATATCGAACTCTGCGCCTGTATTGCCTCCCTCCCAGATATCGGCAGAATTCGGTCGCCCTCAGAGCCCTTTGAGCCGGTTCCATCATTGCCATCCCGTTCTCTATCATCGCCGGGTAGCTTGATTCTTCCACAGCTCCAGCCCTCCACTAAACCTATTCCACATACCAGCTCGGAAAAGCCTCCCAGGGGAAGCTTGATATCACGCGTTCCTGGCTGCCATCAGGCTTGGCAACCCTTATCCTCTCGGTGTGTCCTCCAGTCCCATCCCACTTGTAAGTGAAATAGACGATGTGATTGCCGTCGGGAGAGAAGCTGGGCCAGATGTCTGCCTCGCCATCGTCGTGGGTTATTCTCGTCAGGTTCTGCCCGTTGCAGTCAATGGTAAAGAGGTTATATCTCCTTGGCTCCTCCCCATCAGCACTCACCCTCGCTTCAAAGATGATGGTCTCCCCATCGCTTGAAACGCACGGATCATTTATGGCTCTAAGGGAATCATTGTGTGCAAGGAAGCAGGTCTTTTCCGTCCCGTCCGCTTTCATCCTCCACAGATCGAAGTTACCTGAGAACCCTTCTGAATGGGTGTAGTAGATGTAGCCGTCGGGTGAGAAACAGGGGTCGGCATTGACATCACCGGTCTCTCCGAAAGTGAGCCTCGTTCTGCCAGTACCGTCAGCATTCATGACATAGATGTCGAGTTGCTGGATGAGACCGTTTTCGAGATCTTCTGAGGTTCGTTCATTGGAATCGGATACGAAGACTATTCTTGTACCGTCACTATTCCATCTTGCATTGGTGTCTAGGAAGTCATTGTCGGTTAGAAGGGTAAGTCCCGTGCCGTCCCAGTTCATGACAGCAATTTCCCACCCCGGATCGGTCTCATCGACATGCTCAGGTGACTGGTGGATGGTAATCAGAATCCTGGTGCCGTCAGGTGAGACCTGCGGCTTGTGTTCCCAGTAGCGATTGCTCGTGATCCTCATGAGATCGGTACCATCAGGAGCCATTGTGTAGAGCTCGACATAGATCTGGGGATTATCAGCTCCGCTCGGCACATCTCTTCGGCTCTCGAATATGATCCTCAGACTGTCCCAGTCGGGCTCAACTGGATTGTCGCTCCCACATCCCTCTAGGCTCACAATGATGACCAGCAAGAGGGCGCAAGCACTGAGAGCGGCTTTCTGCCTTCGAGTCAAACGCCATGCCCGCCAAAAGTTTGCCAAGACTGGCAAGGACTCGATACATGCTCGGATGCTCTTCATCATAGCTTCCACCTCACTCTTTAGACACCCGGGAGCTTAGCCGCCGATCCTGACAACATCTCACTCCCGTCTTTGGTGTTGAGCCACCTACCAGAGTCGCCTCCCAACCCACCTCATCCCACCATCACATCCAACCCCCTCCCTCTCCAACTCGCTACCCCAAACTCCTGCAAAGATCAAGCCCGACACGCTTTCAAAACAATTGCAAAGCCAACCCAAAGCCAGTAGAGTTGTGTCGAAGCCATTGCCTTGTACCTGATACCCCCAGGGCTATGGATCAGCAGTCATCCAGCAACTTTGGACAAACGCGGGGCTTGAGGAAACCCACCAAACACATTGTCGCAAGCCGCAAGATGAGTCCCCAAGCCCTCCTCGACATCCGGAGGAAGGACTTTGAAGCACTTGCCAGAACCTGGCTTGAGAAGCGCGTGGACGGCTGACGCACGGAAACATGGCAAGCCTCTGGGTACAATGGCTGCGGCTGACCAGGCGCCCGCATCAGGCACACGGGGCAAACGACGTTCAAGCTCTCAAGCTACAGCTCAATTGCCGAAAAAAGGGTCGGGGGGTTCGATCCACGGGGTCGCGAGTTTTCCGGACATAGGCACATCAGTCAGGCGACGAGGTTTTGGGCTATTGAGGGGGTTGAGTATGCGCATCCTCAGAAATCTCATAGCCTTCGTCTTGATAACACTGGCAGTGATCCCGTCAGACTTGTCAGCATCCGACACCAAAGGCAGAGATCAGTCCCTGAAGTTCTCATATCTCATTCCGAGCTATGGTCATTTCAGCAAGGGACAATGGAGGAAAGGGGTATCTGATCTTTGGAACGTCTTTATGGCTATATGGGCTATCGCTGAACCAAATGCGACGATAGCAAGATGGCAGGAAGATGTGGACTACAATCTCACCCCTGGCAGTTTCGAATATGAGGTCAAACGGAAAAACATCCCACTCTACAGAGAACTGCAGTACTGGCTTGAAGCCATGATCTTGCTCAACTACATAAACAGTGTACTCGATGCGAGAGACTCAGAAGATGACGACAGTTTCTTTGGTCCCTTCGTTGCCGTACATTCATTCAACTATAGAACCTGCATATACACAAGAGATGGTCTGCCCCTGTCTTACAATGGAAACGATACAGGATCCTACTTAGGACTCACCTTCGGATACCGCAATGTCTTTGAATACTATGCCAAAATGATGCTCCCCCTCGCAGGCATCAGATACATAAACTTCTACACGGATTACATAGTCCCACTGCATTCCAGAAATCTCGAGCTCTATCTCGGGCTTGGGTTTCTTGCGAGCTGCTATGTTGACGACGTGGATTGGGAAAAGGTCAACAAGGTCATCGAAAGAGGAACTCACTTTCATCCCAGATTTGGCATAGCATACGCCTCCAAAGGACACCTCTTCAAACTAACCCTCATGCCGTACCACATCTATGTCGGGACGAAGGCTTATGATACCGCTATTTGCGAGAAGGGCAGTGTCTACGAAGAAGAACGAATCTTCAGGGGCAAGATTGGTGAAGACTACGCAGTCCAATTCACCTATCGTTTCACACTGCCAAGGCGCCTATATCTTGAGTTCTTTTACGACTTCGTCAAGGAAAGAGAACCTGAACTCCAGCCTTACCACGGGGCACGTGATCTCTATTTCCACAACTTCGACCTTTCGCTCAACTATCAATTTTGATTGGTTACCCTGCCTCTAGAGGGTGCCTGGCGAAATAGAGGTCGCCGCATTCGCTCTCCTCTTCAAAGACAAGGTCGAAGCCCTTCTGACCGAGGAGCGGCTTAAGCCCATCCCTTATCTCCTGACTATGACATTCAACCACAATTCTCTCAATCCTCGGCAAGACCGTTTCCCCGCCCTCGAGGATGTCGAGCTCCATCCCCTCCACATCCAGTTTCATGACACCAACCCTGTCCACACCGTACTCGTCAAAGAGTCGAGGCAAAGTCATGCACTCGACATCAACCACTCTGATCATCTCTTGCTTGAGCCAAGGTCGCTGCTGCAACGATAGATCCCGTGCCCCAATGGCACTCACGTGAGGAACAATCTGAAAGGGCATCGTCCCTTCCCTGTCACAGATAGCCTTATTCACGAGGATGACATCTGTTAGCCCATTCGATGTGACATTCTTCTCGAGAACCTCAAACGCCAGCGGATTGGGCTCGACTGCAATCACTCTGCAGTGTGGATTGTTCTCCTTCACTTTGAGGGTGTAAAAGCCCTCGTTGGCACCCAGGTCAATCACCAGATCCACATCCTCACCAGAAAAGCCTGGCACCCGAAAGTGTTCGCCGTCCTTAAATATCTCCGTATAGATGTCCATTGAAGAGAACGCATTGCACTTCCTGAGCCATATCTTGTAGTTGCCGAGGGAAAGCCAGAAGAAGTCCATGTCCTCGAGGTACTTGCCTTCTCCAAGGGCAAGCCTATGCCACTCCTCGATCCTCAATACCCACTCCCGACTCGCCTCGTCCCCCGCTATTCCCCTCAACCACTCAAAATCCGCACCCTTTGCCACAATCCACCCCCCGCAATTCATCCCAAAGATACCAGACCTATTGACGAACCCTAGATCCAGCTCACCTACCTCACCGCCCAGCTCAGTACGTCACGCCAATCATATCTGATCGCCTGAGCTTTGCAAGTTTCCATGCGAAACTCCCTTATCGCGACAATAACGTGCGATATCTTGCTCGACCTAGACGACTACAAATTGTAGTTAATTGACTACACATTGTAGTCGATCCTAATAGTCGATTGAATGAGGTGATACATTGGCTAAGCGGAGGAATCTGAGAAGCGAGAAGCCAAAAGACCGCAGAGGAGTTTCGAATAGATGTCCTTGAGTGGCTCAAGAACCAGTATCCAGACCTTTACCCTGCCAACCACTTGAATCGATGCGCGGATCGTGCTACACTTTCGGATTGCGCCATGGGCTCGTTAATCTCGAACATTCCCTCAGTCTCACCCGTACCAGACCTACCCCCTGTCTCCCACGACTACAATTGCTCTCGCCTAGCCTCCCCCGTACATCGCCTCATAAAGGCGCTCACAGAGTGCAGTTATGTCATCCACTCTCGCAAGCTGAGCCACCCAGTCCTCTGGAATGGACTCCTGTCCGTAGTGGATACCCGCCAGACCTCCTGCAACCGCACCTGTCGTATCAGTATCTCCACCAAGATTCACCGCTGCCAGGACTGTATCCTTGTAAGAGTCATGCCGCAGAAGACACCACAGTGATGCTTCAAGCGTATGGACAACATAGCCGCTTGACACTATTTCACTCTCACGAAACCGTGCTACGTCACTTTTGAGGATTCGCTTGAAGTGAGGAAGCTCAGCGGCGAAATCGCTGTTCTCATAGTAACGCTCACACACTGCCTTGGCATCTTCGTATGCCGTCTTCGGCTCGTCTCCCTTAAGTAAGTTCAATGCCACCTGGATGTATATGCCACATGCAATCTGTGACCGAGGGTGAGCATGAGTGAGACACGAGACATCGTGTGTTGTCGTGAACTGCTCCTCACGGGGCTTCGATTCAAGGTAGAAGACAAGAGGGAGGATCCTCATGAGTGAGCCATTGCCGTTATCAAACTCCCGCTTTCCACCGGCTTCTCGGGGTTCAACTCCCGCCTTGAGACGCTTGATTGCCTCCCAGGTCGCCCTCCCGACGTCGAATGCGTTGCCATAGGGCGTCCAATAGCCCTCGTCCAACCAGCTCACGAACCTCCGTGCCACTTCACTGAGCTCAAGCCTGCCCCCTGCCAGCACCTCAGCAAGACAAAGTGCGAGTGAACTGTCGTCCGACCAGGTCCCAGGAGGCACATTATAAGTCCCGTAGCCTACCATACCCGTTATCGGCTTCTGCTTGAGTGCCTCCCTCGGCGCACCCTCGACTGGAACACCAAGGGCATCACCCACACAGAGTCCGAGAATACCTCCCAAGACCCGTGAACGCTTATCCACCTTCAATCCCCTTTCTTCCCTCAAGACACAGAAGAGCCGACCCCCGAGACGATGCCCTGGAGAGTGCCCTGGCTATCTGCAAGAGAACATCCCCTCTTTGCATCTCAACCGCCATCATCTCTATGTACCATTGAGCAACCCGCGATGTCAAACCCGTTATCTTGAGTAACCTTTCTGCGCTCACAAATGTATACACACGCTGACTTCAATATTTTTGTTCTGCGGTTGACAACAAGCCAAGGAGAAGCTATGATGGCAGCGTAACCTGCGGGCTTGCGAACCATACACGGGACCTGAACAGGAGGCTCTTTCATGGCAACGCTTCTCTCCCATTACGGATATGAGCAGCTGGAGAAGTTTTTCAACTATTACTCACTGAAGAGACTACTGTCATCACCGGGTGTCGGGAGCATTATCTTCGGCGCATTAGCACTTTTGGCTGGCTTCGGAGTACGTGAACCAACGCTTTCCGACATAGCATTGGGACTGTTTGGATGTTTTCTGTTTCTGGAAGGCATACTGATGATTGCGTCTCCATCGCTTGCCCTTCTTCGCATCGACGGAATCACAATAGTTGCGATAGGGATTTGGAACATTGCCGGGTCCATCGCCTCAGGAAAGTTCAGCGCATTTAACGTCTTTTTCGCGATACTCGGTATATTCCAGATAGACTGGGGTAGAAAGTACCTTAAGTTCCACGGAATCATGCTCAAGCGTCCTATTGCTAAACCTTGCAAGAGAATCCTGGGTGAGATAGACAGTCTCGCGAGGGATATTTCGAAAAGGAAACCTCAAGACGATCCCAATGTCATTGAATTCAATGCCTCAACAACGATAGGACGTGCAAAGTGGAAAGCGAATCTACTAGAGGATGCTGCGATCTTCGTGCGAACTGATCGCCGTCAGATTCTGCTTGCACCCAGGGGCGATATAGAAATCGAGAGTGGCTATATCGACGATTGGCGTAACGAGATCGAGGCCGGTATTCGCATCAGGGATTTCCTTCTTAAGTCGAGACTTAAGACCGACGTCCTTGACCATCTGCTTGCCTGGAGAAAAGGTGAAGCACAGGGAGAAGCTTCACAGTTATCCAAACAGGGAGATAGCCAAGTCCTCTCTTCCTGAGTTCAAACCTCCGCCGACGGGTTGTCCTCGGTTAAATTCTTGCGTACATGCCCAAAGCGATCTCGAAACCAGTTCCACACGCCGCAAGCAGTCTTTCTTGGACACAAGAGTGTCTGAAGCCTGTCTCCTCGGGACTGCTGCCGCGGTGGCTGCGCACTTGAATCCTCCCTGTCTTGATCCTACACTCTATGCCCCGATAGGGCCTTTCCCGTTCTCGTGAGCTTCGCCCACGCTCCCTACATCTTGCCCTCGCGATGAGCTTTGCGTGTAGCTCTGGGGTTTCCGGTTACCTTCGGCTATCCTATCTGCTACAGTGGAAATAACGCTGGCTCCTACCTTGGAGCAGTTTTCGGATACCGCAATGTCTTTGAATACCGTGCAAGAATGATGCTCCCCCTGGCTGGTATCAGATACATGGGCTGCTACACAGACTATCTATTCCCCTTAAAATCCAAAAAACTGGAACTATGCGTCGAACCCCGATTCCTTGCAAACTCCTATGTCGATAACACTGATTGGAACAAAGTCAACAAAGTCATCGAAAGAGGAACACACTTCCACCCCAGATTGATTCGGTATAGCGTATACTTCAAAAGGACATCTCCTCAAACTAACCCTTATGCCATACCACATCTCCATCGGAACAAAAGCCTACGATACATCCGTCGGCAAGAAAGAAGATATCTACAACGAAGAATGAATCTTTAGAGGAAACCTTGGGGAAGACTTCGGAATGCAGCTCACCTACCGCTTCAGACTACCGAAACGCCTCTTTGTGGAGTTCTTCTGCGACTATTTCAAAGAAAGGGAACCTCAACCCTACCATAACGCTCGTGACCTGTATTTCTACAATTTCGACCTGTCGGTAAGCTACAAGTTCTAGGCCACCCAGTATAAGAACTCACAACGCACAATTCAGAATTCACGCTCGGACCCGTGGGGTATTCTCTGCGCTCACTACACAGCCTACGAGTCGTCGCTTCTACCGGAGCAGTATGATCTTTCTTACCGCTGAGAATCCATCAGCTTGCATCCGAACGAAGTAGATGCCTGGACTGACTCTCCTGCCGGAGGTGTCCGTGCCATCCCACCTCACCGTAAACTCTCCAACAGCTCGAACTTGGGCAAGGAGATCAATCTGCCTGCCACTCACGTCATGTGCAGTCAGGGTGACCTCAGTCGCCCGAGGTACACCGAAGTGAATCACCGTGTTGGAGCTAAATGGGTTCGGTACGCTCTCTGACAGGAAGAAGTTGCGCGGGAGGTCTGAGACGTTCTCAATCTCAACGCCGGCAAACTTACGACAACCCGCTCCCAACGCCCCTATCAATCCACAGCCAGGCACATCGAGACATACTGAGGCACTATCGAGCGTAAAATCATCGTTGGCAAGATCACAAAATAACGGATCAGAGGAGATGTTACCATTCACACCATAGTGATCCGCAATAAGCCCAACCCAATCACCACCAGCATTCCCATAAAGGTCACAACAGGTAAGAGTAGGCTGGCTAGGATCAGCGCACGTCCAACGAATTGCAGGACCGTCATTATCGAAGGCAATAATACAATTGTCGATGTACATCTGATTCCTGTACTCGACCGCGATCCCCCCGGAAGTTGCAGCCGATCCGTCGTTCGCCGCTATTGTACAGTTTGTCAGCCTATAGACACCACCACCCAGAGACAGCCCCCCACCTTCATTCTTTGTAAATACACAACCCGTGAAAGTCAGACTGTCACAACTTGCTGATAAGCCGCCTCCCTTACAAGTGGACCATGTGTTGTGTGAAAAAGTGCAGTTGATGAAGGTTGGCGACCCAAAGGTACAATTCACTCCAGCGCCTGCCGAACTGTAAGAATTGACTCTGTTCCACGAGAAATCACAATTAGTAAACACTGGCGAGCTGCTTCTCAGCCACGCACCCCCACCATTTTGCTCTGCGAAGTTGTACCGGAATGAGCAATTGGTCACTCTCGGATCGGAGTACCAGCAGTAAAGTCCCCCTCCATTTTCTTCGTAGATCCGACCGTGGATAGCTTTGAAGCCTACAATGCTCGTCGTGCTTTCAACATAGTCACAAATGAAGACCCTCCCGAGATCCTGGGCGTCGATAGTGACGCAATCAGAACTTCCGGTCTCACTGGTAAGATAGATGCCCGACTTGATGTGGATGTCATATTCGTAGTAGGTGCCACAGGCTACCATAATAGTGTCACCAGCGGTCGCTGAATCAATTGCCGCTTT
>JAOZOU010000057.1 GCA_029933125.1 bacterium | reverse complement strand
TGCGCTCGACCAAGAACGGAAATTTTATGACAGCAGAATATTGAAACAAGTTGTATTGTGGCTGGAATGATTTTTCGATGACTGCATGCTGCTTACAATAAGAACGGATGTCATCACGATCCATTGGTTGGAACTCATTACTCATTTCTAATTCTCCTTTCTTTTCTCTTCTTCCAGACCAAATCGGTTGCCGACAACCTCGGCATGTTCAATGATCCATGGCCAGAAGTTATGCATGAGATAGACTGAATCTGGATCATCAAGACTACGAAGAACGAACGCACCGAATTCCCACTCAACAACGAAGCGTTTGGTACCGGGATCGAGTGCGCGGACATCTGTCATGCTCACAATATCATCCTCATAAATCTCTTTCTGGTTTCTATCGCGGAAGCTTGTGAATCGCCCGACGCGTTCGAGTTGCGAGAAGGCATACTGATCATCTGTCAGACATTCGGAATTGATATAGAGGAGCTCATAGAGCGTGAAATAAACCCATTTATTGCGCTGGGAGTCCCATGCTCTGAATTTGGCATCACTGAAGTCAATGATCATTTTCTCCTTCTCTCCTCACTATCTCCTTCGCAACTCTTACAATGCAGCTCCAAACATCGAGTGTAGCCGTCGAAATGGTGTTGCGGCACATCTGATATTCGCTGCAGAGGCGCTCCATGATGAACGTGAGCTCTATATCGGTATCGCCAGAGAGATCATAATCTTTGTTGAGAAGGGCGACGGTATCTTTATCAGGTTCGGGCGCTGGCTGATGGACTTTGATCTCAGACTTTTCAGGTACAATTATGACCTTCCAGTTGCTGTCAATCACAAAGAACTTAACTTCACGGAGTAACGCTGTATCCAGCTCAGAAGTGAATGTTTTGATCGCTTCTGTGCTGAGTTGTTCGGTCGGTGAGAGCAGCACCTTTTCGCCGGGTTTGAGTTTGGTCAGTGCGCCTTCGACTATCAGGAATTCTGTGTTCTCATTCATCTTCCTTTCCCTCCTTCATCTCCTCTTCTCGCTTTTGCATTTCAATACCGATCGCCTGCATCGCGTTCTGCGCTTCCTCGAGCTCACGCTGCAGACGTTCAAGCTTGCGCTCCTGAAGAAACATGTGATACTCAAGATAGCTCAGCGCGGCAAGCGGAGACATCCGCCGGCTGCGCGCGATGACTTTTAGTTCGGTCATTTCTCCTCCTCCTCTGCAACTGGTTCATAACAATCAAGCTCGCCGGTATAACACTGAAAGATGCCGTCAACTCTTCCATACTTCTTGCAGAACTGCACATTCCTGACCGCTCCTTCGTAAGGAACATTGGTTCGGTGCCAATATTTCACTTGCGGGAAGTCGGGCTCTGCTGTCCTTAGTTCCGCATCATAATGCTGCTCATAATCAAGATGTTTGCATGGTATCAACTTCATTTTACACCTCCGCTAAGATGAAAATGATAGAACATGATAAAGATAACGAAAAGGATACAGAGTGAAAGGGATATTGAACATATTCATGATGCAGACCTATCCATGATTCAGACATAACCGGAAGATGAACTGGTGGAGAACATGCCGAAATTTGAAGCAGGAGCGAATGAATGAGGCGGGACATGGTAAACTACCTGAACAATCATAAAATTTGAATCACAGCGAAACATCAAAAGAAGGAAAAAAAGGGGAGGGGGAACGGGGGGAGGGGAAGATGGGAGGAAAAAAAAGAATGAAAGAGAGTAACGACGACGCTCAATCCTCCCTGGCTTCTTGTTCTTGCAATATTCTTCTGAGGTTCACGAGCTCAATGAGCTTTTTCGCGCGGCTGGATGGCACATCGTATTTGGTCAGCAGGAATAACTCGCGCTGAGTTGCATTCTTCAGCTTCGCATAGTCTTCGTCTTCTTCCAGTTGCTGAGCGATTCTATCGAGTTCCTGCAGCTCTTCTTTTTCGGCTGCGAGCTGTTCATTCACTTCTTCATAGAAGACATACAGCGCATCATCGTTGGCATCATGTGAGGCAATGGAAATCTTCTTGATGGCAATAGTCGGATCATCGAGGAAGCGCTCGATATCTGTAACTGAATAGGAACCGAAAAAGAACCTCTTAACTTTCATTCTCTTTCTTTTCACCTCCTAACCGTTTTGATAAAATTTCACGGTACCCACAGACCGGGCACCACATAGAGATGGAGAAAGGAGTGACTTCCTCCACCATTTCCACATTGCACTTCGGGCAGCGCTTTGGCATTGCTTTGGTTTACCTCCTTCTGCTGACCTGGATGAACATCGTCACTGCAAGCTTCCCGATAAAATCGAGAAGCGCCTGCTCGCTGACTTCACCGTAGATATCATCGGGAATCTCCTTGAGAGATTCACTTGCCGCGCGCACGCATGAATGCAAAAGGATGCCGAGCTCATTGACTTCCGCGAAAGAGAAGTCGAAGAAATCGGCTTTCGCTTCTTCGGGCGCTGTGCTCTCGTCGGTGGCTGCCTGCTGAACCTCCTGTGATTTGATGCTCTCTTCTTGCTGCTCCAAGTCCTCTATCATCTGCGATATCTCAAACCGCCCTAACTTGGAATACGAGGAAAAACCTTTCTGCTGCTTGAACTCCTTCGGTGATATTCCCAAGGAGTGCAGGACTGCGTACAACTTCCGAATTTGCGCAGTGGACGCAAATTCTCCCTCTACTTCTTCACTCATTTCTTTTTCTTCACCTCCTTTAAAGGATGCGGAGTTCATCGCCTCCGCCCCGCTCACCACTATCCTCAGGCTCCGGGCTGCGAACGTGAACGACATGCACGAAAGCCGAGATATGCATGAGGTCCTGGATCGCCCTGGTTAGTGAATCCGCAGTCCGGTCATCTGCTTTTGGAAGCAATCTCATCAAGTGCTCGATCGCACTGTCGATATCGCTGATTGCCGCCTGCCTGTGGAATTGTAAGGCAGGGATGACTTCCACATTCCCCACCTCATCATGCAGGATGCACATCCCATTCTCGCATTCTTCGCAACGCATTTCTCAGCACACCCCCTCCTGATTCAAATACATTCTCAACAGCTCTGCCGTCTTCC
>JAOZOU010000056.1 GCA_029933125.1 bacterium | reverse complement strand
TCTCTGTTATCAAGTCTTCTCTGAAGATGATTATCTCATACATCTCATTGATGCCCATACTGGCGAAGAAATTGGAACCGGCACACCGCCGCCTTATAATTCGCTCGTATTTGCAGGCTGTCATGAGTGTAATGATGAATGGTATTCGTGGTGGCATAATGCTTCTATCTGGTTTTCTTCATTTGGTTCTCCCCCCGTTTCGTCATTCAAACCTACAACCGATGACTATTTCGACGCGCTCAAATCTCCTTTTTATGGTGGTTTCTTGTACGAGTTCGGTCATGGAAATTGTTTCAAATGGTTTAACGGCCATGATTGGGTAAAAGCTTCCGATATCAACACTCAGCTTCAATCTCGTCAGTCCACAGATCCTTCGTTCAATTTTATCTTTCTCGGTCATTGTGGCGCTCTGGATCGTACAGATGCAGGCACTCTCGCAGAAGCGTTTGCGCAAGGACGGTCTTCCGGTTTTGCCATCGTTGGTTATTACCAGATGAGTTCCAATCCTACCGCCTGGTCCCGTTCTCTTTGGTGGCAAAATTCCTTGTTTTCCGCACTCAATGATCATCACTCCGCTGGCGATGCTTTCGATATCGCATGTGCAGCATTTCCCCAAGTCTCGCCAGCCGTTCGCGTTTTTGGCGATCGTGATTTTGTTCCAGTTCCTTCCGCAAATTTTACGACCCTCGAAGGGTATGTCAGTATTGAATCACGGCCTCCAGGTGCTACCATTCTAATTGATGGCGTTGATTCGGGTTTCAAAACGCCAGCCACCGTTCCTATTCCAATCCCCGCCAATAAAGTGCGTACCACCCACAGAGTTAAAGTTACACTCAAACATCGATTTTTTTATGATAAAATCCGTTCCGCTTATATCAGACCGAACTTTACTTATCACCTCTCTCTTCGCATGCGTCCCTCAGTGCGAATTCATGCTGAGACAATTCGTTATAAATCCTCCGTTACATTCAAATTCTCGCTTGTCTCAAAAGACACTTCTGAAGTCATTCGCGATTCTCTAACATTCAAATTGGTTAATCTCTTCTCACGTGAAGAATTGAGTGCCACCACCGATTCAGAAGGCATCGCCACACTTTCGATTCCGTTTAACAGCTCTTTCTTTGTTCATGGCAAACAGAAATTACTCTGCACACTTGAAGGTTCAGATGATCTTATTCGCACATTTCGTCGTATCACTATCGATTTACAGTGGCTCTCCATGTCAGATTCAGATGAGTCCGATATCTGGTATGAAGAAGATGTTGATACCTTCGATTCATTTGAATCCTCTCCTATGGTTACGATTGGGTCCACACTCCCAATCTACCCCGGCAACGTTTCCCCTCACTTTGAACCGCTTGAGCTCGATGACTTCCTTGAGAAGTGGAGCACTTTCTATCTCAGAAAGCCATTTATCCTCCTCGTCGGCTCGCTCGCCAACTGGCGGCACACAACAGGCGATATTGACATCCTCGTGAAGGCACGCGATCCCACACCGCTGCTTACCGCGCTTGATCGTGCGATCATCAAATGTTACAAACTCGGCGAAGATCAGCTCGCTGATCTGCTCATTCAGGTACAGCAATTTATCCATTCAGATTCGCTCTTTCTGCTTACGCGCTGGCGTATCGAGCGCGCATTTCCGAATTGGAAAGGCAGAATCCAGGTGCTTGATGATTCTTTCTCAGGCCCGTTCACCAATTTTGTCGAACTTGCAGACCTCTCGGCAGTGGCACGCAGTGAGAAAGTCTGGCAGGAGATGGCACAGCGTGGCATCAAACTGTTCCAGTGGTTCCCGATGTTGAAGCCCATGCATGGGCGTCAGAAGGGTGAAATTTATTCGGTGGATTCAGTGATTGAAGTCCTCAAAACACGTAAAGACAACTGGTTCGATATCGGCATCTACATCCAGAAGAAATATGATGGCACGCACTGTCAGGTGCACAAGAGCGGTGATAAGGTTCTCATTCTCACCGAAGATGGCACCGACGTCACCAAAAACTGTCCGACACTTGTCAAGGAATTTCAGCAGCAGCCCGGCAGCTTCATCGTGTGTGGTGAGATCGAACTCTGGAAGAACGGCAAGCATCAGCCGCGGGCGGTCACCGCGGGCATACTCAATGCCAGCAAGCCGCAGTCCGAGGAAAAAGATTTAATATTTAATGTTTATGATTGTCTCTCCTTCGATGATGTAGGAGATATTCACAACCGCCCATATTCAGAACGTATTAAATTCTATCAAAAGCTTCATGAAACTGACCACATCAAGCTCGCCCCTTTCACGCTCTGCCATTCCGAGCAGTGTGTTCGTGAAGCAATTGAGAAATATTCTGCCCAAGAAGGTTCCGAAGGTGCATACCTCAAACGCGCCGATTTTCCTTACGAACTGGATGGCAAAACCCGGCTGAACATCAAATACAAAAAGGAACGGTCGCTCGATGCCGTTGTACTCAAACGCAAGAAAGTTGCGAAGACTGAAAAGACCTACTACTACATCTGCGGCCTCAAATCCGATCACGATATTGTCTATTGTGGCAAAACGTTCAATACGAACATTAAAGCCGAACCCGGAGATATTATCAAGGTCGTATTCGTTGATATTTCAGGCTACATCGACCCGAAGACCAAGAAGCGGTGGGTCAACTGGTGGGCGCCGCGTGTTGTTATGCTGCGCACCGATAAGAAAGAGCCCGATACGATCGAGACCGCGTGGCGGATGGTAAAAGAAACCACGGGCAGGTTCGAAGAGAAGCCAATGCCCGACATCGAACATCTCGAAGAGCTCAGCGATGCCAGTAGTACCGGGAAGCGGTTCGTTATCCAGAACCATTTCAGGGGCAGTTCCTCACATGGTGATTTCCGTGTGCAGCTAAATCACGTTCTCGGTGGCTTCACGCTCGGCTGGCAGCGTGCAGACGAACTCGAGAAGGAGCTCGATAAGCACTGGGAACTCAAGAAGACCGCTGACCGTTATGAGATTTACTGGGATGGTGAACCGTTCTATGTGCTTGATAAACGCGAACGGGTGGTGCAAGAACCGTCCGCTGCACTCAAACGCAAAGTCTTTGAGTTCCACAAGAAGATTGCGTTCGATGATCGGT
>JAOZOU010000055.1 GCA_029933125.1 bacterium | reverse complement strand
CGGCTCAATCACCTTCTCCAAGCTTAGAAATGCAACCGGAGAGCCGGTGTTTGCTTGGCGATGCGCTTCTTTAGAGCTTGAACCAGCGCATCCTTCTTCGGGATATTAGGGTTGTGGCGCAGGGCGTAGAACAGTTCATCTATGGTAGCCGATAGGGAGCGCGAATGGGTCAGGGTCAGCCTGCCTCTTTGTGACTTCAGATCGTACAAGGCGAAGACAATGGCCTTGTTCTGGTCGTAAGCTAAATCAAGGTTATACCGTCGCGACAGATTGCGATACACATATTCCTGGAATACCCAATAGATGCGCTGTCCCCAGCTTTCGACGACGAGACCCTTATTGAGAATCTGTGTGTAAGACCGCTTAAGCGTATCATAAGTGTTCATGCCGAATTTGTATGTTCTCCCCACGATGTCTTGCCCAGCTACAAAGTGCCTCAATCCCTCAACAAGTTCTCCTGTGCTAGTCGTTTGGTCAGTCTGAAACTCAATGAGCACAAAATCTTCTATGTCGCTGCTCATCGGCTTGTGTCGAACCAGGACAAAATCAAAGCTACCAAGGCCCCTCAGGCCAACTTCAGGGAACAGCAACAAGTCGTTCCGGTCGCCGAAGTATTGATCCGCGATGTTGCCTATCACTACTTGGTCTTGCAGGAAGCGACGAGGGCAGATGGCGATGATGTCATCGTTGTATTTGACCGAACAGACACCCATCGGGTAGGTGATCAGGCGGCTCTTCTTTTCGCACATCTTGTCTATGAAAGGGCACCAGTGTTTCGCTCGTATTTCCTTTGCCTCTGAGGTTGAAACCTCTATCGGATACCCAAAGATTTCAGCAGGATGTTTGCTCATGGGCTTACTCACTCTCCAGAAGTTCAATCCACTTCTGACGTATTTCCTCTTCGGAGAAGGATGCAGATAGAAGCCATCCTAACGCCGTGCCACAGTCACGGCAAAAAGTATAACTGTCGTCGGTGTGAATTCGGGCAGGAGGCTCCCATGCTCCTGTCCCGCCGTCTGCACTCAGAACGAGCACGCAGTCGTGCCGAATGGCCCGCAGGTCGCGGATATGCACTGAGATGGGGTTTTCGGAGTGAACAACGTAGCGATTGACGAGTCGGAAACCGGCGCGCTGGAGGGCAATGGTCAGTTCGGCCCAGGCGTGCGGAGCCCAGTGATGAAACGTGAACACTAGCCGCCCATGCTCTTTGTTGAGCACGCGGTGACACTCTGAGAATATACCACCCAGGATGTCGCCATATTTGCTAGGCGATGATTGCGCCTGCTCGGCCACTGCTGAAGAACTCGTCTCATAGTCCCAATCCACATCGCCGGGCAGGAGCACTCGTAGCCACACCCGAAAGAATGCAGCCAGATCGCTGTACTGCACGCTGTCGTAGTACGGTGGATCAGTCACCACATAGTCCACGCTGTCCGGTTCTAACGGCAGGCGGCGGGAATCAGCTTGATACAGCAGGAATTTGTGATCGCCCTCTCTCAACTCGTGTGGTGTATGAACCTCTATACCTGCGTCCTGTTCCCCCTTGATCACAACCTTACTTAACTGGCCGCCTGAAGGTTTGCGTTCCACGGGACTGAGTGACCATTTCTTAGCTCGCACAACTCGGTCGGCAAAGAGTTTGCGCAGAGTGCCCGAAGACTTGCGTGGGAACACAGGATTATTTTCTGCGGCTGTGTACGGGAACGAATAAGCGTGATGGGAAAACGTGTGTCGAATCGCTCCCGGCCGACGTTTGTCGCTACCCTTGTAACCGCACAACATCGAGTTGAACTCCAGTGAAGTGGACACAAGCAGCGAGAGGATAAGACGTTCGATGCGATCCTCCATCGCCTGGATCAACCGGATGGCGGTTTCCAAATAATAGAGCTGCCGGGCCGAGAACAAGTCCAAATAATTGGGGATGCCGTTGCGCAACAGGTCCTTCGACTTTGGCCCAGGCTTGACCGCGAAGGCCGCTCGGCGGTTGAAGTCAAGTGTCCCAAATTGTTCCCGCGCCTCTTGCCATAGCTCGCGGTCTGCGTCATCCGGTGACTTGAAAAATTGCCCATGACGGGCACACTCACCCACGATCACCAGAGGGATGTAGCGATCCACAAAACGTACATCCGTCAGGTCAGTGTAGCCTTCCCCACATATTGGGCAAAGCCTAGTTCCCTTCTCGATCAGGGGCGTAGCGCAGGCATGGCAAACATGTTCACCGGTGTGCACACAATGGCAAGTTGGACAAATGTGTACGGTACGTCCCTGCTCCTCACGCAGAACGTAGGAATCCACGAACAGAGCTTCACCGCAGGGACAACGCCGGCGAAGTCCATACAAAGTGAACTTGATCTCAGCAGGCGATTCACAGTCTGGACACTGTGTCTCAAACCACGGTGCCACATGGCGGCGCAGAATGTTGAAGAATTGCTCGAAGGCACTCTTAAGCCTGGGCAACGGAGTATGCGTCAGGGTTGCGCGAGCCTGAAGGACAGGGATGGGATCAATATCCACACCAATGACGTTTGCGCCCAATCGGATTGCCTCGTGTAGCGTTGTCCCACCGCCCATCATTGGATCGAGCACAATCCGACCTTCTAGCCCACCAGGGCTGTAGAAATCCTGGCGGGTCTCGTCTGCTACCAACTGCTTGAGGATCAACCGGAAGGTTGTCCCACAGCGTCGAGCCCACCACTTGTGCAGATAGGTGTTAGGACGATAGAGATGCTTGTTGTACGCTTCAGCGGCAGCGAGTTGGTTGGCTAAATCCTCTGGGAAACTGTGGTCAAGCCGAGGCGAAGTGGGTGCTGGCTGCTGGGTATAAGAGGACACAAAGTCAAACGTCAATTGCTCGCCGATTCTCTTGTGAGCCTTTGGAGCACACTTGTCTACCATTTAATAACTCTCACTGCTCGATACTTTTCACTTACTAACACGATCCGTGCCTAAAAAACAAAATGCAGAAACGCAGGGTAGTGGAGGGCGCGGGGATAGCAACCTAGCTGGGCTCCCTGAAGCCCAAAGGCGACGAGCAGTGAGGATGTCTCTCCAGCTCGCACCGATTCAACGTAACGCATCCCGCACCCGTCGTTCGAGTTCCTCCAAATCAAAAGGTTTGGAGACATAGG
>JAOZOU010000054.1 GCA_029933125.1 bacterium | reverse complement strand
TTATCGTGAAGGTAAGATCCTTGTGATCACCAATCTCCACCGTACCAAAGTCCAACTCCAGTGGTTCAACCTCGCATGCTGGTGGTAAGAGTGCTGTGCCCATACACTCCACATCAGCACACTCTAAGCCTGTGCTTATGGTGCAGTCATAGTCGCCACTTTCGGTTGGTGTGAATCGCACAGTAACTATGAGTGACTCCCCACCGGCGAGACTAAAGGCGCCACCGCCGCTAACTATTTCATAGGCTTCGCAGTCCTCAGTAACTTCGCCTTCCACAAGCCCGCCACCAACATTGGTAATAACAAACTGGCGCTCGACGGATGAATCAGGAAGAATGCTGCCGAAGTCAAGAACTGTTGGCGCAACTGCGCATGCAGGCGGCAATTCACCAACCCCCGTGCACTCAACATTGACGCACTCACTGCCGGTCTGGATCATGCAATTGTGCGATCCTTGACTTGTCGGACTAAACCTTACAGTGACTGTGAGCGACTCACCTGCTCCAAGGTCATATGCTCCTGCGCCGGAGACTATGCTGAATTGGGAGCAACCCTCACTCACATTACCCGTTAGCCTGCCCCCGCCAACATTGGTAATGGTAAAAGACAGATCTGCAAATTCACCAATCGTTACCGTGCCGAAATCAAGAACCTGAGGTGAAACATCACATTCAGGTGCAGGCTCTGCACTACCTGTACAGGCAACATTTGCACACTCAGTGCCAGTCTCAATTAGACAACTGTTGGTGCCAGGTTCCTCGGGTTCATAGCGCACAACAACTACCCTTGATTGTCCGGCTGAGAGATTGTAAGAACCTCCACCCGCAATAATCGAGAAGTAGGGACAGCTCTCACTCAGTGAACCCGAGAGCACACCTCCCCCAGTATTTGTGATTGTGAAAGCCAAATCAGCATGATCACCAATGGTAACTGTCCCAAAGTCAAGACCAGGTGGGTCCACGGAACAGGACGGCAGAGGCTCAGCCGTTCCTGTACAGGTCACTGTTGCACATTCTGTCCCGGTATAGACAACGCATCTGTGGAAGCCAACCTCCGTAGGCTCAAATCTCACAGTGACAACTATTGAATCCTTAGTGCCGAGAGCGAATGGACCGCCACCGGATACTATACTGTAATGATCAAAAACTTCGGCAACCTCTCCCTCAAGAATGCCCTCCCCGACATTCTTGATTACGAAAGTCTGATCGAGATGGGTTCCAACTGGAATTGTTCCAAAATCGATCTCGAGAGGATAGACTGAGCATGTCGGTGGAAATTCATGGCAGGCGTCATCGCCTTCACCATTACCGATGCCTGCACAGAAGATGGCAAGCGGTTCATCATAGTTAGGTTCGGATTCGCAATCGCGTATACGTATCGATCCATATGTGGGATGCTCCGTTACACACACACGGCCTGAGCCATTTATTTGAGCCCAGCCCGTTACGCATACAGGATTTGTCTGGCATGTTGCCCATTCCTGGGATATGCCGTCACCTGAATGGACGATAGTCCCATAGGTGTAGTCACTGCAGCTTGTGAATACGCAGGTGTAGGAACCTTCCCATGTGAGACCATAATCGAAACCACGGTATTCCGTGAGATCGAAGAACACAGGGAAAACATCGACATCCTCCTCGCATTCATTCGTCTTTATGTCCTCACAACGGGCGATCATACCCTGAGTATCCTCGCACGTACGCGAAGCACGTGGCAAAACATGCACAGCCACCTTAGCAGCTGCATTCGTTCCACCCGCTATCGCGGATGTGGATGAGATCGTCAGCAACGCCAAAAGCAGCGCAGCGACTCCTACAAGCAAATGTGTTCTAGTTTTCAGACTCCTCATGACCCATACCCCTTTCCTTTCCCGCCGTGGCGGGGGAGTGACCAATGTTCAAATGCTCTCATTGGAGCTCTGTCTATCAGTTCGGTGTGACTTTGTATGGAACCTCGAATTAAGAGATCATACCGCAGTGTGTTAGGTTCCCTGCTGGGGACATACGGAGGGACATATGAATGGATTAAGCCGCAATGTCTTACAGGATACGTGAACGCAGCAAGAATAATAGTAACAACCTCCTCTACTCCAACCTCCCTGTACCATTATCCTCCTCGCGGGCTTAGAACCTGCTCCTCCTCCTGTTGTTTCACATGTAAAGTATATCACGACCTCGCTCAGCATGTCAATCCTTATTACCTCGTGGTAGGGGAATGGGTGGGGACATGCTGACCCACCTGGGGTGGCAGCAGACAGAGCAGGACATGTCAAGGCTATTGAAGGAGATGCTTGAGCACTTCAGTCATGAGGAGTTGGTTAGGCAGACCTGCCTGTGCGTTGGACGCAGACAGGTAGGGGCTGGCTGGTATGAGCATAGTGACATGAGGCGGGGTTACAGGAGTGGGAGGAGGCTGAGGCGTGTTGTGACCAGATGGGGGACAGTGGAGTTAGAGATCCCTAAGGTACGCAAGGGAGGGTTTGTGCCAGGAGTGTTGCGTAGGTATGAGCAATACCGGGAGGATGTGGAGAAGTTGGTGAGGGAGATGTTTTTAAGTGGAGTCTCCACCAGGCAGATAGGACCCATAGTATGGCGTCTTACCGGCAGTGGGATGAGTGCAAGTACAGTTAGCAGGATAGTTAGAGAGTTGGACGGTATGGTGCGGGAGTATAAGAGTCGGGAGTTGAGAGATGAGTATGTGTATTTACTGTTGGATGGAGTGAGTCAGAGGGTGCGGACCTCGGTTGGAGTTAAGCGGCGAGTGGTGTTGTGTGCCATAGGTATAAGGGGGGATGGTACCAAGGAGGTAATCTCCTATAGGGAGGCTCAAGCGAGAGAGTGCTGCTACGTGGGAGGCATTTTTGAGGGACATGAGTGATAGGGGCTTAAGGGGCAAGGGCTTGAGGCTGATAGTGGGTGATGATGCGCCTGCCTGCCTGTGCGTCGCACGCAGACAGGGGCTGATGCGCGCGCTTGAGATGGTGTATCCGTGGGTGGCACATCAGTTGTGCTGGGTGCACAAGATGTGGAATGTTTTGGGTAAGGTTCGTAAGGTGGATCATGAAGGCCTTAAGCGTGGACTCAGGGCGATATATGAAGCCCGGAGCCGCAAGGCTGCTTTGGAAGCCTATCTTAGGTGGGCGAGGAGGTGGAGAGG
>JAOZOU010000053.1 GCA_029933125.1 bacterium | reverse complement strand
GCTCCCGAGAAAAAGGATTTCGAATTCATATCTGATAAGGTAGAGCTCGAGCTGTAAATACTGAAAGGAGGATATAATAAGGAGGTGTAGAGCATGACTCAGATATTTTATTGGGGTAGGAATCTTGTCTCTTATGAGGCAAACGAGACCGTCTCGGCGGGAGATCTTGTGACAGTGGTTGCAGGACCGAAAATAGAGGTTGCAGATGCAGATGAGCACCCAATAGGAGTTGCTCTCGAGGACGCTATCTCTGGTGAGATGGTGACGGTTGCTTTGCCTCCAGCAGATGTTTCAGTTGTAGCAGCAGCGAATGTTACGGCTGGCGACGCTGTTATACCCGCAGCAAATGGAGAGGTTCAGCCTTGGGATGGCACCTCTGCTAAGTTCATAGTCGGTGTCGCTCTCGAGACGAAAGCAGCGGACAATCGTGTCAGGATACTTCTCAAGTAAATAAGGCTTCTGTTCTTAATGATAATATAATCTTTTCTCTCCATAAAATTTGGAGGTGTAGAAATGGGGAAACTTGCTACTCTTTTGAAGGCTTTGTCTGGACACTCTCTTGAGGCAAGGGAGAGGAAATTGCTTGAGCTTGAAGCAGATGCAAACATAACAGCACTTGTGCCTGAGCTCGTCTATGAGCAGATTGTAGCAGGAGCAGAGGAAGTTCTGTGTATGAGGGAGGTTCTGCGCAAGGCAACGATCAGGATGGACAGGCCTGAGATGAAGGTGACAGTCTGGTCAAAACCCACACGCATTCTTCCAAAGGTTGGAGATGTCGGAACATACCCAAATGCCTCAGTTGGCGACATGTCTGTGGTCACACTTTCAGCTAAGAAGTATGGAGAAATAGTGCCTATATCAAAAGATCTCATTGAGGACAGCCTCTTTGATCTCATAGAAATCTGGCTCCGTGAGGAAGGTCGTATAGCTGAGAACACACTCAACTCTGTTGCAATAGAGGAGCTCGTGACGAATGCATCACACACTGAGAATTGGAACGCTACGCAGCCTGTTAAGGTTCTTGCCGAGGCAGTTTCAGATGTTAAGGGTTCAAACTTCACACCTGACACGCTCATTCTCACACCTGAGGCTCTTGCTGACATGTTCATGGATGAGCACTTCACATACCAGTACATAGGAGAAGCAGGAAACATACGCTCACAAGAACTCAAGCAGCCCATTCTCGGTATGAGAGTCTTCGTCCTCGGCCTGCCCACAACGCACTTTGACTACGCATCAGGTAAGACGGTTGCTGTTGTGCTGGACAGCGCTCGTGCAGCTCTGCTTGGCATCAGAGAGAACATAACAACGGACCGCATTGAGGATCCGCTCAACGATCTCATCAACCTTAAAGTCTGGATGCGATTCGACGTTAAGACAATCTGGAACAAAGCAATCTGTGTGCTCCAGCACCCGTAGGCTCATAGCAGATAAGGATAGACTCGACTGCTCCCATAGATATTTCTTTCTCTATATTCTCTTGAAATGCCTCTTGAGATAACTGTTAAGAGGATTGGGAAACCACTTCAGAAGGTCGCCGAAAGAACATATGAGGTCTTTTACGATAAGAATCGAAGATGGGCTGCTGAGCAGCTTTGGGAGTGTATAATAGAGGAATGCCCTAAGCCTCCAAAGAATAAATGGGCAACAGGTGATTTAGTAAACTGGCTCAGGGCTAATAAATCTCGCTGTATAAAATTCACTAAAGAAAAGGGTATGCGAAGGATTGTCCGTATCAACATTGAAGAAGCTCCTGATATAACCTTCATAGTTAGTAGATGCAGGCCTCACATCATAAGACCAAGATTTAAGCGCTATCTCCACTTCTTTAAAGAAGGTAAAGAATTCTTCATTCGTCATGAAGTCCATCATCCTGGTAAATCAGCAAATAATTTTCTATACAGAGCTGCTAGACGATATTCAGCTAGATACCTAGCGAAGATAGCTTGAGGTAGAAATGGGGAATTTTAGTTACTCGTATGGAAACGCATCGAATGTAGGCATCATTCTTAATATGGAGTCTCTTGACAGCGAGCGAGTCCACTATTTCTTGTTCCTAGCAAATAAGAGAATTTCTACTTGGTCTGGCTTGGATCTCTTTGATGAGCTGGAAGAAGAAACCAAAGATGCTATTGCTGAGTTGTATGCTGCCTATCTCTATAAACTTTCAACAGCATCTGTTTCAGGAAGGTTACCAGAGGATCTAGAATGGTGGAAGAAGGAAGCCCTTGAGATGCTCGAGAGTGAGCTCATTTCAGCCTCAAAGCCATATAAGATAAAATTCTCAGAATGATAACAAAGATAAATAAATTGGGAGGTATAGAGAGATGGCAACTTATGATGTTGGTAAAGGTACCAAGGGTCAGGTTTGGGTAAACAACACGAAAGATCCTCTTGCTCGTAGGGTTTCTTTTGAGTCATCCACAGACCGAGATAAGGTTTTTGCTATTGGTCAGGAGACACCTGTTGCTATCGTTACGGGAACCACAGAGTACACAGGAAGATACGAGAGGTACTTTGCACCTGACCAGATGAAGGTTGATGGTGTGCACACACTTGCTGAGCTCTGTGGAGCTGTGGGAGACCATCCTGGTAACCAGTCCATGACTATATCACCGCAGCCGAACCAGACGTTCTTCTTGTCAGATGTTAAGTTCTACAACTACGCTATAGAGGTCACACCTGATGATGTCGTTGTGGAGACTGCTGAGCTTGAAATAGCAAACGTCTCACAGGCTTCCGCATAGATAGAGTAGGATAGGGATAGATTTGAGATTTCAGAAGAGGTGAGCGCTATGAATCTTGAAGAATATAAGCAGTGGAAATCTCCCAAAGAGCTTACTCTCCCATCTGGCTTTGTTGTTAAGATAAGAGATCTCTCACCTTGGGATTTGTTGGTTGCTGCTAGTAAATCAACAGAGTTCAGACCGAACGATCCAGCCCTCATTGAAGAGCTGATGAGGAAATTCCTAGTCTGGCCTGAGATCGGCAAAGATTGGGAGATTGCTGATATACGACCCGATGACTATGTGTTCCTTCAGAATAAACTCTTTGAAAGCTTTTCGCTAGAGAGATTCGATGAAGCTATAAAAGAGGCTGAGTCTGTCAGGGAGAAAAATAAGGATTTTTGATCCTCATAAAACGGATCTCTACTACATTAGGTATTCGTCCTTC
>JAOZOU010000009.1 GCA_029933125.1 bacterium | reverse complement strand
GTTGAATACTATACCACGGTCGACGGATCAAGTCAACGCTGTCGTATAGGTGTCTGCGGTGATGGCAATGTATAAGAGAGTGTGTAGAAGGGATTGAGGGGGAAAAGAGATGGTGTATCCTTCCAGTCAGTCGCAAGGACTAGAGAGGAGGAGACACCATGGAAGAATTAGACTTCTCGAGACACAACTTAGCAGTGGATCTTTTAGAAGTCAAGAAGATGTTTGAGGAGGATTTCAACGATGGCTGCCGGTATCTTGTAAGGCGGGCATTTGAGGGGATAATGCGAGTGGATCTGGATGCTTATCTTGGCGCCGAGCGCTACCAGCGTAGTGACAGTCGTCGGGGTTACCGTAACGGGTATCGCACGAGGAGACTTCTTACCAGTGTGGGAGTGGTAGAGTTAGAGGTGCCGAGGGCAAGAGAAGGTCGGTACGTACCTGAGATTTTTGAGCGCTATAAGCGGGTACATGAGGTAGTGGATGAGGGCATCAGGGAGATGTTTCTGAAGGGGGTATCCACCCGGAAGGTAGGGGATGTGCTTGATGCCCTTTGTGGTGAGGGAGTCTCAGCGGGCTATGTATCACAGGTGAGCAAGGAGTTGGATAGGGAGGTTAGGCGGTTTGAGAACGAACCCATAGAGGATGAGTATGCATTTCTGTTTCTGGACGCCCTGAGTGTGCGGATACGGTATGAGTTAAGTGCCAAGAGGCGGCTAATCTTGATAGCCTATGGGATAAGGCGAGACGGGAGTCGGCGTCTTCTTAGTTTCAGTATAGCCAAGCGGGAGAGTGAGGCTAGTTGGCGGTCGTTCCTGGAGAACCTGCGTGTTAGGGGTCTTATTGGTCACAGCCTTGAGTTGATCATTGTGGATGGTGCACCGGGCTTATGGGCAGCGCTGGATGATGTGTATCCCTTGGTCCCTCATCAGTTGTGCTGGGTACACAAGTTGGGCAATATAGCTCGTTATGGGCCGAGGAGCCAGGTGGAGGCGTGTGTGGCAGAAGCGGCCAAGATCATGTATGCTGGCACGAGCAGGAAGGCAGCAGCCCTATTTCGTCGATGGAAGCAGCGCTGGCAGGAGGTCAGTCCTAAGGGGGTTGCCTGCCTGTGCGTAGCACGCAGACAGGCCTGCCTGGAGCGAGACTTTCACCGGCTGATAGCCTTCTTCGAGTTTGATCCCACCTTCCACAAGGTGATACGCACTACCAACGTAATAGAGCGCAGTTTCAAGGAGATCAGGCGTAGACTGAAGGTGATGGGTTACTTCCAGAATGCGAAAAGTTGTGCTCGGATACTCCTGAGTCAATTCTACTACTTCAATGCCAAGTGGGATCGTAGAACAGAGCGAATAGAATCCATAGGTGACTACTTCAGAAACGCCGCTTAGGATGAAACCATGGAAGGATACACCATCAAAAGTACACACTTTTCTTTACATTACCAGATCGCCTGCTGTTGGCAGAAATGATGGACATACGCTCGGTCATCTTGTATACTCCCTTTGGAAACGTTGCCACCATGGGTTGTTCTCCTTTCTGTTGGGATCGATGGATAGCCCATGGTGGTCCTCTATATCACATGCCCCAAGTTTGACCAACCTTATTTTGAGTAAACACCCCTCCTTCGAATAGATTATTTCTGAGGAAGATCGCCACCTTGACATACTGTAGGGGATGTGCTATAATGCAAGCGTAAAAGGGGGTGAGGCCGAGACTAGCTTGTTAGAGGTCACAGACCAAACTTAGTTTGGTAGTTAAACACCGAGGTAAAGGCGTGGACCTCTGGCAGGTAGCTGGCCAAAGCCCAAATTCTTTTCTGGAGGCAATGTGTTCGTTGCTTCCGCTTTTATTTTCTGCCGCTGTATCTCAGATAGGCATCCTCAGGAAATACGGATTACGTCTCCGCAAGAGCCTTGGTCAACACATACTCGTCGATGAGAACATTGCGCGTAAGATTGTAGATGTGCTCGCTCTGGATGCTTCTCAGGGTGTCATTGAAATTGGCTCTGGACTGGGCGCACTCACACGCCGCCTCACACAAGTTGCTGGCCACGTTATTGCAGTTGAGATTGATGGCCGGCTCGTATCGATACTTAGGAATGAAATGGATCATCAGAAGGGATTAACAATAGCTCACGCAAACTTCCTGAAGCTTGATCTTGCCAGGCTCACTGCAGACCACCCTGAAGTGGGAACCTGGAAAGTTGTAGGCAATTTGCCATATTACATTACTAGCGCAATCCTTATGAAGCTGGTTGATAGCCTCGATTACTTTTCTCAGGCTGTGCTTACTGTCCAGGATGAGTTTGCGAGGCGACTTGTGGCTTCACCTGGATCGAAAGATTATTCTTCACTTTCAATCTATGTACAGTATCGCTTCAAGCCTGAAATTCTCTTCACAATAAAACCAACAAGTTTCTTCCCACGACCTGACGTGCGGTCAGCCGTTGTGCGCCTTCAGGTGCTTGAGCGCCCAAGCGTCGTTGTAAAGGACGAGGGGCTTTTCTTTCAGACTATAAGAGCAGCGTTCGGGCAGAGGCGCAAGACCCTGAAAAAAAGTCTCAGGCAGTTTCCTGGGCTAACGCCGGAAGTAATGGGCGAGCTCGGCCGCATGTCAGGCGTGGGACTCGATAGAAGGCCCGAGACACTTTCACTTGAGGAATTTGCCAGCCTTTCAAACGCCATAAAGGAAGTTGTGCGGTGAGGTTGGGCATCATGGCATTTGTTTTCATCGTTGCTTTGCTTTTGGTTTTTTCGAATCTCTATGCGGCTGATGCGCCTGATACATCGACGACTCCGGCAGATAGCCTTAAGAGTGAGTTATCGCAGAGCGATACCCTCGGTATTGAGGAGGGGCAAGGAGAAGGGGTGACTGAGGGTATTGAAGAGGGTGCGGAGACTGAAGCCGTAGAGGAAGAGGCTCAAGAATCATCCGGGGCTGAGGAGTCTTTACAGCGTGAGGCAACCAAGTGGTGGAGTGTTCATCCCAAGTCCAGCGTCTCAATAAAGAAACAGAAGGATGTAGCGAAATGGGAGAGCAAGATTTCCCTCAATCAACGTCTTAATGAACGCATAACCCTCAGGCTAGATACAAGCATACAAACCCGGGAGAATACCACGCTTAACAGATCAGATTCAGATGATGCGACAACCGCAAATCTCAACTACAGGGTCAGCGACGACCTCGCACTTGGAATTACCTACAACTCAACCGTTAGTGCAAGGCGATTTAGTTTGCACGGTGGAGGTCCGGGCAACCGCCGTAAGAAGGAGAGCTTTAAGATTTCATCAGATTTTAACCATTCCCTTTCCGATGCCGTAAGCGTGAGGCTGAAGGCAGCTGCTGGTACGACCGAGAACCTTTCGAGTCGCATTCGAAACAAGGGAACAAGCCAGAACCTCTCAGCTTCAGTATCCTATTCTCCGAGTGAAGACTTAAGCACGTCAATCGCTTACAATGGAAAGCATCTTCTGCTTGATTCCCGAATTGACTCCGCCGGTACCGCGCTTTTCTCTTCCCAGGACAGAACGCTCACCCAGAATCTTTCCGTACAGGCGACATACAAGTTCATTCCTGGTATAAGTATCAGTCTTGATGCTTCGCAGAATGACTATCAGAAGCAACATCCTGATCCCAAGGAAAATGCTCAGGAAACAGAAAAGGGAAGTGGGCGATCAGCATCTGTCAGTTCGTCCTTCAATCTTTGGGAGAAGGTGACCTGGGATCTTTCTGTTAGTTTTGACGAAACGCGCAAGACCTATAAGCTTAATACGTCGAGGAATAGTTTTGTCAGAAACTCGGATTTGCAAGGAAGTGCTCGAATCATGCCCTGGAAGGGTGCAACTCTCAATGTTGGTGGTGAACGCAAGATCTCACGTGGAGAATATGAGACGCAGGAGACTGGCAACGATATTCATAAATCGCTGACGCTCAAGCTGACTCAGGATCTTGGGCCGAAAGCCAACCTCAGTATCACTGCGCTTTCAGATCTTGTTTCAATTTCCTATGATGATAAAGTAGCAAATCCTAAGGATCGTGATAGGCAGAGCAATCGCATCAGTTTCAATCTTGACTACAATCCCCTTAAGAAGATAACGACCAAGTTCGGTGGTGAGTATTCCGTTGATCAATCAGTCTATATAAAGGCTTCGTCGTCAGCCAACAACCGTACAACTCGCAAATATCGTGTCTCGGGAAGTTACAAGATTTCAACATTCAAGAAGATTACCGTCATACAGGACTATGACATCTCGGCAGTTTATACCTTTTATCATTTTGCTGAATCCAAGAATAGCCTCGTCAGAAATTCCAATGTAAAGACAAGGCTTAATTTTCCCATCACCCAGCGCCTCAAGATCACACTTAGCCATACATACAAACATCAGGATCAGGGCAATTATCGCGAGAGCGGAGGGGCTCGATACTATGCCAGATCAAATGAGACTGAATCCCATTCACTGAATTTTGGCTTCACCTACAGGCTGCTTAAGAAGCTGAGAATTATGGCAAGGCAGGGCTATTTTCTGCAGCGCAACTGGCGTTTCAAGAATGGTAACAAACAGCTCGACTACGTCACTGCAAACACCGAAATAATGGGCAGAATTGGGTTTACCTATGAGATTGGGGATCGGACGAAGTTCTCCCTCAAGATTGAACAGCATCGGAAGGAGGGGGAGCGTGTGAATGAGGCTTTCAAGAGCTACAGGAATGTCGAATTCGAGGCATCACATGTTTTCTAAAACGTGTGCGAGATTGGGGATAACTTTCGTGCTTTGCGCGCTGGTATTGACGCCTGCCTGTGATACCTTCTCGGTGCGTGAAGCCGAGAAACCAACTGGCACTGTAACCGTTTTTGAGGTGCCTCGCGAACCTGAGATCGTGCTTTCCAATCTCATAAATGTGATGCGAAACCTTGATGCAATAAACTATGAGGAACTCTTTTCGAATGACTTCGTTTTCATCCCTGACGCAAGGGATGTTCAGGATTTTGACAATTACTATCCGGGTGTTTTGACTGAGTGGGGCAGGGATGTTGAGATCAGGGTTGGCAATCAGCTACTGGATCCGGGGAGAACACAGCTCATCTGGCTTGCCTTCACAAGCGATCCAAATGTCATTGAGGACACAGACACAAGCTATGTTGTTCAGCAGGACTACGAGCTCACGGTTGTTGGGGAGGAGTGGGAGATATTTGAAGGAACCTCAATTTTCTCGATACATCTTGAGCTCGACGGTCTCTGGTATATTAGTAAATGGGAAGATTTTAGACCCGAGGAGAAACCTGAAAGAAGTAGCGGAACATGGGGTATTCTCAAAGGCTTGATTCGAGCCTCGATGTAAGGGGGATGTGAGTATGAGACGCTGGGGAATTTTCATGATGACAACTTTACTTATTGCTGGCTGCTGGAACCCGTTCGGCTCGAGTGGTGGCGGAGGGGGTGGAGGGGGCGATGGTCAAGAGATCAACCGTAAGACTATGGATAATCTTGTTGACTTTCTCGCCTTCGCCTATGAGCGGCGTGAGATTGATAAGTATGAAGAGGCGCTCGATGATCGTTATCTCTTTGAGTTTACTCCTGATGTAGCAATTGATAGCCTTGGGCTCCCCCCGGATGCTCCGTGGTGGGGCAAGGCGCAGGATGTCCATTCAACCGAGAATATGTTTGAATCACCTGAGGTAACCAACATAACGATGGATCTGTCAAACAAGAGAATTGATTGGGCACCAACTGTTGAGATAAGGCAAACACCGAGTGGGCCTGATAGCATAAACGCTTTCGTGGCGCAATTTGAGCCGATTATTATGGTGACTATTGAGAAGCCGGGTAGGGAGCCGAAGACCCTAGAGGTTAGAGACAGCTGGCTCGATATCTGGGTAACGCAGGATCCGGACTACGAGGGCTTGTGGGTCATTCTGAGAATAAAAGAGATTGAGAAACCATAGTGAATCCAGGGGCGCTGTACTGATTTGCCTGCCAGTGCGATTCAGCCAATATGAAAAAGCGCAGAGGCTTTAAGCCCATTCTTGTCTTCGTTTTGGTGTGCATCGCACTGGCAGCGTGTTTTCTTCGCCTAGGGACATTTGGGTCTCGCAGGGCAGATCCAGCCATTATCAATAGAACGCTCGATAGTCTTTATGCCGTCCTGCCAGTTAAGAGCGTGGAACGCATCACCAGTGTTGCCTCAGGTGAGACTCTAAGGTGCGATAGACTTCAACTCAAGCAAGAAGCTTCACTCATAAGAGCTAATCTGGCGATATCTCAAGCTGTTAAAAGGGTTGGTGGGGAGATATCCTATGGTGTAGAATCATTCAGTAGCAAAAGACGGTGGCAGATTGTGACACTCGGCATCTCTGATGGCGACACCTTGATCCGAGAGGTCAGGCTTGAGAAGCGGCTAAGGTAAGGGGGATTGGAGATGGCTCGACTTGCAGTTAATGTTGACCATGTGGCAAACGTCAGGCAGGCACGTGGAATCGACATACCAGATCCGGTCATGGCAGCAATGCTTGCCGAGCTCGCTGGTGCTCACGGGATTGTCGTCCATCTTCGTGAGGATCGTCGGCACATTCAGGAACGTGATGTTGAACTTCTGCGGCTTGTGGTCAAGACAAAGCTCAATCTCGAGATGGCAGCAACGAGAGAGATGATAGATATAGCCAAGCGCATAAAGCCTGATGTTGTGACCCTCGTGCCTGAGCGAAGAGAGGAGCTCACGACCGAAGGTGGACTCGACGTCAAGGGTAATGTCAAGGATCTCGAAGGCAAAATCTCCCAACTCAGAGAAGCGGGGGTGGTGGTAAGCACCTTTATCGATCCTGATATCAATCAGATAAAGGCAGCAATAGATGCTGGTGCTCAAATAGTTGAAATCCATACGGGTGCATATGCCGAGGCTAAGGATGAAACGACTCGCAAGATTGAAATCGACAAAATTGTAAAGGCTGCGGCTTTCGCATCGAAGGCTGGTCTTAAGGTTAGTGCTGGACATGGGCTAAACTATAGAAACGTTGAACCCATTGCAGCCATCCAAGAGATAGAGGAAATGAGCATTGGGCACAGTATTGTTGCTCGAGCAATAATGGTTGGGATGGTTGAAGCCGTAAGAGAGATGCTCAGGCTCATCCGCTGAAAGCCTACCTGGAGGCAATATGAAATCCAAACAGGCAAGCGTGCTCGTGCCGTTTGTGATTCTTGTCATTCTTTCGACGATTGGCTTTGCCCAATATGGCACACAGCAAGGTAAGGCACTCAGGATAAATCAGCGTGAGATTACAGTTCGCTTGAATGAGAAGCCTCTCATCCTTCATTCCAAGGAAGAGGGTTGGGCTGAACTGCCAGCCCTTGCAACAACCCCCGATTACATATACGTTGCCTACGATGTTCGCGAAGGCTACGAGAGCCATCTCTATCTTGCGAGAGTCGCAAGGAAGGGCGGTAAGGTTGAAAAGATTCAGATTGACCACAATGGCGATGTTGAATTTGGGCCTTCCATATGTGTCCGCGGCGATGGTGTCTGGGTTGTCTGGACGTCATATCGTGATGGCAAGTGGACTATAAGGGCGAGTCGCATCGATGGCATGATTGTCGTTCGCGAAGTTGCAATCTCGGATAGTGACTCCTTCTCAAGTCAGGTAAGGCTTGCATCCGCCAGAGGGCTTCTGGCTTTTACGTGGGTTGGGGTGAGGGATAAGGAATTTGCGATCAAAGCGCTCTTCATGAAGGATAGCGGTATAGATACGCTCACCATCTATAGGAGCTCACGCCTGGCAATGCGACCGGATCTGTGCGCCCTTGAGGATGGTTGGGTTTTTGTCTGGGATGAATTCATCAACGGAAATTATGCAACAAGAATGCGCAAGCTGAAGGATGGCGCCCTCAGTTCAGTTGTTACACTGAGTGGTGAGCGATCGGGGAACAATTGGGAGCCACATTTAGCAAGCGATGGCAAAGAGTTTCTTGTCAGCTGGCATCGCGTTCCCCACGGCGAAGAGAGAACCCAACCTGCTCTTACCCTAGCCAATACGATCAAACTTCAGGGTGGCATTGACCGCCCGAGCGATGATGAAACGTGGCGAGTGCGGGCTTTTTCAGCGAGTGATAGTAGCTTCTGGATTGTATGGGCAACTCGCCGCATGTATCGGAGCACACGTCTTTTCTTGAAAAAAGTTGATCGAGATGGGCTAAGCGATATCATCACAGTGGATTTTCCAATGCCTAAGAATTTCATAAACTGGTTCGATCTTGAACTTGCCAAGCCAGCAATCATCGCCTGGGAATACTCAGGTACAATTTACCTCGGTGATTTCGATCTCCCTCGGGTTAGAACAAAGCCTGTGTCTGAGCCTGGGGAGGAGATGGTCTCGGTACGAGAGATGCCAAAGCGAGTCAACTATACAATCAATTACAATGGGGAGCCTCTCAAGGTATACTTTGGCGACCATCATAATCATACTTCATTCTCAGACGGCCGGGCTTATCCTGACATGGTCATGATGTTTGCCCGCTACAGGCGTGGGCTTGACTTCATATGTGTTACTGATCACGACGTAACACTTACTCCAGGTGAGTTTGCATGGACAAGAGAGCTTGCAAGGACCCTCACGGATAAGGGTGAGTTTGTCTGCCTTCATGGCTATGAGCCCAGCAAGGGGTGGGCTCAGCACAACTATGGTCACTGGAATATGCTCTATTTTGATGGTGGAGATGTTTTCCAATACCAGGAGGGAATGACTCCGCATGATCTTCAAGCCTATGCAAAAGCACACGATGCAGTGCTCATCCCACACCATGTTGCCAAGAAGTTTGCTCCCTATGCGTGGGATTTCTTCGATGAGGCTGCTCAGCCCGTTGTTGAGATGTGTTCAGTCCATGGTGTATTTGAGATGTATGAAGGGCACGAGAATGATCCAAGCATGGTCGAGGGCAAGTTCATCCAGGATGGTCTTGCGCGAGGCTACAGGTTTGGATTTGTTGGTGCCAGTGATTATCATAACTGTTTTTCTTCATTGCTTGACGAGGTAGGCTTAACAGGTGCATATGTAACGTCTCTCTCCCTGGGTGGTCTCCATGAGGCTTACAAGAAGCGAAGAACATTTGCATTGACAGGTGGACGCATCGTTGTTGATTTCAGGTGCAACGGGCACCTTATGGGTGAAGAGATTCAAAGCAGGGATGACCTAAACTTCCGCGCCTATGCCTCGTCCCCCGATACCATAAAGACGGTTGAGATAATGAGCTGGGGAGAAGCCATCTATAAGAAGGATTACAATAAGCCTGAAGTCGAATTCAATTATAAGATACCTCGTTCTGGGAGTGAGACCTACTACTACCTTCGTGTCAGGACTGCGAAGGGCGACTTTGCCTGGTCGAGCCCAATCTGGGTAACACCCTCGAACAAGTAGCACCTGCATAGATTGCCAGGAGCATACTCATCGGCAAGAGAAAGCGTGGCCTGCCTAAAGTCATGCCGTGAAGCAAGACAAAGAAGCAAAGGGTGAGGATCACAAGGTCCCTTCGCACGCTATTCTTCTCGAGGAAGATGATTCCCACAATACCGCCTGCTATAAGCAAAACTGTCCAGACAGGAACGATGATCCCGAGCAAGCTTCTCAGTTGTCTATTGGTATGGACATGCGTTCCGTGGATTATGACTGCGAGGCTATTAAGAGATGGGTCACGTGCTGGACTGAGAAGCTTTGCAAGTACCCTGGGGAGTCTGCGAATGTGAAAAAGGGGATCGCTTTTGAGGTGGCTTAGCCATCTGCGATAGCCTTCCTTCTGGCGTTCACCCTGGCTGGGGATCTTAAGCCACTCCTTCTCAACCTGTTTGATAGTCTCCCCCGATGTTATGAGCCAGAGATTAAATGGAGTGGTATTGTCAATGAGGATGAGACTCCTATGGACTATGATATTACGCACGGTCCACGGACTTATGATAACGAGCATTCCAGCAACTAGCAGCATTGCATTGCAGAGCGATGATGGTGAAAATCTTCTGCCATCAGCTTTTCTTAAGACAAGCCAAACCGCCACGACTATTGTGAAGAAGAAAGATGTTGAGCGAGCCAGTGCGGCAAGTCCACTCGTAAGACCTGCCACCCACGTATCGCTTGACCGTCGGCTATTGAGGGCTTTATCGAGGAGTAAGAAACTCAAAAGGAATAGTGGAATGTAGATGATTTCACTTACGAATCTTGTATATGTCCAGATGAAGAGAGGATAGATTGCAAGAATCACACCCGAGACGACAGCAGTTCTCGAATCGAAATATCTCTTTGCCAGCCATCCAACAATTACTACAACTAAGCCACGCAGGATACTTTGTATCACAAGCAGCGACGCAAAGCCCTTGCCAAAGATACTCAGAATGCCTGCCAGCAAAAGAGGATAGAGCGGTGGTCGCACAACATAGCCATCTTCAAAGTTTCCCTGTGTTATCTTCTCAGCGACGGGATAGTAGTAATTCTCATCAAACATGAGCGTTGCAGGGCGCACGTTGAAAGCTGCAATAATGGATATGGCAACACTCATCAAGAAAGCTATTGTCATGCCTATGGCAAAGCCTGAGGGTTTGTGTGATGAAGTTCCTATAGTCATCTTGGGCATTTTAGCAAGGGTGTTGGGCGGGTGTCCATGCGAAACCTCCCTGGCAGGCAATCAAAGGTGGAGAGCGATTGCACTCTGCTCGTAGGTTTGATACGATTTTCGAAAGGGGTTTGAATATGGGATGCTACAAGTTAAGATCTTATCTCATCCTAGCACTCGCACTCGTGGCACCTCTTTTGCTTACGTGTATGTCATCCCATGAACTTGATCATCCCAATGTCATCCTCATTGTGATCGATGCTCTCCGGCCCGATCATCTTGGATGCTATGGCTATGGTCGCCCAACATCTCCAAACATAGACAGTCTTGCTCGTGAGAGTATCGTTTTTGATAATGCTGTGGCAGCTGCGCCGTGGACCAAGACATCGTTTTCAAGTTTCCTTACCGGTCTCTATCCATTCCAGCATGGTGTTGTGGATTGGGAAGCTGTGATGCCCGAATCCATAGTTACCCTCGCTGAGATGCTCCAGGCCTCAGGATATAGAACTATGGCAATCGTAAACATGCTCGGGATAACGGGCAGGTTTAAGGTGTTATCAGGCTTTGACCAGGTGAGCGAGGCAGCCAAGTACAAGCGTGATGCAGAAAAGACCACTTCAGATGCAATTGATATGATCAATGCTGCGACCGAGCCTTTCTTTCTGATGATCCACTACTTTGATACCCATTGGCCATATCGCCCTCCTGTGAAGTACATCGACCTGGTAACTGGAGGGGCTTCGCACGTTCTTGTCGTCAAGCAGCAGGCACGAAGATCAGACTTTCACAAGCCGCCGGATGAGGTGGTTGAAAAAGATGTGGCATACTACGATGCCTGCATTCGTTTTGTGGACCATGAACTATCACGCCTCCTTGACTATCTCGACAAGGCTGGATTGAGAGAAAACAGCGTCATCATTATCACTGCCGATCATGGTGAGGCTTTCTGGGAGCATGGTTTTGGCTCACATGGGCACAGCGTCTATGATGAGGAGATACGAGTGCCGCTCATCTTCAGCAACCCTGTTGAATTTCCAAAGGGAAGACGGATCGAGGATCAGGTTAGTCTTGTCGATCTTACGCCGACGATTGCGGCCCTTACCCATCTCGATGACAAGCATCACCGGGAAGGGCGCAATCTTGTTAGGCTCGTAGAAGGAAAGCGAGACGCTGTCCCTCCAGACAGGCTTTTACCACCTGAATATGATCTTTCAGAGAGTACACTTAAGAAGTCACCGGATAGTAAGGGCATTAGGAGCTTAGGTTGGAAGATTATGATTGAGCCTTCAACGGGAATCATCCGTCTCTATAATCTTAAAGATGATCCTGCTGAGACAGTTAACCTCTGGGGGAGAGAATCTGAAATGGGCGATTCTCTCCTGGCTCTCCTTCAACGAGTCCCTGGAATAAGTGTTGGGGGATGGCGTCTTGGGTTTACTGGTACGAAGAAAGACAATTTCGCAGCCAGAGTTAGAGTGGATGGGGGAAGGCTCAGGCAGGTTGAAAGGTTTGTTGCTGGCGAGGGTACCTCGATAGAGATCTGCCCCGACAGCACCTGCTTCAAGGTTGAGGTAAAGCCCAAGACACAGCAAATAGTGCTTTTTGACGTTGAGCCTCAAGGAGCAAGCGTAAATTTCGAAGTCACAGGCGATGGCCCTATCTATGTTGGCAGGGATGGTAAGCAGACAGCCAAAAGTTTTACCCTGGCAAGCCGTGAAGCCATTGGGCTGCCGAGGAATTTCGATTCAAGTCGTCAATCTGCCACGCCTTCGGCCTACATCTGGTGGCTTCCAGGAAAGAAATATCTGCAAGGCAAGGCCGCAACAAAACTTACCCCCGAGGAGATCAAACGCCTCAAAGCCCTCGGCTATATCCAGTAGCTTTAGGCTGCACACCCCAGTACCCACCCTCGCATCTCGTTGAAGCGAGCCTCAAGACGTGGTACAATGCGTATGATCCATCTACCCAGCAAGGCGAAACCAAAGTGGCACAAAGGTCGTCAATGCTGTTTGTTTTCGTGACTGGAGCCATACTGGCGGCTCTTGTACATCTGAGTCAACCCTTCCGCTTTTATCTGCTTGCAACAAGTGCCGTAGGTCTTCCAGGGCTTTCTCTTTGGCTCCTACGTGAACGTGGTGAGGACTCGCTTAAGATCCAAGAGATTGCCATTTTCCTGAGTCTCGGTCTTTGCCTGTGGCTTCTGGTGAGCATGGTTGGCTTGATGCTCAAGTTGAGACTGGTATGGGTAATAGTCGGGATGCTGGTGGTTAGTGGTGGGTTGCTCTTGGGTGTCGTGATTAAAGTTGTAAGAGGGAGCGATAAGAAACGTGCTTTGCTCTGCCTGCCGTGTCTGAGCAGTGTTGAAAAATTCATAGTGGTCCTTGCCATCGGCGCCGCCTTGATCACCTTGCTTACTCCGCGGAACAGTGATGACTGGTATTACCTTGCCTACATCGCCGACTATGTTGATGGCAAGCCGATGCTTTCCGAAGAGCCAATAGCCGACATGGGCAATCCTCCTTCGCCCAGAGCACTTTATGGCGCATGGTGGGTAGTGGAAGCATCTCTTGGCAGGATGGCAGGCATTGAACCCGCCAGATGCCATCAGGTCTATCTCCCACCCCTCATCGTGGCCTTTGGTGTTCTCGGAATATACAGCCTGGCTCGCGAGATCTTTCGGTCAGACCATTCAGCAGCACTGGCAACATGCTTCCAGGTGCTATTCTTCTTGAGTGCTATCTTCCCCGTGAACAACATCGGATGGGTCTTCTTTTGTCGAACCGTGCAGGATAAGGCTGCCTGCTTCGCCCTCCTTGTGCCAATCGGAATTGTTCTTGGGCTCAGGCTACTGCGTGCTGAGCGTGAGTCGAGTCCCGGCTTCAGGAGCCTCCTTCTCATTTATCTCCTCGTTGCGAGCTCTACTTCGCTCATTCATCCGCTTGGAGTTGCCTGGTGTGCACTTGGGATTGTGCCATTTGCCCTGATCGAGTTTATCGGGCGACGGGTGAGCGCAAAGAGTCTGGTGCTCATTGTTATGCCTTTCATTGTGTGCTCGCTGATTGTTCTGGGTGGTAGGGGGAGCACGGTGGCAAGTCTTAAGGTTGAGCAATACAGGTCGCAGCTTGCCTGGGGTGAGTGGGTTAACGAGCAACCTGATATATATATATACCAGGCAGCAGCTTCCCTCCCAATTTACGCAGCCTGCCAAAGATCGTGAGACTGGGGAGAACCTTATGGATAACCAATCCATCCTATATCACGCGTTTCCCGCTGGCAGTCGCTGGGTTGGTCTTGTTATGGGCCCTGCTCGCTTTCTGGAGGAGCCGATGTGCCAGGTTCCTGTTCGTCTTAAGTGCGGCGGTCGTTTTGGGGAGCTTCACCCCAGCTGGGACCTCACTCCTCACACAGATCGTCACTGCAAAGATGGTAATTCGCCTAACTTGGCTACTTCCGTGGGGATTCATAATCGCATTCTTTGTTCTGAGAATGAAGTTTCGTCCCCTTCTGAACTATCTTTTGGTTCTCGTGATAGCGCTTGGGCTCGGTCGTTTCAATCCAGTCAATTATCTCAAGAATGCTTATCACATGCGTGACCGGGGAAGAGCATCAGCTGCAGAGATTGAGATCTTCCATGTCCTCGATACCGAACCCGGTCCCCAGGGATTTGTGCTTGGACCAATTGAAGTCATGCGTAAGGTTGCAGCCTTCGTCCCCGAAGCTTACCCGGCTGCCTACAGGGGACTTGGAACACTCACGTACAGTGAAGCGCACGAGATACTTGAAGCCGAGACAGTGACCCAGAGACTTAGGCAACGTCTGAGAACAGCAAAGATCAATTACCTCATCCTTGACCATGAGATGCCCCTTGCGGCGGCGCTCGCCACGGAGAGTGCGGCATTCAAGTTAGTAGCTAGGAATCACGAATACACCCTCTGGAAGGTGCATGACCTCGAAGGCACTGCCAACAGTTGCCAGGCTATTCCTGCTGGTCTTCAATGGCGAGTCGGCCAGAAAGATAGAAGTATCCTTTGACCACCCCTCCAACCTTGGGCTCGGTTGTAAGCATCGTCGGTTCGATCACAACATCGAAGATTCCTGGGAATGTCTTGACCGAAGCCCGCCAGAAGCTCTTTCCCGTCAACCTGGTAACTCTCTTCTCAGCCTCGAGGACGAATCCTGCGAAAAATGCAAAGGGTTCAGGCACTTGCGGCCGCTCACCCGACGGTAGGAAGAAGCTTGGAACGAGGAAGAAATTAGGCGCAAGTCCAAACTTTGTGCCTTCAGATTCCTCCCATTCCTCCTCCTCGGCTTCATTGAAAGCCTCTTCGGATTCGAAGATCTCCAACTCATCATGCGCAAAGGCGGTGAGCTGGAAGGTGACAATCTCAGGAAGGCTACGGTGGTGAAGTTTGAAGTCTGGTACGTCGAAGACGATGGGCAAACCATCTACGCCAACTTCATCGCTGACCAGGCGAATGAGATATGAACCGTCGAGCTCGGTGAAGTCCGATCGAACCAGCGACCTCTCGATACGTGCCCGAAAGCGAGATTTACCCCAGAAGTGGGGATTTATGCCAATGTAGTCACCATTGGTATCAACCTGGATCCACAACTCAGCGCCACTCGGAGCCGCCCAGTAAAGATAGCGTCCACCCTCGACGTTGAGGCTTTCACACTTGTCGATCACCCTATCGAGCAGCTCCTCCATTTCCTCGGCGCTTTCCATTGGCAATCCGATTGCTCCGAAATGACTCGGCATTGTGGGTATACGTCCGCGGAATCCTGTCAACAGCTCCTGCTTCTTGAAGGCTAGCTCCAGTTTGATTGTAATCTCCGAAGCTGGTATTGTCAACGGCATTACCGCAATTATCGGTTGACACGCTTTTGAGCGTCACTTAAACTAACACGTTAGAATTTGCTGGTTAGCAGCCGCTGTAGCGGCTTGTATCTTTAATCACATAGACTTAAGCCAGGCACTAAGTTTAATTGGTTATAACGTCCAGTGGAAGGTTAGAGGATGGATAGAACCCTCAAATGGAGAGCACTTCTTATTCTTGCCATCTTGGCTGTTGCCATCTATTACCTCTACCCAACGCTCAAACTCGCCACGATGAGCGAGGAGGAGAGGGCCGCTCTGGAAGAGGCTCAGCTTCGGGAACTTGAAAAGAGGGCGATTCACCTCGGGCTTGATCTGCGAGGTGGGATGCATCTCGTGCTTGAGGTTGATAAGTCGGGTCTCGAGCAGGGCACGGATTTGCGATCTGTTGTTGACAGAGCCGAGCTCATCATTCGCAATAGAGTTGATAAGTTCGGCGTTTCCGAGCCTGTCATCCAGAAGCAGGGTAACGACCGCATAGTTGTTCAGCTTGCCGGCATAACTGATGAGAAGCGAGCCAAGCAACTCATAGGACAGACTGCTCTACTTGAGTTTAAGCTCGTAAAAGAAGGCGATGACTTTAGGAAACTCATTACCAAGATAGACGAAGAACTTAAGGATGAGATTACAGCACTGACAGCAGGCAAGGAAGAGGTTGATGTTGAAGCTCAGCTTAAGGAGCTCGCAAGCGAGATGGACACAACTGGTTTGCGAGCTGAGATGGAAGCAGAGGCTGGAGAGGGCAGAACGCTGAGCTCAATGATACAGTTTGTGCGTGTTGGTACCCATGAGGATGCCATAGTCTCCGAACAGGATATTCCAATCGTTGAGCGGATTTTTGAGCTCGCTGAGAAGCGGGGTTTGATTCCGCCTGATGTTGAGATTCTCTGGAATCGCGATGTTGAGCAGGGAAGAGAAGGCAAGTTCCAGCGTGTATATCTTGTAAAAAGGAAGGCAGCCATAACAGGGCAGTATCTTAAGTCTGCAACAGTAAGGTGGGGCCTTGATCCTCAGTATCCCAATGCTCCCGGAGTCTCGCTCCAGTTCAACAGAACTGGAAGAGCAATTTTCTCGCGGGTGACCGGTGAGAATGTTGGCAGCAGACTTGCGATTGTACTCGATGGGAAGGTTCATTCTGCTCCAAGGATAAGGGAGAAGATAAGAGGTGCTGCTTCCATAACTGGAAAGTTCACTGCTGAACAGGCGAAAGACCTCCAGATTGTTCTCGAAGCTGGAGCTCTTCCTGCACCACTTAAGGTTGTTGAAGAACGTACGGTTGGTCCTTCACTTGGCAATGATTCAATCAGGCGTGGGGTGAGGGCGGCAATTGCAGGTGGCATAGCAGTTGCTATCTTTATGATTATGTACTACAACCTTTCTGGCCTGCTGGCAGTTCTCGCTCTTGCGCTTAATCTCTTTATTCTTATGGCTGCTCTCGCCGGTTTCAGGGGTACACTTACTCTTCCAGGAATCGCAGGTATAATTCTTACAATTGGAATGGCGGTCGATGCAAACGTTTTGATTTTTGAAAGGATCAGGGAGGAGCTAGGTGCTGGCAAAACCGTAAGGCGTGCCATAAAGGATGGATATTCACGTGCATTCGTAACTATTCTCGATGCAAACGTTACAACTTTGATAACAGCTGCTGTGCTCTATCAATTCGGCACTGGACCCATTAAGGGTTTTGCTGTGACACTTTCAATCGGTATCCTTGCAAGCATGTTTACAGCGATTGTTGTCACACGAGCAATCTTTGATGCTATCACAAGTGCTCGGAGATTGACTAAACTTAGCATATAGCGAGGTAAGAGATGCGCTTTTTCGGTAAGACGCATATCAACTTTATTGGCGCAAGGCGGCGTGCATTCCTTCTTTCAGGTCTTGTCATTGGAGCAGGGCTTGTCTCACTCATAGCAAAAGGCGGTCCAGATTTAAGCATCGATTTTGAAGGTGGTGTTCTTCTTCAAGTCCGTTTCAATGGGCCTGTTGAAACCGAGCAGATTCGGCAGGCATTGGATCAAAGCGGATACGGTAAGTCTGAAATCCAGGCTTTTGCCACTGGCAATGAATTTCTCATCAGAGCACCTTACAGCGAGGAGGTCGATGTAGCTGAAGCCATTAAGAAATCGCTTGCCGAAACCTTGCCCAACAATCAATTCGAGGTGAGGCGTGAGGAATTGGTCGGTCCTAAGATTGGGGGCGAGCTCGGAAGGAAGGCGATCTGGGCAATCATAAGCTCACTCATAGCCATCCTCGGATATATTGCCTTTCGTTTTCAGTTCAGGTTTGCAATTGCTGCAGTTGCAGCTCTTTTCCATGATGTCCTTGTTACCCTTGGCCTTTTCTCACTTACGGGAAGGGAGATATCGCTTGCAGTCATTGCTGCCTTCCTCACGATAGTGGGTTACTCGCTCAACGATACCATTGTGGTTTTTGATCGTATAAGGGAGAACCTCAGGAAATATCACAAGGAGACTTATAGCGGTGTCGTGAATTCAAGCATAAATGAGACACTTGGCAGAACCATAATGACGTCACTCACGACCTTGATCGTGGTCCTGTTCCTTTTCACAATGGGCGGCGAGGTCTTGCGTGATTTCTCCTTTGCGCTGCTCGTCGGTGTCATAGTTGGTACATATTCTTCCATTTTCGTTGCGAGCCCAATTCTTATCGAATGGTACAACAAGTCGCCAGTGCGCAGGCGCTAAATGTACCTTTTGGTGGACATCTTGGCTTTCATTTAAGACATTTATTATGGGTGTCGAATCATACCTATGGGTAAGTCTATGTTTGATAGCCCCTTAGAGAAGGGAGATGGCTGAGATTGCTGGCACGACTATTGCAATCGAAGACTCTCGGAGGACGCAGAATGGTAAGAATAGCTCGTGTCAGCGCGGTCTTCCTTCTGGTCTTGGGGCTACTGACTGTGAATTTAGGTTGGAGTGAAGCCCGAAGCAAAGGGAACACTGCTCGGGAGATCTTGGGTCCAAGCGAGGCGAGGGTCGGAACCACCCAAGCAGGAGACGAAGTTGCTCCAAAGCGTCACGGTAGGGCTCGAGCAGAGATAGAACCCCATGATATCTTTAAGGCGGTAGCAAGGGGTTTCCACTCGAGTAGGCCCGAGGCATTTGTAGGGTATTTTGGGAAAGGGAGAGTGCGGCTAGATTTTGGTGAGGGGGGACCGCGCGGCGGGTTGTTTACCAGGAGTCAAGCTTACTATCTGCTCTCACAGTACCTGAGGCGAGCCCAGACTACGAGCATGAATTTTGTCAAAACTGCTGGGACGAAAATCAAACGTGGACATCCTTCCGCCCTTCTTGAGAGAGTGTGCAGGTACAGAAACGGAGCTGTCACCAAGCAATTTGTCTTCGTTTCCCTGTCTCTTGAAGACAACCGCTGGGTCATATCAGAGATGAGAATAGTGCCCGCCAGGTAGTCTCCACTCACCATCAGCTGCTCAAGCGAATATGCTAAGAAGATTTGCCAATTTTGCCATCCCGATCATTGTTGGGTTTGCACTATTCGATGTTTTTACAGGCTGGAGGCTGAGCCAACTTTGGTTTCCATTGCTTGGTGTAGGGGTGGGAATTGGTGCGGCAGCAATCGAGAAGCGCTCGGCTAGGCGCATAATAGCGCTGATTGCAACCCTTTGCTTTGCCCTCCATGCTGGCACAATAGCCTATCTTCACCATATTGAGAACAACTGGCAGCAGATATCAAGGGCACATGCAGCAGATATTCTTTCGGATTCCCAACAAGCTATCGAAGGTATCGTCGGCGGGGTTTCCTCCACGGCAGCCGAAGTAGCTAAGGATGAAGCGATCAGTGAGGCATTTCGAGCCGGATCTGCTAAAGCTCTTTTTGATGCTCTTGCCGAGCTCAGGAGCGAGTGGAGGAAAGCTAATAAGATCTCAGGACTCGTCATTGCAGATCGAGAGGGCAAGATACTTGCCTGGCAGGGGAACCTACCCGATAGCATTGGAATCCGTGTGGATGGTCCCCCAACGGGCTTGAGGGTTACCATAAGCACTACATGTGAGTGGCTTGAAGCTCGTCAGCCCATCAAGGCAGGTGATAAGGAATCTGGCTTTGTGGTCGCTTATAGGAAGATTAGACCCCTCTTCCCCAACCTTATTCATGGACGAAATGAGGCTGACATTGGGGCCTACCTTGTCTCACTTACTGGCTACGATGTTCATTTTGATCTTGCAAGCGAGACTAAGGGGATCGCACAAGCGCCTGATGTGGTTACACAGGAAGTGAGGCTGCCAGATGGTAGTCTGCTTGGCTATCTTAGCGTGCGCATGCCTCCTGTCGATGATGAGATCGCCAGAGTAAAAGAGCGAGGTCTTTTCATAGCATCCATCCTGAGTCTACTTCTCATCGGCATCACCTTGAGCATTGCTGTGAGGATACTCCTTGGATATAGGTTCGAGTATGCATCTAACCTGAACCTCTTTCTCCTTGTGCTCGCCTTGCTTGGCGTGCGCCTGGGATTCGCGCTTGTTCGCGATCACCTCTTCCTCGATCGTTTCCGGGCTTTCTCATCCGTTGATTATGCAACCCAGGCACCTCTGGGAATCTTGCGTTCGCCATTCGACCTTGCACTTTCAGCTCTCATCATCGTCATTGCAATTGTCATAGTTTTGGTTGCCAAGGCAAGACGTCCCGCTTCCCGCTTTAAGCCTCAGACTAAGTCAAGTGAGGCTTTGCCGATGGCTCTTCTCGCTGTGATTTGTGCTATTGTTGCTGCCGCTGTTGTCATCATCTTCACGCTTGCCCTCGAGCGCTTCCACAGTGATGCATCGGAAGATATTCTTATGGTTTCACCCTTTGATTTTCACCCAACCACACTGCTTCTGCGTTTGGGTATGCTTTCTGTCATACTGGGGACGATCCTTGCCAGCGGGGCAATCCTTCAGTGGCAGGTGAACCTGCTGAGACGCATCTCGAAGTCATTCCGAACGAGATGGATGGCCTTCGTTCTCATAGGGATTGTTCACCTTGGTTTGCTTGCGATATTTAGCATTGCCGGTGTCAATCCGCTTGCCGTTTTGGTAGGCGCATTGGCTGTGGCATTTGCATTTCTTCTCGATCATCTTCTTGCTCGCCAGGTAGAATTTAGCCTCATAGCAGCAGTGCTACTTCTTGTGGCAGCTGCCTCAATTGTCGAGTTTCCTATAGCCTTCCGTGATCACATTGCCAAGAAGGAGGCTGCAGTTGAAGTCCTCGCTTCACAGGTGGCTTATCAGACTGATGAGTGGAAGCTCCTCGTGCTCGAGAAGACAGCAGGTGAGATTGAGGAATCGCCAGATGTGCTTGAGGCTTTGAAGGATGCGAAAGGTGGGCTTGATGCTTTTGCCCTCAGGCTCTGGGCAAATTCGATCATAAGTCGCGCAGGCTTAAATGGTGGCATCTATATTCTTGGCCCTCATGACAACATAGTTGGAAGATTTGCTCCTGGTGAAGTTGGGGATATCTCTGGAATAGAAAGCGTGATAAGGCGTGCACGCCTTTCAATGCAGAAGATAATAGAAGTCACCACTGCAACAATCGGACCTCGAACGCTTCCTGTCCATCTTGGCCTCATTCCGTTCTTCGAAGGGGAAAGGTATCTGGGTTGTATAGTGATTGCTATTCCGCATGGCTATAGCGATGTTGAATCACTCGTTGCATCTTCCCCGGGCCTTTTTGACGTTGTCGGTGGAAGGGGTGCCGGTGGCGCTGAGCTCACCTATGACCTCGATGCGAGTGTTGTGAAATCAGGCAGGGTGGTGGGCACAACATCAAGCGTGTTTGAGGTTGGCAAAAGGATAAAAGCACTTGAGGGCAGAGATATAACCAAGCCCTTCTGGTTTGAACATAGGATTGGTGGGACTCGTTACCGTTGCTACGTGATCAGACCTGAGGGCCGTTTCGAGGGAATCCTTTTCAGTTTTCCCATACCCGGCGTGAGTGATCTCGCTGTCTATTACATGGCTGTTTTAGTTGGCTATGCCATCCTCGGTTTCTGCCTCCTTGTGATATCAGGGCTCATTCAAGCTCTAAGCTATAGCATCCGCAGGATGCGCGGAGCATCAAGATTGAGGCTGCGCTGGAGTTTTGCACACAAGCTCGCCCTTGGCTTTGTGCTCATTGCCATAGTGCCAACCCTCATTCTCGGGACAGCCAGCAGGGGCTTTCTTGGAGTGAGATTTAGGGAAGTTATGGAATCCCGAGCTGAGGAAGGGCTCAAACTTGCACGGCTTGCTCTTGAAAGGCTTGTTCGTGACGATGCAGAAAGATTTGTTGAGAATCCAATTCTCATGGCTGCTCTTGAGGATGAACCATCACTTATTGCTAATCTCGTGAAGCCAGGCAGCACCGCCGAAGTCTTCGATGCAGACGGTAACGTCGTTGCCAGGTATGGCAATCCTGTTGTGCCTAATGAGGTTCTTGACAGGACTCTTAAGCGAGGGGAAGCCTTAAGCTTTTTCTCAGTTGAAGGTGGACTTGTCGCCAAGTCGGCATTTCCCATAAAGGATGAGATAACGCCGAGCATAATAACCGGATGCGCTTTTGTTTCACGTCCAATAGACGATAGGCTGGCTCGCCAGCTCGCAATAGAGCTGGGCAGAGACATCAATTTCTTCAGTCTCGGCAAACTTGCCGCTTCAAGCTCTCGCGAGGTCTTTGTCTCAGAACTTGTGAGCGATCGCGTCTCCCCGGAAGCCTATGCCAATTGTTTTCTTGAGGGTCGTGAGCGCGATTTCGCCTGGGAGAAGATCGGCAAGGCAGATGTCGTCATGGGCTACAGCCCCTTGAGGGACTTCAGGGGTAATGTGATAGGTGCCATATCAGTTCCGGTTGTTTTCAGGAAAGATGAAATCGGCAGACGCATGGAATGGACCTCAGCAGCGATATCCTACCTCATCGTCGTTGTAATAGGTGCAATATTTATCCTTGGGCTTCTTCTTGCTAGAAGAATATCGCAACCCATAAGGGAATTGATTCAGGGAACCTTAAGGATCGGTTCAGGGGATTTGCGATTCACCATTCCACGTTCAGGAGACGATGAGATTGGGGATCTAGTGGATTCCTTCAACAGGATGACTCAGGCTCTGGCTCGTAGTCGGAAGGCGTTGAGTGAGAGGAAGCGCTACATAGAGACAATAATAAGCAATGTCGGCGCAGGCATAATATCCACAGATAGTAGGGGGCGCATTGACACCTTTAATCCAACTGCTGAGAGGATCCTCGGTGTCAAAGGGAGGAATGCAAGGGGAGGGGATGCAACTCGCTTGCTTACCAAGATCGGTGCCTCGGGCTTGGCGGCTGTTATGAGGGAAGTCAATGCGAGGCGCGACATTGTTGCAAAGGAAGTAACCATCGCTCGTAAGGATGGTAGGATCGCGACGCTTAGAGCAGTTGCGTCCATAGTTAAGGGTCCTCGTGGGAAACCCATGGGGCGGGTCATGGTTTTCGAGGATGTCACCGAGCTTATAAGGTCGAAGCAGCTTATTGCCTGGAGTGAGATGGCAAGGCAGGTTGCCCATGAGATAAAAAATCCACTTACACCTATGAAACTCTCGATTCAACATCTTCTGCAGTGTCATCGCGATGGAGTTGGTGATTTTGATCGTATCCTCGAGGATAGTGTTGCAACAATAGTTGAGCAGATTGAATCACTTCGCCGAATCGCAGTTGAATTTTCTCAATTTGCGAGAATGCCTGAGCGTCGCCTTGAAATGACCGATGTGAATGCCGTACTTGAGGAATGCATCAAACAATATGAGCAAGCGCCAGGTGAGGGTATTGAGATAAGGAAGATGCTCGATGAGGCAATTCCCAAGCTCAGACTCGATAGAGACGAGTTAAAGAGAGTCTTTCTCAATCTCATAGAAAATGCTGTCCAGGCTATGCCGAATGGAGGCACTTTAACTGTAAGGACTGCACGCTCCTGGGGTCGGACTTCGACCACCAAGGCTTTCAGGGTAAGCACTCGACCTCCTGGCGCTGAGCCTCTGCGGGGATACATAGAGATAAGCTTTGCAGATACCGGTGTAGGAATTGATCCCGAGAATTCCGAATATCTCTTTGAGCCTAATTTCTCGACCAAAACGCAAGGCTCTGGGCTAGGACTTGCTATTTGCAAGAACATCGTTGATGGCTATGCCGGGGAGATCGTTATTGAGAGCACACCTGGAGAAGGAACGACGGTGAGGGTCAGACTACCACTACCTGAACGACCTAACGCTCAACGGCGCTCTCGAAAAACAGATAATAGAAAGTCGCAGCGCCGTCCTCGATAATGAGTTCGAGCTGGTGAGCTCCATGGGTTTTGTTCTCAACAATGTGCAGAGGGACTGCATAGCGTATGAGGACAAATGGGTGAACCATCTCGTCAAATCTTATGTCATTGCCCCAGAGCTCGGAAGGAAGATATGATCTATCCTGTTTCACGTAGATCCTGGGTGGTTTGCCTGGGGGAAAATCTGCGAGTAGCCAAACCGCTTTGCCGCTATAGAGCACACGCAGACGTGCTCTGGTGTAGGATGAGTCCAGCTTGCATGTAATGCCTTTCTCATCGACCCGCCATCGTCCATCGAGATAGACAACTCCCTTTTTCCTATCACCTGGATCTGTGTAAACGGCAAACTTCCCAAAATCTGAGGAATCACAGTTGGCAATGCTCCCCGAGGTATAGCCCAATTCGATTTTAGGCGTGGTCTCAAGCAGCCTAAGCTGAGGATTGTCCTCAGGTCTTATGTGCTTTACGAGAAACGGGAGGATTATGCCTGGTTTGAGTTGCTTGAGGAGATTCTGGATAGCCTGTTCAACCTCAGTATATGCTCTCAGCCGCGAAACTGAATAGGAAGGTTTAAGTCCTGGACCTAGCAAGACAAAGGTTGGGAGTTGCTCAAGATGAAAAGAATTGAAAACTTTCCAATCCCAATCCATACCAACCGGGAACTTAAGGCCAGCACGTCCAATTGCGGTTGAGGCGTTTTCCATCTTCTTGAGCGGTTCATATTGAGGACAGTGAATTCCGATCACCTTAAGGCCGTCATTCTTGTAGCGGCGTTGCCATTCGTTGAGGTAGGGATAGGCTGGGCGCATGGCTGCGTCGCCAGCGTCAAAGAAGAAGAGCAAGACAGGGTGATCGCTGAAATCTGCAAGGTGGATACTATCGGCAAGGACACATTCTCGCAAGATGAAATCGGGAGCGCGGGTTAGGGGAGTATTGGTCTCAGCTGTGTGGGTGGAGACCACCGTGCCAATGAGCACCAAAGCTACTGCAATCGATGAAAGCCACCTTCTTCCCATACAACCCTATGCTAAGAGCCACGCCCCACCCTGTCAACCCCCCTCGGGGTCGGAGCTAAAAATCTTCAAACTGCTGATTTTGGGGTCGGAGCTAAAAATCTTCAAATTGCTGATTTTGGGGTCGGAGCTAAAAATCTGCAATCTCGCTCCTCTGGCTTTGAGCCTTGTACCTCCAAACGATTGACGCGCACCAAGCAAAAGTTTACGTTAGCGTCACAAAGATAATCTCGCGATGGCAACCACCTCGTGAGATTGTCCCGAGGTTACGGATCATGCAAGATAAGCCAAGAGGGGCAGGGAGAAGCAGTTTTGGTCTGATCGACTCCGAGCGCTTGCTCGCCGAGCTCGCCATCGGCAAGGATCTTAAGGTTGCAGATCTTGGGTGCGGCGTTGGAGAATACGCACTCGCTGTTGCTCGAAACCTATCGGGACGTGCCCTTGTATTTGCCATCGATCTCTGGGAGGAAGGAATTAGGATGTTGAAGGAGAAGATGGCTCGCAATTGTGTTGAGAATGTGATACCAATTGTCGCTGATATAAGATCGCGAATTCCCCTGAGTGACGGAAGCATCGATGTTGCTCTTGCTTTCACAGTGCTCCATGACATTCTCCAAGATGGAGATCGCATCTCAACGGTGAGAGAGGTTTCGAGAATTCTCAAGCCATCTGGGAGATTCATGATAGTCGAGTTTAAGAAGATAGAGGGGCCCCCTGGTCCACCACTCGGGGTGAGAATCTCGCCAGATGAGCTGACAGCATATCTAGAAGCAGCCTCCTTTTCGGTAGAGAAAAACCTCGAGATTAGCTCCTACCACTATCTTGTCATCGCAGGAAAAGCCTGAGGCCGAGCTTTGAATCCCGCAGACTCCTTCCCATCGCCCCATGTGATTGCTAAGCCTCGCTAAGCAGCCCAAAACCGAGCAAAATATTCCTCTTGACAAGCGATGGGGTTGGTATTAATGGGATTGCGAGAAAACCAGGTGCCGAGGTGGCACCGCCTGAGGGGGTGGGCAACGTGAAGTGTCACTTTCATCCGAAAGCAGATGCCGACTCTATCTGTTGTGTTTGTGGAGTGCCACTGTGCAAACTTTGTCAGATCGAGGAGGCTGGAGAGATTTATTGTGAAGATTGCTACAATGAAAGGGATCAATTGGAGGAAAGCGAGAAGGACTTAGAATCAGAAGATTACATCGACATGGAGTTGATGGATCTCCTCGATACTGAGGATGATCAGGGCCTGTTTTAGGCTATCTGGAGGCTTTAGGCTGTGGCTGAGGGCATGTTCTTGCCCCCCTTCCGTGCCACCCGGATCGTGTTATGAATTTTTAGATTGCATTCGATGGCTTTTGCTCGACATTAAGGCTTTTCCAAGGGTTATCCACCTGCGAATCTGATTACTGTCCAAGACCCTGGCTAACCGCTAACCTGTCACAGGTCTCATTCTTGCTTTCTCAAGACGGATGGGGTGCGAGGTGCATTCATGCGGTGGAGCCAATTCGCTACATTTGGATGGCATAGGTGGCAATTGCTGGATGGTGATTGCGCGAGCACTGGCTCATGATTGCTGGCTAAGCCATTCAAACCAGGGTGTTAAGCATTAGAGCCAGGCTGGTACTGCTCAGTCGGACGAGGGCAAGAGGATGAGAGCGTGGAGGTCGGGGGGAGGGCGCTGGGGAGGGCGCGTGGCAAGAGGACAATTGCAAAAGGACGAGGCCGAAAGGAGCCATGAGTTGAGTTTGCCAGGATGACAATTGGCTTGCACAACAGAGAGAGGCAAGATGATAAAGGATGGCAAGATGACACGAGAAAGGACGAGAGGCAAAAGGTGATATATTGGGGAGGGTGGAATGGAGAAGATGAGGCGGAAGGAAGAGATGAGACAGCAAAATGGATGAGATACGAAAAGGGGAGAATTGGACGAGCCAAGACAGTACGGCAATGGTATAGGAGGCGCATCCCTCGTAACTCAGCCGCTTATCCCGGGCAGCTCCAGCAAGCCTGATCCACCCAGTCCGCAAGCCCCAGGTCTCCAGCTAGCCTCCGGCAAGTCTGATTCACCCAGCCGCACCCCAGCCAGCGAATCTCACCGAAAGGACCGAAACGCCAACCACGGGAACGCTTGTTCTCCTTCAGGGGTTTCATAATTCGGGAAGACACAATGTGGATTCACGCTGGTTGACTTAGTTCCAAACATCAAATTATATTGAGGTAGGCTATTTAAGGGGTTTAACTGTAGCAGATGCTAAGAAAATTCGTTGTAGCGGCCATCTTGCTCTTGCTCACCACATCTCAAGCTGCCATGGCAGAGGCCCGTCCCGGCGAGTTCACAATTGCGAGGGTCAAGTACCGGGGTGGTGGCGATTGGTATACCGATCCCACATCGCTTCCCAATCTCCTTACTCAGGTTGAAAAGGTCCTAGGAATACCGACTGGTGAAGAGGCTCGAGTAACCCTTCTCGACGAACACCTTTTCGCTTATCCCTTCATCTACATGACTGGTCATGGTAAGGTGAAATTTTCGGGTGAGGAAGCTGCCAAACTCAGGCTTTATCTTGAATCAGGAGGGTTCCTGTGGGCGGATGATTGCTATGGTATGGATGAGTATTTCCGGCGTGAGATCCGCAAGGTCTTCCCAGATGACGAGCTCGTTGAATTGCCTTTTGACCATGAAATCTATCACATGGTCTACGACTTCAACTCAGGACTTCCTAAAATACATGAGCACCATGGCGGTCCACCGCATGGTTATGGTATCATCCACAACGGCAGGCTTGTCGTTTTCTACTCGTATAATACTGACATAGGCTGTGGGCTCGAGGATGCTGAGGTTCACCACGATCCACCTGAGAAGCGTGAAGCTGCGATGAAGATGGCAATCAACATAGTCGCCTATGCACTCACTCATTAGATAGGTTAGGTGCATCTTAGAGGAGTTTGGTGAAGCACGGGCACAGATTTCATGCGAGACCACTAATTTTAAGGTGCGCCTGTGTGGCACCGATGAAGCACTCAATGACCAATGGACATATGCTAGAGAGGTATCTATAAGGCCTGGTAATAGACACGCCCAAGGGGCTGGCCAACAGCGGTAGCAGCCAGATATAACAACAGAGGTAGCCGATGCCAACCCGCTACGGACCGATCGAGAAAATAGTTTCCAGACTTGAGAGGGTCAGGCTTAAAAGCATTCTCATTGCAGTTGCAACTGCGATTGTCATCGCTTGCACCATCTTGGGCTTCGGGTGGCTTGTGACAAGTTTTCTTGACTTAGGCTTTGGAATTGCGAGGATGTGGTTGAGATTGCTTGCCCTTGTCTCGGCAGTCAGCGCATTTGCGGGGCTTGTCTATGGGATGGTAAGGGTTTTTTCCGTTTCCCATTCCCTAAAAGCCTATGCTGCTCGCATAGCTTCTGAGCTCCGAGAGATCGGGCACGATGTCTTAACCGCTCTTGAGCTCAGTGAGGTTGATAGTGAGCGCCTTGGCTATTCCAATATCCTCATCAAGCGAGTGCTTGAGGATATAAACCAGAAGATAGAAAGTGTGCGCATTGATGTAATAGCAAGTCAGAAGAGATTGCTTCTCTGGGCTATTCCCTTGCTCGCCACAGTTGCATTTGCAGCTGCCTGGAGAAGCTACGATTCCCCAACTCTTTCCTACTCCCTTGAGCGATTCGGATATTTCCTTGCTCTTACGCCTTCAAGTGGAATTGAACTCCGGGTAAGCCCTGGTAACCACAAGATGCTTGCCGGCGATAGCCTCACAGTTTCGGCTGAGATTACAGGCTTCACCCCAGGAAGAGCCACGCTTCACATGCTTCAAGATGGTGCAGAGACAGCCTTTGAAATGAATCTCGCTGAATCCGAGGGCAAGGCTAAGCGAGTTTTCGCAACCATCTTGCCAAGCGTTGACAGGGACATAGCTTACTTTGTCACTTACGGAGATGAGAGGAGTACGACCTATGCAATCTCAGTCTATGAGAAACCCAGAATAGTCGGAGGCATAGTTAAACTCACTTATCCAGCCTACACAGGTAGAGATGAACAGATCCTCCCCAAAGGAATCTGGGATATAACTGCTCCCTATGGTACACGTGTCCAATTCCTGCTTGAAGCCAATTGTGAACCTGACAGCGCTTGGCTCACAATAGAAGATAACAAGCCGAAGCAGCACCGTCTGAAGCTCGTCGAGCGCAAAGACTCCCTGGCAATCTCGGTGACCATACATGAGAACCTATCATACACCATTAACCTTGCAGCCGGTGGGCTTAGTTCCGAGCCCCACGGGCCTCACACGATCAATGTTGTCCCTGATGATCCACCCTACGTTCGCATCGAAAGCCCGCAGGAAGAGATGATGCTTGAGGCTGACATGCTTGTCCCCCTTTCAGTTGTGGCTGTTGATGACTATGGCATATCGCAGATGCGACTTCACTATGCTGCGCCTTCAGAGACTTCATCCATAGCCCTCGATTTCAAAGGCACCACTCATGCAAGAGCAGATCTTGATTGGAATGTGAGTGAACTGAATCTTTTCCCTGGAGACGTTGTGACCTATTGGGTTGCTGTGGCTGACAACGATGCTCTCAAAGGTCCCAAGTATGCAAAGAGCGATGTCCATACATTCAAGGTTCCGGCCATCCATGAGATTTACCAGGCTATTGAGAATGAGCAGGAGCAGGATATCGGTGAGCTGGAAGAGGTTGCTGATGAAGCTTCCGAGCTTAAGGAGGAAATCGACAATCTCATCGAAAACATGAAGCGCAAGTCAGAAGTTGGATGGGAGGAGCAACAAGCCCTCGAGCAGAATCTTGAGAAGCACAAGGAACTTCTTGATCGCCTCGAGGATATTTCAGCATCTCTCGATGAAACACTCAACCGCATGAACGAAAATAATCTCATCACTTTTGAAATAATTGAGAAGATGGAAGAGGTGAGGCAGCTCATAAATGAGGTTGCGTCTGAGGAATTACTCAAGGCTATTGAGAAGATGCAGCAAGCCCTCCAGCAGCTCTCACCTGAGGAAATAAGACAGGCGATGGAGAACTTCAACATATCTCAGGAGGATCTTCTGCGGCGTCTCGATAGGACAATTGAGCTCCTGAAGAAGATGAAATTACAACAAAGGATGGAGGCCGTCACCAATCTTGCAAAGCAGATAGCAGATGAGCAGAGCGGGCTCAACAAGAAGATTGAAGAGGGTGGCGATCTTAAGGAGGCGGCTTCAAAGGAGAAGGCTCTAATTGATAAGACAAATGCGCTTGAGGAGATGATGAACCAGCTCGCCGAACTTCTCAAGGAGCAGGGTAATCCTCTCGAGGGAGAGATCCGCAAGGCGGGCGAATTCCTGAAGGCCCAAAACATTTCGGGCTCGATGTCAATGGCTATGTCCGCGATGCAGGCTGGCAATCAGGCTGAAGCGAGTGCACAAGGTAAGCAGGCTGAAGTCGATATGGCTAAACTCGCCATGATGCTTCAAACCACACGCGATGCTCTTATGGGTGAGGATAAGAGGGCCCTCATGGAAGCTCTCAGAAATGCCATCGATGTACTTAGAGATGTATCGCAACGCCATGAAGAGGTCCTTGCTGAGATTGATACAACTCGTGGGAAGAGGCTTTCGGATCTTGCCAGACGTGAGGTTATCTACAAGGAAGCGCTTGATCGTGTTGCCGATCACATTTTCAAGGCAGCCCGCAAGAGTCTCTTTATCGGTCCACGCCTTGGCGGAGCTGTTCTTCAGATAGCAAAAGATCTTGAGAGTACATCTGAAATCATTGCTCAGCAGAAGCCCGGACTTGCCAGGCAGCAAGGTAGAGCTGCTCTGGGTAAGATGAATCAGCTTGTTACAGCACTCATGGATGCAATGGATCAGGCAAGTAGTTGCTCATCGCCGAGTGGATTGTGCGAAACCTTCAAGAATCTTGAGAGCATGTGTTGCATGCAGATGGGAATCAACATGGGGACACAGCAGTTGCAGGATCTGAGTCAGGGAGGGCTCTCTATGGAGCAGCGTGCTCAGATGGCTCGGCTTGCAGCGGAGCAGGAGACTGTGAGAAAAGGGATCGAAGATATTGCTCGGGAGCTTAGGGGTCGAAGTGAGATCCTTGGCAGATTGGACGATCTTGCAGAGGAAGCTCGTAAAGTTGTTGATGATCTTAAGAATCAACATGTGGATGAGGAAACAATACGCCGTCAGGAGAAGATTCTCACCCGATTGCTCAATGCACAAAAATCATTGAGGCGAAGAGACTATTCGAGGAGGCGTCAATCGAGACCTGGTGGAGAATATGAGATTAAACCGCCGCCAGAGCTTTCGCTTGAGGAAAGAGAAAGGTTTCTTCAGGACATGCTCTATCGCAAGAAGGGCTACTATCCACCTGAATATGAGAATCTCATAAGAGCCTACCTTGAGGCAATTGCGGCGGGGAAAGAGGCGAAGTGATGAAGAAATTGTTTTGTGCCACTCTTACATTTGCTTTTGTCTTGCTTGCTGTTGGGACTTGCCTGGCGGCTGATGTTACACCGCAGACAAGGGATCGCAGCTTAGCAACTGCGCGAAGGTACCTTTCTGAGGGCAAGATTGATAAGGCTCTCGCCGAGCTGGACGCACTTTACAGGAAAGCAAGTGATGATGCTACGGTTGTCAGAGTCTACGCAGATGTTCTGATAGAGACACACAACTATTCAAAGGCTGAAAAGATACTCTCCTCTTTTCTTAAGAATCACCCCAATGAGAATGCGCTGAAAGCAAAACTTGCACTTGTAAGCTTCCTCAAGGGTAACACGAAAAGGGGGATGGAGATTCTTGAGAAAATAATCTCGACTGCACCCGATGAGGAATGGACTTACACCCTTGCAATGAATGTGCTTGCGGAGATCGGGGATAGGGAAGGTGTGATAGATATTATCACAAGAGCTCGGAAGGCGACCGGGGATTCCACCCTTTTCGGGCCTGAAGCTATTCGTCTTTATATCGACGCAGGCAGGGTTGGTGATGCAGTCCATGAGTATCTGCTGCGATTTGCAAGCGAGAACCGAGGAGGTGAGAAGGGGGTACCTCAAAGGTTTGCTCAGAAGATTCTTGATCTTGCCAGTGATGATGAAGCCAGGGCTGAGGTCATAAGTGCTCTTGTTGCTGAAAAATCTCGCAAGGAATTTGCAGACGTCGTCAGTCGAGTACTCTGGCAACTTTATCTTCTGGATGGCAACTGCAAGGCTGCGCTTGAGGAGATCCAAGCCGGCGCTGGCAACGAACGCGAGTTAGCGCGCAGTCTGCCCCTGTTTGCTCGAGAGGCAACGAGGAGAGGCTGTTTTGAGGAGTGTGCTAAGGCATATGAACTGGTTGCAAAGCTTAAGCAATCCGGCCTAAATCTGGCTGATGTTCTTCTCAAGAAAGCGCAATGTGAGTACCTTGGCAATGATGTTGAGGACGCCTTGAAGACGTATCAAGATCTGGTAGACCGTTTTGTGGGAACCAAGTGGGCATGGGATGCTGTGCTTGCTCGCGCTGATATCTATTACAACAGTGACAATTTTCAAAATGCAGTTAAGGAGGCTGATAAGGTTATAAGCAATACCAGATCACCTGAGTTGCTTGCGAGGGCTGTCAATATCAAAGGGGACTGCCTTGTAAAACTTGGTGATCTTGAGAAAGCTTTCGAGACATATGATCTTGTTGAGATTGAATGGCAAGGCGCACTTGCTCAGGAGGCATTCTACAATCTTGGCGAGATAAGTTTGTATGAGGGAAAGTTTGATGAAGCAGTATCCTATTACAATGTCGCTTTGAGGCAATATCCCCAGGAGGATCTTGCCAACGACTGCATTGAAAGGCTGATGCTGATAAGGGCAAGCAAGGCTGGCGAGAAGTACCCCCAGGAGCTTGGACAACTCGCGCAGGCTTATCTTCTCGAGAGGCGGGGACGCATCGAGGAGGCAAAGGATAGATATCTTAGTCTTAGCAAGATTCAATTGAAACCTATCAAGGTTGAAAGTCTGAGAAGACTAGCTGAGATCTATCGTAGGGCTGGTAACCCCAACCTGGCGATCGCGATCTACAGAGTAATAGCTGACAGCCTCGCAAGTCATATAGCACCAGCTGCACTTGAGGCAATTGCTGACATCTATGTTGAGCTTGATGAGATTGAAAAGGCGAAGGAGACATATGAGGATCTTATTCTGCGCTTTCCCGAAAGTGTTGCGGCAGGTGAGGCGAGGAGGAAGATAGATGGCCTTAGATCAAGTCAATCATCAGATTCTTAAAGTCCTTCTTGTCTGTTTCATTGTCCTCGGTCTTGCAGCGACAGCGGTAGCCGATCGTATCCTTATCTATATGGATCTCAATCAGACAGATCACCTCAAAGCCTATGGGCTTGCCTATTGGTGTCTCGAGCAAGGCTTCAACGTTGAGTGGTTGCTCAACTATCGCGGTGGATCCTTCATGGTGGATGCAAGGGATGTAATGGCGAGGAAGGCAACCCTAATGGGCGTTAGTTACAGTGTGATATCAGAAGGTGACGCTGCCAAGATATATAGAACAATTGAAGAGGAGAATATGGAAGTCGTGCTTCTTGAGAAAGCTCCTGCTATTGCCGTCTATGTCCCACCAGATCGTGAGCCATGGGATGATGCTGTAAGACTTGCACTCGACTATGCTGAGATACCTTATGACATCGTCTATGATGAAGAAGTACTTGCTGGCAAACTAGACGAATATGATTGGCTGCACCTTCATCATGAGGATTTCACGGGTCAATATGGGAAATTCTATGCGAGCTATCGTAATGCAGATTGGTATAAGAAACGGGTGGCTACATCTGAGGCGCTTGCCCATAAGCTGGGCTTTAGCAAAGTTTCAGAACTCAAGAAGGCTGTTGCAAGGAGGATAAAAGATTATGTGGCGAGGGGCGGCTTCCTTTTTGCGATGTGTTCAGCAACCGATTCCTATGATATCGCTCTCGCTGCAGAAAATGACGATATCGTTGATAGTGTTTTTGATGGTGATCCACCAGATCCCAACTATCAGGAGAAACTCGACTATTCCAAAACACTTTGCTTCACGGGTTTTAAAGTTATACCCAATCCGTTTGTCTACGAATATTCCGATATTGATACCAGCCCGCGTGCGGCAAGGCGAGGTCAGGCAAATGATTACTTCACACTTTTTGAATTCTCAGCCAAACACGATCCCATTCCAACTATGCTGACGCAGAATCATGTCTCGGTCATAAAGGGTTTCATGGGGCAGACAACTGGATACGAGAAGCACCTGATAAAGAAAACAGTCACGATTCTGGCTGAGACCGAAGGGCAAGATGAGGTCAAGTATCTTCATGGAACCTATGGACGTGGCACCTTCACATTTTATGGGGGCCATGACCCCGAGGATTATCAGCATATGATTGGAGATCCACCGACGGATCTTGCACTTCATAAGAATTCCCCTGGCTATCGGCTGATTCTAAACAACGTTCTCTTCCCTGCGGCTCGTAAGAAGCAACAAAAAACGTGAGGAGCAAGAAGTGAAATCTTCCCCTGAGTGCATTCCGTGTTCAGTCAGACAGGCTATACGGACAGCAAGGATTGCTGGACTTGATGAGAATAGCCAGGTTGAGATTGCTCGTAAGGCGATGGAAGCCTTAATGGATCTCGACCACGGTGTGCCCCCGGCGATTCTTGCGACAAGGGCAATTCGCTCAGGTGATCACTTGCTCAGCAATGTTGATCCATTTGAGAAGCTAAAGTGGGAAACCACTGTCGAAGCTCTTGCGATGTACGAGCATATCAAGCCTGAAATTCAAAAGAGATTCTTGCAACTTGATGAGGTAGGCAGAATAAAGCTCTGTGTTAAGCTTGCTGCGGCGGGTAACATTATAGATTTTGGTGTCGGCAGCGAATTTGATCTTGAGAAAACTCTCAGGGAAACAATAAGTGGGGAGCTTGTGGTTGATGAATCTGAGGAGCTCTTAGAAGCTGTTATCGCCTCCAGGAACATATTGCTCATAAGTGACAATGCCGGTGAGATCGTCTTCGACCGATTTCTGCTCGATGAGTTCGTGCGTCGTGGAAAGGATGTCTATGTGAGTGTGAAAAGCCGAGGCATTCTCAATGACGCAACTTACGAAGATGCAATCAGAGCAGGAATTGGTGAGCCGATAAAGATAATTGAGACAGGCTCAGATAGTCTCGGCATTATCCTCGGCGAATGTAGTGACCAGTTTAAGGATGTTTTCTTTAAGGCTGGTGTGGTGATATCCAAGGGGCAGGCAAATTATGAGACTCTCGATGACGCTGAGCGCCAAATCTTCTTTATCCTCAAAGCCAAATGCCCCATAGTTGCTGAACGTCTTGGCGTCCCCACCGCCTCCAACCTCCTCACCCGGGGTCGGAGCTAAAAATCTGCACACGCGTATCCCTTTGTGTGTAAATGAGTTAAGGAGCCATGGGCCTTGTGGAAGAGGCAATTCCAGCCAATTTGCATTTTTTTAGCTCCGACCCCATTTTGGGTGATTTGCGTTTTTTTAGCTCCGACCCCAAAATGGGTGATTTGGAGGTTTTTAGCTCCGACCCCGTTAGTTGACGTAGCCGAGGCTTTTGAGGATGCGCCACCTTCCCGACTCGCGGGCACTCGGGATGCGTGCGGGATGAAGACCCTCCGGTTTGATCCATTCACCAAGCACTGAATCGAGGCGTGCACAGGCAGGATTGCTCACGTCATAGACGTTCTCAGTTTCCTCTGGATCCTTTACAAGATCAAAGAAATGCTTCTCAATTCCACCGGTCGCTGTCTCGCGCCAGATCAGTTTAGCGGTTCTCGTTCTTACTGCATGACGTGGCAAGGATTTCTCGGGGAAGGGAAATGTCTCTGAGAAGAAATAGGTGCACCCCTCAAACTTTCCACCTGCAATGAGGGGAAGCAAGCTCTTACCATCCATGCCTTGCGGCTTTGCTATCTCAAGGAGATCCAGCACAGTTGGCATGATGTCGATTGTCTCAACAGGCTTATCTATACGTTTATGCTCATCCAGAATGCCGGGTCCATAGAAGATGAGAGGAACCCAAAGACACTCATCATAAAGTCCGATATCGTGTCCGAAGTAATATTCATGCTCATAAAGGATCTCACCATGATCGGATGTTAGAATGATTATTGTATTGTTCATGAGCCCGAGTGAGGTGAGCTCATCAAGTAATCTTCCTACCTGATAATCAGTGAAGGCTACCTCCCCATCATAACATCCTCTCAGGTAAGCCACATCTTCATCAGCGAGTTCAATCTTGTTTTGCCACACAGTGATAATAAAATCGGGCGAACTGTTAGCATCGCCCTCATAGGGACCAGCAAATCTCGTTCGATAATCTTCTGGGGGATTGTAAGGCCGATGAGGATGAAACCAGTGTACCCAGAGGAAGAAGCGGTCGCTGTGGTGCTCCTTGAGCCAGCGAAGAACAGCATCGGTGGTAAGATCCTTGCCCCAGTGGTGTGCATTCTGGCGTTCCGGGACACTGTATTCCCTTTGAATCTCCCAATAGGTATTGAATCCCTGAGTCAGATTGTACTTGCTGTCGAGGGCATGACTGCTAATGAAGGCAGCAGTCTCGTAATCCTTATGTTTGAGAATCTCAGCGAGGGTCGTTACATCATCGGCAAGAGGACTTTCATGCGTGATTGATTTGTGGTGGCGGGGATGCAGGCCTGTAAAGATGGACGCATGCGATGGAAGCGTTTGGGGTGCCTGTGAGAATGCTTTCTCAAAGAGGATAGCCCTGCCTGCGAAGTCATCTATGCGTGGGCTCGTAGGCTTGGAATAACCATAGCAGCTCAGATGATCGGCACGAAGTGTATCGATCGTAACGATGACCACATTGGGCTTGGGCTCACGTGCGCAGGTTAGAATCGCCAGTACAACGAGAATCCAGAACCATCTGCGCAAAACTTCCCCCTTCGAGTATAAACACTGATCCTCTCCAATTCCCAATCTAACATAGCTCTTGGGATGGGTCAATCCTGCCAGTAGGGGGCCAGAGATGAAGCAAAGGGAAGAGCGGAGAGGGGGATTTTCGTAGAGACCGTATAAGGAAGCGATTGAAAGATGTCCTTGCTTTGGCTTACCTTCATATTGTTATGAACAACAGCGACCTCTCCGACGCAAAGTTCGCAGACCGCATTCCCACATCAACAATCCTGGTCGTAATTGGTCTCTTATCCTTTATGGTTGCTCTTGAGGTTCTTAGCATACGCCATAAGTCCCTTACCCAGGATGAACCCTGGCACTTTCGCTATGGCGCCAGCATCCTATCGGGCAATTCCTCTCGTTTCGTTGATGGAACGATGCCCATAACAGCCCTAAACGCATTGCCGGCCGAAATAGGTGAGCTCAAGGCGGCAGCAAGATACCAGGCGTTTCTAAAATCCGTTCCCACGGGCAGATATGTAACAATTATCCTTAGCGTCATCGTGGCTCTCGTTGTTTTCACCTGGAGTAGAGAACTTTACGGAACAAAGGGAGCAATCCTCTCACTCACACTCTTTGCCTTAAGCCCCAATATGATTGCCCATGCACGCCTCATAACTACAGATGTCTATGCAGCAGGTATGGTACTTGTTTCCCTATGGACACTCTGGAGATTCACCAAACATCCTTCACCACGAAGGGGCATCCTTGCAGCAGTTGCTCTGGGGATGGGTCAGATCTCTAAATATGTTTGCATCCTTCTCTATCCCCTTGAGGCTATCATCCTTGCGATTCGCTACAGTCCTGAGATTCTGAGACAGGCAAGGCAGGCAGATCTTAAAGCCATGCGAAAGGGTTTGCTTCGCACCTTGCTCTATACAGTTGTTTTCATTGCTGTAAGCATCCTTATCATAAATGCAGCTTTTCTCTTCAACCGTACGTTTAGCTCTCTCGACGACTATGCCCTGCGAAGTGACGCCTTCAAAAGCCTACGCTCTCGCCTCGGAGAACTTGCAAGACTTCCTCTCCCTTTGCCATATCCCTATCTCGAAGGAATAGATTGGGGAATCTATCGGACCGAAACCGGCAAAGGCTTCGGTAAGATGTATCTTCTCGGGCGACTCAAAGAAATTGGTGGCTTCAAGGGTTACTATTTCTTTGCGTATCTCTTTAAGGTTCCCCTTGCTACCCAGGCCATCGCCATAATCGCCATGGTCGCCTATACAAAAAGGCGAAAACGCTATCGCTTTCTCGAAGATGAGCTCTTCCTCGTCGCTCCCATGGTCTTCTTCGCCATCTATTTCAATTTCTTCTTCAAACTCCAGATAGGCATTCGGCACTTCCTGATCGTTTTGCCCCTGCTGCACGTCTTCTGCGGAAGCTTGCTCAAGCAGGGCTTGCCGAGGCAAGCAAAGCTTACTGCAGCGCTTGGCGTTCTTATTTGTTATCAGACAGTTTCGGTTCTTTCCTATTTCCCTCACTACATCCCTTACTTCAATGAACTCGTCTGGGACCGCAAGAAGGCATACAAAGTGCTTGCTGATTCGAATATAGATTGGGGGCAGGACAGAAATGCTCTCCAACGCTATCTGCGAGAACATCCAGATGCATACTATGAGAAGGGAGAATGGTGGATGAAACGCGTCCGCAGGCGCTTCAGCGAGAAGTACTTACATCCTGAGTTTCCTGATTCGGGCAAGATAGTCGTTAGTGTAAACAACCTTGTTGGTATCTTTGATCCCGACCGCTACAAGTGGCTTAGAGAGAACTATGAACCCGTGGATCACATAGGATATTCCTATGTGATCTTCGAACTTAAACCTCGTGACGATATCAAGGACACAAGAGACTGCTCAGGCACCTCATACCCTCACACTCCATAACCCCACCACCCTAGAGGTCGCATGCTCCTTGGCATCCTGCGCTCCTTGGCATCCTGCGCCCCCTTGGTACCCTTAACCGAAGCCATCCCATAACCCCTCGCACTCGTAACCACCTATTTACTTACCACCTCAGATGTTATAAAGATCCCGACCATAGCAATTGGCTCACAAGAACTAAGATCCTAAGCATTCGGCTGCTTCACAGCCCCGTGCTAATGAAATGTTTAAACCAGCTAGCTCCAAATGGTATGATTTTGGTAAAGTTCGCCAGAAACTTCTTGATGAAGTTGGCTATGAAGTTGTCGAAGTTATCAGTGAAAATCTCAGCGAGATTCGCCTGAAAGGAGAGGCTCCAGGCAGAATGAGAAGACGACTGCTCATAGGCTCACTTGCAGTTGCATCGGGTCTGGCAGCTGTGATTATCCTATCCCTAGCCCGCAACACACCTCGTGAGACTAACAATGATCAGAATCTGAAGCGAAAGCTCGAACGTCTTCGCTCAATCCCTTATACAACGATGACTCCCCAGAAAGTGAGCGGCCCTTCGGGAGTTACTGTCTATGACAGCCTCCGCTCATGGCGCGGTTATCAGATTTTTTGCTCAGCCATCTCGCCAGAGGTCTATCTTATGGACATGTATGGGAAAATGGTTCACAGGTGGTACTACCCTGAGAAGCGTAAGCGTCACTGGGTATGGGCACCTGCGCTCATGCTACCCAATGGCGATGTCATTGTTGTAAGCAGAATGAGGGACATCAAGCGTCTCGATTGGAATTCAAATCTTATCTGGAAGGTCGATGCCATTGCCCATCATGAGGCATCACTTGCTCCGGATAGCACAATTTACACAATTGTACGCGACATCAAGAACTATCGAGGACTTCAGGTCAGATTTGCAGCTATTCTTCACCTCACCCTCGATGGTAAGGAGATTGGTCGCTGGTCAACATATGACCATCTTGATGAGATAAAGCAAGCCTTCGATACACGATCCTTCCTTGACAATCTGATTGATAGTCTATCAGGACGTGGGGGTATTGATTCCTTCAAGGCAACGGTCCCTGGCAAACTCGAGGTCTATAAACGCAGTGGTAAGAACATCTACGATTATTTTCACATGAATACGGTCACGGTGCTTCCAGAGAATGCTCTGGCTAAGGATAGAAGATTCAAGCCAGGGAATCTTCTCATATGCTTTCGAAATGTAAATCAAATTGCAATTCTTGATAAGGATACACGTGAGATTCTTTGGGTTTGGGGAGAAGGCGAGCTCCAGTGGCCACACCATCCGACAATGCTAGCCAATGGGCACATCCTCATCTTTGACAATGGACCAGTTAGAGGCTATTCAAGAGTCATCGAGCTTGATCCGGTCACCTATGAGATCGTATGGCAGTATGTTGGGGATCCACCTGAGAGTTTCTACTCCTATGAGAAAGGCTCTGCCCAGCGCCTCGCCAATGGCAACACCCTCATCTGTGAGGGCGATCGAGGCCGTGCATTTGAGGTTACTCCGGACGGTGAAATAGTTTGGGAGTGGATCAATCCGAGGAAGCAGCGTATGCACCGAGTCCAGATTTATCGCATGATCAGGCTATCTCCTGAAGTTGTTGAGCCGCTCCTTAGACAGGGCCATACCATTCAAGGAAGCTGACAAGAATCGGATGGCGGCAATGCAAGTCACCAAAACCTCTGCTGTTGTCCCTATCTTTTTTGTGGCACTACTTGTTATTGGTCTTTTTGCCTATGACGATTATGGTATCTCCTGGGACGAACCTGTTCAGCGTGAGTACGGAGCTAAGGTATACAACTTCCTGACAAGCCATGATGAAGAGCTCTTCAGGGATCGTCATCGCTACTACGGACCAGTGGTCGAGAGCTTTCTCTACTGGCTTGAGCAGATTCTGTCACTTAGAGATATAAGAAAAGTTTACCTCATGCGTCACCTTGCCACCTTTCTCATATCGTGGATTGGCCTTATCTTTCTCTATAAACTTACAAAGCGCCTCATCGCTGACTGGCGAATTGCCCTCCTCTCACCAATTCTGCTTTTCATGAGTCCACGCATCCTTGCTCATGGTTTCTACAACACAAAAGATATTCCCTTCATGGTTGTCTTTGTTGTTGGCATCTACAGCCTTGTGCATTTTCTTGAGAAAAGAAGCCTGAGGTCAGCGATTTTGCATGGCTTTATCTGCGCTCTTCTCCTTGACATCCGTATCATTGGAATCTTGATTGTGGTAATTACGCTCATCGCAACGCTTCTCGCCTTACTCAGCGACTATCGGTCACAGTCACTCGGCCGCGCAATTTCATCCCTTGGAACATACCTCGGTTCTTTGATCGGTCTTACAATTATTATGTGGCCCACTCTTTGGCGGCACCCTTTAAGCAATTTTGTTCATAGCTTTGAGGTAATGCGAAGCTTTCCCTGGGAGGCCCCGGTTCTTTTCCTCGGGCGCGAGGTCTGGTCAACAAATCTACCCTGGTATTATCTTCCAGTCTGGATAGGGGTATCTTCACCGCCTATCGTAATCGCACTTGGCACCATTGGCTTCATATTGCTTGCCTGGAAGATTGCAAGCAGGCAGGAGCCAGGGCTTATCCGGATAAGCGCTCTTGTTATCCTCTTATGGTTCTGGGTTCCCTTAAGCTATCTCATGTTTGCGAGAGTTGTGCTCTATGATGCGTGGCGTCATGCCTTTTTTATCTATCCGGCGATGGTACTTGCTTCGGTTTTCACCATAGAAAGGATTGTCACATGGATACCATCGGGGAAGCGCCTGTTGCGAACGAGCCTCATTGGGCTATTAGCTTCAGCGCTAATAATCAATCTCACAGCAATCACATTCTTTGTAATTCGCAATCATCCCCATGAGAATGTTTACTTTAATGCACTCACTCATGGTGTCAGAGGAGCTCAGGGCAAGTTTGAACTTGACTACTGGGGACTTTCATACAGACAGGGACTTGAATGGATTGCAGCAAACGATAGCGCCGACCAGATCCTCATTCATGCTGCAACGGCTCCTGGTAGATACAATGCTTACATTCTCAAAGCTCCCGACCGCAGACGGCTTATCTTTGTTGCCAACCCCAATGCGGCTCAATACTATATAACCAACTTCAGATGGGAACGTGGTAAGCCTCGAGGTAAAGAGCTCTACACAATCAGAGTCGATGGTGCAAGGATTCTAAGCGTCTTCGGGAGATAGTGGTGGAAGCGCAGGAAGTAATCAGAGAACCCTATCCTCACATAATCGTCTCTTCAAAAAAGGAGCTCCACGGCTGGTGGAAGGGAAAGCGTGAATGCACGGGCGAGAGGATGCTCATAAATCCTTACAATGGCTGTTCCGTGGCTTGCATCTTCTGCTATGCACGAGCTCTTCCAGCACACTATTTCAGACTCTTCAATGAGAAAGGCATAGTCACAGTCTTTAAAGATTTTGACAAAGTGGTCGCCCATCAGCTCGATTCCATCAGAGTTGCATCATGCGGTTATCTTTCCCCCGTTTGTGATCCATTTCAGGAGGTGAACAGGCGCTACCAACTTTCAGAGAAGGTAATTCGTGAGTTCATCGAGCGAAATATCCCAATAGAATTCATAACCAAGTGTGAAGTTCCGGGGGATGTCATAGGATTGCTTAAGAAGCAGAAGCACTCCTTCGGGCAATTCTCCGTTTCTACATCGAGGGAGGAGGTTCGCAAGCGACTCATGGCGCGTGGAGCAACTCTCGATGAGCTGTTTAGCTCAATGAGTGCTTGCGCTTCCAGTGGCATTCCTGTCGTCTTAAGAGTTGATCCCGTTATTCCCTTCCTTACCGATTCAGACGATGAACTTCGGGCGATGATTACAAGGGGCATTGATTGCGGAGCGAGGCACATCATAGGAAGCGTTATGGACATTCCGATGAAGATCGCAACGGAAGTGTTTGCAAAATTTCGGCGCTTTGGTGTAGGATTCGTTTACGACCTCGAGCGCTTGTACGTCGAGCGTATAGATGGTTATCTCCATGCAGGGATCGACTACCGCAAACGCATCTTCGATAAGATGCGCAACATTTGTGACAGGCTTGGTGTGACTTTCGCTCTTTGTATGGAATACGAGCTCGTCGATGGTGTCGCGGTTGGGTTGAACAGGGAATTTATGAGCTCTGTAAACTGTGAAGGAATTGATGTACCGGTTTATGTGAAGAGAGGGGAGAAGTTTGAGCCAGCGGCATCATGTGATGGTGCTTGTCTCAGGTGCACTGATGCGCGCTGTGGCATACAGGATTTAGCGATGGGCAGGGGTGGGAGAATGGATTTCTATCTTAGAGATTATCGCCGTTGGTCGCGTGAGCTGGAGGAAGGCAATGGTTGAGATTGAAGCACTGCGAAAGCTAAGACTCACAGAATTCAGCCAGTTAAGGGAGCGCGTGCTAAAGCGCCTAAAGTTTAAGCCAGCCCCCAAACGCATGAGGAGAGTTGTGGGAGTCGATGTTGTGACAACTCTCCAGGCTGGCAAGGCTCATGCTGCTGCCTGTCTGGTATCCTTCCCCAAGATGCAAGTGCTTGAAGAAGCAATTGCCACAGATGAGATCGATAGAGTGCTCTACGCGGATGTTGGCAACCCCATTTTTGTCCCACTCATAATGAATGTTCTCAAGATGCTCAAACGCAATCCTGATGTGATTCTTGTGAAAGAGTTATCGTTAAGGGATGAGATCCCTCTTGCAGCTTATGTTGGAGTTATAGCTGGGAAGCCAACAATAGGTGTGAGTGAAAGGGGCTCAGGATTCAAGGGCAGGAAGGGGCATGATGGAATCAAGATTTCTGGTCCAGTCAAGATAGCAGGCCATCGCACTCCAATTGCAGTTGTTGCAGGTAATCTTGTGACTTTCAAAGATGCTCAGAATATAGTCAAAGCACTGGCTAAGGATGCGCGCTTGCCTGCTCCTCTGCGGGGAGCCGGGATGAGGGTGAGAGCTTGGGAACGAGAGTGGTGCCGTCTAAATGTAAGGGAAAGATGATAGCGGCAGCGTGATTCTGGCAGACTAAGCTCAACCTGAGATGTGGTTCGCTGTGGCTATGAAGTTCCAGACTAAGGCTCCGCACTGCGAAAGTGGCGCGCTCTGCTTATTGCACACGTAACATTCGTTGATAATGTGACTCTTGGATGCATGTGTAGTGGATTCGGGAAGAAGAGGATGACAGAGCTCACCCCAAGAAGCAATTGTTCACTACAATACAATTGTTTATGATCCCAACAGGTGGCGAGATTGATTCATGAGTCTATGGGATGGCTTGACTAACTTCCTCAGCGAGTGCTATATTGTAAGACAAGGACTGGCCCGGCAAAGTTGTGTGGGCTTTCACCGCGGAGGGTTTGTATTGTGAATGCGAAGGGATGGGAGGTTAGCGTAATGGAAGGATCATTCCCTAAATGTAGGAAGTGTCATGATGGTGTCCTTATTCCTCTTTCCGACTACGGTCGTGAAGGGGCACCAATTACTTACAAGGCCTGGGTATGCTCCAATCCTGAGTGTGGGTTCAATCTCAGGATAGACAATGGTGAGATAAGCGTTGGGCGGACGATTGGCCAGTCCATGAAGTAGGTCCAAGACTAGCCCCTGTGAAAGGAGTTGCGAGAGAAAGTTTGCTAAAGCAACCCAACTAAGCAAGCAGGACCGTATTTTGCCAGGGTGCAGCCTGAGCGTCTTCGAGACGGTCAATCACAACGTATATCCTTCTTGAATCCTCAAGCCCACTTGCATATGATTGCGTGCGGAGGATGCCATGCCGTATGCACATGTGGGCATAGGAATCGACTTTGTTGCAGTGCCTCGCATCAGGCGCCTCCTCGATCGTTGGGGAAGACGCTTTCTCGAACGCATCTACACCCAGAGCGAAATAGCTTACAGCCTTGCCCGCCCTGTGCCTGCTGAGGCTCTGGCTGCAAGATTCGCAGCAAAAGAGGCTTTTTTCAAAGCTCTTGCAACTCACCAGACTCCTAAAATCACTCATCGCACAATAGAAGTTGTGCTCACCGAGAAGGGCTTGCCCGTACTTCATCTTCGAGGTGCAGCCAAAGATGCTCTCGGTGACAGGCAAGCATTGCTGAGTATTTCCCATGATGGTGACTATGCAGTGGCGATGGTCTTGCTTCTTCCGGAGGTGCAAAGTTGATCCCTGTTGTAACTGCTCAAGAGATGCGAAGGATCGATGAAGAGACAATTCGGGACTTCGTGCCAGGTTCCAAACTCATGGACAATGCGGGCCGAGGTGTGGCTGAGGAGATAATCCGAAGTTTCAAGCCAAAGAAGCGATTATCTATTGTCGTTGTGTGCGGCAAGGGCAACAATGGTGGTGACGGCTTCGTTGTCTCGCGCCTTCTTAAGCGTAAGGGCTATGCTGTAAAGACCTATCTTCTTGGGAAGATAAAGGATGTTAAAGGTGATGCTGCTTTCCATTTGAAGAAATGCCAGAATTCAGGTGTGAAAGTCAGGGAAGTGGATAAGGACAATCTGAGCGATCTCGAAGCCTCCCTCCAGAAAGCTGCTCTTGTTGTGGATGCCATCTTCGGCACCGGCTTCGAGGGGGAGCCGCGAGGGCTTGCAAGGCAGGCTATAGAGATGATAAACGCGGCGCCAGGGATAAAGGTTGCCATCGATGTTCCATCAGGAGTCAACTCTTCAACCGGGGAGGCGTCACTTGCAGTTGGAGCAGATCTCACTGTTACAATGGCGCTACCCAAACGAGGACACCTGCTCTTCCCTGGAAGGTCTCTTACTGGTGAAGTAATTGTTCATGACATCGGTGTTCCTCCCGAGGTCATCGTGAAGGCGGGGCTTAAGACTTTTATCCTCACGCGCTCAGATGTTGTTACCGCTCTGCCCGATCGATCTCCTCAGGCTCACAAGTGGACATGTGGATTCGTCGCGGCAATTTGCGGCTCAACTGGTTTTACAGGCGCCGCAACCCTGACCTCTATATCGGCGCTCAAGGCTGGTGCAGGTCTTGTTACACTCGCTGTGCCCAAAAGTCTCAATACAATTCTTGAGGTCAAACTAACTGAGGTGATGACCTTACCTGTTGAGGAAACACACGAGGGTACGCTTGCGGAGAGAGCCAAGTCCAAGCTTCTCGATTTTGTTGCAAGAGCAGATGCGGTAGCAATCGGTCCTGGGCTGTCGCAGAATGCTGAGACGGCTGAGCTCATAAGAGAAATCGTTCCCACTCTAGGTAAGCCATGTGTGCTGGATGCGGATGGGATCAATGCATTTGCTGGACAAAGCGAGCTTCTCAAAGGCCTTGATTTTCCTCTTGTGCTCACGCCCCATGCAGGTGAAGCAGCCAGGCTTCTCGGCAAAGAAAAGAGCGAAATTCTGGCTGGCCCGATTGAGTTCTCACGCAAAGTTGCCGAGGAACTTGGCTTGATTCTTGTTCTCAAAGGTGCACCGAGTTTCATAGCCTCACCCGATGGCTACGTCTTCATAAATCCAACCGGTAATCAGGGACTTGCAACAGCGGGTTCAGGCGATGTACTTACAGGAATTATCGCTGGATTGCTTGCGCAGGGGACCGTTCCACTTGAAGCTGCCTGCGCAGGTGTTTTCATCCATGGTCTCCTTGGAGACATGCTGCTGGATGAGAAGGGCTACTATGGTTTCCTGGCAGGAGAGCTTGCCGAGCGCATTCCCAATGCGATAGCATCGATTCTTTCACCGGAGAGTTAAGAATGAGAAAAGCCGGTAAAGATGATGTGAAGGAGAGGCTACTAAGCCTTAGCAAGAACCTTGAGGCAAAGTTCATTGCAACAAGAAGAGCTCTACACCAAATACCCGAGCCTTCATTTGAGGAGCACAAGACCCAGGCAAAGATCTGCTCCTTGCTCAAACAGGTGCGCATACCGCACGAGCGTATTGCTGGAACGACAGGCGTCGTTGGCATTGTCGAAGGCAGTGGGAGAAAAACTATAGCTCTTCGTGCTGACATGGATGCCTTGAGTATGGATGAGCAAACTGATCTACCTTTTAAGTCTCGCAACAAGGGCTACATGCACGCCTGTGGTCATGATGCTCACATGACGATGGTATGGGGTGCTGGCTGGCTGCTTAAACAATTGGGAAAGGATCTTCCAGGTAGGATAAAGCTCATCTTCCAGCCAGCCGAGGAGAGTCCACCTGGTGGCGCTCTCGAACTCATAAGAAGAGGTGTACTCGAGAAACCCGTGGTGCATGCGATAATCGGTACCCACGTGAGTGCATCAATCCCATCGGGCAAGGTTGGATTCAATCGCGGAGCGATCTCAGCTGCGGCTGATGACTTCAAGATAACCATCAAAGGAAAGGGCGGGCATGGCTCTTCGCCTCATTCAGGAATTGATGCCATCGTTGTTGCAGCTTATTTCATGACCCATGTGCAGACAATCGTCTCGCGAAGGGTCTCAGCCCTTGAAAGTGTTGTCGTATCGATCGGAAAGATTGCGGGCGGCTATCGTGACAACATCATTGCAGACACTGTACACCTCGAGGGAACTGTCCGTACGCGAAGTGAGAGGATGCGTAGGAAGGTTCGACGCATGCTTTCACAGATTCTCGATGCAACATGTGCAAGTTTTGGTGCCAAGGCCAAGCTCGACTACATCTGTGGTTATCCAGCGGTTGTCTGCGACGACGCACTAACTCAACTTTCCGAGCAGGCATGTCGCGATCTTTTGGGGAAGGCAAATGTCAAGCAAACGACTGAATTTGAAATGGGTGGAGAGGATTTTGCCTACTATGCTCGGAAGGTGCCAGGGACAGTGCTCTTTGTTGGCATCATGAACCGGCGCAAAGGGAAAGTTTTCGAGCTCCACCATCCCAGGTTTGACATTGATGAAAGTGCCTTAAGGGTTGGGGTGACTGCCCTGGCTTACTCTGCCTATAGATGGCTCGAATCTTCGTCTTGAGGCTTGCTTGTGAAAGGGATGGAGTTCGCCGCATGAGGTCTGAAGTTAAGTCGATAGGAAATGCAATCGTGGCGGCTTCCGGCTTGCAAAGAGCCCGGTCAAATGGGAACAAGAGGCTAAAATGGGCAAGATAAGCGAGATTGGCGAATTTGGGCTTATCGATCGTATCAAGGCGAGGCAGACACATCCTGATGAGGATGTTATCGTAGGCATTGGTGATGACTGCGCCGTCATAAGGCGTGGTGAGATTCTCGAGGTTCTTACAACCGACTGCCTTGTAGAAGGAACCCACTTTAAGTCAGGCTGGTTGACTATGAGGGATGTCGGTTGGAAGGTGCTCGCCGTAAATGTAAGTGACATAGCTGCAACGGGTGCTCTTCCAAGGCATGCTCTTGTAACCTTGTTTCTGCCCGATGACTTTACAGCAAAGCAGGTGGATGAAATCTATGATGGCATGGATGAACTTTCCAGCGCCTATGAGGTAACTATCGTTGGCGGTGACATTGTGCATACTATCGGTCCATTTGCCATCTCGGTAACACTCTCAGGCACATGTGAACGTGATGAGATTGTTCTGCGGTCAGGAGCTCGCCATGGGGATCTTATTGTAGTGACAGGTACGCTTGGTGATGCTTGGCTTGGGCTGCACTATCTTGAGGAGAACGCACAGGTTGAAAGCGATGCTGCCAGAAAAGCAATTGAGCATTTTCGTAGACCCAGACCGCGCCTCACTGAGGCTCGCAAGATAATTGCCGAACTCAATCCTTCCTCGATGATAGATATAAGCGACGGTTTACTCTCCGATCTCTGGCATATTCTCGATGCGAGTGGAGTTGGAGCCGTGCTTGATGCCGAAGCCATACCCGTTGGTGAAGGTGTGATGGAATATTTCGGCAAGCGTGATGAGGCTCTTTCTCATGCCCTATCAAGCGGTGAGGAATACGAGCTTCTCTTTACACTGCCCAAAGCTTCAGAGGCAAAGATTGACCGTTTAGCCGATGAGCTCAATCTGGCGGTGACTCCAATTGGAACGGTGACCGTCAAGGGCGAAGGCGTAAAACTCAGCTCAAAAGGCGGAGCGCAGCTGCTCGAGCCTAAGGGATTTGATCACTTCAAGCGAGCCTGACTAAGGAGGTAGCAAATTGCATCTGAGAGAATCATATGTGAGAAGAATGACAAGGACGGTTTACGTTGGTGATGTACCAATTGGTGGTGGTTCGCCTATCGCCGTTGAAACGATGACCAAGACTGATACACGCGATGTCAAGGCGACGCTAAGGCAGATAAAGAGTCTTGAGAAAGTAGGCTGTGATATGGTGCGTATAGCTGTACCTGACTATGAAGCAGCCGAGGCGCTTGCTGCGATAAAGCAGAAGGTGAAGATTCCGATAATTGCTGACATCCATTTCAACTATAAGCTTGCGCTTATGGCACTTGAGGCGGGTGTCGACTGCATAAGAATAAACCCTGGCAACATTGGTGGCCGTGAACACATCATAAGAACTGTTGAAGCTGCAAGACGCCATGGGGTCCCTGTAAGGGTCGGTGTCAATGCAGGCTCGCTTGAGAAGCCGCTCTTACAGAAATATGGTACTCCAATCCCGGAAGCTCTTGTTGAAAGTATCTCACGAACAGTGAGCCTACTTGAGGATATTGGTTTTACTGAAATCATCCTATCGGCCAAGTCATCGCGTGTTCAGGTCACAATTGAAACCTATCGGATGATAGCCAACCGCTTCCGCTATCCTCTTCATGTTGGTGTTACCGAGGCTGGTCCTCCGCCATCGGGCATCATAAGATCAGCTGTTGGAATTGGAACGCTGCTTGCCGAGGGGATTGGGGACACTATCAGGGTGAGTCTCACAGCTCCACCAGAGGAAGAGGTCAAGGTTGGCCATGAGATACTCAAAGCACTAATGCTTCGCCAGAAAGGTCCAATCATAATCTCATGCCCAACATGCGGCAGATGCGAAATAGATCTTATGAGAATTGTGAGGCAGGTTGAGAAGAAACTTGCCAAAGTCAAGGAGCCAACGGTTGTTGCAATCATGGGGTGCGTGGTAAACGGGCCTGGTGAGGCTCGTGAAGCCGATGTCGGGATTGCAGCTGGCAAGGGCACAGCTCTAATCTTTAGAAAAGGTGAGATCATAAAGAAGGTAACACCATCTAAGGCTGTTGATGCATTGCTCAAAGAGATGAAGCAGGTTGTCAAACGGAGGGGCAAGCCGAGGAGACGGTGAAGATGCTATCCACGCTTGAGGGAAGAGTGATAGGAGTAGTTGGCTGGAAGGACAGTGGCAAGACCAGGGTAGTCGAGGGACTGGTTGGGTTCTTTAACAGGAAGGGGCTCAGGGTGGGGACGCTAAAACACACGACTGAAGATCTTAAGCTCAATCGCTCAACAGATTCAGAAAGGCATCTCGCTGCTGGAGCTCGCGCTTCTATTGTGGTATCCGAAAATGTTTCTCTCGTCTTCATACCCGAATCGCTTGACTGGCAGGAAGCTGTCTCGAGGTTTCTTGGCATATATGATCTCGTGATAATTGAGGGCTTCAAGCAGGAGGAGATGCCCAAGATTCTCGTAAAGAGTGGTCAAAGCGCTCCCGAGGGCCTCAGTCAGATTGTTGCCGTTGTCACTGAGTCTAAGCAGCAAGGGGAGCACGAAAGTTTCGGTTTTGACGAAATTGACGCACTCGGGGAATTTCTTCTCAAGCGGGGAATCCTTAAGCCCAAAGGGGGCCATATAAATCTTATCGTCAATGGGAAGCCAGTGGCTATGAATGACTTTGTGCAAAAGTCACTAACTGGTGTCATCACAGGCTTCGTTACCACTCTAAAGCGGATTGAGAAACCTGAGACAATTGAACTTACTTTGAGGATTCCTTCTGTTCGGAAGAATATGCCGACTCCAGGTTCACCTTGACAGGGAAGAAGGTTGCAGTCTGGTCTGGTTCGGTAGGCTGGACTGAGATTGCGTAAGTGCCGGGTTGAAGAATTTCTGAGGGTATCATCAGGGGGATTTTCCCTTCCCTTGGAATCGCAAACTTACTCCACTCAGTTTCTAAGATGGCTGCCGAGCCTTCGACTTTGTAGATCTGAACACAGCCGATGGTCTTGCCTACAAGCTCTCGTGGGCGTTCGATTATAAGAAGCAGATTCTCTTGCCTTGCGAGTGTAACCACCCGAGCTGTTACCTCCAGTCTGGCTAAGTCAAGTTCTTCGTCGGGTCCCACCTTTGTTCCCGCATCAAAGTATAGCACTCTTGGGGGCAAGGTGGCTCCGATCGTTGAGGTAGGAGAAGTAGCCGCACCTGTCTCAGAGAGAGCCTTCTCAGGCGGGGACTTTACTCCTCGGACCTGTGATGTTGCAAAGGGCTGTGAGGAGCCTTCCCCAAGGGAAGGGCTGGATGTTATCCCTGGAGGATACGATGGCTTGCTTAGTTCGATGATTGCAAAGGTTAAGAAAGCAGCGGCAAAGGCTACGGCAGCATAACGCCATCTTCCGAATAGAAACAAAAAGAAGTTTCTTACCATGAGGCCACGCCGCATCTCAGATTCCTTCGCAAGGTCAGGCCCGGGATGGGACTCACTGGGAGACGGGATCGGCTCCAGATTAAGATCATCGGCAACACCCTTTGCTGTCTCATAGTGTTTCCGGCACTGGGGGCATGAGGCGATATGCTCGAGAGCTTTGTTCTTCGATTCGGGGCTGAGATTATGCCCTCCCAGGGCAAGATCTGCCAGAATGGCGGTATCCACGTGGTCGAGAGATTGCCTCGCATAGTACCTTTTCGTGGCTTTGGCTACTGCCAGCCTGAAGGCAAGCTCAACGGCACAGGCCTTACAGGTAGCTACATGGGCCTCGACCACTTTGGATTGAGAATCATTGAGTTTTCTATTGATGTAATCGTCAAGTAAATCTGCTACATGCCTGCTACCCTGCGCATACACATCCCAACCTCACTTCAGATTCTCACGCCATGAATGCTCCTTCTACAAAGCATCGATCCTCAATTCCGATCGTTTTCTAATCCATAGCTTGATTGTCTTTTCCTTTCAAGAGATGCCTGAGCTTGTCGAGGCATCTCGACTTTCTAGATTTTACGGTTCCAACGGGTACACCAAGAGCATCTGCAATCGCCTTCTCTGATTTTTCTTCATAAAATGTCATCCGTAATATATTTCGGCATTTCTCAGGCAAGGTTCCAATCAGCTCCACTAGAACCTCAACCGTTTCATCACGTGTGAGCTTTTCGAGAATACTGGGCTCACGCCTGAAAAGCTTCCTGCTAATCTCTTCGGTGATGTCGTCGAAAGGGACCTCTCGATGGTTACGCCTGATCCAGTCAACGCAGACGTGAAAGGCAATTTTCTGAACATAAGGCCTGGGATCTCTTGCAGTATCGACGCGGCCTTTCTGACATGCAATCAGGAATCTCAACATAACTTCATTGTAAATATCCTGCTCTTCGTGCTTGATGCGCTGATACCACCTTGGACTTCTTACCACAGGCTGAATCCATTGCCTGACGGTTTCCCGGGTGTCCTTATCTTCGAGCGAGAAGTCGATGAGTCTGCCCTCCGCCAGCTCTCTTTCGTAGCAGATCCGAGCAGGAACCGTGTGCTACTGCAAATGTTACCTCACGAACGCCATATCTTCAAGCTTAATCGCATGGAGTGCAATATTGTTTATGGCGTTGGGACGGGCACATCCGAGTTGGCAGGCTTGACATCCCAAATAGTGCATGGTATGCGTTTTCTCGAAAAGCAAAGGCAGGGAGGAATGGATTCATCGAAAGTCAATCAGGTCCTCCTCGCAGCAGTGTGCACTCTTGGGTTAATTAGGCTTGCTGGAGGGTCTCCGTCAAGTGTTGGTGGGGGCTACCTGCCGATTGTTGTTGTAGATTCCCAATGCGGATCGACTCGACTCTTAAAGTATGAAAGTTACCGTGATGCCCAGGCCAAGCTAGCAAGGACATTGAGGTCGATTGGTGAGGGAAGGGAATTTCAATCCCTCCCTTCACAGATTGCAGTCTTGGCTGCGTTCTATCTCCAGTATGGTGGTCACGAAGAACTTTCAAGCCTGTACGGGAAGCTGGAGCGATTAATCACCCGAACTCCCCCTTCGGAATTGCGCGAGCAGGCCCTGCCACTTCTTACCTACCTTGGTGAGATAGGAACTGAGCTGGGACACTATGCTGAAGCGCAAGGCTATCTATCTCAGGCTCGCTATCTTTCTCAGAACTACCCCGACCCTTGCTGGGAAGCACACATCGATCTCGCTCTTGCTCATCTCGCGGTTGCCCAGGGTTACTATACCAGGGCTCAAGATTGGCTTGATGAGTCACGCTTCCTTCTTGAGATATCGGACAGGGCCGACAGTGTTACATTAGCGCATACCCTGAACCTGCAAGGGTTGATAGATACTTACAAACTGGATTATCTTTCGGCAGAATACCACTTGCTTGAGGCCAGAAGATTGCTCGGCATCAGCCTTGGTTACTGGCACCCTTTCGTTGCCTCAACAATCACCAATATGGCACGCCTCAGATATTGTCAAGCCAACCTTGTCGAGGCTGAAAGGCTTTATGAAGAGGCTCTTGCCATTTTTGATCGCACGTCACCTGCTATGAATACCCACCGTCTTGAGGCAATGCTCGGTTTTGCAAGAGTGCTCGTTGCATCCCAGCGGTTTGATCAGGCACATGTTGTGCTCAAGGATGCTCTCGGGAGAGGTGAGGTAGGTCTTGGACCGAATCATCCAGGCATTGGTATGGTACTTGCCGAGCTCGGATCCCTGAACTACGAGCTGCGTAGCAATAACCACACAAAGTACATTAGAATGGCTATAGACAACCTGGAACGTGCTATTGCAATTTTAAATAAGCCCTTTAGTCCTCAGCATCCCGCTCTCCTACGGGCAATCGCAGCCCTTGCAACTGTCTACCGCTACATCCATGACTATAGCAGGGCTGAAAGCCTGTGTGCTTCAGCAATAGCTTCCTGCGAGACGGAGGCTGAGACGGCGAGCCCGGCAATTGTTTCCATTTTGATGACCCTCGCAAATTGCTATCGAGATGAGCGGCGCTATGGTGAAGCAATGCCAATGTATGAGAAGGCAATTGCTATGCAGAAAGCACTCGGTTCGCTTGGTCCAGATGCAACCATGAATCTCCTGGATCTCAGCAGATTTCATAGGATGAGAGGTGACGTCCGGGCGGCCTGGGACGCTGCCCTGGAGACACTCGAGCTCGGATGGCAAACCGTAGCGGATCAGATTCTGCTAATGCCGGAAAGAGAGGCTCTTAAGTATCGAGAGGTTCAGCTCGCCTGTGTGGATAGGCTACTTACTACTTACTTCGATCTCCCCGAAAGGGAAGAGCATGCCACGCTCGAGGTTGCAGATGCCGTATTGCAGTCCAAAGGCGGTGTCACTGATCTCCTTGCTCAAAGACACGCCTTACGTGGAACGACAGATTATGCAACTGCGGTTGTGGATTCCCTTAGCCTCATTCACCAGCAAATCTCGGTGCTCTACACTTCTGAGATCCCCAGCAGCAAAGACTTAGAGACAATGCTCAAAAATCTCAGAAAGCGAAAGGAGCGCCTTGAGCGAAGACTTGCCAGTTTGATAGCTGATCATGCCGACGCAGCGCAGGTACTTGACACCAGTGTAGCCAAGGTGCTCAGTGCCCTGAGAAGATTTCCTATGAGAACTACAGTTGTTGAGTATTTCAAGTATCAGTACTGGGTTGAGCCTAACGGCTACTTTTTCAGATACCTTGCGCTCGTGCTAACCAGTGATTCCGAGGTGCGTATTGTACAGCTGGGCGATGCTGCTGACATCGACTTTGCTGTCCGCCTTTATTGCCACCACATGAGGAAGTTAGCTGATTCCAGGTCAGGTCCCACACTTGAGGATATGGAATACTACACAAGGCTTGGAAGAAGGCTCTATGAGATCCTTGTTGAGCCGATTGAAGGTCACCTCGAGGGTTCGGATCTTGTGATCATTTGCTCTGATGCTGAGATTTCGCGCATTTCCTTTGCAGGCTTGATAGCAGGTGATGGCAAGTATCTTATCGAACATTATCCCGTACACTACATCGCAGCTGCTCGCGACCTCCTTGCGCTTGGGAAAAATCCTAAGCGGGGTAAGGGGCTTCTGGCAATTGGTGCCCCCGACTACGATGCCTTACCTGAGAGGGGTGCCCTCAAGCCTGAGCTTGACTTACTTGAGCATGGTCAGACATCGATTCCCTGCAAGGAACGGTTCAACATTGTTGTTCCACCTCTCCCTGAGAGCCGCCGTGAGGTAGAAGCTGTAGCTCATAGGTGGCGCGAGGTCACAGGTGAGCCCGCGTATATCTATGTCGGCAAAGACGCAACTGAGGAAAGGGTAAAAGCTGATGCTCCTGGGAAGCGCGTGCTTCACCTTGCAACCCATGGTTATCACCTGGCATCTTGCTCGCCGGGGAAGATCTACCCTTCAGCAGATAGGGTAAGTATCAACCCTGATAGTCTCAATCCCCTGGTCTTATCAGGGCTTTTTCTGGCTCGAGCAAATCTCCATGGTAGAGGCTTTGAGAACCCAATGATTGATGATGGCACACTTACCTCTGAGGAGATCCTTGCCCTTGATCTCAGAGGAACCGATCTCGTGGTGCTTTCGGGGTGCGAAACCGCAACTGGCGAGCTTGAAGATGCCGAAGGCGTTTATGGCCCCGTGCGTGCCTTTCGGCTGGCTGGGGCGCGCACAATAATCGGTGCAATGTGGCCAGTGTCTGACAGACTTGCTGCCGAAGTTTGTAGTGCCATCTACAGCACGCCCCCAGAGAATATTGCATTCACCCTTAACGCGGTTGAGCTCAAAGTGCTCAAAGAACTGCGCTCGCATGGAATGATAGATCATCCGGTACGATGGGCTGCTTTTGTTTCCTCTGGTGACTGGAGGTAGGTGACCCATATCCTTCGCAGTTGAAGATTAATTGGCCTGGGTGAGCCCCCTTGTCCAGAAGGCAGGGTCGTTGGATTTACACTGAGTTTTGAAATAGATATCCCACCTGAAATTGCGGAAATCCATCCAAACCACATAGGCGTTACCAGCAGAGTCAACACAGAGGGAGTAGTATTTCGGGATTGCTGCATCACTTGTCAGTCTTACAGGGGGCGACCATAGCTTACCCCTGGGACGCGACCTGCGGTAATAGATGTCATGGAACTTGATCTTCTCATGCCTTTGCTCTCCCCAAACGATGTGTACCCTGTCCATTGAATCTATAGCTATCTTGGGATTGCCCGATAGTCTGCCGTCGTCTGCTGAAAGTCTCTGATCAGGAGACCATTTGCCGTTGAATGTCTTAAGATAGACCTCAGGGACTCCTGTACGAGAGTCCTGCCAAACCACATAGATGACATCCTTTGAGGAGATTGCAACATCCGGAAGCTCTGATGCTGCTGGGTCACTCGTGAGTCTTTGAAAAGCACCCCACCGCGAGCCATCATACGTCGTGTAGTAGATTTCAAAGTTGCCATCTCTTCCATCCGTCCACACGAGATGAAGATTTCCCTTGCTATCACACGCAGCAGCCGTCAGCATGGGGTTACCTGTGGTGCCTGGTATCGTGTCACAGGGAAGCCACCTTTGGCCATCATAGACACGATGCATTAGGAACGCCTCACAGAAGCTTGAGACTGGCCAGAATGCGTGGGCACGTCCTGCAGCGTCGGTCACCGTAGAAGGCCAGGTGCTATTGATCGGTGTGCAATCGCTGAGCTTGGTCTCGTTCTGCCATCTTGACCCGTCGAAGATCCGAGCAAAGGTGTCGTAGCCGAACCAGTACCACGCTACCAGTATCCGACCGTGAGGAAGGAGCGAGATACTGGGGTCTAAGCCATAGCCCTGGCTTATGCATTCGTCTTTGCTCCAAGCTTTTCCATCAAAGCACTTGTAATAGATGTGATACATCCCATCTCGGTTATCAGCCCAAACTACATGTATCCTCCCGTCAGGGCCTGCAGCTATCTGCTTAAGTCCGGGGGGACCCGAAAGCGTTAGGGAGCCATCGCTATTAGTCAGCCGGATTGCAGGAGTCCAGCCAGCGGCAGCTCGGGCAAGGGGGGCTAACAATAGCCCAGAGCCACCTATCGTGATCAAGAGAATTGTCGAAAGAAGCGATCTTTTCCTCATGGCACCTTTGATTTGAACTCATACCACTAGGGGAAGTTACGGTCAAGAGATCAGCTCACCTGCAGACTTACAATTCCTGTTTGGCATGGCTAGTGGTGGACACGTGGGTGCGATATATGGTGACGTCTATCCGATGTATGGGACATCGAGGAGGAAATACCAGCGGTTGGTATCGTGGCATGCCAGGAAGGTGGGGTTGCGACAGGGAGTGGCGCAACTATCGCTGAGGGCACATGATGTGTCCAGTTCATCTCTCCAATGCTGATGTGAGAGGTATTTGAGCCACTCTGATGGGTTGAATGTCCACCCCATGTTGGGAAGTCGTTGTGCCATGTTGGGAAGTCGCTGTGCCATGTGGGAGTAGTCGGTGTATGATGATCATCTCTATACATGGATCTGGCGTCATAGATCCACTTGGCGGCGTCGCAAGCCTTTGCGTATCTGGCAAGCCTTTCCTCTATTTTGCAAGAATCAGCCTGCACAAAAGCATTACTGGAGAAGATAAGAGCCCCATCGTGAGCAGCGAGAAGGGATGCTAAGAACTCGAGGTAGAGTATGCCAGAGAACGGTCGAGGTTTCCCCTTGCCGGTGCAGATTACTTTAGTATCTACGCTATCTCCAAGCGTCACCATGCAGGTGGAACTCCCAGGCAGGATAGGGAGAAACCTGATTGTGAAATGCTTCCACTGCCCTGGATCCAGATCGAAGTGATTATCTTCTATAACCACAAATGGTAGCGATGCCTGAACTGTACCGCTGAGTTTCGTCGATCCCTTGTTCTTTATCATGAATGTCCTATCGGCGTAGCTGTAAGTGCTTATGGTCCCAAAATCCAGGTGAGTTGGCCACACGATGTAGGTGGCTTTGGCGGCACGCAGATTCGCAGGCGAAATTGAGGATTGTTCGGCAGAGGCTAGCCTTAGTTGAGCAGCAGAGGAAGCGGTGGAACCCGATTCCAGCTGGGGGACAAAGCCTTCTGAGCCTGCCGCATATGAAGAGGAAGACACCAACCCAACCAGCTCGTGTGAACGAATGTGACTATGGGATGTGCCAAGGAGATTGATATCTCGGGCAGTGGTGATTGGGGGGTTGAGGCGGCAACCATCTTCGAAGCCTTCAAAAAGGCAGGTAGTAGTGTAGCTGGTACCAAATGAGGCTTTCGAATTCTCAAGTGCATAGGCGACAGCATGGTCACCGAGAAAACTCAAAGCCCCGACGAGCCCTGCAACAAGAGTGACTGTCAGGCAGAATGCAATTTTGGTATAGCGATCAGGATTCTTGTGTTTCATTCTCACCCTCCTTCTCTCCACTCTAAAATTCTCAAATTGGCGTAGAAGGTTCCATCTGGGCTGAAGGAACCACACATGAGATCTCAGCATACCCTCGAGCGATGCATTTCACGCGTCTGGTATGTGGTCTTCGAGGGAATCTCCCCCGAAGGTTTGGTTTTGACCTTGGAGAGTGGTTATCATAATATGGGGGTTGGGTACATAGGAAGGAGGAGAAGGATGGGACTGCGAGATTGGCGATTCATAGCGGTAATGCTTATCGGAATGTCGCTGATGGGAGCATCTAGCTGTGGAAGCGACCAGGCAAAGCCAACACAAGAGGTTACGATGGACACACTTGCGGCAAGAAACAATGCTTTTGCGCTTGATCTTTACCAGCAACTTGGGGAAGGAAATCTATTCTTTTCCCCATACAGCATCTCAAGTGCGCTTGCGATGACATATGCAGGAGCGCGGGGTAAGACTGCTGAGGAGATGGCTCGGGCATTGCATTTTGGTGGGCTTGGTGGGGTAGGTGGTGAGGGTATCCACAAGGCATTTGGGGAGCTTACAGATTCACTCAATGCCCTTGGTAGGAAAGGCAACTTCAAGCTCAGTGTGGCGAATGCACTTTGGGCACAGGAGGGCTATGAGTTTGAGGCTGAGTTCATAGGTTTAACCAAAAAATACTATGGGGCAGGCCTTTTTCAGGTTGATTTTGCCAATGATGCCGCTGGTGCAAGGGAGCGCATAAATGAGTGGGTGTCTGAGAAGACTGAGGGCAAGATACAGGAGCTCATAGGCAGGGGGCTTCTTACCCCCGACGTAAGGCTTGTGCTTACCAACGCCATCTATTTTCTGGGCAACTGGGAGCATCCTTTCAAGGAGAAGCGCACCTCGGATGAGCCCTTCCATGTAGATGACACAACGACGGTCACCATTCCCATGATGCATCAGGAAGGACACTTTCACTATTTTGAGAGAGATGACTTTCAGGCACTTGAGCTCCCCTACAAGGGTGGAGATCTTTCAATGGTGATTCTGCTTCCAAGGAAGGTTGAGGGGCTCAAAGGGCTCGAGGCGGGGCTTGCCCCTGATTCCCTTTCCGCCTGGCTTGGGCGTCTTGCGCCTGAGCGGGTGGACATAAGCCTTCCGCGTTTTAAGCTCGAGACTAAGTTTCGGGTTGATGGAGCTCTTGAAGAACTTGGCATGAAGGATGCATTCGAGCCAACAAGAGCGGATTTCTCAGGTATGACAGGCAAGCGTGATCTTTTCATCTCAGCTGTTGTGCACAAAGCATATGTCGATGTGAATGAGCGTGGGACAGAGGCAGCTGCGGCAACAGGGGTTACCATGGCGCTCGCGATGGCACCTACGCCAGCCAAGACATTTCGAGCCGATCATCCTTTCATTTTCCTTATAAAGGAGAACACAACCGGCACCATCCTCTTCATGGGGCGCCTCGTGAACCCGGCGGACTAGCTTGTATCGCAGCTTGGGGCACTGTCGATGGAACACAGCAAGCAAGGCATGTTAAAGGGAGATGCCATCAGTACCGCGTGATTGCAGGACCGACCCTATTCTTGTGATGCCGGCTGTTACCGGCCTAGTTGCACTTAAGGGGAATGTGAAAGTGCCCTCACCTTCGAGTAATGCTTAGGCCACATCTGCGGGGTGGAATTGACACCATCACAGCGGGCTACTTGTCGGGCTCTGCTTCTGGATTTAGGACCCTAGCGAAGTACTATGAGCTTGCGTGTGGCCAACACGCCTTCGCTTTGGATACTTGCGAAGTAAACGCCCGGTGCGACACGCCTTCCGTAATTGTCTCTGCAGTCCCAGATAACACAGTTTCCATTACTTATCGTCGCTTCCAACACCCATTGCCGGACCAGAGCACCTGAAACATCATAGACAGCGACACTTCTTAGAGATTGCTCTGACGGAATGTCGAACCAAATCGCGGCACTGCCAGTGCATGGATTTGGCGCGACCCTCAGCTGGCAAATTGAGTCTGCTTGTTTCCTGTCTCCATCGATAGGTACACCAGCGCAAATTTCCCCCAGAAGGACCGAAACGCTGAGGCAGCCCTGATTGGCAACAACAGCATCATCCGACCCATCGGCGTTTAGGTCACCGACTGCTGCAGCCCGCGGGAAAATATGAGCGCCATACAGTACTGGCTCCCTGAGAGTACCGTCTCTGTTTCCGAGAAGGACAGAGACAAAGTAGTGGAACTGATGCACGACCAGAAGATCTGGTACGCAGTCACGATTGAAGTCTCCTGTAGCAAGTGAGAGAGGAGAGTTGGCTACAGGGTAGTTTCGGGCCAGGTCAAACGTCCCGTCACCGTTGCCGAGTAGTATTGAGACATTGTCGCTATATTCGTTTACGACCGCAAGGTCTGGAAGAGAATCTCCATCGAGATAGTTTGAGACCACGCTGCAAGGACCAAAGGATGCAGGGTAGTTCACGGCTGCAGCGAAGGTCCCGTCCCCATTGCCCAGCAGGATAGAGACATTATCCCCATAGCAATTGGCCGTAGCGATATCTAGATCACCGTCACAATCAAAGTCATCGAGGCAGACACAATTGGTGCCACCATCAGCCGCGTAGCCAACTGCCGGAGCGAAGGTGCCATCACCGTTGTTAAGTAGGAGCGCTACCTCGCCACTGTCTTTGATTGCGACAGCTAGATCTGCATCGCCGTCGCCATCCACATCGCCGGAGGCGAGATGCGCAGCACCTCCCTTTACCCAGTAGGTCACTGGATCCTGGAAGGTGCCATCACCGTTTCCCATAAGTACAGCGACATAGCGCATATCACTGGAGACAGCCAGATCCATAACTGCGTCGCCGCCAAAATCGTCGATGACTACCCAGCTCAGACCGAGCCCAATCAAGTAGCTGACAGCAGGCATAAAGGTGGCATCACCGTTTGCAATGAGCACTGAAACATTGCGGGCGTCAGCATTACCAGTAACGATGTCGAGAAATGAATCGGCGTTGAGATAGCCTAGTGCCACGGAGCAGAGTCCGGAATCACACATGTACCACGGTGCGACTTTGAACGTGCCGTCTCCGTTTCCTATGATGCTTGAGACCGTATCCTCATACCTATTGACAGCGAGGATATCCGGTAGCCCGTCTCTGTCCAGGTCTCCCACTCGGATGCAGACGACGGAGTTCCCAGCATCGTGGTAAATCGACGACTGGAAAGTGCCATCCCCGTTTCCCAGGAGAATGTAGAATGACTCGTTGAAATCACCGACTGCCAAGTCCTGATGTCCGTCAAGATTAACATCTGATACAGCAACTGAGATCCCGTAGTTGTAAGCCTCATATGCAACCGGTGGCTGAAATGTTCCATTGCCGTCATTTAGGAAGACGAGGACCGATTGGTTTGTCGAAGACACTCTGACCACTACAAGATCAAGATCGCCGTCCGAATCAAAGTCTCCAGTTGAGACTTCGTTTGGGTGGTCAACAGGATGGTCGGCTGCCTTTGTGAATGTGCCATCACCGTTTCCGAAGAGGATTGAGACTTTGTTGTCGTAATAGCATGTTACAGCGATGTCGGAAAACCCGTCTGCATTCAGCATGCCCGAAACCATTGAGTTCGGGTACCCGCCAACAGGAAAGCGTATCGGGGCATCAAATGTTCCATCCCCATTGCCTAACACGACGGAGATATCATCACTGTACATGTTGGCAACAGCAAAGTCAGGGATCCAGTCGCAGTTAAAGTCGCCACCGATGACGAAACAAGGTCCTCCACCAACAAGAATCTCCGCTGATGGGGTGAATGTTCCGTCGCCATGACCAAGGAGGACCGAGATGGTATTACTCCACGTGTTGGCTACGACAAGGTCGCAATCCTGATCAAGGTCAACATCGGTTGCCAAAATGGAGGCAGGGTAATCCCCCACGTCTACGTCCTCCGCTCTGGTAAATGTCCCATCACCTCTTCCAATGAGGATGGATACGTTGTCACTCTCACTGTTGGCGACGACAGCGTCGAGTATGAAATCATTATTGAAGTCATGGAGGGCAGCTTGTGAAGGTCTGCTACCCACCGCAAAATCCTGTCTCGTGCTAAAGAGCCAATCACCCAGCACAGGCGTTGGAGGGGACACCAATGTGAAAATAAGAACCGCAAGTGGCAGCACCAACCGGGGACAGTCAAGGCGCGCCATGGAAAATCACCCCCAATTGAAAGGCAGAAGCGATATTTCCCATCAACCGTGAGGAAGGGATTTGGGTAGCTGCTATCCCTAGCCCTTCCTGCACTCTCGGACAGACCCGCAGAACAATCAGCAGCCTTTGGTTAAGATTCTCTTGCCGGCCGCCCATTTTATCAAACGAAGTGGAGGATGTAAAACAGTTTCATCGAAAGCGGGTTCTCCCCACCCATTCCCCGCAAAAGTACGAGAAGGTGTTGAAATAGCGCATCTTGTGTGCTATAATGGCTAATTGGTTCCAATGTTGGCGCAGGCTGGGCTGCTGTGACATTGTGAGCGTCTCTCCGGGTTTTTGTTCGTGGCTGCGGGTTGGCCGCTATGTTTTTGAGTAGAATGCTTCAAAGGCTTTCAAAAGGGGGAATGGCTATGCGTCGTGATAGACCCACAAGCGAAGCGTTCGGTTGGTCTTTTGCGATCTTGATAGCACTGGGTCTGTGCTTTGCAAGTCGGGCAGCTGCTGGCTGGTTCTTTGACTGGCGTCTGACTGATCCACCCACTTCCCAGGTTTCGGCTGAAATGGGTAGGTGTGTGACCACGGACTTGTTTGGTAACGTGCATGTGGTGTGGGAGGACACTCGCGATGGCAGCGATGAGATTTACTACAAGCGTTACGATGGGACGGGTTGGAGCCCTGTTGAACGCTTGACGAATGCAGGTGGACAGTCTAGGGGTGCGTGGATGGCTGCGGACGTAAGTGGTAATGTTCATATCGTGTGGGAGGACTATCGTGATGGCGACTGGGAGATTTACTATAAGCGATATGACGGTGTTAGTTGGGGGGCAGATGAGCGGTTGACGAACTCAGCTGGGCTCTCCCAGGATCCCTCGGTCGCAGTCGATATGAGCGGGAATGTACATGTGGTGTGGTGGGATCATCGGGATGGCGACTCAGAGATATACTATAAGCGGTATGATGGTGTGAGTTGGGGTTCTGATGAGCGATTGACAGTTGCTTCGGGCTACTCTCGGTATCCATCAGTAGCGACTGATGGAAGTGGTAATGTGCATGTTGTGTGGCATGACAATCGTGATGGCGACTATGAGATTTATTACAAGCGGTATGATGGTATGAGTTGGGGTTCTGATGAGCGATTGACAGTTGCTTCGGGCTACTCTCGGTATCCATCAGTGGCGACTGATGGAAGTGGTAATGTGCATGTTGTGTGGCATGACAATCGTGATGGCAACTATGAGATATACTACAAGCGGTATGATGGTATGAGCTGGGGACCAGATGAGCGGTTGACAAATGCCTCAGGAGACTCATATAGCCCTTCTGTAGGAACGGACACCGGCGGTAACGTGCATGTGGTGTGGTATGACAATCGTGATGGTAACTATGAGATTTATTATAAGCGGTATGATGGGGCGAGTTGGGGACCGGATGAGCGTTTGACTGTTGCTTCGGGCGACTCCTGGTATCCATCAGTAGTGACGGATGAAAGTGGGAACGTGCATGTTGCGTGGTATGACAACCGTGATGGCGGCTGGGAGCTATACTGGAAGGAATGGTATAACGGCACACTTGAGAAGCCGCAGATTAACTCGATTGAACCCGATGAAGGCTACAGCCATGAATTAGTGCGCATCACAAATCTATCGGGTTCTGGCTTTTTCTTTCCTGATTCTGTCTGGCTTGAAAAGCCTGGTGAACCCCGGATCGTGTGTCATAACATCCGCGTTGAGAGTTCTGACAGGCTAACCTGTACCGCAGATCTCGAGAACGCTGCCCCTGGCTACTGGGATGTTATTGTCAAGAATCCAGATGGACAGCCAGACACGCTCCCCTTCGGTTTCTATGTTATGCCAGCTGGGGAGTGGCTACCTGAAGAGCAGCTTACCTATGCTAATGACAGTTCCCAATCTCCTCGGGTACTCGTCGATGGGGTCTGTCTCCATGTTGTGTGGTGGGATGAGCGAGATGGGAATGGAGAGATATACTATAAGCGCTATGATGGCGTGACCTGGGGGCCAGATGAACGCTTAACTAATGCTTCGGGGAGCTCGTTCCATCCACGGCTACTAAGAGACCTCGGCGGAAACTTACACGTTTTCTGGAAGGATTATCGCGACGGCAACTGGGAGATATACCACAAAGTTTATGATGGTGTAAGTTGGGGGCCGGATGAGCGGTTGACGAACGATCCTGGCAATTCTGAGTGGGCTGCGGTTGCCGTGGATAGCGATGGCAATCAGCACGTTGTATGGGAAGAGAGCCGTGATGGTAACTGGGAGATATACCACAAAGTTTATGATGGTGCAAGTTGGGGGCCGGATGAGCGATTGACTGTTGCTTCAGGCGAATCTCGAATGCCTGAGGTGACCGTGGACACTAGTGGGAACATCCATGTTGTGTGGCAAGATTATCGTGACGGTAACTGGGAGATATACCATAAAATTTATGATGGTGTGAGTTGGGGAGCAGATGAGCGTTTGACTGATGCTTCAGGCGACTCCTGGCATCCATCAGTAGCGACTGATGGAAGTGGTAATGTGCATGTGGTGTGGCAAGATGGCCGTGATGGTAACTATGAGATTTATTACAAGCGGTATGACGGTGTGAGTTGGGGGCCAGATGAGCGACTGACGAATGCTTCAGGCAGTTCTGAGGCTCCGTCAGTAGCGACTGATGGAAGTGGTAATGTGCATGTGGTGTGGCAAGATGGCCGTGATGGTAACTATGAGATATATTACAAGCGGTACGACGGCGTGAGATGGTGGCCGGATGAGCGGTTGACATATAATTCGACCCGCGATGAAGCCGGTCGCCTGGATACTGATGCGGTCGGGAATGTGCACGTCGTCTGGTGCCATGATCAAGGCGGCGGCAACAGTGAGATATACTATAAGCATTGGTCAGCTAGTGAGACACGTGCAGCTATAGCGAGGTTTTCCCCAACGGAAGCTGGCAACGTCTTCCCTGTAAATGCCGTTCTAACAGGGACCGGTTTTGCTGGCAATCCCTCAGTCTGGCTCGAGCGGGTGGGTGAGGAACCGATTTTTGCACAGAATGTGACAAGGCTTTCGGACTCTTACATCAAATGTGATTTTGATCTCTGCGGGGCAGAGCCGGGCTACTGGCAGGTCTGGCTTAAGAATTCCGATTCTGACCTGCAGGAGGCGTTCCTCGCTGACGCCATTCTCATCATTGACACACCTTGGGGTGAAGAAGAGCGCGTAAGCTTCGATACTTACTCATCGACAACTTCGTGGAACAACAGTAAGTGTGTTGTAAGGGAGGCAAGTGGTCACGTGCATGTTGTCTGGTATGACAATCGTGATGGCAATTATGAGATTTACTACCGCAAGTGGAATGGAGTGAGCTGGCTACCGGAGACGCGGCTGACTTATGATGCGGCTTCATCCCAGCTCCCTTCAATTTGTGGTGGGGTGGGTGACGAGCTCCACTTGTGCTGGAAGGACAGTCGTGATGGCAACTGGGAGATATACTATAAGCACTATGATGGCTTAATCTGGGAGGCAAATCGAAGACTGACCAGCAATAGTGGTGTGTCAGACTATCCTTCGTTGGCAGTGAGTGCGGGTGATGAGCCATTCATATTCTTCCAGGACAGTCGTGATGGCAACTGGGAGATATACTGCGTTAGATGGGATGGTTTAGGGTGGACTGAAGAAAGGCTCACCAGCGATGGGGCAGTGTCACGCTATCCGGCTGGGGCAGCTGACAGCCTTGGCAATGTCTACGTGGTCTGGGAAGATACACGTGATGGCAATAGTGAGATTTACTACAAGGTCTGGGATGGTTCGGTGTGGAGCAGTTCTACTAGGCTGGTAGCGACTCCGGGTCTCTCGACGCGTCCATCGGTTGGCTGCGACGACGGTGGCAGGGTAATGGTGGTGTGGGAGGAGCAAGATGGGAGTGATACATCCATACGGGGGATGCTTTACGAAGGCGGGTCGTGGACTGACCTGGGTGAAATTTTTGGTACTGGCACGACGCCCAATATCTGTGGTGATGGAAGGGGCCGCTTTCATTTGGTCTGGGAGGACACCTATGACGAGGCTGAGGCAATCTACTACAAGTCGTACACTTCGATTTGGTCAAGGGAGGCGAGGCTGTCATCCGAGAGCGGCTCTTGTGCTTTGCCTTCTGTGGCTGCCGATGCCTTAGGCAAGATAGCCGTTGTGTGGCGGGATGAGAGGGATGGTAATCCTGAGATATATGCACGGCGGTGGGAGGGAGATGTTGACATAGCGGGTGTTTCTCAAGGTGGGGGCCAGCACCTCGCCTTTGGCATCGCCAAAATTGTACCCAACCCGAGCCACGAGAATTTCCAGATATCTTTTACAATTCCGACCTTTGGTGATGTACGGGTCTCTGTTTATGACGTTGCAGGTAGGCTGGTGTGGGAGAGCGAGGCAGGGCATCTATCACCTGGTATGCACTCCTTGGTCTGGAGCGGTATGTCAAGGAATGAGAGAGCCGTCTCGGCTGGTATCTATTTTGTAAGAATCTCATCTGGCAGGCAGTCGGCGACTGCTAAGGTGGTTCTTATGCGCTGATGCAGTTGGCTCAGGGGAGGGTGGGATCGACGAAGACGACCTTTTCTCTGAGGAGGGTGACGAGTCCGGGTGGACCTTTTCTCACCTTCTTGACATAGCGTTTCTCAGTATAGGAGACCGGCACATGCTTTGAGGTGCGAGCCTTGCTGTAGTAGGCAGCGATTGCAGCAGCCTCAAGGATTGCCTCTTTTGAGACCTCGGTCTTGGTCTTACCCTTTTTAAGAATCACATGTGAGCCTTGAGCCTGGCGAGCATGGAAGAAAAGGTCTGAGGGCCGAGCATACTTATGGGTGAGGATGTCATTTTCCTTGGCAGATCTTCCGACAAGTACCGTCCAGCTGCCACTTACGACATAGCGGCGAGGGCGAATCCCAAGGCTCAAGGCTCTGGCATCGATATCCTTTGCTTCCTGCTTCACTCCGTGCTTTTTGCGCTCGACCCTGGAGGCGATACCCTGGAGATGTTGCTCTGAAATACTGGCTTGCTTGAGCGCATCGAGCAGGTGGCCAAGTTGGGTGATGCGCTTGGTTATCTCGGTTCGCCTCATGTCAGCCATCTCAGCCCGTCGCCTTGCCTTTCTCGCCTTCTTGAAATAGAGTTCGACATTTTCCTGGGGGCTCAAGGCTGGCTCAAGCGGAATGTCAACTGCCTTCTGATCCGGATCATAGAGGTCAATCACACTTATCTTGGCGTCACCCTTCTTGACCCTATTGAGGTTAGCGACGAGGAGTTCTCCGAGCTTGCGATATGAATCAGCCTTTGCCAGCTCAGCCTCTCTCGGTGGGATCTCTCTGAGTTTGTGTTCGAGCCTTTTGATCTCTCGACCTATAAGCCTTGCAAGATGTGCTCGCTGGCGTTCAAGCTGGGTAGTTTCGAGGTAGTGCTCGAGCAGCCGGCACGTGGCTTCATTCATTGAGCCGACTCGTCTTACGTTGCTTACGCCATCAAGCCTTGGTCTAAACCAGGCTATCCCAAGATGCGGTGGGTTGGGACTGAGCTCAGGTACAGTCTCGAAGATACACGGCTCAATCGAGGCAGACCTATAGGATGAAAGCAACTCCTTCAAAGCCCGACCGAGACTCGATGCCTTGCTGCGAGTAACTATCTCACGAGACACAAAGGGGCTTATGCCGACTATTTGCTTGCTCAGAATCTCGGGGTCAGCGTTTGAGCCAATCTTTTCGAGCAAGGTGTCGTCAGCGTCACTCGGATGAATCTTGGCGGTGGGCTCAGGGACGACATAGGGCTTACCTCTTGAAAGCGCTCGCCTCCGCGTCCGCATTCCAGTCTTAAACAAAGGCTCTATGAGTATATCGTTAGTGTCGGTCAAGAACACGTTGGGGAATGGAGGAATGAGCTCGACATAGAGCCGCAGTCTCGCCCTTTCGGTTTCAACTGTAAGTAGCAGAATGCGATCAAGGTCTATCTGGGAGACATCGACGATGGTTGTTCCCAAGAGGTGCTCTTCAAACCTCTGCACATGAGGGGGGTCTTCGTGTTTGGTGTTGCGCTTGGAGGCTGGACCAGCACAAGCCAGTGGTAAGGTTGGATCGAGAAGGATGCGTAGGTCGAGTCGGGATCGTCCACTGAGGTTTAGTGTCAGCAGCCTATCGCCAGCAAGCAGAACGCCGCCAATTTCAAGGTCGACTATTGCTTGCTTAAGGTCTCTTGCGAGAAAGGTTACGCCAAACGAATCCAGCCCAATCGCCATACCTCCATCATACCACACCCGGCCTCCGGGGTCGGAGCTAAAAACGTGCACGAAGGCGTGGCTGGCACCTAACTTGCAATTGCACAGACCGTGCCAAAGAAGCTGGAATGCAGATTTTTAGCTCCGACCCCAATTGGGGGGATTTGCCGATTTTTAGCTCCGACCCCGAGGGCTCACGGATTGGTGTCTCCGTCAACAAAGCCAATGAGACTGCGCAACCTGTCCTGAACTTCTTCAAGTTTGGAACGGCTGCTCTCATCGAGCTTACCCCGGAGCGCGTAGAGTTCTTTGAAGGTAGGCAGCACCTCCGCCTCGGTTGTCAGGTCAAGCGAGACTGCTGTCTCAATTGCATAGATAAGATCGCTAAAGGCCTGGTGTGGTTCGTCTGGTAGCCGACCCGAAAGAATCTCCTTAATCCCAACCCTCTGCTGTTCTGTGACAAAGGCTGCTTCGTGCTCAAGTAAGTCTTCAAGCCTGGCAAGATCCTCATCGGTCAGTTGCCAGCCGCTCCCGCCAACGTTCTCTTCAAGATGAGCAACAGTCGAAGGACCACAAAGTGCACAGATGATGCCCGCCTGAGCAAGCACCCAGGCAATCGCCACCTGAGCTGGGGTCTTGCCATACCGTTTGCCAATGTTGGTGAGCTCGCTTGCTACGCGCAGCCCGGATTCAAAACGCTCTCGCCTGAACAAGGGATCGACGTTACGGATGTCCTGGGGTTCAAACTCGGGGTGCTGCTTGAATCTACCCGTAAGCAATCCTCTTCCTGTTACGCTGAAGGCAATGACACCAACCTGCTTGCTCCTGCATAGTGGTAGCATCTTGTTGCGAGCGTCAGTTGCAACGGCACTGAGCTCGACAAGCACAGAGAAGACTTCTCCAACTGACATGTACTGCTTGACCTTCTCGGCAGGCAGATGTCCAAGCCCGTAGTGACGTATCTTGCCTGCAGCCTTCAGCCCTTCAAGAGCCTCGACGGTTTCCTCAACGGGTGTCTTGGGATCGTCAAAGTGAACCTGGTAGAGGTCGATATAGTCGGTATCAAGCCGCCTGAGACTTTCCTCACATGCCGCAGTTACATACGATTTCGAAAGATTGGGCTCGACTCCCTTACGAATACCCACCTTGGTGGCAACGTGCACTTCTGATCGAAAGGGTTTGATGGCATCCCCCAGAATCTTTTCTGCATTGCCGTATGCTTCAGCTGTATCGAAAAAGTTGACGCCAAGCTCATACGCACGCCTTAGCATTCGCTTGAACTCATCAACATCTTTTTTCCCGTAAGCTCCACTCAGAGCATAGCAACCAACTCCAACCTCCGAGATCCTCAAGTCCTTGTGCCTGCGATACTCCACAGCTACCCTCCTCAAACTCTCAGAAGCAAGATGGTCTTGAACCACACCTTGGATCGTTAATCCACAGAAGAAAGTCAGATTTCGTCGCTCTACAAGGCTTTTCTCTCAACCGACCTCGAGATATCAATCCAATTGCAAGAGGTAGCGCTGGATAGCAAAGTGGTCTGAGCCTGATGTACTACAATTCGCGTTCCACAGTCATTATCCCCGCACTCAACTTCTGTGTCAACCAGCTGATTCCAAGGGAGCCAAACACGCTACAGCCCTGAGAATAAGCGGCTCTCGATCGAATTGATTGACACCACCCCTTTTTGGGTTTATTCTCAATTGAGTGGGATGCGGGGTGGGGGCTCAGTAGTCCCTCCTTTAGACAACTACGAAGGCGTGAGGAGTACAGAAGTGATCCGTAGCATGACTGGTTATGGTCGGGGCGAAATTGAAGAGAAGGGGGTGAGAGTCACAGTAGAACTCAGATCTTTCAACAATCGCTTCCTTGAGATGACAATGAAGCTTCCCAAGTTTCTGACTCCCCTTGAGCCAGAGATAAAGAGCATGATTCAAGAAAAGATCTCGAGAGGTCGAATTCTTGCAAACGTGAGCTGGGACGATACCGAGGGGCTTGCTGAGGTAATAAAGCTCGATGAGGAAGTTGCGGATCGTTATTACGCCCTCTTTGAAAATCTCAGACAGCGCTACAATCTTCCAGGCAAGGTTGACCTCCAGACCTTCGCCCTGCTGCCTGATCTTTTCAAGCGCGAGGCTGAAGAATGGGAACCAGCAAGAGCTCTGCCCTTTGTGAAGGAAGCAGTCTCGATTGCGCTTGATGATCTTCTTGAGATGAAATCGAGAGAGGGACAAGCAATCGCAAAAGACATTGAGAATCGCGTGGACCAAACCCTGAGCTACCTTGAGAAAATAGAAAGTCGCTTACCTCGGCGTGTGGAAGAGCTTCGCCAGCGTCTCAAGGCAAAGATTGCTGAGTTGACTGAAAAGGGCGAATATGATGATGCCCTGCTTGCTCAGGAAGTGGTTCTCTTTGCTGAACGGACAGATTTTACTGAGGAGTGCGTTCGCTATCGTGTTCACCTCAATAACTTTAAGCGTTATCTTTCCGAAGGAGGTGCAGTCGGAAGAAAGCTAAATTTCCTGCTTCAGGAGATGGCAAGAGAAGTCAACACAATGGGGGCAAAAGCATCTGACGCAACCGTCTCAACAAATGTTGTGTTGATAAAAGAAGAATTAGAGAAGATAAGGGAACAAGTTCAGAACATCGAGTAACGGGGGTGACGTTTTGAAAGGTCATCTTATCAATATAGGCTTCGGTAACGTTGTCGCCAGTCACAGGATAGTTGCTATAATCACCCCTGGATCGTCACCAATCCGCAGACTCAAAGATCATGCTCGCAAGATGGGAAAGCTGGTTGATGCTACCCAGGGACGGAGAACCCGCTCGATAATCGTGATGGACAGTGACCATATAGTGCTCTCAGCAATAGGTGCAGAAACAATAACGCAGCGCCTTGAGAAAGTCAGCGGTGACCAGGATGAGTAGAACAGGGTTGGTATCTTTTCCTATCGTAGTTTCAGGACCATCAGGCGTGGGCAAGACAACACTTTGCCATCACCTTCTCGAGAAAGATGACCAACTGGCTTTCTCAATCTCCGCGACCACCCGTCCGCCAAGAGCAACCGAGGTGGACGGTAAGGATTATTTCTTTGTAAGTCAGGATGAGTTTGAACGCATGAAGAAGGAAGGGGAACTTGCAGAATGGGCTTATGTTCATGGGCACTACTATGGTACACCCAAGAGGTGGATGGACGAGCAACTTAATCGCGGGATAAGTATTCTCCTGGATATAGATGTCCAGGGCGGGACTCAGATAATGAGGGCTTATCCCGGAAGTGTTTCGATTTTTATCATCCCACCTTCTTTCAAGATTCTTGAGGAAAGGCTACGGAACCGTGGTAGCGAGACTGAGGAGGTTTTGAGGTTACGCCTCGAAAATGCACTTGGCGAGATGGACTACATCACCAAGTACACCTATGTCGTTGTCAATGATACGGTCGGTGCAGCCGTGGAGAAGATGCATAGCATCGTTCGAGCTGAAAGATTGCGGCGGGATCGTATCCTCGAAGGTATAACCTGGCGCCAGCTTCTCGGTCTCGATGAGAGGGGGGTGAAAAGTTGAACAAGACTCAAGATGTGGGAAAACCTGTGATCGATGAAGGGAAGGCAGTGATTGACGGGCGTAGATGTGCAACTTGCAAGACGAAACCAGTGGGGGAGAATGAGAAACCAGTAATCGACAGAGAGCAGCTGCTCAAACGCGCTTCGAGTCTTTATGAAGCAGTTGTAGCCATATCGAAGGAAGCCAGGCGACTCAATGCTGTTCCGGGAGTTTTCCTCGAGGATGGCGAGAAAGCCGTTCCAAAGGCTGTGGAGAATTTTGTTGAGGGCAAGGTGGAATACGAGATTGAAGAGACGGAGCCTAAGGCAAGGCCCAGGACAAGGCGCAGGAAGAAAACCGCATGAAAGTACTCGTTGGAGTTACAGCCTCAATAGCAGCTTATAAGGCAGCCGAGATAGTGAGCCAGCTTGTAAAGGCGCAGGCTGAGGTCTTAGTTGTTATGACGAAACATGCTATCAGCTTGATTGGAGAGGCAACCTTTCGAGGGCTAACGGGTAATGATGTCCGAGTGGATCTTTTCGAACCAGGCACACGCCAACCAGTTCACATTGATCTTGCGACGAGTCAGGATGTGGTAGCCATAGCACCTGCAACAGCAAACTTTATTGGCAAGGTGGCAGGTGGTATCTGTGATGATCTCCTCTCGACAATTGTGCTTTCAACAACTGCTCCTGTAGTCATTGCTCCTGCAATGAATGAGGCTATGTATTTCAATCCGGCAGTGCAGGAGAATCTCGCAATACTCAACAGGCGAGGCTTCTACATTGTCGAACCGGAGAGTGGATGGCTTGCATGCGGAAAAGAGGGAAAGGGGAGGCTTGCAGATCCTAAGAAGATTGTTGAGGCTATCTTTGAGGCTGCAAGAAAAACACATGACCTTGAGGGTAGGAAGGTTGTTGTGAGTGGTGGCCCAACACTTGAGCCAATCGATGATGTGCGATTCATCTCTAACAGATCGACTGGCAAGATGGCAGTTGCACTTGCGGCAGAGGCAGCTTCGAGGAGTGCCGAGACTGTTCTTGTAACTGGGCCTATCGCAATAGCCTATCCATACGGTGTCAAGGTAGTCGAGGTTGAAACCTCCGATGAGATGCGTAAGGAGCTTCAGGCTGAGTGGCAGGATGCTGACTGCCTCATCATGGCTGCTGCTGTTTGCGATTTCAGACCGAGAAAGACCCACGAGGGCAAGCTACAGCGAGATACGGGACTCAAACTCGATCTTGAGGCGACCACTGATATTCTTGCCGAACTTGCCTCTGAGAAAGGCGAGCGAATCGTTGTTGGATTTGCCCTTGAAACTCAAGACGAGGTCGAGCGGGGCAAGCAGAAGCTTCTCTCAAAGAACCTCGACTACGTGATGGTCAACAATCCACTTGTCTCTGGAGCTGGCTTTGGAAGTGAAACCAACTGCGGCTACCTGATTGACAAGCATGGCAAGGTTGAAGAAATACCGCTTATGTCAAAACGTGATCTTGCTCGCAAGATCATAGATGCTGTAACCTCTGATCTTAAGGCAAGAGGCTAAGTCAGTAATGAGCAGAGGCTTGAATCCTTCTCATAGAGCAAACTTGAGAGATGAGATTTGCAACCTACTTGGTCTTATTGATGCATGTGGTATAAAGGAAGTCTATCTTCCAATCGACGATGTCTTCAAGCCTACACTTGAGGATCTTAGCCGCCTTGTGAGAGGTTGCACGCGATGTGATCTCCACAAGACGCGCACGAATGTTGTTTTTGGAGAAGGTAATCCCAGGGCCGATCTCATGTTTATCGGTGAGGGACCTGGTAGAGATGAAGATCTCCAGGGACGTCCATTTGTCGGCAGGGCAGGCATGCTTCTGACAAAGATCATCAAAGCTATGGGATTGAGGCGAGAGGATGTTTACATTGCCAATATTGTCAAGTGTCGTCCTCCAGGCAATCGCAATCCTCAGCTTGATGAGATAACCGAATGTCTCCCTTATCTTGAAAAGCAAATTGAGCTTGTAAAACCTAAGGTAATTTGTGCTCTGGGATCAGTGGCAGCTCAGACTCTAACGGGAAGACATAATGGTATCACTTCCCTGCGTGGGAGATTCCATGAGTATCTTGGAATCCCTGTAATGCCTACATTCCACCCAGCTGCTTGCCTACGCAAGCCAGCAATCAAGAAGCTTGTCTGGGAAGACATCAAACAGGTAATGAAATTTCTTGGTTTGCCAATACAAGGAGTGATGCACAATGGCGCAAGTAAGAGCCAGTGCTGATCAGATACCCCCTCAGGCAATTGAAGCTGAGATGGCAGTTCTCGGTGCAATGATGCTTGACAGAGATGCAATCGCTAAAGCCATAGAGATACTGGATGAATCATGTTTCTACTTGAATCAGCATGCTAAGATCTTCAGTTGTATTCTTTCGATTTATGATCGAAATGAAGCCGTTGATCTCATCACACTCACGGAGGAATTAAGAAAGCGCGGAGAGCTTGAATCCCTCGGTGGAGCTGTCTATCTTGAAAATCTTTTGAGTAGTGTTGCGACATCAGCAAACATCGAACATCATGCCAAGATTGTACTTGAGAAGGCAACCTTGAGAAAGCTCATCGATGCTTCTACCCAGATAATTCATGAAGCCTACAACGGCCAGGCTGATGTCAGTGAGATAATCGATCGTGCTGAGCGCAAGATCTTTGCCATATCGGATTCTAAGCTCAGGCAGGGCTTTGTTGCGATGCAAGACATCGTTAAGGACAGCTTTGAGACAGTTGAGCAGCTTTATCAGCAGAAAAGATATGTCACAGGTCTTGAAACAGGTTTCAAGGATCTTGATACCAAAACAAGCGGTTTGCAACGAGGTGAGTTCATAGTCATTGCTGGAAGACCCTCGATGGGTAAGACATCCTTCGCCCTAAACATTGCCGGTCATGTGGCTCTGCGTCATAAGATCCCCGTTGCCATCTTCAGTCTCGAGATGACGAAGGAACAGCTCATGCTTCGAATGCTGTGTTCGGAAGCAAGGGTGAAGGCTGAGAGTGTGAGGCGTGGATACGTAAGCAAGCAGGATTGGGGAAGACTCACAACGGCAGCCGGAGTCCTCCACGATGCGCCGATCTTTATTGATGATAGTCCCGATCTTAATGTGCTTGAGATGAGAGCGAAGACTCGCAGGCTTAAGTCTGAGGTGGATCTCGGTCTTGTGATTGTTGATTATCTTCAGCTCATAAGGGGGCATGGCAGAGCTGAGAACAGGCAGCAGGAGATATCCCACATCTCAAGATCGCTCAAGGCACTAGCAAAGGAGCTCAATATTCCGGTTGTTGCCCTCTCACAGCTTTCAAGAGCTGTCGAGCAGCGTGAGCGCAAAGAGAAGCGTCCCATTCTTTCGGATCTGAGAGAATCTGGTGCAATTGAGCAGGATGCTGATGTTGTACTTTTCATCTATCGTCCAGCGGTTTACAAGCACACCGATGAGCTTCCACCCGATGCAATTGACCACGAGCAGCTTGAGGAGAAGCGCCTTGCTGAAATCATCATTGGCAAGCAACGCAATGGGCCAACTGGCAAAGTCGAGCTCCTTTTCTTCCAAGAATATACGCGCTTTGAGGATAAATCCCGTATTGAAACCGAGTGATCAGGTGACATGAACTTAGCCCAGTATGTTGGAAGAAGCGTTGGTTTTTCTGTCGCTGAGGTGGGTGCGGTTTTCATCTTGCTCTGCTCAGCTGCCAGGCGGATTCCAAAAGCGCTCAAGCAGAAGCACCTCGTCGTTGAGCAGATGCTCAGGATCGGTGTAGGTTCAATCCCTCTCGTGCTTGTAACCTCAGTCTTCACGGGTGGTGTCGCAGCTGTACAGGCTGCATACCAGTTTCAGAACTATGTGCCACTTCGCTATCTTGGTAGTGTCATAGGCAAGTCTGTTGTAATCGAGCTTGGTCCCGTTCTCACAGCACTTGTTGTTGGGGGAAGAGTCGGTGCTTCGATTGCTGCCGAGCTTGGCACAATGAAAGTGACTGAACAGATAGATGCACTCGAGACTCTTGCAATTGACCCCATTCGCTATCTTGTCACGCCAAGGCTTATTGCAGGGATCATCATGCTCCCTGTCATAACGATTTTTTCTGACTTCATTGCAATCATGGGAGGCTATGTGGTTGCCCTCATCGGGTTGGGGATAACCTCGCATGTCTATTTTTCAAGTCTCAAGCTTTTCCTGGATACCCTCGATGTCTTTAGCGGCCTCATCAAGGCGATCTTTTTTGGAATAATCATCGCTATGATGGGCTCACATCATGGACTCAGAACCGAAGGTGGAGCAGAAGGGGTTGGACTTGCAACAACGCGTGCAGTAGTCTCCTCCTGTCTTCTTGTTCTCATAACTGACTATGTGCTTGCCTCACTGCTTTTCAGAGGGGTCTTTTCCCGATGATGGATCAAGTGATGATAGAGATTACGGATCTTAAAAAAGGTTTTGGAGACAATGCTGTCTTGAAAGGTGTTAACCTTCGGGTACGCCGGGGCGAGACAGTCGTCGTCATCGGCAGAAGTGGGTGTGGCAAGAGCGTTTTGCTCAAGCACATAATCGGGCTTATGAAACCTGATAGCGGCAGAATCGTTGTTGATGGGGTAGAGGTAACAGCTCTGGCTGGTGAGGAGCTCATAGAGTTCAGGAAGCGCTTTGGAATGCTTTTCCAGAGTTCGGCTCTTTTCGATTCACTTTCTGTTTGGGAAAACGTTGGACTCGGGCTTCTTGAACATACCGATCTTGACGAGAACGAGGTTCGAAGGATTGCAAGGGAGAAGCTCGAGCTTGTTGGGCTTACTCAGGTTGAAGATCTTCGGCCTTCCGAGCTCAGCGGTGGCATGAAGAAAAGGGTGGGGCTTGCAAGAGCAATTGCAATGGATCCACCTGTTGTTCTCTACGATGAGCCCACAACGGGGCTTGACCCAATTATGGCTGATGTCATAAACCAGCTCATAAGGCGACTCCAGACAACCCTTCAAGTCACCTCAATTGCTGTAACTCATGATATGAATAGTGCAATGAAGATAGGCGACAGGCTGGCGATGCTCTACGGTGGCAGAATCGTTTTCGAAGGCACACCAGAGGAAGTCAAGGCGACTCAAGATCCAGTTGTCCGTCAGTTTGTCGAGGGCAGAGCTGAAGGTCCAATTCCCATTTACGAGGGGTAGATAAATGGCTACGACTACACGCAGAACTGAGATTCAGGTCGGGATAGCCGTGATCCTCGGTGCTGTAATTCTCGTTGTTGGGGTAATGTGGATTGGTGAGGTGAGATGGAATCGTCGTTGGGAAACCTATTCGGTCTATTTTGACCAGGTTGGTGGGCTCGAGGTTGGCGATCCTGTCGATGTCTCAGGCCTTGAGCTTGGCAAGGTTGGCAAGATCACACTAGAGAATGGCAGGGTAAGGGCTGATCTTCTTATCCAGCAGGGGGTTGTCCTCAGAAAGGACTGCTCAGTTGAGATACGCAGTATTGGGCTAATGGGGGAGAAATATATTCATATCCTTCCTGGCAAGACCGGCGAGGTCCTCAAACCGGGCTCAGCTGTTGAAGGAAAGTATCGCCCAGGGCTTACAGAGGTTGTTGCAGGCACAGGTGAGATGATGCAAGATGTGAAGCAATTGGTTGCTGTCTTGCAGAATGTCTTTGGGAGTAAAGAGCAAAGTCGGGGTCTTGGGGAGAGTCTTGCCAATCTCGATGAAATGTTAAGAGAGGCTGTGAGGCTTCTTAGGGAGACGCGTGATGACATAAGGGCGACAGCTGAGAACATGCGAAGTGCGTCTGAAGGTCTCAATGACATAGTCGGTACCAGGAAAGATGAGATCAAGATGGGAATTGAGAGATTCTCGAGAGCAGCTAGCAGGCTGGATTCCCTCACAATCACATTGAAGGAGATAACAGATGGTATTGATCGTGGTGAGGGAAGTCTGGGAAAGCTCATCAAAGAGAAAAAGTTGTATGAAGAGCTGGACTCAGCGCTTGAGAATCTTAACTTACTAATTGAAGACATTAGGGAACACCCCGAGCGCTATGTCACCATTGAGATATTCTAGCCTGGCTTGTGGGTGGTCCGGGAGGTAGGAGCGGCGGTGATAATAATCCGAATGGTTTTGCTAGCACTTTTTAGCCTTGCAGGCTATTATTTCTTTAGGTCCCAGGGCTGGTATCCTGTCGTAGGCCTGGGAGTTGGCTTCGGAATCGCATCAGCCATAATCCTCGGCGAAATCAAGTTACAGGGGCGTTCAGGCAGGGAGATTTTGGCTGGTGTACTCGGTCTTATCCTGGGACTCATAGTTGCCATGCTCCTTGGATGGTTCTTGCTTCAAATCCCGGCGGTCAACGAATATCAGTATCGTTACTTCGTCATCATAGTAATAGCCTTGGTCCTGGGCTACATGGGAGCAGTTGTAGGAATAAGGAAGCGTGGTGAGCTCAGGCTTGCAAGCTGGCACCACGGGGAAGACGGGATTCCCAAGGTACTCGATACCAGTGTCATCATTGACGGACGCATTGCAGACATATGCGAGAGCCACTTCATCGAGGGCAAGATAATCATTCCCAAGTTCGTGCTTGATGAGCTTCAGCAAATTGCTGACTCAGCAGATCCCATAAAGAGGAATCGGGGTAGGCGGGGACTTGATGTGCTGAGAAGAATGCAGCTTCGCAAGGATCTCGTCGTTATAATCGATGACTATGATCCGCCCGGGGAGACAGAAGTCGATGCCAAACTCGTTCGCCTTGCACGTCAGCGACATGCCAAGATTATAACCAATGATTTCAATCTCAACAAAGTTGCTCAGCTTCATGGAATAAGGGTTTTGAATGTTAATGAGCTGGCAAATGCCCTTAAGCCAGTTGTCCTTCCAGGAGAGGAGATAAGCGTCAGAATAATGAAGCGCGGCAAGGAACCTGATCAGGGTGTTGGTTACCTTGACGACGGCACTATGGTCGTTGTTGAAGGTGGGAGCCAGCTGCTCAACAGGAATGTAAGCGTTGTCATAACCAGTGTACTCCAGACTGCGGTTGGCAGAATGATTTTCTCAAAGGTTAAGGCTTAGGATCTCAAAATGATTTGGAGAGGGGAAAATGGTTGGCGCAGTAATTGTAGGAGCAGGCGAAGGGAGAAGGATGGGTGGAAGCGGGAGGAAGCAGTTTACCAAAGTTGCAGGCAAGCCCATCATTGCTTATACGCTTGAGGTTTTCGAGGCTTCAAAGTTGGTTGATCAGATTGTAGCGGTTGTCCCAAGGGATTCAATTGACTGGATGAAAAAGGAAGTGGTTGAAGCATATGACTTCAAGAAGGTAAGTGCTGTTGTTGGCGGGGGTGAGACAAGGCAGCAATCTGTATTCAGTGGGCTTAAAGCACTCGATCCAAAGACAGATCTTGTGGTTATTCATGATTCTGTGCGTCCCCTTGTAACTGATCTGCTCATAAGGCGAGTTATTGATGCTGCACACAAGACTGGAGCAGCGATAACAGGCGTACCTGCACGCGACACTGTAAAGCAGGTTGAAAGTGGCCAGATCGTTGGGACTCTCGATAGGCGCTTACTCTGGCTTGCTCAGACACCTCAATGCTTCCGCTACGACCTTATTCTCGAAGCCCACAGGCGGGCAGCGGAGGAACGCTTTGAGGCAACTGATGATGCATCGCTTGTTGAAAAATACGGCGCAAAGGTTACTGTTGCCGTTGGAAGTTATAATAACTTCAAGATAACCTCACCCGAGGATCTTCCAGTCTTTGAGTATTTCCTTAAGCAGGAAAATCGTGTGAAGCTTGCTGCATCGCAAACCAAGCGCCCTAAACGCAGACATACAAGGGCGCAAAGGCAACGCTCAAGGAGGCGCTAGGTCTTGCTCAAGATTGGTTTTGGATATGACATCCATAGGCTCGAGCAAGGGAGAAAACTCATCATAGGTGGTGTCGAGATCGAGTATGAGAAGGGGCTTCTTGGTCATAGTGATGGTGATGTCCTCATTCATGCAATAATCGATGCAATCCTGGGCGCATGTTCCCGGGGTGACATAGGTCAACATTTCCCAGATGATGATCCTCGCTACAAGGATATCTCAAGTCTGAAGTTGCTTTCCAAGGTTCATGATCTTGTATCGAAGATGGGAAGAATCATGCACATTGATTGCACACTTATTGCTGAGAGGCCTAAACTTGCTTCTCACATCCAGAAAATGAAGGCAAACATTGGTGAGGCACTCAAGATAGACTCTGACAAGATATCGATCAAGGCAAAGACAGCTGAGGGCTTGGGAGTAGTTGGCGAAGGTGGAGCCATTGAAGCCTATAGTGTTGCTCTTGTTGACCTTTAGAAGGGAAAGCTGGTTTGGCATTATTTCGGGCGGTAGCTTCAAAAACGGTTTTGTTTCGGAGACCTCCCTGCCGATCAGTTCATCTCTGTCCGCATGAGGCTTCCTGAGGCGTCGTAGGAGATAGGGAAGCTTCAAGGAGGTCATGATGAAAATTCTCGTTCTTATGGGAGGGAGTTCGAGCGAGCGCGAAGTCTCGCTTAGCACAGGAGCATCGGTTGCAAGGGGCTTAAGATCCAAGGGGCATGAGGTTGTTGAATACGATCTCAATCCTCACGAGGGAAGGGACATTGCAGATCTTCTTAATCATCTTACCAACGCAATAGATGTGGTCTTCATTGCGCTTCATGGAGGAGCTGGTGAAAATGGCACGATTCAGGCGTTTCTTGAGCTTTTGAATGTTCCATATACAGGCTCAGGTGTTCGTTCAAGTGCCATCTGCATGGACAAGATCGCAACCAAGATCTTTTTCGAACACCACGCTATAGCAACACCGCCATGGTTTTCTGTCAAAGAAGATTTTGATTCCAAAGCAATTGTCGAGAGGATCGAGGGCATAGGGGGTTTTCCCATTGTCGTTAAGCCTTCAGATCAGGGCTCAACGATTGGTGTCTCGATTGTTCACGGGCTCGAATCGCTTGGCGAAGCGATAGACCTTGCCCACAGGTATTCTCCGAGGGTATTATTCGAAAGATACATTTATGGTCGTGAACTAAGCGTACCTATTCTTGATAAGGCGGCTCTACCTATCGTTGAGATAAGACCTAAAGAAGGCTTTTATGACTATACTCGAAAATACACCAAGGGAATGACGACTTATCATTGCCCAGCACCACTTGAAGAATCACTAACGTTGAGCATCCAGCAAGAGGCTCTTAAGGCATATGAGATACTCGGGTGCAATGACTTTGCAAGAGTTGACCTGAGGCTTGATGAGAATGGAGTTGCCTATTTTCTTGAGATCAACACCATCCCTGGCATGACGGAGACGAGCCTTGTACCAATGGCAGCCCAAGCTGCTGGAATCGGTTTTGCAGACCTTGTAGAGCAAATAGTTGAAGGTGCTATCGGCAGAGCACTTGCAGTCAGGCATAAATCCGGGGGTTAGGTCAATGGATGCAACATTGGAGCTGTTGAAGGATCTTACGGAGGTGAACGGGATTTCTGGTTTTGAAAAAGAGGTTGCAAGGGTGATTGAGAAGCACCTTGCGCCACTTACACAAATCACGCGTGACCGCCTTGGAAGCATCATCTGTAAGAAGGAGGGAACTTCATCGACTCCGAGGGTGATGCTCGCTGCCCACATGGATGAAGTTGGCTTCATCGTCAAGCGCATAACAAAAGAGGGTTTCCTCAAGTTTCTGCCTGTGGGTGGCTGGTGGAGTCACGTCGTCCTCGGTCATCGTGTGATTGTCAAGACTCGCAAAGGAGAGGTAATCGGTGTTGTGGGCTCGAAGGCTCCCCATGAGATCAAAGAGGAAGATCGACGTAAAGTAATTGACATTGATGATATGCATATCGACGTAGGTGCAACACGCAAGTTTGATGTCGAAAAGAAGCTTGGCATAAGAGTCGGTGATCCCATCATACCATGGAGTCCTTTTCAGCCTATGGCAAATCCCAAGACCTTCTTGGCAAAGGCATGGGACGACAGGGTTGGCTGTGCAATGATGATAGATGTCATAAGAAAACTCTCACGCACCAAGCACCCCAATACTGTATATGCTGTTGGGACAGTTCAAGAAGAGGTTGGACTGCGTGGAGCCCAGACAAGTGCGGCGGTTGTTGATCCCGATGTGGCATTCGCTCTTGAGGTCTCGATTGCGCATGATACGCCAGGTTTTGGAACCGATGAAGCCGAAGCGCTCGGAGCGGGTCCGGCGATACTGGTTTATGACCGCACCATGATACCTAACAGAAACCTTCTTGATCTGGTTTTGGATGTTGCCAAGAAGAAGCGCATCCCCTTCCACCTGGCATCGATTGCAAGAGGTGGGACAGATACAGGCAGGATACATCTCAATAGAGCTGGTGTACCTTCGATCGTCATAGGTGTCCCAACACGCTACATCCACAGTCACACAGGCATATTGCATCGTGACGACTATGACAATGCAGTAAAGCTTGTGACAGAGGTTATAAAGGTGCTGGACAAAAAGAGGGTAGCGTCACTTTAGGGAAACCTTTTAGGAAGATCATCGGGATAAGTATCCATAGATATTATGACAAACTTCAAAGAAGTCTTCAGGCAACCGAAGGTCGCAATCGGAGTCATCCATCTTATGCCTCTTCCGGGGAGTCCTGGCTATGGTGGCAACCTCGAGAGCGTTGTTGAGCGTGGTGTGAATGAAGCAAGGATGCTTGAGGAAGCAGGGTTCGGGGGACTCATAGTCGAGAACTTCGGTGATATTCCCTTCCTCAAAGACAGAGTTGATGCAGTAACAATTGCTTCGATGGCGATTGCCACTCGCCAGATTGCAGATGCTGTCACAATTCCAGTTGGAGTCAATGTGCTGCGGAATGATTACCAGGCAGCTCTTGCTGTTGCCAGTGTTAGTAACTCAGCCTTCATACGCTTGAATGTGCTTGTTGGTGGATACATAACGCCTGAAGGCATAGTCGAGGGGAGACCGGGTGAGGTGCATCGCTTAAGGCAAATGCTTAATCCCGGGATTCTCATATTTGCCGATGTCATGGTGAAGCATGCCTATAGAATCGGTGATACTGAGATAGATGAAGATGCTCTTGATGTTGCCGAACGAGGCAAAGCCGATTGCCTCATAATAACAGGGAGACGTACAGGGAGCCCACCTGCACCTGAAGATCTAAAGCGCGTAAGGGTAAAGCTCGAAGAAAGTCATATAGAGATGCCTTTGCTCGTGGGCAGTGGCATCACCCCTGCGAATGCTAGTAGATTTTTAGAGATCTGTGACGGTTTTATTGTGAGCAGCTTTCTCAGGGAGGATGGTGTTGCCGGTCAGCCCCTTGATCCAAAGCGCCTGAAGGAATTTGAGAAGATTCTTGAGGGGGTGTCAAAGAAGAAGTGGATTTAGTTGTTTACGATACCTTTGATGCGAAGAAGAAGAAATTTGTCCCCGTGAGGGAAGGACACGTGGGGATGTACATGTGCGGCATGACCGTTCAGGATAGACCTCATGTGGGGCACATGCTTGCCTTCGTCTGTGGTGACATGATAAGGCGCTACCTTGAATACAAGGGTTTTGAGGTCACCTACATTCAGAATTTCACAGATGTGGATGATAAGATCATTGCGCGTGCCAATGCTGAAGGTGTTGATTATCGAGTAATCGCAGAGCGCTACACAAAAGAGTACTTCAAGTATGCAGATATGCTCAACATAAAGCGCGCAAGTGTTCATCCCAAGGCGACTGATCACATAAAAGAGATCATAGAGATGATTGAGGCCCTAATCTCGAAGGGTTTTGCCTATGAGGCTGGTGGCGATGTCTACTATGAGATCGCTAAGTTTCCACGCTATGGGATGCTTTCGAAGAAGAACATTGATGAACTCAAGGCCGGTGCACGTGTTGAGGTTGGCGAGCATAAGCGAAGCCCACTTGATTTTGCCTTGTGGAAAGCTGCCAAGGAGGGGGAGCCATACTGGGAAAGCCCCTGGGGAAAGGGGCGGCCTGGCTGGTCTATTGAGTGCTCTGTGATGTCAACGAAATATCTTGGAGAAACGGTTGATATCCACGGCGGAGGCGAGGATCTCATCTTCCCCCACCATGAAAATGAGATAGCTCAATCTGAAGCAGCAACTGGCAAGAAGTTTGTCAACTACTGGACACACAATGGGCTCCTGAATCTTGTTGGCGAGAAGATGTCGAAGTCAACTGGGCACTTCTTTGCCATTGAGGACATTGTGAAAGAGTTTGAGCCTGATGTTGTAAGATTTTATCTCTTGAGCTCTCACTACAGGAGTCCAATGGAGTTTAGCCGCGAACGTCTAGCTGAGTCACGCGCAGCTGTCGGAAGGATGGCTAACACATTTAGATCCGTTGAAGCATACCTCGGTGACTATAAACCTAAGGGTTCTTTGGATGAGCTCACGGGAAAGGATGCTGAGTTCTGGAAGAAGGTTCAAGAGAGGGAAGGTCTCTTTCGCAAGGCGATGGATGATGATTTTAACTCTGCAGGTGCGATCGCCCAGATCTTCGAGATTGCTCGTGAAGTCAATCTTTTCTTGAGTGCACCTGAGACCCCGGGCAAGAAACTCACTCTTGCAAGGGCTCTTGAGAAGATAAAAGAGCTCGGCGAAGTACTCGGGCTTTTCAAAAGCCTTGGTGGTGAAATAATAAGACTCGAGGATCTACCCCAGGAGGTCAGGCAGCTTGTTGAAGAGCGAGCCAAGGCACGCAAGGCAAAAGATTGGGCAACAGCTGACACCATTCGCACTCAACTTGCAAGTATGGGCTATCATCTCGAGGATCGCCCCGAGGGCACAGTGGTCCGCAAGTAGGTGGATGCAAGAACATCCACGCCTTCAAAGGGAAACAACTTGACTCAGGCGAGAATTTCTGATACTCATGCAACACAGGTCCGATCAAGATAGTTAAGCAGCGCAAGATTAAGTAACACACCCGATTGTATTCTCTGTTCCCGAACTGAGACATTCAGGGGGATTGGTTGCTAAAGAAGGAGGGGAGGTTGACATGTTGAGGAAAGGGATAGCGTTGTGTGTGGCTGTATTTCTTGTGGGCAGTTGTATAACATGCTTTGCTCAGCAAAGACCACCAGAGAGGATAGTATATATGAAAGACTTATCACTCAGATTGATTTTTCCTCATGCATACTAGAGTCGTTCAAGGTAAGTTCCGACAGTTGGCGTGTTGCTTACGTGGCTTGGGCAGGCGATAAGCAGTTTGTGGTTGTGGATGATAGAGAGGGTGAGCACTGCGATGGGATTGTTGCTATCGGAGGAGGAGGGATTGTTTTTGACTCACCTGATAGACTTCATTACCTTGCACTCAAAAAAGGTGATAAGCTGTATTTGGTGGAGGAAGAGATAAGGTGAGTTTTGAAGTGGTGGGGTTCTGTGGGCATCATGTTTAATTCTGTCTATTTGCTTGCTTCCTCCCTATATTCCCTGGGGCTCTTACAGTACGAGTGGGTACTGGGTTGAGTTCCGCACGCCTTAGTGGGTTAGGAAGGCAATTCTCATCCTTGGGAGATGGGAGAGATCTGCCCCCATAGATAACCTCTCGAGGTTTGACGAAGGTTTATACGCCTGATATATCCCGGGTAATCTTCTCTCGTTGCGGCTTGTAAGCAATCTTGTGATTCCTGTGATTGATGCACAGCAGTTATGTGGAGATAGTTAGGCATGGGCCAGTAAGCCCATATCTTTACTTTGTGCCACCAGGCCGTTGTGATGAGATCTTTGCATGTAGTGTAGTCATCTTCGGAGAAGAGGTCTCATATGTGTGGTTTGGGTTTCCTCGGATTCCACGCTTGATTATTCGGTAGGGTATCAAGGTGCTATGAGTCTCAGAGTTCTTGCCCCCTGGTGGCAATATGAATCGCAAACCCTGAGGCCACCGCTAAGTGTGCCATTCCCGAAATCAATCTGGATACAATATCAATTGCGATGCGAGTGCCCAGAATTAACTCTGCTGTCCCCGTGATTCAACATAACGGGATGAGCCCAGGATCAATTGATGCTATCGTATCAGAACTACCTTGGAGGTTGCCACCTCCTTGCCTGACTCAATGCGAATGTAGTAAATCCCCGGTGAGCAGACCATTCCGAATGAGTCCTTTCCATCCCAGAAGGATGTGCCCAAACCAGCCGGCTCAACACCGTCTCTCAGCATCCTGATCTGTCTTCCCCGAACATCATGCACGGTAACACGGGCACGCCTTGCGTCAGGCAAGAGATATTCCAACACGACTTGTGAGTTGAATGGATTAGGCTTGAGAGATGTGATACGAAACTCGGCAAACCTATCACCCTTGGGCACCCCACTTACATCCCCTGTCGTTGCGCTTACCTGAGCCGAATACCAACTCTCATTGCCACTACTGTCATAACAGGTGACCGCAAAATAGTAAGTTGTGTCACTCTCAAGGTCCTCCAATGTGAACTCAGTCACATTTCCAACATCCACACTCTCACCATACCATTCGGTCGTATCGGTGTCAAAATAGACCTTATAGCCCGCAAGGTCAGCGAGGGGAACAGGTTGCCAGGAAAGCGTAACGCTAACATGCCAAACTCCCACAACTACAAGATCCTGAGGCGGAATTGGTGGTGCAGTTGTGTCTGCATCCGCAAGCCATGGGACAAAGTCCCAGGCATAGGTGGAAAGAGAATCTCCCTGCCCACCTGGATTGCCCCCCCGGTGCCAGGGACCTGATGGGTGCCTCCACCAGTTATTCTGAGCCACAGGGACAGTGCCGTAGCTAGCGTTGTGCATGCCCCAACCATTGAATGCTATGTTGGAGTGGGAGATTGTTGGCTTTGAATCCTTGGTATAGATTGCATCTCCAAGCGGAGCAGCATTCTCGGTTATCGTATTGAGGGAAACCGAAGGATTGCTGTTGAAAGTGCAAGAGAAGGCTCCACCTTTGGATGTGGCAATATTACGGATGATGGAGTTCGTGGTGATTGTGGGCGAGGAGTAGTGCCCGCAGGAGATTCCGCCGCCATAGTTAGCTGAGTTTGCGGTTATGGGATTGCTAGTGATTGATGGCGAGGAGTAGTAGCAGTAGATTCCGCCGCCATAGTAGTTAGCTGAGTTTGTGGTTATGGCATTGCTGGAGATTATTGGCGAGGAGTAGTAGTAGCAGGAGATTCCGCCGCCATAGTTAGCTGAGTTTCCGATTATGGTATTGCTGGTGATTATTGGTGAGGAGGAGTAGCAGGAGATTCCGCCGCCATCGTTAGCTGAGTTTCCGGTTATGGTATTGCTAGTGATTGTTGGCGAGGAGTGGTCGCAGGCGATTCCGCCGCCATAGTCCGATGCTGAGTTTGCGGTTATGGTATTGCTGGTGATTGTTGGTGAGGAGTAGTCGCAGGAGATTCCGCCGCCATCGGCAGCTGCTGAGTTTGCGGTTATGGTGCTACCGCTAATCGTAAGGAGTGTGCCGCATTCGGTAAGCCTGATTCCACTACCCTTGTTTGAGACAACTTCGCATTGGCGAATCTGTACCCATGATCCCGACATTGCATGAATCCCAGGTCCCGGGTCGGTGCTATCGACCCTGCAGAACTCAACGATGGGGGATGCACCATAGAGCACCACACCCGCATCTCCTCCCCCACGAAAAGTAAGCCCCTTCACCACCGTGCTCGAGTCAAGGGGCACGGCAAGCAGAAGAGCATCGGAAATCTTCCGGTGCTCCGAAGCAAATGCAAGACTTGCCTCACCAGGGCCACCTCCAGATGAGGTGGTGCCCACCATATAAAGCACAGTCTCGACTCCATCTCCAACGACGATTGTATTCTCCATCCCACCTCCGACAAGCGCTATTCCATTGCGAAATGGCCAGAAGAGATTCTCGTAGTAAGTCCCGGGCATGACGAGAACTGTGTCTCCAGTGGCAGCCGAATCAAGTCCTGCCTGAATCGTCGGAGCATCCCCAGATCCATCAGGGAATATCTGCCATGTTCGAGCCATTACCACCTGTGCATTAACAACAATCAACAATACGATACACAGAACAAGAGATCTTCGCATTGGCAATCTCCTTTGAAAGGCAGACAACTTGTGTCTGCGTGATAGGAATGTGAGCCCCACAGCCCCTACCGTAGCCGATGTTACCACACTTCTTGGGCGCTTGTCAACCAAATCTCCAAAGCAAGTGCCCACGATTAACTATGGTGTCGCCCGGATTTGAATAGGGTGGTTGGCAGGCAGGTTGGCAATCCATGCGGTGACAGCGGCAACTCATAAGTCGAAACCACAGGTTTGAGCGTGAGAGTTTGGTTGAGGCTTTGAGAGTTCGATGGATTTACTTCAGGCTTGCATTCATGGTCGTGAGGACTCCTATGATCGGGATTGAAAGTTTGCTTGGGATGTTCTTGATTCCAGGCAGTATAAGAAGAAAATGTGAGAGGAACTGAAATGCCACATCCTCTCTCCCCATTCCCCATAAACCGACAAAAAAAGCTTGACAGAGTTGCCGACTGGTTGTATCTTGTTCTGACGAACAACAGAAAGGTGGATAACACCCGATAAGTCGTCTCAAACGTCCACTGAGGCGGCGCTATGGGTGAATGCATGTTTTTCGGGAGGCGCAGCCGAGGAGTTTCGGACGGAGAGGGACTGAATTTTATCGCTGGCGTAGCTCAACGGTAGAGCATCTCACTTGTAATGAGGAGGTTGGGGGTTCAAATCCCTTCGCCAGCTCCAGATAACGCAACTGGATATTTTGCATTTTACAATTGAATAGATTGGCGGAGATGGGGAGGTTCCCGAGCGGTCAAAGGGAACAGACTGTAAATCTGTCGGCGATGCCTTCGGAGGTTCGAATCCTCCCCTCCCCACCATGCTTGTTGAGCAGTGAAGGCTTGAGATGCCAACCGCATGTGTGCGGGAATAGCTCAGTGGGTAGAGCATCAGCCTTCCAAGCTGAGGGTCGCGGGTTCGAATCCCGTTTCCCGCTCCAGTGAAGGTTGGCTTTGATAAGATGGGAATTGAAAGCCCGCGTAGCTCAGCAGGTAGAGCATTTGCATGGTAAGCAAAAGGTCACCGGTTCGAGTCCGGTCGTGGG
>JAOZOU010000012.1 GCA_029933125.1 bacterium | reverse complement strand
GCAATGGAGGAGATCACCCCTCAAAGAATTTGCGAACAAACCTTGACGCTACCCCTTGTGCCAATTCGAAGGAAAGCGTAAAATGATGGACATTGTCGAGCGGACTAAAATCCTCGAATGCGTAACCCAGCCAACACCTTCCGAATCTTACTGAGAACGCAGCCCATAGCCCCCTATGCCATGATAGATTCTGGCTGGCATCGGAAAAATGACCAATACGTTTTCTCAGGCCGAGACTAAATCTGAAGTCTTGTGATGGCTCGAGACTTGTACCAAATCTTATCTCTTTTCTCCGCCCTTCTGACCAGCGGTGACTCATCCCAATGCCAATGCCTTTATCAGGATTCACTCCAGCCAGCCCGATCTCGACACCACCATTTGTGTATCCATTGTTGCCTTCACCATTCTCATCGCTATCAGGATAGTAAAGCATAGGCATATTCTGAGCGCAAAGAGCTGCTGAGTACTGCCAGGCACCAATTTTCACGCTCGACATCAAGCTCATGTCAGAGAAGGCAAAAAACTCGGCATCGCCATCACATTGCCTCGATATCATCTTATAGGTCGTGCCGAATGACACAAATCGCGACCATCGCCACCCTGAACTTAGACCAAGTGTGGTTTCACTGTAAGTGAAAGTTTCGCCAAGCCCACCTCCGGGGTCATCGCCCGTCGTTCGGGTGAGATCCCCGCTCCTAAGAGCATTGACAAAAAGCCCAAATCCCTTTCCCCCGTAGCTAACCTGACAACCGATCGAGTAGATCCTGACAGCCACGAGATAATTGGTGAGTGCTGCGAAAGCGCCGCTTCTTGCGGAGTAGCCTAGGCTGGCAGGATTCCAGAACATGTTGTCTATGGTTCTAGCATCGGCGACAAGACCATGGGTGCCTGAGCCATCGAAGCTTTCTATGCTGAGGCTTCCATAGGTCGCTCCCAGGGCACTGGATACCAGGAGAAGCATCAGACCAAGACAAGCCACTAAGGGCGATTGGTGAGGCCGAGGGAGATGGATCACCAGTGCTGCTTGGTTGCTGAGCTTTCGCAATTTCTAGCCCCGTCGAGATTGGTTTGCTAAGGGAGCCTCTCTATCTCAATACTAACTCGGGCCATCGAGTACGTCAATCAATACCTGCACCCGGTAAGTTACATACGTTCTTCGGATTTCTAACAAAGAATAACCTTGGAAGGGATAACTTATTGCCAAAATTGGCCTTACCTTAGACAAGAGTTCGCAAAAATCAGATATCTATTTGAGTTGACTTTGAAAGGACTTTGTGGTAGAATCACAACTGTAGTCAGAGTATGTGATCGGCGCGTGAGGCTGTTTCATAAAGAAAGGTGGTGATGTAAGCGGATATTAGCTATAGGCCACGGGCGCGAGTCTAACATATGAAAGCAAGGAGTGTTACTATGAAAAAAGGAGGTCTTGTAGCCCTTCTCGGTCTCGTTCTGCTTCCAGCAGTTGCTAGTTCGTGGAACTTCGATTACAGCATCATAAGCGATGGCGGCATTCTGGGGCCCTCACCCCACTACATCGGTGTTCTCACAAGTGGTGGAGAGGGAACTCTTGAGATCTGGTTTGATGACTCAGGCTGGCCTACCGATCCTCAGGAGCGCTTTGATTCTCTATGGGTCTGGTATTTCAAGGACAATTATGACTCCATACCAGGCGCTGCCAATTGGTATGGGCGGCTTCAAGGCAGATTCTATCTCAGCACTACAGCAGCCCCTCCCGGCTATGTTGGCTGGTGTGAGGGAACGATCAATGCCAAGATTACGGTAAGAGACATCAATGAGGATAGAGTGCTTCAGCTGTGGGAACGTGACAAGCAGCATCTTTTCGATGCTAGGCTCTCGAAGCTCTGTAGCGATCCGAGTGGTGGCGAGATGGCATGTGAATTTGGCTGGGGTGCTATTGCAAGCAATTACTTTTCCTTTGTCATACCACCAGGTCCAGACACGCTTTATGATGGCGGCAACCTGACGATGATGGAGGGTTGTCCATCAGCAACTGAGCAGACAAGCTGGGGGCAGATAAAAGCACTATATCGTTAGCAGGCTTCAATAACCATAGTGGAAGGGGGGATGCGCAGGTAAGATAGGCATGTTAAGGAGATTACTCGGACTGGCTATAAGTAAGGATAGGGAGGTTAGACGATGAAAACTCTCGTGGCTTTAGTAGCTGCGCTTGTTCTCGCTGTTGGTTTCGCTTGGGCCGATCAACACCTTGAATTCCATTGCACAGGCCTTGGTAACATGGTCATCAATAATGATCCTGTCTATTCAGGGCAGATTGATGGTGGTGACATTGCTCCCGGTCAGTGGTGGATCGAGGTCAATGATGATGGTTGGCCTGATGCCAGTGATCCCAACGCAAGATGGGCATACATCTGGACAAACTACTATGTTTATGACCCAGACGAGCATATCTGGACTGCTGAGTTTAGAGATTGCATCCTTGATCTTGACCACACTGGTGTAGGTACCATGCACGGGTCTTGTGACATGACCTTCCAGTTCCTTGATCTGGATTCCGATGGCATTCTTGATCCTAACGAGTGCATGAACGGCCTTTCCGGTGCGGTTATAATCATCCAGGATGGTACTGGCGCGTATGCTCACCTTTGCGGTGACGGTAGTTACCAAGGATACTATATGCGTGATTGCGACGAGTCCAGCCCAACTTGGATGGATGACAACGTAGGCTTCGAGATGCAGCTCGATCTTTACGACTGCGGAATGGCTAATGATGTGACGACCTGGAGTGCTATCAAGGGGCTCTTCAGATAAGAACTACCTTGCTCTACCGTCACAAAGGGAGGAGACAAGAAGCTCTAGAGAGCACCGCACTCAACAACATAAGGAAGTGAGAGGGTAGTCTTGCCTGGCGTGAGGCTACCGGGGGGAAGTGCGGATATGAAAATAAGGTTTAGCGGGGTCCTTCTCGGGGGGATTGTAGCGCTTCTGGCTATCGGTCCCCCTGATGTTTTCGGAGCTCAGGCAATCTCGAAGACACTGGCATTCTCAAGTGACGAGATTGATCATACGAGCCAGACCATTTGTCTGCCCTTGCCTGAGTGCCAAGCATTCAGGGTCGAGATAAGGACTCAGCAAAGATTGCTCAGATCACACCTTGTTGAAACCGCCTACATCCGTGATCAGCGAATAGGCATCTTTCGTATAGACGATCAAATTGAGCCTCATACTCGGTTAGAACTATCCCTTACATATGAAGACCCCTTGACCCCAATATCAGTCGACACTGGTCCACTAGCAGGCGCTTTGAGAAGACTCGTTGTGGGTTATGATCCTCAAGGCATATCTGAGCTTGCCAGCACAGATGGTGGTTGTGTCACCCGGTGTGTGAATCTTGCACAATGTCGCGATGCCAAGGCTGACATTCTGCTCATTGTTGGGCACTGTATCTATACGAGCTCCTATGTTGATTCGCTCGCAATGCTCTGGGCTGAGCACATGGGACTCAATGTTGCCATCATCGATGTCATCAATATCTCAGCCTATAGCGCTGTTGCGATAAAGGATTTCATCAAGAGGCTTTACTCCTCCGCAAGTGCTGAACATCACGGAGATGGTCACCTCGGTTTCGTTGTACTCCTGGGAGATGCCTATGAAGATGATAATGTAACCAAGATGGTTCCAGAATACGATGGCTATGGTCTTAACATGGAAGCATCCGATCATTTCTACGCCTGTCTTGTTGGAGAAGATGACTTTGAAGACATAATGATCGGCCGCATACCCGTTGGTAACGAGCAAGAGCTGATAAACTACTACCGGAAGCTACGAGCTTACTCTCCCCTTCCTTTTGATGCATGGACAACTTCTTTGCTTTTTGTGGCAGGATGCTACTTCGCAGAGAATGAAGATTATGTTGTATTGTTTGACAGTCTCGAGGCATATGTTCCCGAGGAATATGAGATCTCACGCTTCTACAGATATGACTTTCCCCTCACCGACCAGGGTGATGCCCAGGCAACTCAAGCTTTTATCGATTCCGTCAATGCGGGCAGGCTATTCGTCCTCTATAGTGGAGATGGCGACAAGTTTGACTGGGGTGCCCGCCATGAGCGAGTCTTTAGGAGCGCACGCATAGAGGACCTTGAGAATTCCGATAGGCTCGCAATCGTGCTTTCGATATCCTGTAGCAGTGGCTGGTTCGACAACACGGCGGTAGCATATAGCGACGGGGGCTACGATTGCCTTGCAGAGAGATTGGTAGTTGAACCCGACGATGGTGCAATCGCTTGCTTGGCTTCCTCCCGCGAGGCTGGTGGCGGAGCTACAACAGTTTTTGCTCCAGAGATAATCAAAGCGCTCTTTGTCAACGGGTGTACTTTTCTTGGTGAGCTTATCTTCGAAGCCAAGACTCGCCATCTCCTTGCATTGGGAAATGTAGAATATGTGAGGCAATTCAACCTTTTTGGTGACCCATGTTTGAATTTCGTTTTGCATGATTACCCTGCTGCTGCACCTGATATTACCATTCGCCCTTACTCTGTAAAAGTCGATCCTAAGTTCCCAACACCTGACGATAACATCCATCTTGAAGCTGAGGTCTGGAATGCGGGCGGTGCGAACGTTGGGCAGTTCAGAGTAGACATTTATGCTGGAAATCCAGATAGCGGAGGTGTGCAAGTAGGGTCGGAGGTTTTGACAGACTTCTGGGGGTGGGAAAAGCGAAAGGTGGATTTCACAGTCGGCCCTCTGGCTGCTGGTGATGTTGACCTCTACCTGGTTGCTGACCCTGGGGATAGTATCCAGGAACTTGATGAGACTAACAATTCCCTACAGGAGATGGTCTATGTCTACCCCTGTCAGGACGGTTTCCCTGTAAAGCTTGGAGATGATCCAGCTGGGGAAGTCGTTGCTGATCTCAACAACGATGGGACATCTGAAATTCTAGTTGCCTCCGATGGTTCCTGTGCCCAAGCAATTGCACTTGATGGACATGCGCTTTGGTCGAGAGACGATCTGGGAATGCCACATCATTATAAGGGAATCGAGCCAACGGCCTTCGATCTCAATGGTGACGGTCTAACGGAAGCTATACTCACAACAAGATCCTCACTGCTTGTGCTGGAAGGGGCGAATGGTTCCACCATATGGAGGCGGTACACCGATTATCCTGTCCTTTCACCAGTTGTAAGCGATCTCGATGGTGACGGTTCTTATGAAATCCTTCTCGGAACCTACTCGTCCTATTCTCAACTGGCCGCTTTTGATGCCTCTGGATCATGGAGATGGACATATGATGTCCCGGGCTACGGTAACAAGCTTTCCTCAATCGTTGTCTGCGACACTGATCTTGATGGCTTTAAGGAGATTGTCTTCGCAACCACATCAGGCACCTTAGCCTGTCTAACTTGTTCAGAAGAACCTCCCACATTGCAGTGGGAGAAAAAGCTTGTGGGGAATATATCGTGTGCCGTTGCAGGCGATCTTGAGCGTGATGGGATACTTAAGATTGTTGCTGCGATAGATGATACCGTTGCTATCTTTGATGCAGATGACGGCCACCGCACAAGCAGTGTTATTTGCCCTCAAGCACCAGCCAGCTTATCTCTTGGTGATCTTGATGGGGACCTGGATCTTGAGTTGGTCTGCCTCAGTGGATCTGGCCAACTTTATGAAATCGATGATGGAGTCATTGCTTATAGCGCTGATCTTGGCTCTTCGATTCAGGGAGGATGCGCCATTGCGGATGTTGATGAAGATGGCCAAGCCGAAATAATGGTTGCCACAAAGGATGGAAGAATCCATCTTCTTAATCCATCTCTTGGCTACCTTATCTCGCCTGTACCCATGAAGGCCCTGTGCGCCGCAGATGTGACAGCCTGGGATATCGATGCTGACTCTAATATCGAAATTTTTGCGGGATCAAGTGATTCACTTCTCTTTGTTCTCGACTTGGGGAGCCAGGGTGGTAGAGTCGAATGGCCAACCACGAGATCTAGCCCAACCAGAAGTGGCACCTATGCCCAGCCCCTTTATGGTGAGATTACTGGCTCTCTCAGAATAGGTGGCAGGATTGACGTGGTTGGTGATGTGGTTGTGGGTGAGGGAGCAACCCTTACCTTTGATAGATCCAGCCTTATCAGACTTGTGCATGATTCGGTTTACCCGGCTGGAATCTCCGAAGATCGTTGCGAAATAATTGTTGAAGGAAATCTTTATGCATCTGGGTCCACTGCAAGTCCTGTGGTTCTCGAGCCCGCTGCCAAACCATATGCCAGGGATACATGGAGTGGTGTACTTATCAAAGACACTGGCCATGCTGGGCTCTCACGCATATTCATACACGGAGCCATCACAGGAGTTGAGTGTGAGACAGATGATGTAGTAGTGAGCGAGTGCAGAATGTCAGAGTGCGTCGTTGGTATAAAGACAAATGACCTCTCACCTTATCTTGATCACAATACCATCTCCAACTGTGATTATGGCATAAACGTCAATGGAGGTGCGCCAATTATTGTTGGAAACATGCTCACCTCAAACAAATACGATGGCTTGGTTGTTTCGGGCGGTTCAACTGCAATCCTTGAGGATAATCGTTTTTACTCAACAGTTGAAGGCCATGGATTGGCATGTTATTCTTCAACACCCTCTATCCTCCCAGGAAACAGATTTGAGCACAATTCACTTTGCGGAATCTATCTAAGCAATAGCTCCCCGCAGATAGATTCTTGCTGGATTGGTTACAATGGTGATTGCGGCATAAAGGCGGCATACTATTCAAGCCCTGTTGTTTCAAAAACCTCAATAGTCTCAAATGCAATTGGTGTTGGAATATATGTTTACAGCAATCCCATACTGGGTGATGAATCTTCAGGTCTCGGTGGGCTCAACGATATACGTCTGAATGCTCAGTATGCCATCTACAACACAACATCCAATGAGATAAAGGCTCAGGCCAATTGGTGGGGCTCATCTGATCCAGATCCTTCAATGTTCTATGGTGATGTTGACTATTCTGACTGGCTGGATACCTCACCGGCGGGTATTGCCAATGAAACTCACCAAGCTTTGCTCAGGGCGCTGTATCCTGTTCCTTTCAAGGAAAGGCTCAATATTCTCACCTCTGGCTCGATGAGATACCCCATTCGTATTGACATCTTTGATATAAGGGGAAGACTCGTTAGAACAATACTTTCGCCTGCTGGCAACGCAGATCTTGTGATCTGGGATGGCCTTGATAATGATGGGAATCCAACGGCCAGTGGCACTTACTTTGTTTCAATTCAAAACGGGAACCAGAGACTCACACGTAAGGTTATTCTGCTCAGATAGGTTTCAGTAAAAACCATCTGCGTCATCAAGAATCTCGAGATTGGCATAGTGTGCAAGCAGACGCTTGGTTATACCACCCTCAAACCTCACAAGCAATCTCAGGTGCTTTCCATAACCATCACATGCAATGACTCTGCCAACTCCCCAGTCGGGATGTTTCACCCTGGCTCCCTTTGTAATAACCATATCACTTCCCCATGTATCGTCTGACATCCCACCTGCAGGCTGAGTCAAATCCTCAAACTCAATAAATTCAACTGGAATCTCAGCAACAAATCTCGAGCCTGTCTGGGGCATCCATCCTTGGAAAGTTCGTCTTCCAACCGCCATTGTAATGAAGACCATTTTCTTAGCACGAGTCAATCCGACATAGAAGAGACGTCGCTCCTCCTCTAACTCATCTTCGTCCTCGAGCGAGGTATGGTGGGGCAGCAAGCCTTCCTCCGCTCCAGCTATGAAAACTATCGGGAATTCAAGCCCCTTTGCATTGTGCAGCGTCATCAGGCTAACTGCATCTCGCCTGTCATCCCAGAGATCGATGTCCATAATCAGGGATACTTCCTCAAGAAACTTCGCCAGGCTTGGCTCTTGTGATCTCTCCTCGAATTCATAGGCACCAGCAACAAGCTCCTCGATATTCTCCAATCTTGAGATAGCTTCAACCGTACCTTGCTTCTTAAGATGAGCAAGATAGCCCGAGCGTTCAGCAACAAAGGCAATAAGCTCAGGAACAGAACTTGCCTTAGCCTTTTGCCTGAGCTCAGCAAGCATGTCAGCAAACTTCATCAGGCTCTGCCTCTGGCCAGTTGTTAGTGTTTCAATATCGGTGAGGCTATTGAGGACATCACTTATGGAGAGACCTCTTGAAGAAGCAAATTCCTTGATACGGCGAATGGTTACATCGCCAATTCCGCGATTGGGAACATTGATTATTCTGAGAAGGCTCACTGAGTCCCTGGGGTTTGCGATGACCTTGAGATAGGCGATTATATCCTTTATCTCCTTACGCTCATAGAATTTTACCCCACCCACGATAACATAGGGGATGGCTCGCCTCCTAAGAGAATCCTCAATAGAGCGTGACTGAGCATTTGTGCGATAGAGTACTACAAAGTCAGCATATGCATGTCCCTGGGATTCTCTCAGCTCTTCTATCTTATCACTGATGAAAATACCTTCAGCTTGTTCATCTCCAACCATAGCTACAAGGAGCTTGTTTCCGACTTCATTCTCAGTCCAGAGCTCTTTGGGCTTGCGTTTGCGATTGTTTTTGATGACAGCCTGCGAGGCAGCCAGAATTGTCTTGGTCGATCTGTAGGATCTCTCAAGTCGGATAACCTTAGCATCCGGAAAGTCATTCTCAAAGTTGAGTATGTTAGTGATATCAGCCCCCCGCCACCTGTAGATGGATTGATCATCATCACCTACCGCACAAACATTACGATGGTAACCGGAGAGTAACCTCACCAGCTCATACTGGGCTTTGTTGGTGTCCTGGTACTCATCGATGAGGATTTGCTTGAACCTTGTTGCATATCTTTGAAGCACTTCAGGAAGCCGCTTCATCAACCTAACAGGAATAACTATGAGATCATCAAAATCCAGTGCATTGTTGTTATGCAAGGCTTTCTCATATGCTCGATAGATCTCAACAAACCTCAGGTCATAAGGGCTCGATGCATACTCCTCAAGCTCATCCGGTGTGACAAGATTTGACTTAAGACCGCTTATTCGCGAAAGCGCACTTGCTGGAGTGATACAACCATCTGAGATCCCAAGATCCTTGAGAACCTGTTTCATAAGGAGGTGCTGGTCGTGCTCATCATAGATAGTGAAGTTGGGCATAAGACCGTATTTCTTCGCTTCGATCCTCAGTATTCTTGCGCAGATGGAGTGAAAGGTACCCATCCAGATTCCAGATGCCACATCACCAACAAGTCCCCGAACACGATCGGCCATTTCACCTGCCGCCTTATTAGTGAAAGTGACAGCAAGGATCTCATAAGGTGCAACAGATGCGCCTGCTACTAGAAATGCTATGCGGTGAGCCAATACCCGTGTCTTCCCACTACCTGCACCTGCAAGCACAAGCAGGGGACCACCCAAGTAAGTAACAGCCTCACGTTGTGAAGGATTGAGATCGCGGAAGAGGTCCAATTAGAACTCTCCCCCAAGCGTGAAGTGAACCCTTCTGCCAAGTGTGCCATTGAAGCGAGTTGCCCAGGCGAAGTCGATCTTTGCTAGAAAGTAACCCAACCAGAGCCTCATACCAAAACCATAGCTAGCATTGAGATCCTTAAGCTCTTCCTGACCATCGACAACACGGGCAACCCTTAGATCTTCGAAATCTCCTCTCCAAGCCCCCCCAATGTCGAAGAACAAGACACCGCGCACACCGCCAAGCGAAAGAGGAATTGGCCCACGAGTCACAAGGCGCTCGATAAAAGGAAAACGAAGCTCAAAGTTGCCAAGCAAGACATTGTTCCCTTCGAACTCAAAATCCTCGTAGCCCCGCAGGCTGTTACCTCCACCAACATAGAAAGTCAAAGGCTGTGCACCCTGGCTCGTTGCCACGAAGAGACGTGTTGCAAACTGGGTACGCCGTGAGAAGCGCAGATATTTCCTATAGTCGATGACTCCATTTGTGAAGGAGCGATCACTTCCAAGGACATCCACTATCGATCTCTCAACACTCAGCATGTAGCGTGTTCCGCCTGCTGGACCAGTGGGTCCCCAGATGGTTGTATCCTTAACATAGGATAGTCTAGGAATGAAGAGATCCTCAGTTTCACGGTATTCGATGGGCAACTCCAAATCAACATAGTCGAATTCGTCCTTGTAAACCTCTCGATCTATGCGCATTGCTGTAAAGTCAAAGTCAAACCTGCGGTAGGTGTCCAGAGGAAATGACATTGCAAAGACAGCACCATAGTTTCTTTCAGAGAAGAGCTTCTCTTCATTCCCCTCCCCAATTGGGGCTCCAAGGGTCGTGCGATCCGAATAGTAATAGTTCTTGAAGTGGAAAAGCCCGAAGCCATAATCAGTCCTGCGAGCAAGATAATAGTAGATAGCAAGGAAATCCGTCTCAGAAAACGAAGAGAAGAAATCAGAGGCAATATAGATTCTATGGTTGCCAAGTATGTCGCTTACGGAAAGGCGAGTCAATCCTCCAAGCCCGAATGCTGAACTATACTGGAATGAACCAGCAAGCCAATCGGGTGTGAACTTCACCTTATACTTGGTCACCTCATAGTCAAGGGTATCCGGCACACTTAGGCCCGGCGCCGAGCCACCCTGCGATGCAAGGGCGTTGCACTCTTCAATCCAGGGTATATCAGGTTGCCATTGGCTCTCCCGAAATTTCTTTATTGGCTTGAGCTCACCAAGCGGATCCTTCACCTGATAGATATCCCAGCCCCCGTTGGAGAAAACCGAAAATACCAAGCGGTCACCCTCTTTTGACCAGCTTGGGCTGAAGATGCCACCAAGCACATTGGTAAGCTGAGCAGTTGTTGAGTCTGCGACGTCATATATGTAGAGGTCATAGGCTCGCTCACGGTCTGATACGAAGAGTAATTTCTCGCCATCCGGCGACCAAACAGGCGAAACATCTTCGCTTCGACAAAATGTGAGCTGCTCGACCTTGCCATCGTCGACACTGAGAAGGTAGATGTTTCTGTCAGGTCTCCTCTTGGGATCAACCTTCCCAAAGATATCGAGCGAATCCACATAACCCGGCAAGATAGCAGAGAAAGCAACTTTGGTGCCATCGGGAGACCATGAAAAAGCAAGGTACTCAAGGGCTCCTGTATGAAGGGCTTCAACTTCTCCAGTTTCAAGGTCATAGGTGTAAATGCCGGGCCTTCCGTCTTCAATGCCAATGAAGCCAAGCTTACCGCCATCGGGTGAGAAATTGGGTCTGTAGATGGCATCAAAGTCGAGCTCTATCCGCCTCCTGACCTTCCCCCTCTCCGAATCCACTATGTAGATGTCATCTTTATCCTTACGCTTGCTCACGAAAGCAATGTAGTTACCATCGGGAGACCATGATATAGTTGAACGGAGCTCATGAAAAGATTCAAAATCCTTGCTTCTCTGCCCCTTCACCAAGCGCCTTATTATTCTCCCATCTATGGCTGACATGAGATATATGTCTCTGTAACCACTCTTATCTGAAACAAAAGCAAGCTTCTGTCCATCCGGTGATATGGCAGGCATGATATTCATGAATGAGCCATCAGTAGTATGATCGGTAAGCTTTGAGCCAATGTCCTCAGGATCCTCTCGAACTGCAACCTCCGGCCAGTATCGCTTCTTTATATGCTTCACCCAGGCTTCCGTAAGTCCCTTGCTATCCACTCCAATGCTATTGAGCAGGGCTTTCTCAAGGCTGCGGGTTGTACTGATATTTTGGATAATATCTGTGAGCTTCTGTCTTCCGTATTTATCTGCTATATACTTGATGACCGACTGACCTTCTTTATAAGCCAGATAGCCCCGCACATCCTCATATAGAGCAAAATAATATTCATTTATGGTTGCATCCCTCATAACCATCTCTGCTTCGCTGTCCCAGTATTCCGATCCATATTCCGCAAGCCCCTCAAGGAACCAGAGCGGTAACGCAAAGAGATACTGCCGTGTGAATATCGATTCAAGCAGACCACCATAGAGCATATCGAAGCTGAAAACATGAGTGAGCTCGTGCATGATAACATGTCGGAGCTCCTCATAAGAGCCCGAGAATGGAATGACAACTCGGTTCTTAAACATCTCGGTGAATCCCCCAACACCTTCACCGATAAGTTCGAGGGTAACATTGGTTTCCCGGAATTCATTACTCGACTTATAAACAAGCATTGGAATTCGTGTCGAAAGCTCATGATTGAAATAATGGCTCAGGGAATCATAGGAGGCATCAGCCAGAAGAGCAACCCGGTCAGCAAGGAAGCGCTGATTATCATAGTAATAGATATCAAAGTGCTTTGACTTCAGGATGAGCCACTCAAAACCTCTGTACTGTATCTTGTTCTTACCAAAGCCAAAGGCAAGCGATGGTAAGAGTGAAAAGCCGATCAGGATAAATGCAATCCTTTTCATCTTAGATACCTCAGTATCCAAACTTCATCTTAAGGTCAACATCGAAATAGCCCAGACCACCGACAGTGCCGGTCTGGCCTTCAATGGAGAAGCGGTCACTCAGGCGGTACTCAACTGAGAACTGCCTTTCAGGATATGAGAGGCCTCTCTGAGTGAACCGGGTTCGATCACCATAAAGACTTCCAAGCGATTGACTAAATTGGAGGTAGATATTCGGCATGAGATACTTACCTATGGTCACTCTTGTGGCAGCAAGAGCACTACCCTCCCCTGTATCCTCAATTTCGATACCAAACTGGTCGAGGTTTAGTTCTCGAGCCACATCATTTCCAAGATGATTTGCAAGTGCAAGCGCCCATGATCGCAAGAATGCCGAGGACAAAACCCCACCTCCACCTTCTTCACTTGCCTTACGCCTCAAGGTCAACGCCTCAAAGATTTGAGTTTCAGTCCAGCCACTTTCAGAGGTTGCAGTTATGTCAAGATTATCCGCATATCCGCTCGCTTTTATCTTTATCCTCTCATCAAGCACGGTAGCTTCAGCCTCAACATCAATATAAGCTTTTTTAAGACTGGTGACATCTGCAAATCTGAATTCACCGCTGGTTATCCTGAAGGAGTTATGATAAACATAGAATTTTCCTCTCAGGGTTCTTAAAGTCCCCAGGACGACCAGGCCCTGACCAGTTCGCTTAACGCTCAAGTCTCCCTGAAGCTCGGCCTCTATATCATTGCCTCTTATCCAAAAGGCATTGGGAATCTCAATCTCAACATTCAATAGCCATGAGGGATTCGTTGTGGGTCCCATGAACTCTCCCCCCTCACCCCCCAACGCGTAGAAATACTCTCCTTCCCGAATCTTGACTTTGCCTGTTATGAGCGGAACCACCCTTCCATTTTCGAGGCGTTCAGCGTCAATCTCAATCCCACCATAGAGCCTGGCATAGAGATCCTCAAATTCTGTTAGCCGATAGTCATCAAATTTGAGAGCAACATGCCAATTCGTTATAGCGAGTTGTTGCATCTCAATGAATCCAGAGCCAGCCAGGGCTCCATCCTCAGCTTTAAGGTTGTGAATAATAAACCGCTTCCCGTCAGCCTCGGCATCCAAGAAAATGCTGCGAAGATCTTGAGCAACACCTTCGATTCGAAGACGTGCATTTGAGAGCTTTACTGAACCATAGAATTCAGGATCCTTGATCGTACCAGCGATGCGCAGGTCTGAGAAATAGGATCCTCTACACACCTTGAGCTTGGGAATCACCTCACACAATAGACCAAGGTCACCGTTTTGAGCCTTTATTGAAATATTCATAGGTGACTCAAGCACTTCACTCTCGAAGGGAAGAATTGATATCGCTATAGGAAAAACTCCCGCTATCTCGCCTCTCTGGTCCTTCCTACCGAAGTTAAGATGAGCAATCCTAAGAAGCGAATCCTCATAGATGACGCTCCATTTTATCTCACCAAGACCTACATTACCGTATTGGGCTTGCCTGAGCTCTCCTTCAGTGACAATCCTCGGCGTTGTCTTGCTCCCGCTTACAGTCATCTTGAGATCAGCGTAACCACTTAACTTGCGAAGTGGCGGCAAAAGGGGTCTCAAGATTGATATGTCCATGCTGGCTGTGGCAATCTCAAACTCACCAAGATCCTGTATAAGAGCCTGTAGATTTCCATGTTTTGAGTGACTTGAGATTGCTGCAGGCGATAGATCAATAGGCATGAAGCCGGAAAGATCAACCTTACCGCCATTCTGGCTGAGATTGAGGCGATCAACCCTCAGCATCTTGCCGTCGTAGTTGAGCTTACCACTTAACCTATCATATCTCACACCCATTATTTCTCCATTGGCTATTTCAAAACCTGAAGCGAAGGTCAAGCTCTCATATGAGCCTGCAATCTCAAGAGTTAAGTCGAGAAGTCCCGTAGGAATACCTGCCGTGAAAACTTGCTTCAAGGAACCGAGGTTGAGCTCCTCGATCCCGAGGGCCAGGTGATAGATCCCCCCTACATAGGAAGCGTTGCTAAACTTGAGGCGACCTATGGATGAAACGAGATCGAAATCATCTATTGAGACTGAATCCTGCCGATAGGAGACATTAAAGGCCTGAGGTGTTTCCCATACATATGAGCCTGTTTCAAAAAGAAGGTGATCTATGGAAATGTCAAAGCCCTTGGGCTTAAGAGCAATGCTGCCTATGGCACCAATGTGTTCATCCGAGGGCCGAGTTAGAACAAGTCTTTTTATTGCTATTCGCTTTCCATCTATCTCAAGATCTGCAAGGAGTTCCTTTCCCCTAAGCTCCTTGATGGTGACCTTCCTTCCAAAGATTGAAGCCTCACCTTTAAGCTCCTCAGCCTCATGTACGAGCTTGAGAGACAAGTCCACACTATCAAGTCTCGAGCCTCCGTACTCAATTGCTCTTCCCACAGATGAGACTTCAACAAGCGATGTTCCATATTGATAGGTGAAATGGCCATGTCCGTGCGTCTTACCCCTCAAGCCCTTGACGCCATAGTAACGCTCAAGGTCAGCTAGGTTATCACTGTCAAAAGCGAAGTCAAGCCATGTATCTCCATCGAATTCTATTGTCCCCGTTGTTGTAACCTTCGTACTCTCCACCCAGGCAGTAACGCTATCAAGGCGAACTGATGAAGCATCAAACGTGGCTTTACCGGCTAGCCCATCAAATTTCCAACTCTCATATCTACCACGTGTAAGCCTAGGAAATATGGCTAGGCGGAAGCGTCTCCTATCGAAAGCTTCGCCTTCAAAGCGTATCGATCCAGCAAGGTCCGAAGCATATCTGCCACTTGTACTTGCGATGAATTGGGAGAGGTCAAGCCCCGAGAAGCCAACTATGCCGGCATAGCGAGGTGGATCGCTCAAGATGTATCTACCAGACAACCTAATCGGAGCACCGTTTAGAACTCCTCTGAGTGAGGCTATCCTTAAGGTTTTTCTCCCATAGGATGCCTTGCCTTTAAGATCATCAAAGTACCAATCATCAATGTTGCCGGCGATCCCAAGCGAGAACTTAAGATTTTTCCTGGTTCCAGATGCAATTACCTTGCCTGAGATTCTACCTTCAGGCTGAGGCGAGCCCTTGAGAGCAGTAGCAAGTTCCCCGACATCGAGGCTGTCAGCAAAGAGACTCACCCTGAGGGAGTCATTGTCTGATATGCCAAAGAAGCCCTCAACTGTCAACTTGCTAGAAGGGGTCTCGAGGGCTGTCTTGCCCAGGACGAGCCTATCGGGAAGTATCTCGAGGATGCCTGCCAGGCTTCGGATCACCATATGATCCTGATACTTGAAATTGCACCTTTCCACACTCAACCTCGTTACGTTTTCTTGCTTGGCCAAACTAGCAGTCAAGTTGATATCACTTATGACCCTCGGGGTATGGTCTTGCCAGATGACCGAGGCATTCTCTATCGTCATGTGCCTTATCCTAAGTGGTGATGGCTTACCTTTGCTCCTAGCCTTATCGCCCGTAGGGTAGATGCGCGAACCATCAGCAGCGAGAGGGATAACAAGATGGGGTGATGTAATGTGGATAGAGTCAATCTCAACTTGCTTTCTCAAGAGTGTGAAGAGATTGAACTTTAAATAGACCTCTGGAGCTGAAAGTAAGACTCTGGGTACTTCCCCACCAACGTAGCTAAGGCAAACATCCTTGAGTCTAATGTCTCTGAGAAAGCTTCCACCGATATCTCCAATCTCAACCACGAGATTGCGATCAGAACCTATTTTGGCAGTGACATAATCACCTAGGCGGATGGCTACGCGCTCACTCTGAAAACGCAGAACAGCTACTGTCCCAAGTATAACTATCGTGACGACTATGATAAAATAGAGAGTCCCTTTTGTTGCCCTTTTCATCAGAATGTATGTCCTATTGTGATGTGTAGCATACCTGAAGCTTCCTTCCTGCCTGATTCCAGGAAAGCGCGCTTCAATCTAAATCCATAGTCTAGCCTTGCGGGACCAACGGGTGTCTGGATTCCCAAGCCCAAACCCAAGCTATACTTCACGTCATCCGTTCTCCTCGCAGAATATTCACTTGCCGGAACGGAGATGTCAAAGTCAGATATGCTGACATCCCTTATGCTTGGCCAGGCATTACCCATGTCAAGAAACATCACACCAACAAGTCTCCAGAAGAGCTGATAGCGGATCTCCAGATTTCCAACCGCAAGGAAATCCCCGGGACCAAACTCGCGTTCATCATAGCCTCTGATAGTGCTCGAGCCGCCAGCCGTGAATCTTTCATATTCCGGGACACCTTTGTCTCGTGATACTCCGAAAGCCTCGGCGAAACCTAAGCGCAGGCCTATGGCAAGAACCGCATTTGCGTAAAACCGATGGTATGAAGACCAGCTCAGAGTCATTTTGCTATAGTCGTTGTCACCCTTAAAGATACCACCAGCTCTTTTGATAACGAGACGAAGCAGGGATCCTTCGTGAGGATCGAAGAAGGGTAGCCTCGTATCCCTTTCCATAAACAATGTGGCTGATCGATTGATTTCCTGACCAAGCGTGAGGCGAAGCTCCTCAGGATTCTCAACAGTCCAGCTAGGCTCTCTTACATCCACAATTTCATGGGTATATGTCAGCGTAAGTCGTGTATTGCGAGAGAATTCCTTCTTGATGCTAAAGTCACCACCAATCCTTACCAGTGTATATTCGCCTCCCGGGACTTGCTGATAATCCTCGATAGTTTCCTGACCAAACATGGCGATGGCCCCAACGATTCGTCTACCGAAAAGCCACCTGTCGGTTATGGCTGCCTCTCCACGTTTGCGTGTCAGGCCCTTGTCAAAATCCTTTGAGGCAACTATACCTCGAAGCTGAAGCTCTCTACCTGTGTTCCAAAGATTACGGTGAAGCCAGCCAAGAGTCATCCTTGCTTCATCCCTTGTTCCATAGCCAACTGCCAGGGAGATTTCCCTCATCTTGCGTTCCTTAACTCTTATCAGGAGATCAACCTTATCTGAGTCACTACTAGCAGCGACTGGTTCAATATCCACATCCTTAAAGAGACCTGTATTGTAGAGATTCTGCTGACTATCAATGATTTTCTCCCGGGAGAACAGTTGCCCTGGCTTAAGCTCAATCTCACGTTCTATGAGTTTGGATGATGTGTGGTTATTCCCTCTCACAGCAAGCGAACCCACCAGCGCAGGCTCACCCTCATTGATAACGTATCTTACGGTGGCAGCTCCGTTCGAACCTGATATCTTATGGCTTATCGTTGCGTAAACGTATCCTATATCTGCATACTTCGCATAGATAGCATATTTGTCAGCAGCTATCTTGCGCTCGTCCAGGGGTTCTCCGGCCTTAAGCGCAATCAGGTGACGCAGATCAGCATCAGAAAGGGCAAGATTGCCCACAAATTCAATCTTGCCAACGATTGTCTGTTCGCCCTCGTTTACCCTGATTGTTATCCAGACATTTTCATGGTTATCATCGAAAACAATCGTATCAACTACTGCCTGAGCTTTGAGAAAACCATTGTTCCGGTAGAAGGCAACAATTGAGACAAGATCAGACTCAAGTGTGCTTTCCCTGTAATGCTTGGTCCTGAGAAAACGACTTTCCTTGGTTCGCATGAGCGACTTTATCTTTTTCTCGCTATACCTTTGGAGATCAACGATATGGATCTTCCTTACAGCAGGACCGCCAGGCAAGCGCTTTCTCGCTGCCTCAGACCCTATGGGAAAGGCAGTTAGAATGAGGATTGCAATAAGTAAGATTATGAATTTCTTCATTTTTCTGTGCGCATATTAGCAGAGGCCTATTTCCCATGTCAACACAACGAAAATATAGGTGTCCATTGGGTGTTCCAATGGATTATAATCAATTTGTAATGAAAATTCGCAGCTTTTTGCTCCTCATGATATTGCCGTTACTTGGGTGTTGTAAAGCCGTAGAACAGCGCGATGAGCCTGATATCGAGCGCTTCATAGATGTTCTTTCAACGAGCATCTACCTTGAGAAAGCCTACGGCCACAACCCTGAGGTTTTCTCAAGCGAACTTAAGGCTACTCCCTGGCCCGAAGATATCAAAGCCCTTGCAGACTCACTGCTCATAAGATATGGAAGCGATCCTGATCTGTGGTACGAGATCTATGAGGACATCCTCGAGAAGAGCCACACCACACCTACCTGCCAGCAACCCTAAGAATATCATGAAGTGTAACGAGAAGCATGAAAGCAACCAGGAAGGCAAAGCCAATCTGATGAGCAATTATTCGCTGGCGAGCTGTGACAGGACGCCTTGTGATGGATTCGATTCCCAGAAGGAGGATGTGGCCACCATCAAGAACAGGTATAGGTATGAGATTGACAACACTTAGCTGGGCACTTATGAGCGCAATGAACCACAGGAAGTTCGAGATCCCCCACCTTAAGGCATCGCCTGCCACTTCTCCTATGCGGATGGGTCCACCAACAGCATCGGCAGAACCTTTGTGGCCAAACAGGGCAGCAAAGAATTTTGTCACATGACGAATTTGCTTGGCTGCCCAAAGCGACATGTTGATTCCCAACTTCAGGGCCTCAATGGGATTAGCTCTGTGACGTTCGATCATCGGTGTTATCTCAATAAGGCCAAAGCCATTTGCATCTTTGGGAACTATCCTTGAAGTGTGAATCTCCTCACCTCTTTGCCAGACGATCTCAAGTGTATCACCTGGATATGGAAGAATTGCTTCTCTGAGATCATCCCAGGTAGCAATAGGCTTTCCATCAACTTCAACTATTCTATCCCCGGATCGAATACCGGCGCCATAGGCTGGTCCCTGCCAGGCAACGTCCCCAACAATTGGCTCGCGGAGAACCTCTATGCCTATGTCTGCAAATGAATCCAGATTGCGAAGGTCGATGCTAGTTGTCTCAGGCTTTGCCTCACGCTGAAAAACGATCTCAACCTTTTGACCGAGATTTTTCTCAAAACCCCTCATAACCCCATCCCAATCGGTGACCTTCTCAGCACCAACAGCCTCAATGACATCTCCCATCCTAAGCCCCGCTCTTGCAGCAGGCGAGTCAGGTGCAACCTTTCCGATTACACGGGTCGATATCTTCTCCACACCCACAAGCCCAGCAAGCATTGTAAGAATTACAATTGATAGAGCAAAATTCATGAGCGGACCGGCAGCCACTATCAGAGCGCGTGTCTTCTTGTCCTTGGACATGAACTCCCATTTGGCACCTGTTGTTGGCCCACTGGGATCTTCCCCTGCCATCCTCACATAACCACCGAAAGGTATCGCACTTATGACATACTCAGTACCACCACGCTCGAAACCCACGATTTTGGGTCCAAAACCTATTGAGAAGCGTTCAACCCTGACCCCAGAGCGCTTGGCGGCTACGAAGTGACCTAACTCATGAACAAAGATGAGAATGCTAAGGGTGATTAGAAGTCCAGCAAGGAAATATGATGCATTCCACAACATGGTTATCCCTTCATAATATCGTCAACGATTACCTTTGCCTTTTGCCTCGCCCACCTATCCGCTTTCAGTATCTCATTAAGATTGCCCTTAGGCTTGATGTCGTGAGATTCCACAACCTCCCTGAGTATGCGGTGGATATCACCGAATGAGATTTTACCCTCAAGGAAAGCATCAACAACGACCTCATCTGCTGCGCTGAGTACCGCAGGTGCAGTTCCTCCTTTTTTAGCAACGTCGTAGGCGAGTCCGAGACACGGAAACTTATCAAAATCCGGCTTTTCAAATCTCAAGCCTGCAATCTCAGTCAGATCTATGGACTCAAGCTTGGTGCGGAGCCTCACCGGATAGGTAAGGGCAAATTGAATTGGCAAGCGCATATCGGGTGGTGAAAGAAGGGCTAGCATGGAGCCATCAACAAACTCAACCAGTGAGTGTACTATTGAATTCCTTTCAACAACGACATCGATTCTCTCAGGTTCAAGCCCAAAGAGCCAGTGAGCCTCAATCACTTCAAAGCCTTTGTTGAGAAGGGTGGCTGAATCAATAGTGACTTTCTTGCCCATTTGCCAAGTTGGATGCCTCAAGGCTTCAGCAATCCCTGTTGCCTCAATCTCCCCTGGCTCCTTGTCTATGAGAGGTCCACCCGAGGCTGTAAGCAAGATCCTTCTAACACCTTCGATCTTCTCTCCCTTCAGACACTGATAAATGGCACTATGTTCACTGTCAATTGGTAGAAGATTTATTCCCTTGCTCCTGGCAGCACTAACTATGATTTCGCCTGCCGCAACCAAGCTCTCTTTGTTTGCAAGAGCAACGTCTTTACCAGTCTCGATTGCTGCAAGGCTTGGCAATATGCCAGCCGAACCGACGACTGCAACAACGACGAGATCCGCCCTTGGCAGAGATGCAAGCTCGACAAGGCTTTGCTCACCCGAAAGAACTTTAAGGTCTGGAAATCTCGAGGCAAACTCCCGAGCCGCCCTACTATCAGTAAGAGCAACAACCTGGGGCTTAAATTCCAGGCTCTGGGCAGCTAGCTCTTCTACATTGCTCCGCGCTGAAAGCCCCAGGACTTTTAGGTTTCCACCTAGGGAACGCACAACATCGAGAGTATTTCTGCCTATTGAGCCTGTTGAACCCAGAATGACTATCTGTTTAGAGGCCTTTCTCATAGCATCACTAACCTGACATAATAATAGATAACAGGGCCAGCGAAAAGAAGGCTATCAAAGCGATCAAGGATGCCACCGTGCCCGGGAAGAATGTGCGAGGAATCCTTTATTCCAACGCTGCGCTTGAACATCGATTCAACAAGATCACCCATCTGTCCGAAGAAGGCGACAAGCAGAGCTATGGTTATTGAAGCTCTGATACTTAAGGTGGCAAAGGTTGCTCGCGATACGAAAGCGGCAAGAATGCAGCCAAGAAAGCCGGCAAGTGTTCCCTCAAAAGTCTTGGATGGAGAAATCTTTGTGAAGATCTTTCTCCTCCCCATGAATGCACCGACTGCATATGCAAGCGTATCATATGTCCAGGTAAGAATGAGAACAAGGTAGACAAGGCGGCTACCTTTGAGAGAGGCGGTAAGGCCACTTAGGTTTCTGAGAAGAATAAAATGCCCGAGAAGCCAGCCTGTATAGGCGATACCAAGAAAACTTGCTGCTGAGCTTTTGGCAAAATCATCTCTTCCCACCCGCAGAAGCCTTTCAACAAGAAGGGCAAGTAATATAAAGGTAAGGACAACTGGCATTGCTTTGGGCTTTAGACCAAAGGTCAGGCAGATCGCAAAAGAGGAAATCGAGCCGAGACCCACAGAGGGGCTAAAGGAAGCAAACATATGACTGAATTCAGCGTAGGCAATGACAGCAAGGGAGGCGACGAAAAGTGTGAAGGGGAGGCCACCAACGTGGGTAATCGCTAAAACTATCGGGATCAGGATTGCGCCGACAAGAATCCTCTTTGCAAGGTTTCTGCTTCGATCCTGACTATCTTGACTTCCTCCGTGATGGGACTCTCCCAAAGCGCCTTTCCCTTTCCTGGTAAGACATAATAGCTTCGTAGAGATGTTTCCTGCGAAAATCTGGCCATAGGACATCAGTTATCCACAGCTCAGAATAGGCAATCTGCCAAAGCAGAAAATTGCTTATCCTCATCTCCCCACTCGTTCTTATAAGGAGATCTGGATCAGGCATACCCCCTGTGTAAAGATGCCTGCTTACCGTATCTGCGTCAATCTCCTCAGGCTTTAGCTTACCCCGCCTTACGCTCTCGGCAATTTTGCGAATCGCCTCAACTATCTCAACCCTCCCGCCATAGGAGAGCGCAAGAACAAGAGTTAGCCCTGTGTTATTATCAAGGATAGATACTGCCCTGTCGATCTCCCTCCTGACAGAAGCAGGGAGATCCTCGGTTCGTCCTATTGTCCTCAGCCTTACGTTGTTGCGATGGAGATCGTCAACTTCCTTGCGCAGCGTTTCCTTGAGGAAACGCATCAGAGCATTAACCTCTCTAACGGGTCGATTCCAGTTCTCAACTGAAAACGTATAAAGCGTAAGGTAATCAATTCCAAGACTGGCACATCCTTTGACAACTTCCCTCACAGCCTTTATCCCAGCCCTATGACCTGCAACTCTGGGAAGACCACGTTTCTTTGCCCATCGCCCATTGCCATCCATAATTATTGCAATGTGTCTCGGCAGATTACCCTTCTTGAGGATTTTTCTCTCGAGGGCTTTGAGGTCTTTGTCTTTCATCGATTCTTGATCCCCAGTGGGAAGAGATGGTTGAAGGTCTGGAGGCTAGCCTAAACCTCCATGATCTCCGCCTCTTTGGCCTTGAGAGCATCCTCTATTTCGGCAATATACTTATCAGTAAGCTTCTGGACTTTGTCCATTGCTTTGTGCGAATCATCCTCGGAGATTGTGCCATCCTTCTGGGCTTTCTTGAGGCTCTCGTTCGCATCTCTCCTGATGTTGCGGATTGATACCCTCGCATCTTCGGCCTGTTTTCGGACTACTTTGACAAGTTCCCTTCGGCGCTCCTCTGTCAAAGGTGGGATGGAGATTCTTATCACATTTCCGTCTGTGTTGGGAACCAGACCAAGGTCAGACTTATGAATGGCTCTTTCAACATCACCCACAATGGTTCTGTCCCAGGGCTGAACAAGTATGAGGCGGGACTCAGGAACACTTATGCTGGCTACCTGATTCAGGGGCATCACCTGTCCATAGCACTCAACCTTGACGGAATCAAGCAAAGTGGTCGTAGCTTTGCCTGTCCTTATGCCAGCCAGCTCTCTGCGAAAAGCTGAGAGGCTCTTCTTCATACGATCTTCAGCATCCTGGAGGATATCGTCAATCATCTGACACCCCCTCAACTATGGTTCCAATTTTCTCACCAAGCACAACCCGCTTGAACCCATCTTTCTCATGAATGTTAAAGATAACTATGGGTATGTTCATCTGCTGACAGATCCAGAGAGCAGATCTGTCCATGAACTTAAGATCGAGCTGCGCAGCCTCCTTGTAAGAGATGCTTTCAAACTTCTTTGCACTCTTATCCACCATAGGATCAGAAGTATAGACACCGTCCACCTTCGTTGCCTTGAGTAAAGCATCTGCCCTGATTTCAGCAGCTCGCAAAGCAGCCGCTGTATCTGTAGTGAGGAAAGGATTTCCAGTACCACCGACAAGCACGATCGGATAGCCTTCTTCGATATGCTCTATTGCATCCTCAACAACGTATATATCAACGATACCACTTCCTGAGAGACATGTCATTATCCTTAAGTCCAGGCCGATGCTTGAGGCAACGTCCCTTAGGGCAATCCCATTTATCACTGTCCCAAGCATTCCGATATAGTCAGCTGAAACCCGGCTAAGCCCTCGCTCCTGAGCTTGGCTGCCACGAAGGATATTTCCACCCCCAACAACTACCCCTATCCCGACTCCGAGATCCCTGACTTCCTTGATCTCTCGAACAAGCTTCTTCATGAACTCAAGATCAAATGCTGATGAGCCACCACCCATAACCTCACCGCTCACCTTGAGCACAACACGCTTGTATCGAGGCTTAGCCAATTGGGTCCCACCTACCTAGGACAAATCTCCGAGCTGGAACCTAGCGAACCTTCTTACAACGATGTTCTCTCCAACCTTCCCCGATAGTTCCTTAACAAGATCTCCGACCTTGACATCAGGGTCCTTGATAAAGGCTTGCTCAAGTAGGCAAACTTCCTCATAGAACTTTTGAATCTTAGCTTCGACTATTTTCTCAACAATGTGGTCTGGTTTGCCCTCAGCAATAGCCTGACTCCTGTAAATCTCCTTTTCCTTCTCAACAACGTCCCTATCAAGGTCTTCAGGTGTAAGCGCACGAGGTGAAGTTGCAGCAATCTGCATAGCTATATCCTTTACAAGAGCCTTAAACTCCTCAGTTCTTGCAACGAAGTCAGTCTCACAGTTCACCTCGACAAGTGAGCCAATCCTCCCACCAGGATGAATATAGGCATGTACAAGACCTTCAGCAGCCTTCCTTAAGCCAAGCTTTGCAGCTTTGGCTATTCCTCTTTTCCTCAAGAACTCAACAGCAGCATCAATGTCGCCATTGGTCTCAGCAAGAGCCTTTTTGCAATCCATAATTCCTGCGCCCGTTTTCTCACGCAGGGCTTTAACCTTATCAATCGAAACCTCCATCTCCTACCTCCAGACCGTCACTCATGCTGTTCAGATGTCTCGGCTTCTTCCACAATCTCGGCTTCTTCAACACCTGGTTCGAAAGCACCTTCGGTGCTGATCCCCTTGGCTTCAATAATCGCATTGGCTACGGCGCGGGCGAAAAGCTTTATCGAACGAATCGCATCATCGTTTCCAGGGACTGGATAGTCTATTGGATCGGGATCGCAATTGGTGTCAACGATTCCAACTATGGGAATGTTAAGACGATTTGCCTCAGCAACTGCTATCCTTTCCTTCCGGGTATCAACAATGAAGACCATACCTGGAAGCACATCCATCTTACGGATACCATCGAGGATCTTCTCAAGCTTCATCTTTTCTTTAAGAAGTGAGGTTGCTTCCTTCTTCGAAAGCGCAGCAAGTCTACCATCAGCCTCCATCGCCTCGAGTTCCTCAAGGCGCTTAACATTGTTGCGGATCGTTTTGAAATTTGTAAGCATGCCACCGAGCCAGCGCTCAGTTACATAGGGCATGTCACACCGACGTGCCTCCTCGCGAATAACATCCTTTGCCTGCTTCTTGGTGGCAACGAAAAGCACCAGCCGACCATCTTCCACACATTTCTTGATCGCCTCAAGGGCTTCATCAAGGCACTCAAGTGTTTTCTGAAGATCGATGATGTAGTTGCCCTTGCGCTCGGCGAAGATGTACTTCTTCATTTTGGGATTCCATCTTCGTCGTTGATGACCAAATTGAACGCCTGCTTCAAGCAGGCTCTTCATGGTGATGCCCTCTAATGCCATTTTCTAACCTCTCTTTCGGGTTAAACCTCCATCTCCTTCATATCCCCTTAACTGAAGCGAGCTTCAGACCCGAAAGGGGAATCAGGAGATGTGTGAACTCACCACTATCTCTTAGAGAACTGGAAGCGCTTCCTCGCACCAGGCTGTCCATACTTCTTGCGCTCCTTCATGCGAGGATCACGCGAAAGATAGCCAGCATCTCTAAGAGGTTTATGGAGCGACGGATCGATCAGGGCAAGCGCTCGTGCTATGCCAAGCCTCACAGCACCAGCCTGCCCACTTTTGCCACCGCCCCTGACATCGCATATGATGTCAACCTTTTCAGGAGAAGGATAGACCTTTAGCGGCTCCTGAGCATGAACAACGATAGCCTCTCTCTGGAAGTAATCCTTGAGGGACTTGCCATTGACAAGAACCCTGCCCTCACCCTTTCTGACGAGAACTCTAGCAACCGCCTCCTTCCTTCTACCAGTTGCCTGACTAAGAACCTTCAAACATTCACCCCCTCTTAATCGATCTCTAATGGTTCGGGTTTCTGCGCCTGATGAGGATGATCAGGCCCCGCATAGACCCTTAGCTTCTTTGCCATCTTTCTTCCAAGCTTTGTGTGGGGAAGCATCCCCTTTATTGCCTTCTCAACGACAAACTCGGGCTTATCCTTGAGTAGCTTTTCATACTTGATACGCTTTAGGCCACCAGGGTAGCCGCTATAGCGTGTCATCTCCTTCTGACTTGCCTTCTTACCTGTAAGTACAATACCAGCAGCATTGATAACGATTACATGATCCCCAACATCAATGTGTGGTGCATACTCAGGCTTGTGTTTACCTCGAAGGATACGAGCCACCTTGCTGGCAAGTCTTCCAAGCACCTTGCCATTAGCATCAACAACATACCACTTGCGTTCAATACTATTCCCCATTGGGCTCCTCCCACGCTCTTGGCACTCTAAAGAGGTGCTTTGAACCAATTTAACATCACATCCTATGCTTGTCAACGCCTTTGCGGTCAGCTCCTGACCAGGCGTTTGAGATTTGTTGCGAAGGGTCTATCAATCAGGCCCTTCTCGGTTATGAAGCCCGTCACAAGGTTGTGAGGTGTAACATCAAAAGCTGGGTTATAAGCTTTGACGCCTTGAGGCACAAAGCGCGTCCCACCTATCACGCTTACCTCTTCGGGCGATCTTTCCTCAATTGGAATCTCACTGCCGCTAGCTAGGTCAAGGTCGATGGTCGACGTAGGAGCAATGACATAGAACGGTATGCCGCTTGCATTTGCTGAAAGGGCAACTCCATATGTGCCAACCTTATTGGCAAAGTCCCCTGATGTCGTAATTCTGTCAGCACCAACAAAGACAATATCGATTCGCCTCTGACGAAGGAGTCCGTGGGCAGTGCTATCACAAATGACTGTAACATCTATTCCAGCCTTGTTCAGCTCCCATGCCGTAAGGCGAGCACCTTGAAGTAGTGGGCGTGTCTCATCTGCATAGACTTTGAATCTTATGCCATTTGCATGAGCGAGATACATAGGGGCAAGAGCTGTTCCAAAGCCTGATGTTGCAAGTCCACCAGCATTGCAGTGGGTGAGGATGGTCGAGCCATCCTTTATAAGTTGCGCACCGATGGTAGCCATCCTTCTTCCCGTCTCAAGATCTTCGTCATAGATCTTGAGAGCTTCTGCTCTTAAATCTGCCACCGCCTGCTCAGTTGGTTGCGCCGCCTTAAGAACTCCTTCCATCCTTTCTAAGGCCCAGAAGAGATTCTTTGCTGTAGGACGCGTAGCTCGGAGGCTAGCTATGGTATTTTCGAGTTCAGCCTTGAACGTTGCTTCCTCAAGATCCTTATTATGAAGAGCTTCAAGTGCAACACCCATTGCTGCTGCAATACCTATAAGAGGCGCTCCTCTGAGTGCCATTGTCTTTATAGCATCCGCCACCTCGCTTGCTGTCTTAAGCTCAAGATAGACCTCGCACAGGGGTAATTGCCTCTGATCAATTATGCGAATGCTTTCCTCGAGCCATTCTATTGGCTTCACTGGAGGTTCAATCATTGCTCACTCCCCCATAATCTGGACGATCACTTTGCGGTGTCTTGATCTGTTATCAAAGTCCACTACGACAATCTGCTGCCATGTGCCAAGCAAGAGGTTGCCCTTGCTAAACGGCACTGAAAGCGATGTTTTAAGAAGCGATGAGCGAACGTGAGAAAAACCATTGCCATCTCCCCAGCGAGCGTCATGAGCATAGGTAAGCGAACTAGGTGCTATTCTTTCAAAGGCTTCTTTGAGATCTTTTACAAGACCTGATTCGAATTCGACTGTCGTAACGCCACCCGTTGACCCGGGAATGAAAACCGTGACAAGCCCGTCCTTCAGACCTGAATCTTTTATGAAACTCTCAACCTCATCGGTTACATCGATTATGTCGGCGAACCCCTTCGTGCTGAGGTCAAATGTAAAGGTCTTTACAGCCATCTCACTATCCTCCACAGATTCTCTCAAGTTCCCTTACGAGCATAACCAAACGCACAATTGGAAGCCCAACAACATTGAAATAGCAACCTTCAATCTTTTCAACAATGCCAGCACCATAGCCCTGGATGCCATAGGAACCAGCCTTGTCCAGAGGCTCACCTGTTGCCACATAGGCATCTATCTCCTCAAGGCTCAATCTTCTTATCTTCACAGAGGTGCGCTCATAGCCCTGAACTTCCTTTCCAGTTTTGGCATCGATCAGGGTTAGCCCTGTATAGACCTCATGCCTTCTACCACTCAACTTTCTTAGCATTGCTTTGGCTTGGAGCGGATCTTCAGGCTTACCCAAGATGTTGCCATCGAGCACCACTGTTGTATCTGCACCAAGAATAAAACCCTCAGTGAATTTAGGCTTCACCGAGAGTGCCTTAAGTCGGGAGAGCCTGAGCACATGCGCAACAGGATCTTCATAACCATAATTCTCCTCAACAACCTGAGGATGAACAATGACATGAGGAATTCTAATAAGACCTAAGAGATCTTTTCTTCTTGGTGAAGATGAAGCGAGGACTATCTTCCGACTTAGGAAGGGGAAAGTTCCTGCCACTGACCTACCTTTCAACAATCAGGGTCACTGGTCCATCATTTGCAATCTCAACAAGCATACGCGCTTGGAAGATGCCTGTGTCGACCCTTATGCCATCTTGACGAAGTGTCTCGATAAAGACTCGATAAAGATGCTCAGCCTCATCAGGGGCAGCTGCATCGGTAAAACTCGGGCGCCTACCTTTCTCGCAATCTCCATAGAGTGTGAACTGAGAGACAACAAGAGCTGACCCTCCAACATCGCTAAGGGCAAGATTCATGAGACCCTTTTCATCTTCAAAGATTCTCAATCCTGCACACTTCTTGGCAAGCCATTTTGCCTTTTCCTCATCATCACCTTTTCTCACCCCAAGCAGGATGACTAGCCCTCTTTGAATCTCACCAACAACATTTCCGTCAACCTTTACACGAGCCTCCCTTACCCTCTGGACAACAGCTCTCAAGCGCTAGCCTCCAATGGAAATCACAAGCCCCAAGCGTAAACTCTTCATCGTAATTGTCCCACCCCCGCCAACCTTTGAAAGCCTTCCTTCAACAAAACCATTTACGGGGCACAAGGGAAATGTGCTTCTCAAGCCAATAAGGCCATGATAGCCAAGCTCGTTCTCCTTTAGCCTTCTCCTACACTCATTCCCACTGTAGCGCAAAAAGTGATAGGAAACGCCACCACCGGCATAGGTTTTGACAACACCAAGGCTGAAAAGCGTGAGCGTGCCTGAGCCATTGACACCGTAGTCCGTGAAAGTTAACTTGCCACATTCACCACTGACACTCGTACGGACATAGTCAAGACCAAGGCTAAAATCCACAAGCGGGAAGATATCTATCCAGCGAAGGTAACCAAGTAGATTTGCGGTTTGAGGCTCACTGCTACACCCGTTACATATTGAGCCATCGTAGGCAACCCGACCATATACAAGAGCTCCACTTGCATGCGCTTGGGCAGTCAGAAGCACGAGAAAGCCAAAAAATAAGAGCTTTTTCATTCTCAACCTCCTATGATGCAATAACGGCGAGCATACGTCCGCACTCCGGACCGCTCGCCCTATAAGAAGTCAATAAAGACTTTTGACACGATGTGCACGTTTTGTCAATTAGAATCTTGGCTTGCTCTACCCCTTGGGTTTGAAGCTCATCCACGACAATTGCCTTAAGATCAAGATAGAGTCTTTCACCCTTCTTGCTTGAGTGCGCCCCTACTGCCGATGGATCAAACTGCAAAAGCACATCCTCACCAACTTCGTAGCAGCACAGTCCGATGGCTGGTCCTAAGAGGAAGAATATCTCACCGATGGCAAAACCCATCACCTCGATCTTGTTGCAAAACTCACGGACAATGCCAGAAGCTATGCCTCGCCACCCACAGTGGGCTACGCCAACGACCCGTCCTCCAGGATGAAAAGCCAAAAGCGGAATGCAATCAGCAACACTAATACCAAGTGCAAGATCCTTTTGAGAGGTTATGAGACCATCACACATGAGAACTCCTGGGCCTGCTGAGGAGACAATGCTAATGTGGCTTCCATGAACCTGATGAGGTACGATTAGCTCCCTAACCGAGGAAGCGAAACGCCTGGAAAAGACATACCTTACGCCTTCAAGATAATCGAATGAGTGAACCAGGCTTGCGGCATTCTTGAAAACACCAATGCCATGAGCAAGGTTGAAACTGTCAAGCTCAGGATAGAAGAGCCAGGTTATATCGAGGTAGGTCTCATAGACGGGCTTAACTTCAAACATGCTATCCTGCCTCACGAGATCCAACCTCGCCACGCCTGGTTACAGTTCGCACCCCTTTGACTTTCTCAATTGCTCTCATCACTGCTTCAAGATGCTTCTTATTTCTCACCTCGACTGTGAAAGCACCTGCCGAGACACCGCTCTGAGTGCGAATGTCGGCATTGGCTATGTTCGCACCTTCATCAGCAATGGCACGAGCCACATCGGCAAGAAGATTCTGCCTATCCTCGCAGACAAGACTTATCTCAGCAGGGAATGTCTGATTCTTCTGCGTATCCCAGTCAACCTGCATCAAGCGCTCCTCAGGTATGTCTTCTCTCAGAACGTTGCTGCATCCGACACGATGTATTGAAATGCCATGACCTCTTGTGACAAGTCCGATGATCTCATCTCCTGGAACTGGCTGACAGCACTTGGCGAATCTGACAACAATGTTGCCCATACCCTGGACACTTATTGTTTGAGCTCCACCAGAAGGAGTGTGCCTCCTGGGAAGACCAAGTTGCTCCGGTTCAGGCGGATAAACCTTGTTGAAAACCTGCTGACTCGAGATCTCGCCGCTCCCAACAGCAAAAAGCAGGTGCTCTGAATCACTTCTCCCAAAAGATTGGGCAATTTCATCGAATTCCTTTTCAGATGGCAATCTCTTTCCACGCTTTCGGAATTGCTTCTCAAGCAGCTCCCTGCCGAGGCTTACGCTCTCGGCGAAGCCTTTGGCCTTGAGGTAGCGCCGTATGCGGGAACGAGCCGTCGCAGTACGAACAATCTTGAGCCAGTCAATACTCGGCTCGGCACTTGTCTGAGTTATTATCTCGACCGTATCACCACTCTTGAGCTCAGTATCAAGAGGAACCAACTTGCCGTTGACCTTGGCACCTGCGCAGTGATTGCCAACTTCTGTATGAACAGCATAGGCAAAGTCGATAGGGGTAGCTCCCTGAGGCAGATTCTTGAGGTCACCCTTGGGCGTAAAGACAAATATTTCAGTGTGATACAGGTCTTCTTTAAGAGAATGCATGAACTCTTTGGGATCGGTAAGATCCATCGACCACTCGAGCGTCTGTCTCAGCCAGGCCAGCCTGCGATCAAGCTCAACATCTACCCTTGCACCTTCCTTATAACGCCAGTGAGCTGCAATTCCTTCCTCAGCAATCTTGTGCATCTCATGGGTTCTGATCTGGATCTCAATCCGCTTGTGTCGCGGACCAAGAACGGTTGTGTGAAGCGACCGATAACCATTCTTCTTGGGAGTTGCTATGAAGTCTTTTATGCGTTCAATCACAGGCGTGTATTCCCCATGAATTATCCCCAGGGCCTTGTAACAATCCTCAACCGTCTTGGTAAGTACTCTTATGGCAAGCAGGTCGTATATGTCCTCAATTGGCCTTCCCTGCTTTTTCATCTTTATGTAAATACTGTAGAAGTGCTTAGCGCGCCCCTCTATCTTGGCATCGACCCCTGCCTCTTGGAGTTTGGCAACCAGCGGTCCCTTAAACTCCTCTATGTATTGCTCTCTCTCCTCACGGCTCTCAGCAATCTGCGCAGCAAGGTAGTCGTAGGCTTCGGGATCGAGATACTTAAGCGATAGATCCTCAAGCTCCCACTTTATCTTGGCAATACCGAGTCTGTGAGCAAGAGGGGCAAAAACTTCAAGGGTCTCCTTTGCGATACGTTTTTGATCCTCTTGCTTGAGATATTGCAGAGTTCGCATGTTGTGGAGCCTGTCGGCGAGCTTTATCAGGATAACGCGAACATCCTTCGCCATGGAGAGCAGCATCTTGCGGTACTGCTCCATTTGCTCCTTCTCTGGATTATCAAATTCCATCTCACTTATGTTGGTAACACCATCAACGATTGCTGCAATACCTTTGCCAAAAGTCTTCCGAACATCATCAAGACTGCAATCGGTATCCTCCACAATGTCGTGAAGCAAGCCACCAGCAATAGCCATAGAATCAAGATGAAGACTTGCTAGGATGCGAGCAACCTCGACACAGTGGGAGACATAAGGGTCGCCTGAAAGCCGCATCTGCCCAGCATGAGCATTCTTGCTAAACTCATATGCTTTCACAATAAGCTCAGTGTTGAGACTTGGCCGCAGCTGCTTTAGCTCGGCAACAAGCTCTTGTGGTGTCAGAAGATCGGCTGCCATTCCCCAAACCCCTGTATAAGCTCCTTCTATATGAGTATCGGAGATCGGCTATGAGGCTCAAAGCAAAATCGTGAGCGGACGCCCGGAGCAGGCAATAAGCCGAGTTCTGTCCCGGCAGAAGACCGTCCGCAAGCCCGCTGCCGGTGGTGTCATTAATCTGGGATGCGAGTTACCTCGCACCTCAAGCGACCTAACCCGGGAATCATAGCGAAGCGGGCCACTTCTGTTCCCCTATTCGGTCTTGCTCCGGGTGGGGTTTGCCGATCTGCCTCCGTCGCCGGAGGCAATGGTGAGCTCTTACCTCACCCTTTCACCCTTACCAGCCATAGCTGGCGGTTTACTTTCTGTGGCACTTTCCTTGGGATCGCTCCCACTGGGCGTTACCCAGCACCCTGCCCTACGGAGCTCGGACTTTCCTCACAGAGCTGAGCTCTACGCGACAACCTAGCCTGCTCCGGGCTCACCTCGCTTTCGAGTTGAAATGGCCAAGTTGGCTAGACGATCTGCCTGGCTGTTCTCCGAACTCTTAATTAATGTAACCTCAAGTGATTCAAATTGTTTCGCAATTCTCATAAGATCCTGGTAGAGGCCAGCAAGCCTTCTGCTTTTGACCTTGTATCCTCCCTTAATCTGATTTGCAAGGAGACTGCTGTCAAGCCTCAGCTCAACATCAGTCGCTCCAAGTTCTTGCGCCCGCCTGAGACCAAGAATTGCCCCATGATACTCGGCAACATTATTGGTTGTCTTTCCTAGATAGGCGTAATCCTCAAGAAGTACTTCACCCTTCTCGTCAGTTACGATAGCTCCACATCCTGCCTCCCCAGGATTCCCCGCCGATGCACCATCGGTATAGACAATAACCCTAAAGCTCTTCTTTACTCCCTTCTTCTCAAGATTCTCAGCCAAAGCGAAAAGCTCATCGGCAAGCTCCTTGCGTGAACTATAGCCTGCTTCCTTCCAGACATCGACAATACCTTGCCCGGAAGCAAGGAGGCGCAAAGCGTAAGCAAGATCACCTTTCTTCATAGCCTTCACTCTGGCTTCCAGATTATTATCCTCCCGCAACCTTCACATGTTATCAGTCGATCATCACGTTTGAGATTTTGCATCTCATGAGGAGGAATTCGGCGAAAACAGCCACCACAGGCTCCATTTACAACAGTTGTAACTGCTGTACCGCCCTTACTTGCCCTTATGCGCTCATACCTTTTGAGAAGAATCGCATCAAGATTGGAGACGAGGCGCATTCGCTCGTCCTGCTTTATAGCCAGCATATCGTCCAGTTCCTTCGAACGCGCATCGAGTGCAACCTCAGTCTGCCTCACCCTCTCTGTCTCAGCTTTAAGTTTGGCTTCCTCTTCTTTGATCTTGCCAGCTAGGATTTCACTGCGTTCAAGTGCTTCGAGGATTTCATCTTCAAGATTTGACTTATGCTCCTCAAGTGCGGTTATCTCATGCTGAAGCGCCTCATACTCACGATTTGTCTTTACCTGCAAGAGCTGCGTCTGGAAACGCATTTTCTTTTCATCCATGGATTCGAGCTCAATCTCAAGATCTTTGCGCCTTTTAGCAAGTTCAACTGATTCCTGCTTTGCCTGCTCAAGTCTCTTGGTAACCTCCTCAAGAGATTGTTTGAGCTCACTCTTCTTCTCGGGTATTGCCTCCTGCTCCGCAACAAGCGAGTCAATCTCGTCATCAAGCTGCTGCAGCTTAAGAAGAAGTTCCTTAGTGGCTTTCATTAACTCACTCCTTCCCTACCTACCTTTGAGGGCAAGAAAGTCCTCAATCCCCATGCCTCATGTTTGGATCTTTCCCGAACCAAATAGATGAGCTCTCTGGCTCCCGTGAAGGTGAAGCAATATGCAGGGAATTCGATGACAGCGAAGTCAAAAGCACCACTTACAAGCCTCGCAAGCCCGCCGCTATCGCTACCGATGTAGAGGTCGACATTGCGCAGCGAAGCCTCGTAGAGCCCTTCAACAGGATTGCCATCCCAGATCATCACACAATTCCCTGAAGGCTGGCCATTGAGATAGATTGGTTGCGAACCAAGCACAGAAGCCATTCTCCTTGATGCTTCCCGAATATCTCGAGAAGGCACAAAGCCAATTCTTCCTTCACCATATTGCTTATCTGACTCAACCTCATATGCTTCGACAACAGGTTCCTCATATGGATGCGCCTTGCGCAGGGCTGCTACTGCACGCGTAAGCCTTTCGAAAGGAACGATAACCTCGAGGCGCTCCTCCTCAATCTCTTCAAAACGACCAGGCTTTCCGTAGGCTGGCTTGCTCGCCTTAGAACCGAGGAAGGTTCCTTTCCCCAAAGCCCTAAATGAACACTTTGAATACTCACCGTAGCGACCCGCCCCTGAAGCAAAAAGTGACTCACGAACCTTGGGAACATCCCTCGAAGGAACAAATGTGACGAGCTTGTAGTTGGTTTCATGACCTAGTACTCTTACAGGCACTGTTTCAGCCAACCCCAGGTCACGTGCAAGCTTTGCAGCCACTCCCCACGAATGATATCTCCAGGTGTCTCCAACAACTCTTACGACGACATTCTCCAGAGGTTTCATACTCAAAGAAAGTAGGCATCTTAAGTGCTCATTGATGAGACCAAGATAGGCAACATAGACCCCTCCCTCCGAGCCCGATCGTTTGAGAATGCCATCGAGCTGAAGTGTATTCCAGGCAACATAAAATCTTGACACATCAATATCAGGACTACCCACTAGAAGCTCGTTCTTGAATTCATCTTGAGATGGTGCAAATTCAAGAAGGAGCTCATCTAGAATTGAAGCTTTCACCTCAGACGCACCCAACAAAAAAAGCGTGTACCGATGTTCGGCACACGCTGCCAGGAAAGTCACACGCCGTGTGACGTAGTCTTCTCTTTTTCATCCTTACAATCATCACTCAGTCCTCTTTGGTGGGCGATACTGGAATTGAACCAGTGACCTCCCGCGTGTGAGGCGGGCGCTCTCAACCGCTGAGCTAATCGCCCATCATAAAAAATTGGTGGGCCCACTAGGCTTCGAACCTAGGACCTTCCGGTTATGAGCCGGGCGCTCTGACCAGCTGAGCTATGGGCCC
>JAOZOU010000052.1 GCA_029933125.1 bacterium | reverse complement strand
CGTTGACCTTGCGGAGGGTAGCAGTGTAAGCGACAAGTATTCTACCTCGATGGGTTATACCAGGACCGTCGAGGAAAAGGCTGCTGTGTTAGATGAATGCAAAGTCCCCGCACCTGCCTACATGACCTTCGCTGAGACAGCGAGTGTTGCGGAACGCTACGACGTTCCAAGCCCTGTATATACAGAGGTCACTGAGGTATCTTCGGTAGAAGATGCTTACGCAGCCTTCAACTTGACTGCAACTGTGGTTGAGGAGGCTGCTGGCCTCGATGAGTATGCTACGAATCTGAGATTCACTACAGGTGAGGACCAGAGTCTTGTCGAAGACCACTGGGAGTTCATTATTGAGCGGAAGGCTTCGCCTGTCAACAGCTATATTGGGCATGTTGCTAGCTCTCCGACTACTGATGTTACAAAGGCTCCGATTACTGGGGATGCTACTGTAGATATTACTGCTGGTGTAGCAGGGCTCGGCGGAGCTGCCCTGTCGGAAGGCGTTGAGGTTTCTTGCAAGGCAAGTGCTTCGCAGGTCGTTGTGGGACAAGGTGTTGCATCTGCAGCACTTGGTGTAGAAGCTCTGGGTGCTGGGTTTGCAGAGGCGACCACGGAAGTGAATGTGGATGTCACTGGTTGTGTTAGCACGCTCGGCGGTGCTATCGCAGAGCTACTGTTAAGTATGAGTGGTGAGGCCCATGCGGAAGTTAGAGGTCAAGGTGATGCAAGCATTGTTTCTCATGTCAGTGCTGCTGGTCACAGTGACAGCGTCGCTGAAGGCCAAGCCGACGTAATTGTCGGGCTGAGAGCCACGGGAGTGGTCGGCAAACTTGCTTGTGGTGAATGCACCTTACAGCTCGTTGTGGAGGGAAGTGGAGCTCCAGTGCCGACAGGCGAGGGCGAAGCCAGCCTCAGGCTGGAGCTGCAAGCGTTTGCTAGAACAAATATTGGAGTATGTGTGTTGAGGTATACAAGATAAAATGTCAAATTTTGACTATTCTTCGGAAGAATGCTGGGACAGGCTATGTCTGTCGATGAGTCTGCGGCGACTGGCTGTTAGCCAGTATGGCAATTTTAACTTTGATGGCCTCGTGGAGATGAACGGAGTTCCTCTTGCCTTTGGCAAGGATGGCATATATGTTCTTGAGGGCGATGACGATGACGGACAGCCTATACGGGCCTTGCTTGAATTCATGACAGACATGGGGTCTGAAAGACAGAAGAGGCTGCGGAGCTGCTATCTCGGCTGCGAAGCCGATGGTGACTTGCGGCTGGTGCTGCGGAACGATGAAGGGAATGTGCGAGAATATGTGTTTACACATAAGCCTATGCAGCACTCTGCCAGGGTAGCTGTGGGTAGAAGTGGTCGAGGACGATACTGGACATTTGCAATAGAGAATATAGACGGTTGTTACTTCTGTATTGACACAGTTGATGCTGTGGTGACCGTGATGCGGAGGAAACCGTGAAACAGCTGCCGAGAATTGTGCTGAAAGGTGATAGGCAAGCTGCGGAAGAGATGATAAGAGAAGGTGTGAGGCAGTTTGACATTCTGCTTCAGCAGATGAAATTTGCTGGTCTGAAGCAAGATGTTCGTCGGGTGCGATATCTCGATGGGAGCGAGATTGTGTGCAAAAGTGTGTTTGGCGATAACACGTTGGAAATATATGTGCCACCTGAGGTGGAAGAGCGTGAGGAGGAGTTTCCTCCGAGGGGAGGGTTCATAGTATTCTACAATGAGGACAACATCCTTATGGATGTTAGTGACGGGATAAAGATGACCAAGATAGGCTCTGTCGAGAGACCGCCTATTGGCTGGCTCAATACGAGCATTGCTCTGGAAGACAGGGTTGTGGATGTTTGTTACTTGCAGGGGCAGTCCAATGACCCTTTCTATTACCAGGGTCTTTCGGAGTGGAGCAGGGAGAGCCTCTCTGTTAGGTCTGGTAATAGAGTTTGTTTGCAGACAGACATTGGTTATTCTGTTACTGTTCTAGGCCCCCAGAGTGTTCCTTGGTCGTATGCAATTAGGCACTCGAAGGAGTGGGACGCTGTGTGTATTGCACAGATGTCAGGTGTGCAGATGGGTGCTAAGTGGACTTACGTCATTCGTGCAAGCAAATATGTGTGGGATGAAGATGAGTATAAGCTAGTTGACAACATCGAGAAGTATCTGCAGTGCGACGAGGAGAAGTATCCTTCAGATGCCTATCCAACTCATCTTCTGTATGTGGATGATGAATGGAGGGTGCTTTACAATGTGGGCTGGTATGTTGTCAGTAAGCAGCAATGTGTGTTCGAGAAGAGACGGCTGGATATTCACAGTGGGAAGGATGTGCTTGTTGCAACACATGGGAGTGGGCACACATCGGCTGATGTGCATAGGCACTGGCTAACGACTGAGGGAGCTGTGTCTGTAGAAAAGAATGTGATAGAGAAGTGTGAGAAGAGCGTAGAGGACCCCTGGTCTGTTACAGAGGTAGAGGGCGATTTTCTGGACCTGGACTCGAGGAGTCGTGTGGCTCGTCCTGAGTGCAATACGCAGCGCTTCAACGGAGCTGAATACAGCCTCGAGTGGGAAATTGATGACCGCACTCTTGGCGGCTTCAGGGTAGTGGAGGATATTGACTACCAGCACCTATGGCAGTGGTGCCTTCAGTGTCTGAACCCCGAAGAATACATCCCGTGGAAGCGTATGTATAGGTTGTGGTTTACAGGACATTATATGTTTGACTGTAATTGCAGGCTTGAGTGGCCAGACGGAACAGGCTTGGTTGAGCTTCCTTGCCCAACGCCTTGTTGGCAAGCCTACGTCAATCGCAGGCATTACACTGAATGCTCTGGGGATGTGGAGTGGGAGTGGACTGGCAAGCTCGAGGACATTGATGGCTTCAGCTTTTCTGTGCAAGGCATCCCACAAAGGGGAGGTGCTGTGACTCACCTTCGCCCAGTGCAGATACCTTATAGACGGTTGGCCTTGCTTGCTGGAGTGAAGAAGCCGTTTTCCAAACCAAAGGCGTTCTTCGCCAAGAATGAGGATGTTGTAAAGGTGCTTGTCCATGAGGAAGACATAAGTGTTCTGGTAAACGGCAAGGATGCAACTGGTGAATTTATCGCGGAGCTTGAGAGAGTCGTTGAGAAGCAGTTTGACCTCTCATCCCTCTTGGGGGTGTTTGCATACGTAGGAGGAAAGAATGAGCAAGGATTACCTAGCTGAGATAACTT
>JAOZOU010000051.1 GCA_029933125.1 bacterium | reverse complement strand
TGTCTAAACCCCCTCTATTAGGAGCGTTTCAGATCAGCTTACCTTCAGGGATTCCCCGTGTTCACCATGTCCCCACCCACGAAGATTGGACAGGAGTTTCCCCGAAAACTGATTAGTGATTCCCGCAAGTGATTTGATTTCAATGGATTAGGCCGATTGGTAAGTGGAAATGGTGGATTTGTGTCTTAAGCGAAAAAATGGGGGAAGTTCATGTAGACTCAGGTGGGTCTCCTGTTGTAAAGGTTGGATTATGATAACCCAAGTAAGTCCAATCTTTTCAAAGGAGACCCGAGATGAATGATAGCAAGATAGCGGTAAGATTGCGAGATCAAATAGTAAGATTTTCGGGGGATGTCTCACAGGGTCTTAGCAAGCCTGCCCGTCGTTTTGTGACAGAGGCGATCTTTGGGATACAGGCAAGGCAGAGTGTGATGCTCAGTGAGATAGCCAGGGCACTGAATGAGCCGATAGCCTTGAAGAAGACCGAGACGAGGTTATCGAATGAACTGAGCAGGGTAGGCTTGAGGGAGCGTTTGATAGGGAACCTGTTGAGTAAGGCCAGTGGGCGCATAGGGCAAGATACACTTTTGGTATTGGATATCTCGGATATCACCAAGCGGTATGCACGGAGTATGGAGTACATGTGCCGGGTAAGAGATGGCAGCACTGGGGAGATAACGCATGGCTACTGGACATTGCAGGTGATAGGGGCAGAGTTGGATGAGGTCAAGGTGACCCCGCTTTACCATCATCTGTATTCTCAAGTTGCCCCTGGCTTTGTGAGTGAGAATGAGGAGATACTGGGTGCGGTGGATATAATCTCACAGTATACTCAAGGCCGAGGCATCTGGGTGATGGACAGAGGTGCAGATCGTGGCAAGTTGTACGGGCCACTTCTTGATCGGGGTCTGCGTTTTATCATACGGCTCATAGGAGGCAGGCATCTTCTCTGTGGGGGTAGATATGTGTTGGCCAGAGAATTGGCCATGAGGTGTCCGACGTTGTATGCGGAGCGCTTTGTGCGGGAGGAGGCAGGCAAGGAGCGGATCTACACAATAGAGTATGGCTACCGGCGAGTGCGGCTACCTGGTAGGCGCGAGAAGTTAACCCTTGTAGTGGTGAAGGGTTTTGGCGAGGAGCCCATGATGCTGTTGACCAATGTGGAGGTAAGAAGGACACGTCGTTCATGTTCATTCATAGTGGACAGTTACATAAGGAGGTGGCAGATAGAGGACACCATAAGGTGTACGAAGCAGAGTTATGATCTTGAGAATGTGCGGCTGTTGAGTTATGAGCGCCTGCAGAACATGATGGTGTTGGTGCTCTGTGCGATGTATTTTGCTGCGGTCTATCTTGGAGACAGGGTGAGATTGAGGATACTTGCACATCATGCATTGAGGGCAGCCCGGAGATTGTTTGGGATACCCGACTTCCGCTACTATGCGCTTGCCGATGGGATAAAGGCGCTCTTAGAGGCTTTCAGGAAGCCGTTTGTTGCCCGATTGGTGTCACGACAGCAACAGTTGCGAGCTTCCCTCTTCGACCCATAGAAAAATGGGGAAACTCCACCGAAGATTGGAGGGTTGACAAACCACGCACACATATGGTAGACTGTGCCAGTCTGCGAGCAAGGAGATTGCCATGAAGAAAGCATGCATCCTTGGTTTTGCGGTCGTAATCAGCATGTTGCTCTGCTGCGGGGACGAGGGCCCGACCGGCCCGGTGGATGGGCCCGATAGCTTCGTCGACATATTCGGCGTATTCTCGCCCCCTGATACCTTTCCGGTTTCCACACGGGATCTGCTCGTTAGGAGCATTGCAGGCTCAAGTCCCATCAATACTGATCTTTCCTTCTCGGTTCCGACATTGGAGGGAACGGGTGCTCAAATCCTAGCGGTGACGACGCAGGATACGGTTCCAGTCATGTTAGGCTATGCCTTCCCCACTGTTGAGATGAAGCTGCGTTCTGGCCGTGACGTTCCGATTCTGACGCGTGAGCTAGCCGCCGTTGTCAAGTCCGCTGATGGTGGTGTCCAACTGAGCCCAGCCTCAACCGCTCTCACCCTGGTAATGCTCAACCCGTTTATGGCTGGAGCGAGTGATGCCGAGCGGGCTGACTTCGCCTCGAGGGTTGTCGCGAAGCAGAGCTATTCTGACCTCGTGCAGTATGTAACTAACGCACTCAAGGTGTCTCCCACACGGCTTTTTGACGGCGCCAGCTATCCCCTTCTTTACCACAAAGCTGCCAACGTGATCGCTGAAGTGATCAGGGAAATCGAAGATCAGGGCGTCAAGAACTCGGGCCACGATACCCCTTGGGTGGAAAACGCGCCGGGCGCTTACATCGATATCAGGAATCCGAAGTTCATTTACTATGGGGTCGGGGTATACCACCGATCCACGCTGCTCCAGAAAGATGTGGTCCTGCTGCCGAAACGTGGATATACCCTTGTATTGCCACAGAATCCGACAACGCTTAGATACAATCTGGGCGATGGTGAATACAGCCTCCAGTGTTTCAAGGGATTCACCGGTTTTCCTCAGGATCAGCTGATTGACTTGAACCACCCAGGCGGACGGGCCACGCTCGCCAACACCGCACAGGCCACTTGGAATGTCATAACCATTGTGGTGAGTCTTCCACAGATCGGTGACATTGGCACGGCATTCACGCTTGCTGATGAAGCTTCGGTCGGAGGAATAGTCTTGGCGATTAAGAAAGGTGACGTGGTTAATCTCATTGTTGAGATTGCTCGTTTCGCTATCCGGCACTCTGACTTGATCTTCGAATGGTTCTTCAAGGAGGCTAAAGACCCTTCTAAATGGGAGAAGTACGCTAAAAGTATTGGAAGTGTGCTACAGAATGTGAGTGTTGTCCTGAAATTAATAGGAATCATCCCCAAGGCGCACTTCTTCTACGACCTGGTTACCGCTCCTGAGCAGGTGTCTATTGACGTTTGCCAAGAGAATGGTACCCTCATCGACTGCCCGGAGGTTTGCACAGCCAAGCCGACAGTTCCCTGCAATCCATCTCCATCAGATGGTGCCACAGAGGTCTCGGTGAATACAGATCTGTCATGGGGGTGTGGAGATAGTCAATGTCCTGGGTTGACGGCAACATATGATGTTTACTTTGGCACTGATCCCACACCTGATAGCGGTGAGTTGGTGTGTTCCGGCTGCATTGGCAAGAGTTATGATCCTGGTACGTTGGATTATGAGACACATTACTATTGGAAGGTGGTAGCTAAGGATGCGAATGGGTCTACTTCAAGTGATGTATGGGAGTTCGTGACTGAAAGGGAGGTTTGCACAGCCAAGCCGACAGTTCCCTGCAATCCATCTCCATCAGATGGTGCCACAGAGGTCTCGGTGAATACAGATC
>JAOZOU010000050.1 GCA_029933125.1 bacterium | reverse complement strand
CCCAAATCCGCGATGCTCTTCTTCCCAAACTTTTATCTGGCGAAATCCGTGTGAACCTTCCGGGGAATAACAATATGTTCAAAGAAGCAGAAGATGTGGGTCAGTGAAGTCAATCCCTACTTCAGAATAGAATGTGTTTTTCTCTCCTGAAGGCACTTAATATCCATATAGTTCGAACCTATGTTCTCCAATTCTTAATCGAAACGTTCAAATCTTTATACATTGCAAAACCACTCGGATTAAATTTATTATTTTGCTCTTCTCGCTAAAAAGATAGAAATGTCTCCATTGTGAATTCTGAACTCACCCTCTATCAAACCCTCCTTCTTTATTCTGATCCAACCACTGCCATGAGCAGGATCACATTCGTCATTTCCTCCCCAGGTAAATTCAAACCTTTTGCCGTTGGCATAATCAACAACTTTGCCATCTATGGCACCCGAAACTAAACCAAATTGGAAATCTCCACGATTGTTCGACTCTATTTTAATATAAGCCTGAACTTCCATGTTAAAATAGTCTTCGTCCCACATTTCCATTTCATAAATATACCACGTTCCCGTAAAGTCCATACCTTTACCTATTACTGCAGAAATGTCGCCTAACGTTCCCAGCGTAAGCCTTTTTAAAGGGATAATCAATGACATCACTTAGCTTTGAGTTCTTTTAGTTTTTTCCTGAGAGTCTCAAAGGCATTAATCTCATCCAGCAGCGTATCAGGTGTTGGTTTCTGAGCAGTGAAAGCATCGCTGTGCAGATGACCTTCAATGTACTTTGAAAGAAGCTCGTATTTGGCGACAACTTCATCGACAATTGACTTGTCCCACACAATATCCTTCAAGCGTCCGACACTCACACGTTCGTCAAAGCGCATTACGACCCCGCCAAAAAGATCAAAGATGATAAAGGCTTCATAGGTGGTACGGAGTGCGCCAAACCCATCCTGCAATAGATCTTCCTGTTCTGCCGCCGATGCACCCTTGGCTTGCTGGTAGATCTCGCGTGCTTTCGTAGCCTTACGGTAGTCTCTCTCTAGTGCTGGACTGTTGTTCAGAAACACGTAGCCTGGTTTGTCGTCATTATCTCCTCGTTTTATCCAATGTGTCGCAATTTCTACCGGCTCCTGTTCAGCATACTTCTTGAGAAAATATAGGAACGGTAGATCGTGAGTGAAGACGACTACCTGTCGGCTTTTTGCCTCCTTTGCCAAAATAGACGCGATCATCTCTCTCCACTCCAAATCGAGAGAGGTAACCGGGTCGTCCAGTATGATTCCGCTGCTGGTGGTATCGAGCGCTACTTCGGTCAAGAAATCCGCCAGAGCAACGGCACGCTTTTCGCCTTCACTCAACACCTTGTCTGGTGTTGCTTCCTCCACAGGTGCTGTTGGGCCTGTTTCCAGAACAATTTGCTTGTACGTCTCGCCTTTACGCCCGGTAGTCTTTACCTTAACCCTGAGCGGACGCTGTAAGTCTCTCAAAGTCTGCTCAAATAGTTGAATATAGCGATCCGTGACCAATTGCTCGAATAACTTCTTGTACTCGCTTGTTATATGTCGCGTACTGCCGCTAATCTTGTCTGCTCGCTGTGCCCAAATTTGTTTCTTTACATAGTCTTCAATTTTTGGAAGGTGTTGCCCAAGCAACTCGCGATGCTGCAAGCTTAACAACTGATGTTGCAGTTCATCAATCTTTTGAGTAGGTTTTTTCTTTTCCAGTTCATCACGCTGTACTTTCAATGTCTTGATGATCTCCTCTATCTTAGGGATTCCACAATCAGGCAAGTGAGGCACGGGTTCTACTGTATGAGTGGTAATGGTCCTAAGAGCAACCTCATGCCGCTGACGGCAGGCTTTAACAAATGTGATAACTTGACTGAGCAATGCTGGGTCATGTTCTTGTATGTGCCTATAGGAGACGGAGTGTTCATCAAAGAAATTGAGATCAATTGCATCTAACTCTTTGTGATTTTCCTTCAGAATTCTCTGCGCTTCATTCAACTTTGCTTGCGCTTCGCCTTCCAAAAACGCCCATAGACGAAGCAACAGTTCACGTGCCTCAGTTGAAAGAAGTTGCTGGCAAAGCAGACACCGGTCCTCAGGCTGCGGATATGGCTTGTCAGGGGTCTGCTCAGCCTCAGCTAATGCCTTCGCTGATTCGATAAAGCAGTGCCAGACCTCACTACCTGTTTGAGTAAAATGTTCCGATTTAAACTGGTCAATGCTGACACGCTGAGTTGCTGACTCTCTTTCAATGTATGCCACCACTGCCTTTTGGATCTCGCTCATGATATCATCGCTTAGCTTGTTCTCCGCTTCGCGTAAGCGTTCAGTTAGAGTCTTCAGGTCCTCTATCGTCTGTGCCAGTTCATTTAACCGTGTAGTAATATCTTGGGTCTTGAGTTTGGCAATCTCTGTATCTAACTCGTCGATTCGTCTTTTCTCCTCTGGTGTCAGCGCTGCCAGATGCCTTAATTCCTCAAGATTGGTCTCAGGACCAAGGTTGGCAATCAATTCCGTAACTGTCGAGCTGCCCGGGAACAGATCATCGAATTTGTGCGGCTGTCTACATTCCTCGATTCTGGCCCTTAAACGTTCCCGCACCTTGTCTGTTACATCAGCTAACTGGGTGAGGTAAGAAAGGCCAGCCGGAGAGAAGCTGAACGCATTCGACCCGGTCAAGTGCACCTGCACACTGGTGCTGTCAAACACGTAGAATGGCGCAAGTTCCGGACATTGGGTGCCAGTTTGATAATGAATGACTTTAGCGGATGTTCCAACGGATATTTCAATGTCCGCCGACGGTATTGTATTGGCGCTGGATGGTTGTGTTATGTCCAGAAGCACTTCTTTATCGCCACGGGTGAAGCCAGCGCAACCAAGAATACGAGCATAGCCTGATTTTCCTGAGGCGTTTGCTCCAAATACAGCAGTTAATGCTGGGCCAAAAGTGAGGGTTTGCCCCGGCACAAGCGCATTAACATCCTCCAAGTTGAAAATCTTTGTTAGCTGCACCTGTCCCTTAGAAGATGGTGACACCGTCCTTGCACTGCGAGGAAACTGCAATTGTGGTCGTGGACCAATCGACTCTGCCAAATCTGCATCTTCCAGAAGATATTGCAGCAGCTCCTCATACTCAGAGTTGGTAAGCTGCACTCCTGCCACTATCTTGTCTAACGCAGCCTGCTCCCAATACGGCAGCGTAATTGCCCATTGGCTTAGTTCGGTCAAAACACTGGTCATCGCTTTACTCTCACTTCCTTTCGGTCAGTGCCAATTTGGTTTGGAGCGTCTTTTCTCCAAGATTGATGGCACATTTTTGCCCTCCTCATGCAGTTAACGTGTCTGAAGCATAATGGCGTATAAATGATTGTTTACGAACAAATAGATCATTTATTTTTTCGTATTTGTTTAGCTCATTTCAAACAAAGCTCATTGACGAGCAATTTTT
>JAOZOU010000024.1 GCA_029933125.1 bacterium | reverse complement strand
AGAACGTGGGCACAGCGCAGCTGATGTCTGCGCGCGCAAGCTCCTCAGCAACCACCCCGACAGTGACTGGATCAGCCTCGGAGCCTCCGTATTGCTCTGAAACAGTCATTCCAAGGACGCCGATCTCAGCAAGCCCTGAGATTATCTCCGCAGGAATTCGCTTCTTCTCATCGATCTGGCGCAGGGTGGGAGCAATCCTTTCCCTGCCGAAGCTTCTTAGGGTCTGTCTCACGAGGTCCTGTTCTTGCGTGAACTCAAATGAAAGCATAGCTGTACCTCCACGATTCGACCTCCACCGATCTGTAGTGTCCGCTGTAATCTCCCTAAGCATACCAGAGTGCACGGATTCGGTAAAACACCTGATTTGGGGAGAGAATGGTGGGGTGGTTTCAACGGTCGCGACTGACTTCAGTGCTTCCTCGAGGACTTTCCAATGATGTGGATCTCTTCAACGATCTTCTGCAAGTGCGAGACAATCTTGTACTTCGTGTCCAAAGGGAGCTTGGCAAGCTCCCGTCGCCTTCGCCGCTTGGCTGTTCGCATCTGACTGACTTTCTTGCGCGTAGCCTTCTTAATTCCCATAGAACTTCCTCTTAAACTCGTTCCACCTTCTTAGCAAGCGGTGCCGTCTGAGTATGTCTACCAAATAATCGTCATCTACCTTGGCCTGATCAAGCACATGGACTATTCTCGTACGATCCTTAGGGCGGTCAGTTTGTATCATAATGGCGAGCAGATGTTCGATACGAAAGACAGGCATCTTCGTTGTCTTATATCTCATCTCGACGGCTTCATTGACTGCTTCTTCCGTGAGCTTGTTGTAGGCGGGAATGAATTGGACCGGGACGTCGTCGATGATCACATGTTCCTTATCAATGCGGTATCCCTTCTCCCGCAGATAAGCGTAGATCGGCGTGATAGAGATGAGGTGACCTTCCTGAGAAGGCAACAGTACGAAGACATCAAGATCATACGTAACGAAGGGTTCAATGTAGGCAACGCAAGCCATGGCACCACCGATTGCGTATTTCTCAATAATCCCCTTCCCCTTCATCTCATCTAAGAGACCCAATACTTTCGCAATTCTCATGTCTTGTTCATAACACATGATGACGGCGCGGTCAACTGACAGAGTGAAGTCGCCGTCAGTACCGTCCTTTGAGGCAGTAAGCCGACCTTGAGGCCACTCAAGCTAGTTACCTATCAAAGACTGCCCAGTTGTGAGACCAAGCATTGCGAGCAAGGGAAGGCATACTAGGGCTGAGGTAACATGTTGCCCATGCCCTTCATGGCGATAGCAGATTCTCCATTACCACCGCCGGGTGGCTGACCATGTCCCCACCCATTCCCTACAGGGAAAAAGAAGCAGCTGGACAAAGATTTGCGGGTTGTGATAGGGTGAAGGCGTTCAGGGAGACTCTGCAAGGAAGTTTGTGGCGGAGCGGCGATTAACCTTTGTGAGCTAGGTTGTGTGCCCTGACTTTCATTATTCGTGATTCCAGAAGGAGGAATCGCCATGTCGGCATCAGGGGCTTCTTTGCGGTACCTACTAGCTACTTCACTTGCGGTGGTCGCCATAGCAGGGGCTGGATTCGCCGAAACAAATCCTTTCCGTGGAGGGGAGTCACAGAAAGAGTTGCCGAATCTTGATTCCCTGTTGTGTGATCAGGAAGCACCATCCGTTTCCGGGTTTGGATTCATCAATGGCGACTTCGAGCAGGACCTATCAGTAGGATGGACTGTGGATGGGATTAGTGCTGGATTTGGTGGGGCTGAAAGAGTGGTCAACGGTGATGGAGATGATGATTATGAGTTGCATATTTGGAGGGTCTTGACCGGTAGCACGGTGCGGGCATTCCAGGTAGCCAGCATACAGGATCTCAATCAAACGGTTTCTTTCCGAGCCAAGCTTGTCAGTAGTGACAATTGGTTATACGGTCAAGGGTATGCCCTTGCATTCGTGGTGTACAAGGATGCTTCCGGGGCAACCCTTGGGTATACCTTGTACTATCAGTCTCCAATGGGCTGCTCAAATTCGCCCACCGTTCACTGCGTTCAAGTTACGGATAACGATTGGCACACGTATTCTTTAAACATTGCCGACGAGCTGAAAACACATTTGCCCGGCGTTGACCCTAGCAGCGTTGCGGGAATTAGGGTGCAGTTCACGGTTTATGGAAACGAAGGGCTAGATACTCATGCCGACGTGTATGCTGATGATGTTCTCCCTTCGAGAGTGCCTGTCTGTGTGCCGGATCTGATATCGCCGGAGGAAGGTGCGGTTCTACACAATGCATGCACTAACGACTTGCGCCTGGTCTGGGACTTTGATTGGTCTGATTGTGCGGAGGCAGACGCCTATCACCTGTATGTGAAGAATAGAGCGGCGGTGGATCCGCTCATAGACGAGGATGCTCTTACTGCGTCATTCTATCACTTCGATCAGGACAGCTCATTTATCAATGGTGATTCTAACAGGTTCAACTGGTACTGGAAGGTGCGGGCCAAAGTTGGGGGGGTGTGGGGCGCCTGGAGTGCTGAGCGGAACTTCGAAGTTGATACGATAAACACTAGATGCCAGGACCTTAGCATTGGCGATCTTTACTTTGCGAGCATTTCAAAAGACTGGGTAGACACACCAGACCTGGCTCACTGCCCGAGAACTGATCAGGAATTTGTAGGTGCGGCCGTCAAGAATGAAGGCACCCTTCCCTTGTTCAACATCCGAGTGCGATTCCAGATAGATGAAGGTAGTCCCGTCGATAGTTTTATTCCAGTTCTTGAGCCAGATTCAGTGGCGGTTGTGGAGTTTGTATGGGATTTGAGCCCAGTCGAGATAGATCGCGATGTCTCTGTAGGCGTGGATCCTCTGAATGAGATTTCTGAACGCGACGAGACCAACAATGTCATATCGGAGACTGTATCCATTACCTTTTCCGAGCAGCGCGGATCGGACACGTACTATCTGTGTGAGGATGCATATGGCACATTCTACAGTTGGTCGTGTGACCCCGAGGTTTTTCGCGAGAAATTCGAGACAGTTATACGCTCGTGGCCGGGATGGAGTTGGTCTGACAAGTGCATTCTCGAGCTCCTTTATTCGCAGTGGGCACAAGATGCACAATGCGGCGGACATTGTTACGGAATGGCTAGCACTGCCTGTCTATACTTTGAGTCACCAGTGCTGAAGCCACATCCAGAACCTGTTTTTGAGTTTCCCAAGGACACTCCAGTTGTGGAGAACATTGAGAAGTATCAACAGTTACAGCTGTTTGATATGTTGAAAGTTGGACTTCTTAGGAGTTACTTGTCTGGAAGGGTGCGAACCAGAGAGTGGTTTGAGGAGCAACGGGATTATCTCACCAACTTGATCAGGGACCGCGGGCTAACACCGATGCTGGTGCTTTGGGACTACAATACAAAGATATCTCATGCAGTGCAGGCATACAAAATAGTTGAGTTTGGCAATAGAGTCGTGATCAGCATCTACGATCCCAACTTGTGGTTGGAACTGCCTCCGGGACCCCATTCCCGGGTTATAGTGATGGACCTCGATGAAAAGAGCATCAACATAGTAAGGGAGAAACCTGATTATGCAAGGTTCCTGCAATCGCCCGAATCCTTTGAACCCTGTGGATTTCCATACTTAGATGTCGGAGACTCGGCAGACAACATAATGGCCACCTATCCAATAAAGGCGTTGGATGATTCCGCCAAGGAGATTCTTCATACGCTTTATGACTGGTTCATGAGGGGCTTGGTCCACGCCCGGCAAGCCTATGTGTCGTTCAGTTCTCCAGTGCATGGACTGATAACCGATTCGCAGGGTAACCGAATAGGTTTCATTGGGGATACATTTGTAAATGAGATACCTGGAGCGGATTTTGAGCCAGCGCTGGGTACGGAATCCTATCTCCTACCGGCGCATGAAACATATACTGTCAAGAGCACGGGCTTGGCGGCAGGAATCATGTCTTTGAGTGCGGTGATGCCTGTCGCTGGCCGGCCTGGCACTTGCAGATCTCTTCAGTGGCGCGATGTCGCCATCGAAGAAAGTACAGTGACTTTTGTAAGCATCTCCGACACAACCTTAAGCTGTGGGCTTCGGGTCGATGTTGACCATGACGGATCACCGGACACAGTGGTAGCACCAGCCTACAATGCGGTCGACTCTTGGCTGAAGTTCAGGGATGTGCAAGTTGGTGATCCACTGGAAAGTCCTCATCCTAGCAAACGGATCGGGGACACCGAGAACAATCCTAGGCACAATCTGAGTATTGACGGCATGACCGTGCAATACTATTTACCAGAAGATGCACACATCACACTTAATGTATATGATGTACAGGGAAGGCTCGTTAGGACTTTTATAGATCGTTTCCAACAAAGCGGATTTCACAGTGTGCGGTGGGATGGTCGGGATAGATCCGGAGTACCCGTTTCTACCGGGTTATATTTCTGCATACTAAGGACCCCGTATTTCACCGCAAAAGGAAAGATAGTCATGTTGGAATAGCATAAGATGGCCACTTCGTCCTGTCCTTTGCCTCATGGAGATTACCGTTGGCTGATAATGCTATGTATTGTCTCCGCGGTCCGGAATTTCCCACTTTGGCCAAAATAGGAGATTCTTGGCGCCGTCTTTCCTCAAAAACGGAGCTGCCTGAAACTGTTATGGATTGAGGTATGTTCTAGAGCATCATCGTGCTACTCCCGTGTGCTTGAGTCTGTATGCACGGTCAAGTTGCTTCTGCAGGATCTCAATCTGTGATAGGACTTTGAACAGATCAATAGAGTCTCTTGTGGAGTGAAGAGCTTTCTTTGTTGTTTTGGTTATCATACTGGATGTTAGCCCCGAGATTATCTTCTCAGGGATTCGCTTCTTATCATCGATCTGGCGCAGGATGGGAGCAATCCTTTCCCTAGCGAAACTTCTTAGGGTCTGTCTCACGAGGTCCTGTTCCTGCGTGAACTCAAATGAAAGCATGGCTGTACCTCCGGGATTCCACCTTCACCGATCTGTAGTGTCCGCTGTAATCTCCCTAAGCATACCAGAGTGCACGGTTTTGGTAAAACACCTGATTTGGAGACGGAGACGATGACCAGAGACACAATCACGGGGCAGCCCTGGCTGCTACGCTCCTCAATTGGTGACCTTTTCGGTTCCTAATGCGCCCTCTGTGCCGTGTTTTTTGATTGAATCGAGCCTGTCAGTCTGATAGAATACGAGCGTCGCTGAGTGCGACGCAGCGATTCCTCGAGACGGTGTAGCGGATAGCCCGCAACGCTGCCTCCCATAGGGATCCCGCAAGCACTGAACCAAAACCCCCAGCAAAGGAGGGTATCGTGAAGAACATTCTGGTTCTGCTTTTCGTCACGGTCTGTAGTACAGCCATTCTTGCAACGTCTGCGCTTTGTGATGACGATTGGGGTGATGCTCCCGAGGGTTCGGTCGCCTATCCCTCAACGGGGGTAATCGGTGGCTTTCCAACCTGTCAAAATGTTCCAATAAACTTCTACATCACCCATGGGGCTCTGCCTCCCCAGTGGACATTCTTCGGCCCACAGGAGGACTATGAATTTGAAGGCAATGCTGGACAGTGCCCAAACTTCCCACCCTATGATGCTGATGAATGCTTCCAGGATGGCGATGCGGGGCTCATGTTTCCGGAGCCTTACACAATCAGTGGAGGAACTGTGGTTCCATGCCCTAATTTCACAGGCTACCCGATGCAGGACACGTGTAAGACAGCCGTTTGGGGAATCGATGTCGATATCGAAGTGCATCACAGCGGGAATCCTGCTGATCCTGGCTACATCAATGTCCTCTTTGACTGGAATCAGAACGGCGTCTGGGGAGACACAGTCTTTTGCAGCAGTGGGAGTACACCAATTCCTGTTCCTGAGCATGTGCTGATCAATTTTCACCTGCCAGCAGGTTACAGTGGACCACTCTCGGGGCTCGGTCCACCTTCATTCATAGTCGGAACCAATCGGGGCTATGTCTGGGCAAGGTTCATGGTTAGCGAAAGCAAGGTGATCTTACCCTGGGATGGTCACGGGGTTTATGAAGGCGGCGAGAGTGAGGATTACCTGATTGAGATAAATGAGACCCCTCAGAACGATCCCGACTTCGGCGATGCTCCCGAGGGTGAGCCTGCATACCCATCGATGGGTGTAACCGGGCAGTTTCCGACATGTGTGAACCTGGGACAATCAGGCTGGATTGAGCATGCCCCCGGGAGTCGGGCCTGGTTCGGACCCATGGTCGATGGTGAGGCCGATGGCAATGCTGGCAATTGCGCCGTCACACCACCATTTCCGCCCTACGATATGGACGAGTGTTTCGGGGACAATGATGCTGGTCTCATAATGCCGCCCTCGTACACTATCGTGGGCAATGTAGTCGTCCCCTGTTCAACCAGCTGCACAGGTCGGCTTGGTGCTCCCTGCTCAACTGCAGTCTGGGGCAGGAATGTTGACATCCTCATCAACAACGGCTCCGACCTTGATATGTTTGTCAATGTGCTTGTCGACTGGAATCATGACGGTGTCTGGGGAGGACAGGATTCATGCCGTGCAGTCCCTGTGCCCGAGCACGTCCTGGTTGATTTCCTCATTCCACCTGGATTCAACCAGCCGCTCTCTGCTCTGAATCCACCATCATTCGTGATCGGACCTGATACCGGCTACGTCTGGACGAGGTTCACTATTACTTCAACGCCTGTCGGAGCAGACTGGAATGGCGAAGGGCAATTTGAAGATGGCGAATCTGAGGACTATCTGCTCTGGGTTAGCGAGTCGTGTGCTGGGACAGGCAAGGGATACGAGCCGCCACAATTCTACCTCGGTCGGACCAACCCAAATCCATTTGCCAACAAGACTGTGGTCTCCTATGAGATTCCTTATGACCAGCGAGTCAGGCTTGCTGTCTATGACGCTCTTGGTCGTCAGGTAAAACTCCTGTTTGACACAGTCAAGCCGGCAGGGCAACATGAGGCTTTCTGGGACGGAACAGATGCTCAGGGTCATCGCGTTACTCCAGGCATATATTTCCTCAGGATGGAATCGGCCGGGTCCGCCATGACGCAGAGGCTCGTACTAATAAAATAGGAGCAGCTGACTGGTTGGAGAAAAGATCGACCCGGGCAGTACTTCCTCATTGTCTGGTTGACTTGCCAGCCAGCCAGGGTCTATCATGGCGGTGGGTAAGGTGAGCAAGCTGGATCTCGAAGGCATCAGGGATGTTACTCCGGTCCCGCAGAATTTCTAACGTACAGTCAGAGCGCACTGGGCTGCGACGGCAGTTCTGATGTCGAGGAAGTTACTTTAATTCGCAATCGTCAGACATCCAATGATGTCGCTCATCTCGACTACTGTTTCGAGATCCAAGCGGATGGTTCTAGCAGCCGGTGCTCATTCAAAAATCGAATTATTTGCTCACTCACCTCGGGTGTGGCTATCACTGTGGAAGGGAGTGAGCCACGATGAAGTGTCCGAGATGCGATTCGGAGAATCCGCCAACAAGCCGCTTCTGTAACGCCTGCGGATCAAAACTGCTTGTGTCAGACGAAAAGGATGCCCCGACACGTGCACGGGATTCACAACCCCTAACCAGCATACCATCAGTCGGAGACATAGTCGCTGGTAAATATCGCATCATTGCCCAGCTCGGCAAAGGCGGTATGGGTGTCGTCTTTGAAGCATTCGATATCAGGCTTAAGCGGCGAGTTGCCTTGAAATTTCTCCCGCCTCACCTGACCTCAAGCCCCGAGGCTAAACAACGCTTCATACGTGAAGCTCAGGCTGTCTCCAAACTCGATCATCCCAACATCTGCACCATCTATGAGATTGATGAGACTGTGACTGGGAATACCTTTCTAGTGATGGCCTGCTACAATGGTCAAACCCTTGACCGCCGTGTCAAGGAGGCTCCGATGAGGCCGGAGCAGGCGATCGATATCGCCATCCAGATTGCCAATGCCCTCAAAGCAGCTCATAGCAAAGGGATAGTCCATCGGGACATAAAGCCTGCCAATGTCTTTCTGACTGATGATGGACGAGTCAAGGTGCTGGACTTCGGGCTGGCAAAGCTCGCTTCGGAATTGAGTATCACCAAAGCAGGTACAATTGTTGGCACAGTCGTCTATATGTCCCCTGAGCAGGCAGAAGGAAGATCGGTTGACGGTCGAACCGATATCTGGTCGCTGGGTGCAGTGCTCTATGAGATACTGACAGGTGAGCGACCCTTCAGAGGGGAGAACGAGCAGGCAATCATCCACTCGATCCTTCACGAAGATCCGAAACCGGTATCACGACTTGTACGCAAGCTTCCGCATGGACTCGATCGCATAGTCGGAAGATGTCTCAAGAAAGATCCGTCTGGTCGCTTCGCCTCAGCGGAAGCCCTCCTTGAGGAACTGGAAGCTGTAAGGCAGAATCTTCCGTTCGGAGTGAGACTGAGGAGACGAATTCGCACCAGATCCGGGTCTCTTCGCCGAGTCGCTCTAACCGCTGGAGCTGCTGTGGTGGTTGCGCTTGCAATTCTGATCGGTTTCAATCCGACTCTCCGCCAACAGTTTCTTCAATCCCTTGGCTATAAGCCGCTTCCTCCGACAAAATATGTTGCTGTGCTTCCTTTCCATGTAAATCAGGATAGCGCCGCGAGACATGCTTTTTGTGACGGGCTTGTTCACGTACTGGTGGGTTATCTCAGCAGGCTCGCATCGTTCGACCAATCCTTCTACATTGTCCCCTGTGCTGAAGTCCAAGGTCGTAATGTCAAGATCGCTGCCCAGGCTCAGCGGGAGCTATGTACCAATCTAACAATTGAGGGGAGGTTTGAGTCAGCCCCAAGTGGTGGCTTGCTCACACTTAGCCTCGTCGATGCTCAAACCTTCAATGAGCTCGGGTCAGTCAGGCTAGAAGGTCCGATTGCTAATCTTTCAACGTGGCAGGACAGTCTTCTTGTGAAGGTAGCAGGGATGCTTCAAGTTCCGATCGAGCCCGAAGCCCTTGCTTCTCTGACTGGGCTGAGGACAACCGTCCCGACCGCTTACGAACACTACCTTCTGGGCATGGGGTATCTTCATCCTTTTGGAGGTGAGCCGCTGCTTGACAGTGCTGTTGTCTCATTCAGACGATCAATTCAGGATGACCCTCCTTATCCATTGCCGTATGCCGGGCTTGCTCTGTCCTATCTTGAAAAGTTCAAGGTGGACGGTGATACGGCAGCCCTTACCACAAGCATAGAACTGTGCGAGAAGGCAATTACACTCGATCCCCAGATTCCGGACTTCTATGTTGCACTTGCTGCTGCCTATTCCACCAGGGGTCAGTTTGAGCCCTGTCTTGAAATTCTTAACCAGGCAGTGCTCGTCGATTCAGTTAATTTTGAGGCCAACCGGGATCTCGCTCGTGCCTGCGCCAGAGCTGGCAGACTTGATGATGCCGTGGCGGCTTACAAGCGTGCCATAGAGGCATTTCCGAGAAGCTATCGTATGTACCACGAGCTTGCTGCACTCAACATAACCCATGGGCTCTACGAGGACGCCATTCCACAGCTCCAGAAGATGATAGAACTTAGACCTGACAGAACAGCTGGCTATACCAATCTCGGGGTTGTCTATTTCCAGCTTGAACGCTGGTCGGAGGCTGAGCAGATGTTTGTCCGATCGTTAGAGATAAAGCCCAGTGATTTCATTTACTCTAACCTGGGGACCATTTATTTCTTTGAAGCTCGTTATGCCGATGCCGCAGCAATGTATCAGAAGGCGCTTGAAATCTCTGATGATGACTACCTGGTCTGGGCACACTATGCGGAAGCCTGCTATTGGACCCCAGGCCAGCGGGACAAGGCATATGCAGTCTATCAGGTTGCAGTCTCACTTGCTGAGAAGGAACTCGAGGCCAATCCCGGGGATCCGTCGATTCTTGCCGATCTCGCAAGCTACTATAGCATGATGGGTGATGATTCGAGAGCAAATGCCTTGCTCGATAGCGTGATAGCTCTTGAGCCATCAACGACGCTGGTTGCTTTCCGAATTGCGGAGACATGTGAGCAGCTTGGCAGGCGAGATGAGGCTCTCGAGTGGATTAAGAAGTCGCTGGATATGGGCTACCCTATAGCGGTGATGGATCGCTATCCAGGCTTGAGATTGTTGCGAGCCGATGAGCGCTTCATCAGGCTCAAGGAGAAGTTCGAGGAACAACGGAATACGAGAAGTCCAGTTCCGCAATGAAGTGCAAAGCGGGCATGGGCTTGTGGACTATAAAGGTGAAACGTTGACCGAGAGGAGGAAAGTATAGTGGCAGAGGTAAGAATAATAAGTTTCGCTGGTAGAAATGTGGTTTGGCCACCCTATGTAGTCGTCAAGCAGGGTGAGACGGTGACCTTCATTGCTGTCAACACTGAGGCAACCGTCTTCCTTCCCAAGCCTGAGTTGTTCGAGTTGGCAGAGACAGCCGGGCCCGGGGTGGGCGAAGCGAAGATAATGGGAAGGGCAGTCCTGAAGGTCAAGGACAAGCCGGTTTCGGTGAAAGTGAGATCAAAGCCGCATCGTTCTCATCCAAACGCTGGCATTGGCCAGGCTGGGGCAGGAAGGCTGGAGTCGTTTCCCATACCAGGCATCTACCCGTATGCCGTCTACTGTGAGAATGGGAACGATTTCGCTGAGGGCAATACTTCACCGATAATGATTATTGAACCCCCCGACTAAGATAAACGGGTGCTTGCTTGGCAGGGTCGTCACAAGAGATGCCGCTCGATTCCGAGTGCCTGAATGGCCTCAGACGGCATCAGGGAGCCTTGTGTGCTGTGAGGGAGAGCATGCAGGGGAAGCGCGATGCCACGGTATAATTGATGAGATGAACCTCATCAGCAATTGCTTCCAGCTCCGGTGGAGTAAGCGATGCCTTTATCGAATCAATGAGCCCTCCTCCGAAAGGGATAAAACGAATCCAGGATACCCTTCGTAAATCGGAAAGATAGAGAGATCCGCCCGGTTTAACGCATAGCCACAGATTGCGCAGTGCCTGCTTGAGGTCTTCCCAATGATGCATCGAGTAGGTAGAGTAAACAAGATCAAACTCACCCAGGGCGCTCATTGCTGCCTCTTCGCTCACATCAGTAACGACGAACTCGACTCTGTCAGCAAGACCCTGCTCCTCAATGTATTGGCTTCCCACTTCAACCATCTCTTGTGAGACATCTACACAGACTATCCGTGTAGATGGCTTTGCTCCGGCAATCATTGCAGCAAGGATACCCGGCCCGGAGCTAGCTTCAAGGTACCTGCCGGTGATATCGAGCTCCATTATGTGCTTGAAGGTCGAGTGGTAGAAAAGCCTGGCAAATCGCTTCATTTCCCTGGCATACCTGGCTGCATCTTCAATTGATCCGCTGTAGTCTGCCTGGTGCTCCAATCTTTTCAAATCACGTATCCCCCAGGTCTGTGGTGTGTCGGGTGATCCAGGCGAGGGCATGCCGCTTCATCAACTCAACGATTCTCTTGCCCTTCTGTTTGGTTGCTGATGATGGATAACCCTGGCATCCCGGCGATCCAGGAATAGCGTCTTCCCGACTGTGACTGAGGTATTGCTTCATCAAGTCGTCTGGAGTTTCAAAATCCTCGATCTTCTCCAGTCGCACACTTTCAGGAAACAGGTAAAGCATGACCGAGGTTTCTGCTTCACATGCATGTTTGACAGTCTTTTGCTTCTCAAGGATGTCAGTCAGGTCAATATCATAAAGATCGAGAACAAAGACGCCTTCATGTCCGGTTTCCCTGAGAGCCTTGAGGTGAAAAGGATCGCCGTGGGCAGTGATGACGAAGATCTTCTTGAAGCCCTGTGAGTTCCACCAGTCGAAAATTGCTGTAAGACAGGCTCTCATGTCTTGCCACCCAATGGTGGTTGAGCCGGGGAAGACCTTATCGCAAGGGAGTCCGACACCATAGTTGAAGGTGGGAGCGACCAGAAATCCTGTTTTCTCTGATAGGAACTCAGCGATGTATTCAGCGACCACTGTATCTGTGGAAAGTGGAAGGTGCCTCGAGTGCTGCTCACAAATACCTACAGGCAATATGAGTGCATCGCGAGCTTCGAGGTAATCAGAAACTTCCTGCCATGTAAGGTCTGAAAGGTGCATCGCACATTCCTCCCTTTTGCTCGGCGTGCCAAGATCGAATGTGTCTCCAGCCGGCAGGCACCTCAGGAAGAGATTATTTGGTTTAACCGACCTTGTCAATCTCAACAGCTCGGCCAACCCTATTCCCCGCCATGATGTAAAGAAAAGTGTGGGGTTTTTGGTTGAGGGGGATTTTAGGGATGGTGTAGATATGGGTACAGTCCCCGAGTAAGTTTAACGCTTAGCTTTGGAAAGGAGGCTGTACCCATGAAAGAATTAAGATTTAATAGACATAATAGCACACACTGGGCAGAATACAAGAGGATTTATCAGGCGATGTTTTGTGATGAGGTGGAGCGTAGGGCATGTGAGGAGGCACGTCGATTGTTGCAGGCACAGATATATGAGGAGTTTGACCTTCAGATAGGTGCGGCCAGGTACGAGCGCACACCGACTCGTCGTGATGAGCGCAATGGGAAGCGACTGAGGAAGTTGGAGATGCGAGGTGGGTACGTAGTTGAGTTGGAGATACCTCGGGCAAGGAAGATGGATATACGCTTTGGAGTACTTGATAAGTGGCAGCGTGTTGAGCCGAAGGTTCTGACAGCGATTGTTAAGGCATATCTTCTGGGTCGTAGTAGCCGGTGTGCCCAGGAGATAGTGGAGGCATTTGGGCATAGTAGGTTTTCAAGGACGTTTTTCACTCGGCTTGTTCGACAATTTGAGGAGCGGTTAGAGGAGTTTCACACGAGGGCACTGAGCAACTGGCCCTATGTATTCATAGATGGTATGGCTGTGAGGGTATGGGACAGTTACCTGCCTGTAGCAGACAGGCCTTAAGCATAAGGTAGTTATCTTTGCCGTAGGTATGGATGATGATGGCAGGCGTGAGGTTTTAGGCTGGGTGGTTGCAGATCGTGAGGATGAGGCGTCAGTTAGAGCGCTTTTGATAGATTTAAGGCGGAGGGGGTTAGATAGGCCCCGGT
>JAOZOU010000049.1:2136-3648 GCA_029933125.1 bacterium | reverse complement strand
GCACTCAAACGCAAAGTCTTTGAGTTCCACAAGAAGATTGCGTTCGATGATCGGTTCTGGAAGGTGGACATGCAAACCGGCGAAGAAGTCGAACGTAAGGGCAAGCCCGGCACGGCGGAGCGGGTTGAGAAGATATTCTGCGTTCAGAAGACACGCGAGCCGTATGAGTGGCTTTCCATGGAAGGCGTCACCAAGCCACGTGAGATAGAACCCGAGCCCGGCGGCACGCGGTTCTTCCCTGGCATCTTTGTTGAGGTGGATTCTGGCACTTATTATCCAGGCGCGCAGAAGCCTTATTTCAAAGAGTTCTTCCTTAATGGCAAGCGATGGAAAGGCAGGGTCGTTTTCCGGCTGGTTGCTGGGCTTAAAGGCATGAAAGCCGTTGCCAACTGGCTCTATTGGAAACCCGATGATCAAACCCCATATGTCCTCTCCGCGCGCGCAGTCCGCGATAACTGGCTGCCCGCAGAAGGCAGTGCCATGCCGCCCGAATGGGAAGCGAAACTCCCGGAAGAGCTCCACTTCTGGAAAGTCAGCGATCGTAAGAAGCGGCTTGAACTGCGGAAATTAGCCCGCGAGTATCTCAAAAAGAAGCAAATCCTGAGCGCCGATAACGAAGTTGAGTTCGTACTCACGCACCGCTACTGGCAAGGTCAGTATGTCGTGCGTGGGCTTCCGGTTGAGGATTACCATCTGAAGATCGGTGATTATAGATTCCATCTCGATAAAGACCCGACCCACAAGTTCCCGGAACAGGGCATCTCCGCGCTGCAGTTCCATGACCGGGATGAGTTCTTTGTTGAGGGCGAGAAGAAGCCGCAAACCGTGGTCAATCCCAACCGCAAAATCCCGGCGTACGTTCACATCATTGATCGCGGCAAAGCCGAGATTATCGCCGATGAGCCGCTGTATCTGCATGTGCGATTGAACGGCAAGCATCTCAAAGGCTTGTTCTATTTCCGGCGGACTGCGCGCGATGCCGAGTTCTGGACGTTTAAGAAAGGTATGGAAAGTTTCTGAGCGCAGATGGTACCAATTAAGAGACGTTCGGACATCGAAATTGAATGCGATTATCTCATGAACTATCTCAAAGCCGTCACTGCGAGCATCAATTCCGGCTTTCCTTCATTTCATGCGGCACTTACTCAATCTAACGGCTCTTTCACCCTGAAAATCGAGAGAAATGACCTCCGGGCGTCCGCTATCTGAAGCGCAAAAGGAGAAGATTCGGAAAGAGATTAAGACCAAAACTAAGTGCCAGCTTGCGAAAGAGTTGGGCTTGCATTATCAGACAGTTTCCAAATTTGTTAAGAAAGAGGGGCTCGAAGAGGACGATAACGGAAAGAAAGACTGAAAATCGTTATATAGGGGGTAACAAAGATGATTTATCATGGAGCATAGTATCTCTCTCCGCGAACTCTATGAGCACCCGCTTGTTGCTGAAATCATCGAAGAGAATCGGAAACTGCGTGAACTTTCAGAAAAGCCGCAGGTGACAGACCTCAAGGAGGT
>JAOZOU010000049.1:0-2036 GCA_029933125.1 bacterium | reverse complement strand
ATCGGAAACTGCGTGAACTTTCAGAAAAGCCGCAGGTGACAGACCTCAAGGAGGTGCCGCTGCCTTACACCATCAAGAATCACATCCTCATCAAAGAGGGTGTGCATAATGGCGTTTACTACCCTGCTCAGATGCTCCGGCTCGCAGTGGATCAGCATGAGGGTCTGCAGGTCTATCTCGATCATCAGGATACCAAAGGGCAAGCTGCGCTGACTTGGGTTGGCGCGATACATAACCCGAAGTGGTCGGAGAAGGATAAGGCGATCGTGGGTGATATTGACATCGTGGATCCGAAATATGCGATGGCGATCGCTTATGGCGCGAAGTTCGGGCTGTCTGCGACTGTGGATGTGGATGTCCAGCATCTCGATGGCAGGGACGTTGCATCCAACCCGATATTCAAATCCTACTCGATGGTCGTTGATCCTGCTGTACGAGAAACTATGCTTAACGAAAACCAGTCTCAGGAACTCGAACCTGAAATTAAAATGACCGAAGAACTGGATTTTAAAGCCGATTTAGAGCCCGCACTGACAAAGTTAGACGATGCGATCAGACGCGCATCGGCTATGCGAGATACCTCGCTCCTCACAACCTTACAGCAAATCAAAGCGATTGTGTCGAAGGTCTGCGGCAAGGAGTACCCATATCCGAAGCCGCCGGCACCTGAAAAGCTTTCGGAGCTGGAAGCGAAAATCGCCGCACTGGAGCAGATCATATCGTCATCCCCGAACCCGTCTGAACCCTCCAGCGTCCATGATGAAGAGCTGGAGGCTGTAAAGAAAGAGAATGAGAAGCTGAAGGAGCAGCTCAACGCTTATCAGCGTGAGAAGCTCGCTGCGCGTGTGGATGCGATCCTCAAGAAGGAGCTCGCGTTAGGGCTCACGTCCGCTGCGGACTCGGAGTCACGACGTGCAGAACTCGAGAAGATGGACTCGACCGCTCTGGATGCTGTTGAGTATAACCTCGACCGCACGATCAAAATCCTCGAATCGAATGAGGATAACTCCAGGCCCGCAGAAACCACGCCAACGTCCGCACCACGCAAGCAGGAGCTGTCTGCCACGAATTCGTCATCTGCGAAGCTGTTGCAGATGATGATTGCGGAGCAGAATCGCGCAACGTTCAGATATGGAGGTGATGAGTGATATGAGATCACTGAAAGAACTCCAACAAGCTAACATCACCGACACTTCCACCACGAATATCTCGGAGTTTCAGGATACGTTCTTGGATACCGAAGTCGTAAAATTTGCGGAAGCGCTCCGGTATTTCCGGCAGGCGGTTGAAGAGAACGATGTGCTTACGAAGAGCCGCGATAAGACGCTGAGGGTGCCGAAGACGACTTCGCATCTGTCCATTACGACCACGCATACTGAGGGCGCCGAGCGAACCTACACCGAGATGACCAATCTCGATACGGTGGACATCACGCCGACCTTCAAGCTCGGTGCGATCGCAATCACGAAGGAGTTGGTTGATACCTCGCGAGTTGATCTGATCGATACTGCGAAGTACATGGTTGCGCAGGATATCGAGGAAGGTATTGAAAAGGCGATCACTGAAGCGATTGATACCAATGTCACCACGAACGTCGTTTATGGTGGTGATGCAACCGACCCATCTGAGCTCGCTGCTGGTGATAAGATCACGGTTGATCTCGTCGCTGATGCGATCAAGCTCGTCAAGGACAACAACTATGTTCCCGCGTTGCTGTTCATCAAGCCTGCGCAGGAGAATGTGTTCTATAAGAGCTCGCAATTCACGAATGCCGCCGAGTACGGTTCCAATGAAGTTGTCCTGAACGGCGAGATTGGGAAATACCTCGGTGTGAAGGTCATAACGTCCACGCTCACTCAGTCATATGCCCAGAACGCTGCAGACAAGAACGACAGCCTCGGAAACTGGGCTGTTGCAGGCACGTCCTGTCAGCTCATAGGCTTTACCGCAGGCAAGAAGAAGCCAATTGTACTCGCATGGAAGCAGAAGCCCACAGTATCGTATGAGTATCTCAAGCGATATGCGAACCACTACAT
>JAOZOU010000048.1:1894-3869 GCA_029933125.1 bacterium | reverse complement strand
TGGTGGTGGAGAAGTCAGTGACAATTGCGGATGGCAACTTCACCGTAAACTACACGGTAAAGAACATCGGTTGTGGTACGGCTAATGCAAGCCATGTATGCAAGTATGTGAACGGCACACTAAAAGAAAGAAAAGCAGTTCCTGCCTTGGGTTCTGGTGCGAGCCACAGCAGCTCCTTTGAGCCAGAGCCATGCCCATGTGGTGCAACCCTTAACGTCACGGTCTGTGCAGACTGCGAGGATGAAGTTGCCGAGAGCAATGAGACGAACAACTGCGAGGTGAACATCGTAAGGTGCCCCGTAGTAATGAAGCCAGACTTAAACGTGACAGAAATTACGGTGAATTACGATGCTCCGAAACTTGGTGGAAGAGCAGTCGGACCTGAACCGGGTCCTGGTGTGCGCACACAGTGCAACAATATATCTGCGATGATTGAAGAGGACAACGGAGTAGATGTTCTATCGCCATTCGATGTTACGTTTAAAGTCGGTGGAACAACATTGTGTACGGTGCGAGTTCCAGGCTTGCCAGGAGGAGCTACCAAAACCGTGTATTGCAACTGTTCATGGCGTCCAATGGCTGGGGATGACTTTGCGATAAATGTAACCGTGGATTCTAATAACGAGATTCCGGAGTCTGATGAAACGAATAACACGCTGTGGAATAATGGAACAGTCGTTTCCAATGGCTACAAAGGCGATGGATGGCAGGGTCCTAGCAAGAACCTGACAAACGTGCAGTGCCACCCACAAGATACAATCAATCTGATCTACTCTGTCGGTGACAGCTACTATGCAAGAGGAGGCTGGGGCGGTACTACGGAGTATGTAGCCAACTGGACTGCAAGCGATTTAACTGTTCCCGAAGGTGCAGACATCGAGAAGGCATGGCTATACGTGTATTACTGCTGGGACAAAGATGAGATAATGCCAGGCGGGGTTAGCCTGACGTTCAATGAGAACCCCATATCGTTTGCCAGACACTACTCAGACCGCAAGGGTTTTGGCAGTTGGAACTATCCGTATGGAATGTTAGTGTACGACGTGACTACCGCGTTTAACGTAACGGGCAATACAGCAGTACTGACAAAACCTGATCCTAAGACCTACATACCGATAAAGGGAATGCTCCTGATGGTTGTCTATAAACATCCAGACGAACCAGAGCGGATTATCTGCATTGACGAAGGATATGACATGATAAACGCACAGGCATCTTATGGTGTTACACCGGAAGAGGCAACTACTTACGCCACGTTCGTGTGCTGTGAGCCGATACCACTGAGCGAGATAGGAAAGGCTTCACTGGTCGCTGTTGCGCCTGGTGCAAGTAAGGGGGATGACAAAAACAGGCTATCGTTCAATGATGGATTGTGGAAAGGCGCATGGTCAGGCTTTGCTGGGAGCACTGAACTCGGTATCGCGGAGACAGATGTACTGGATTATCTCAAAGCGAAAGACAACGTAGCAAACTTCCAAGACCGTGGCGACTGGATGGAGGCGAGCAATGCGTTCTTAATCCTGGAGAAGCCCGTGCAGAGTCCTCTTTGGCATGAGATCAACAAAAAGCTTGATGCGCTGATAGCCAATGTAAGTGCTGCTGATATGCCCAATATCATCAAGCAAAGATTGATAGGTAAACTTGAGTATGCAAAGGACTTGAAAGACAATGCAAAAGAAGAATGCGAAGCTGGTAACTTCGATGCAGCAACGAAAAAACTGGGCGTGGCAAAGAGTCAAGTCGAATCATTTGCGAGCATGGTGAAAATAACGAGGCGAATAAGTCCAGAGAACAAAGCGAGCTTCCTAAAAGATGCCGCGGAGATAAAAGGGAAGATACAAGCACTAATTGATTATATAGAGACAGAGCATAAGTGTTGAAAAACGAAGAAAAAGTTGAGAGTAGGAGTACTCACTCCTGCTTGTTTTTTATTTCTTTTCTTGATGCTGGTTCATTTTAAGGAATACGCCGTTCA
>JAOZOU010000048.1:0-1794 GCA_029933125.1 bacterium | reverse complement strand
ATAGGCAAAGGATAAAGCAGCTCCTATTTCCATCGGTTGGCTAAAGAAGAAAAAAAATGAAACAGATAGGTATAGCAGCTATTGTAATCGTTGCATTAACAGCATTCACCATAATACCGGTCAGCAGCGCATACGGCGCGGGATGCATTGCCGGGACTAAAATCTACGATATTCAGGGGCTTTCAGGTAAACCTGACCTCATAGTCACAGACATCAACGCATATCACAACAATACCGACTGCACAGCATGGTTCAACCTTTCGAACGAGATAGACGTTACAATAAAGAACAACGGCAGTGCAGTTGCAGAAGCGTCGAATGTTAGCTTATACATCGATGGCAAGTTCTTTGGCAAATTGCCGGTATCGAATTTGAGTGCTGGTGCGAGTGAAAACGTGACATTCGAGAACTGGAAGCCAATCGGAGACGATTGCCTCAAGACTATCGATAACATCTCTTACTTCAAATGGTCATATAAGGACTATAATTTCACTGCAATCGCGGACTGCGATAACGATGTTGCAGAATCTAACGAGACAAACAATGCGATAACGGTATTTGACCCTGAAAAAACAAGAGCATGCTACAATGGCTACATGGCAGACGAACCACTGAAAAATGTCGCGCACGGCACGCTTCATGGACATCTCATATTTACGACTGGTGACGGCGTATATAGCCCGTTGTACAATTATAGTGATACTCAGGTGACGAACTATGATATAATAATACCAGACAATGCTACTGTGAAACTCGCAAATCTGAATGTCTACTACTACATGTGGTACGAGCCTGAGGCAGGGATAGGAGAGTTGGAATGTCCAGAGATGGAGGTGAGCATAGAGGGGCAGGTTCTACCGCTGGAAAAGGCTTACAATGACATTAACTGCACATGCCCCGGAGCATCAGGGGTATATCTGTGGGGAAACTACGTCTATAACGTGACAGATTACATTGAGACCAGTGGCACTTATACAGTGAGTGTGAAGAACAACTGTACTATTAATTGTAGCCACTTCTGCCTCGCAGCGCCCGGTATCGTGCTCGTCTACGAGGATAAAAATGCACCACTAATCGAATACTGGATCAGTAAGGGTGCTGACGTTCTTATGGGAGGTAGGAGATATCCAACGAGTTCAAATCTTGCGTGGTGGGAGTGCATAAATAACGCAACGTTTCCGGCAAGCGCAGAAACCGACGAGGTCGTGAATGCAACGCTCGGTGTTGTTGCTCCATGGGGCGATGATTTTCCAGACGATATACTATTCTTCAATGGCGTAGAAATAGGAAGAGGTGTGTATCACGGATATAATGGGACTTGTGACGAAACAATAGGCAGCATAAGCATGCACATTGGAAGCACAAAAGCACAGGTTGGTGTGAATGTTACCAGTGTAACAGCTCTTTATCGCAGGGGTACCGACAATGTGGTTGGTCAAACAGATGACGGCGACAACATGATGCCAAGCAACGCGTTCTTCGTGGTGGAATACAAATACAAAATGCCTGACCTGGTTATTACCAATAAATCTGAGGCACTTGAAGATGGAACCTTCACGGTAACCTATACCGTAGCAAATGTTGGAGATGGTAATGCGGGTGAAAGCAACACAATCATCTTCATTGATGGTGTTCCAAAGAAGAGGGTCTCTATTCCAGTATTGGCAGCAGGTGAAAACTACACAAATTCAGTCGGCCCTTTCGATTGCCCATGCGGTGCAACCCTTAACGTCACGGTCTGTGCGGACTGCGATGATGAAGCTGCCGAGAGCGATGAGACGAACAACTGCGAGG
>JAOZOU010000176.1 GCA_029933125.1 bacterium | reverse complement strand
GAAAAAGCCGACGTGCGTCGGCCTCTTTTTTGAAACCGAGAGGACGGCGAGGAACGTCTCACCTCGCTTTGTTTCTCTAAGTTCGCAGACGAATGTCTGCGGAAGTTCGTCAAAGAATTTGTCTGGGTCTAGACCCAGACGAGGGGACAGGCTGATAAAGCCTGTCCTCCCCATGTATCTAGGATGCGCTCCGCCTCCTGCATTGGGGTGAGGGCGAAGCACAAAGCCAGTCCCCACACCCTCGATTGTGTAGGGACTGGCGTCCCAATCGCCTCTCTTTTCCAAGATTTTCACGTTCATGCTTGCACCTCCTAAAGTTTTATTATGGCCATTTGGCCATAATACCATTATAACGCACCATGTTATTTTGTCAATAGCCACAAATAACCGATAAATCAACGGTTTTAGCCAATGGCCTGAGCCGAAGGCCAGAAACGTCAAAATTTGACTTTATTCCTTAGCTTCGCTAAGGATGGCCTCGATTTCATCGGCCGACAGGCCGTCGGCCTCCATCTGCTTACGCAGCTTCGCAAGACGCAAGTCCACGGGCTTCTCGACACCGTCGAGCGTTCCTTTGTAACACTTAGGTGCGGGCTTTTTCCTGACCACAACGCAGGGAACACCGTCCTTGTTCTCACGGAAGTGTATACTAATATCATCTATGCGGAGCTTCTTCAAGACTCGCCAGATTTGCATCTTCAGTGCTTCACGCTCACCCTTGGCGGGAGCCTCTATCCAGAGGGCTTCGCCAGGTGCATAACCGCAGACCTCATCTACTATGCTGAATGCGTCCATAGCTCAATCCTCCTATTACGATAATGTCAATTGTAACATTTATTACGATGTAATGTCAAATCACCCAATTATCAATACACCGATAACATTTGGCCGTGTTTTGTGTATGTCATTTTGTGACCTTTCTGCCACTGTGTGGCTCTGCCACTGTGTGGCTCTGCCACTGTGTGGCTCTGCCACTGTGTGGCTCTGCCGCTTTCAGCAGCTTTGC
>JAOZOU010000047.1 GCA_029933125.1 bacterium | reverse complement strand
CAAAGAAGAACGAAGCCTTAGCCGGCAGTTCAAGCTCAGGCACCTGCGGCTCTTTCCGCATGATGGAAGGGTCAAACAAGTCCAGCGAATAAGACAGCCTATCCATTCGCAAAGCGAGCCGATTCAACTGCGAAAGGAGCGAAATACTAACGAACTCCGCACTGGAGATAGCAAGCACAGACACAAGCTTCTGGAAATCAACACCGATCTGAACGATGTGCGGAGGATCCTCCGGCGGTGTGAAGTCGTAGACTTCAAACGCTTCCCGTTTGAGATCAAAGCTGATCAGAGCCACATTCGCGGGATCAGTCATCCTGACCGACAGCGCCTCCGGCGAGATATTCAACCTCCCGGAATCACTGATCGCAAGAAGTGCAGCCAGCGCCTCACGTAGGTATACACGATGGATTTTCGCTTCAAAGACCAGCTCGCTCATCGCTGCTCACCTTCAGCAGCCGACCCGGACTCGGGATGTTCCAGACCTTCGATCTTTTTCTTTTTCTTATCGGCCCGGAACACCCGATAGGACGCCGCGAGCATGCCCTTGGCAGTTCGCACCCGCCCCTGATAAACAATCCGGATGAAGTCTCCGGGAGCGACCTTCGCGATACGCTTAATCAACGACTGATGTGCTGGTGTCTGATATTCCGCCCCGCCTTCAGTCTTGATTTTCAACGCGAGCCCATAAAGCGAATCGAACTTCGCGAGCACAGTACCGGTGAGGCTCTCCCCGGGCTCCGACGGCTTCCAAAGCGGCGCGAAATCATCAGGATGAATCTCCTCTTCCTCCTCACCCAGCTCCACTTCCGCCTCTTCGGGCTGACTCATAGCGACCGGATTCGCAGTGCCATTGAACTCCTCTGCGTCTTCAGGCAGATAAGTATCGATCTCACGCTCATCGAACTCCCCAATATCCTTTTCAACCGGTGATTCACCTTTTTTCGACATTTTCCTTTTCATTCACCTCCTCTTCGAGTTCCATAATCTGGCGCACAAAATGACAGTACTCGCACGTTGGAGACGGCTCTGGCGGTTCATCACGGGAAGCTACCGCGACAGCTTCCGCAATGACCTTCTTTGCACGCTCAGGATCAACTGGTATAGGGATCGCTGTGGTCTCGAACCGGAAGATATTCATGGGCTTTGGTAGCAGTGCGCCCTCGGACAGCATCGAGACCGGCGTGAAGAATACCAGATAGGCGGTCTCAATGGGTTTGAAGCCATTCTCTTCGCACAGTAGCGCATAGCAATCCAACTGTAGCGAATAGAACTTAGCAGCGGTTTCCGGTGAGTACACATGCCTCGAAGTCTTGTAATCGACAATGAAGTACTCACCATCTTCAAGCTGCAGTAACTGATCGAGCGAACCGGTCATCACCACACCATCCTTTTCATAGAACAGCTTTGGGACATTCACAACGGACGCACTCCTGAGTTCCGGTAGCAGCCAGGACGGCTTAGAGTGTAGCGGTATGAACGGATAAACATTCGCTTTAATGATCGCATCGAGCGCATTGGGCAGCGAAGAGAATATCCCACGAGGCCGCGGCAAATGCGCGTGGTGTTGTAGCCAGAAGCAGCGTGGGCATTCATGCAGCAGCGATAGCGTCGACGGCCAGAGTTTGAGCTTCGGCTTATTGCTATTGCTATTGACATTGGCATTGACATTAGCGTGCGCATCCCCCCTATGATTACCGCCATCTGCACCAGAAACAGATGTTTTTGCAGACATCATGATAATCACATAGAAAAACTTTAATAAAAAGGCAATTGTTATTGCAAATGATGTAAAATGAATGAAATAGTAATAGCCGTAATAGCGGCAATAGTGTACGCAATTGCCGGCTACTTCAAAAATGGCGGCAGCGAGGACTTCGAGCCCCCGAAGTTCGTAGCGACAATCGCAGTGGGAGCGATAGTGGGACTGCTGATATATGCCAAAGGCTCGCCACTCACCGAAGAAGCGGTCGAGACGCAATTCATAGCCTATGCCGGGCTGGTGGTATTGATTGAGAACTTTTTGAAAGGCGTAACGAGGTGGTTCAAAAATGCGTGACCCGGGATACTTGGAGCTGATCGAACTGCTCGTCATCGTTCTGGCGATAGGGATGGCTTCCCTGATAATCGGGATAGCGATCGTGGGAACAGCACAGGCGCAGGTGCAGTATTCAGTAGCAATCGCCGGCGAAGGCGATGTGAATCTTGAATTTGAAGACGTGATGCGTGCCGAGGACAGCGGATGCAAGAGGCTGTACGATGCCGAAGCCGAGGTGATGAACGCACAGACACTGACCATGGAAAAGCAAATCGAGAGCGATGACCTGAGACTCAGAGCATTAACCAACCTCTCACGCGCAGGTGCAGCGCCCGGACGGTTACTCACCGGAAGCTTTTATCTCGAGAATATCGGAATAGCGAATGCGCGGGGGAATACATCAAATGGGACATGTGAATATATCGTATCGGGTGTAGCTGGAGACGCACGGGGCGATTTCAGAGCGATGACTGCAATAGAGGCAGGCGAGACCATGCTGAGCCACAGCTATGCACTTGCGGGTGAAGCGGGCGGCGCGCAGTCGGGATGGAGAACTGATGCAGGAGCCGCACGCAGTGCGATCACCGCAGGACGGTACACTCTCACAGGCGCCGTGGAATGGCAGATACCCGCAACCGTGCCAGCCGTACCGGATATCGGAACGGGCATTGGACACCTTTGCGTCTGGCAATTGCCGAACGGCGAAGTGCACCCGGTTTTCGCACCACCGAAATGAGCGATCCAGAGTTAGACCCCGGACCGAACCCGCGCGAATGTGGCGCACTGCTATCCGAAGGCGATCCGCGCGACCGACTATACGCAGCCGCCACCGCACCATGGGAAGAGATCCCCGGCGCACTGGATTTAACACCACGCCAGAGCACGGTCATGAACCAGCAAGGCGAGCCGATCTGTGTAGCCTGCGCGCTGTGTGGAATTGCAGAATCACAGGACTTCTACTATCCAACCGACCTCTCGGAATGCTGGCTCTATGCCCGCCGGCGCAACCCCGGAGACGGTATGGTCTTACGGGAAGCGCTGAAGCTCATGCAGAAAGAAGGGACATGCACCGAAGGCTGCTATCCCTTATCCCGGGGCTGCCGAAAGCAGGTATGTTCGGATCCATGGATCGAAGCAGAGATGGAACACTATCGAATCAGCACATACCACAGAGTTTACAACGACATCCCGGGTACTTTATGGCAGAACCGACTGCCGATTTTCGCAGCGGTACCGGTCTATAACACCTGGCGCCGGGACGGGAAGATAGGCATGCCCAAAGGCGAATTTCTGGGCTATCACGCGATTTTGATAGTCGGGTACGATTTAGCGGCAAAACGACTGAAATTCAAGAACTCATGGGGCGAAGAATGGGGCAATCGCGGCTACGGCACGCTACCACTGAATTACCCCATCCCGGAAGCATGGGTTGTACGCCCGCGAAAGACACCGAAACCGGGGCCTCGACCGAAGCCGAAACCAGAGCCGCCGATACCGGAGCACAAGATAGAAATCGAATGCAGAAGGATAAAAAACACCTTCTTCGGTGCAAGACTGGATTTCGTAATAACAACCGGACGAGAATATCAGTTAAAAACGAAACCGGGTTTCTTTAATTTCCGGAGGCGATTGAGAAAAGGCGAGAACCGAGTTCGGGTGCTCGTGCCATACCAGTTCAACCACACAACCGAAATAAAGTTCTTATTCAAGCGCGGTAACATCGGAATAGTCGCACAGCGTCGATTGAAAGTAACGGCAAAACTGGAGGATGAAGAAGCATGGATAGAGACGAACGTCTGAAACGGCTCTGGGGCAAAGACAACCTGCATCTGCGGGTGATACTGACATTCTACGATGAACGAGATTACTTGGACAACTTGCACGGGCTAT
>JAOZOU010000004.1 GCA_029933125.1 bacterium | reverse complement strand
TGGTGGAGCTGACGGGGCTCGAACCCGTGACCCCTTGTCTGCCAGACAAGTGCTCTCCCAACTGAGCTACAGCCCCACCTGCAAATTAAATATATCATGCCTTAGACAAGTGTCAACACTAAAGGTAGGGTTTGGGTGAAGCTCAACTTGACACCGAGATCATCCGACCATAATATTGTGTTGATGCCGGAGTGGTGAAACTGGCAGACACAGTGGACTCAAAATCCACCGGGCCTTTGAGTCCGTGTCGGTTCGAATCCGACCTCCGGCACATTTATTTGTGAGGTGATCATGTCAAAAGTTGCCGTTCTTAAGACCTCCCCTGAAAGTGTCCTCGAGGACATTGGCAAGCTCATGAGGCTCGCGGATTACCGTGAAACTATTCCAAAGGATGCTGAGATAGCACTAAAGATCAACATCTCATGGCATTTCTGGTATCCTGCAACCTCTACCACTCCCTGGCAACTCGAGGGTGTGATAAGGACTTTGCTTGAGGATGGCTATGAGAAAGACAAGATATATGGTGCTCACAATCGCACAGTTGTCGTAAGTGCCAAGCGTGGCGAAGTGGCCAATAAGCACAAGCCCGTTCTAGAAAAGTATGGCATTCGCAATATCCATCTTTACGAAGGCGAGCAGTGGGTGAGATATGAACCTAAGGCTAAGATGCTCGTCCTCAACTCCATCTTCCCCGAGGGAATCCACATTCCCAGGAGACTTATAGGATCGAGTATCATCCATCTTCCTACAATGAAGACGCATGTTTTTACGACAATGACAGGTGCAATGAAAAATGCCTTCGGCGGTTTGCTCCATGAAAGAAGGCACTGGACTCACTCGGTTATCCACGAAACCCTTGTCGATCTTCTCAACATCCAGAAAGAAATCCATCCAGGTATTTTTGCTGTAATGGATGGGACTTTCGCTGGAGATGGTCCTGGACCACGTTGCATGCGCCCTCATGTCAAGGATTACATCCTTGCCTCAAGCGATCAGGTTGCAATCGATGCAATCGCTGCCAAGATGATGGGTTTCGATCCTCTCAAACTCGACTTTATAAGGCTTGCTCATGAGAAGGGATTGGGCTGCGGTGACCCGCGTGAGATCGAGATAGTAGGCGACGATATAAGAGAGGTCAACTTCCACTTCGATGCCGCTAGCAACACCTTTGCGAGTCGCGGTCAGAAGGCTATCTACTGGGGCCCCCTCAAGCCTTTTGAGAAGCTACTCCTCAGAACCGTCATAACCCCCTGGTCCTATGTTGCGTCAATCCTTTACCATGATGTCTACTGGTATAATTTTGTGGGCAGAAAGCGTGTTAAGGAAGCCCTCAAGACCAAATGGGGAAAGCTCTTTTTGAGCTATTGATTGTCCCTTTCCTTTGATTGCAAGTAATGAACAAGTGCATCCATGCCAAAAAGAACTGTCACCTTATATTCTTTTTCGAAGCGCTCCCGAACACCAGGTGGGACTGATCGCTTAAGATTCTCCCACATCTCGTGAACCTTCTGATAGACCGAGAAGCCTTCCTTCTCATAGCTCAAAGGATAGACCCAAATCCACTCACGTCCATCAAGATCGTGATAGAGGAAGGGAATTTCAATGTGGAACCTACGGCCACACGTAGGGCAAGTGACCACATTCATTGCACCCTTTAGTATCTCATCCTTAAGTTCGGGTGAAGCCGTGGCATTCACACTTTGCCACACCTCGGCCTCAAAGCTCTGTCCACATTCACAAGTTACATTTATCCTGCTACGCGTTGACATTCAGACCTCCATCGCCACCATATCACCACGCAGCAGGATTAGCAAGCATCGCAACACCCAAACGGCTTGACAAAACAAATCGAATCTGTGAGAATACCTTGGTTAGTCTTTTTCGATGGGGAGCAATTCTTCAAGGGGGCGGAAAATGAAGCACGTTTTACTGTTGGTGGTAATTGTAGGTATGGTGGCTTGGGCTTTTGCTTCGCAAAATCTTCTTGCTGAGGAATCCTCAAAGAAGGTGTCCGAGGATACCAAGGCATCTAAGGAGGCCACAAAGACCAAGGCAAGCACAAACCCAATGGTTGTACTTAAGACAAACTATGGTGACATAACCATTGAGCTCTTCAAGAAAAAAGCCCCTATCTCAGTAGAGAACTTTCTTAAGTATGTGCGTGAAGGCTTCTATGATAACACAGTTTTCCATAGGGTCGTGAAGGGTTTCGTGCTACAGGCAGGTGGTATGACAAAGGATCTTGTACAGAAGAAACAACACGAACCCATCAAGAACGAAGCCACAAATGGCCTTAGTAACAAGCGTGGGACAGTATCAATGGCAAGGACTTCGGCTATTAACAGCGCTACTTCTCATTTCTTTATAAACCTTAAAGACAATACATTTCTTGATCATCATGGAGAGGATCCCAGAAGCTATGGCTATGCTGTCTTTGGCAAGGTTGCTAAGGGGATGGATGTTGCGGACAAGATTGCCGATGTTGAGGTGACCACAAAAGGTCAGATGAAAAACGTCCCGGTCAAACCTGTGATTATAGAGAAGGCCTACGTTTTGGGCGAGGAGCCTGCAAAGACGAAATCTGATCAAAAAGAGCTTAAGAAAGAAGCAAAGAAGATAGGAGAAAAGTAGGCGTAGAGGTTCTGGAGGTCCACGATGTCAAAACCCAAAATCGCCCTCTATTGGGCAGCCAGCTGCGGCGGCTGTGAAATCGCAGTCCTTGATATTGGCGAGAAACTTCTTACGGTGGCTGAGAATGCAGAGATCGTTTTCTGGCCAGTAGCCATGGACATCAAGTACAAGGATGTCAATGCCATGCCAGATGGCTCAATCGACATCTGCCTTTTCAACGGAGCTATCCGAACAAGTGAAAACGAACATATGGCAAAGGTTCTTAGAAAGAAGTCAAAGGTTATGGTAGCTTATGGTTCCTGTGCCTGCGAAGGATGCATTCCGGGACTCGCCAATCAGTCATATCGCGATGAGATTTTTGCCTATGCCTACGAGAAAGTGCCTACTGTTGACAATCCGGAAGGAACAAAGCCTCAGACTGTTACCGAGGTACAAGAGGGTCAGTTAGTTCTTCCAGCTTTCTATGATACAGTTAAGACACTGGGTCAGGTTGTTGAAGTTGACTATTTCGTCCCTGGTTGTCCCCCAGTCGAGGAGCAGACCTGGGCTGTTCTCGAGAAAGCCCTCGGTGCTGATCTCCCCCCTCCTGGTTCAGTTGTTGGTGCTGGTACAACTGCTCTCTGTGAGGAATGCCCACGCGAACGTAAGGAGAAGAAGGTCAAACGCTTCTACCGTCCGCATGAGATTGTTGTAGATCCAGACCAGTGTCTCCTCGATCAAGGAATAATCTGCTGTGGTGTTGTGACAAGAGCTGGCTGTGGAGCACAGTGCCCAAGCGTTAATATGCCATGCAGAGGATGCTATGGACCCCCTGAGGGAATAATAGATCAGGGTGCAAAGCTCGTTGCAGTACTCGGATCTATAATCGATTCAACAGATCCTGATGAGATAGCGAAAGCATGTGAGACAGTTCTCGATCCACTCGGGACTGGATATAGATTTGGGCTAGCCAGTTCAATATTGAGAAGGAGCATGATGAGATGAAGAGGGTTACCATTGATCCGATCACCCGCCTTGAAGGTCATGGTAAGATAGAGATTTTTCTGAATGATGACGGCGAAGTTGAAAATGTCTACTTCCAGGTGCCAGAGCTCAGGGGTTTTGAGAGATTCTGTATCGGCAGACCAGTTGAGGAGCTACCGAGGATAACTACACGCATATGCGGAGTCTGTCCTGAAGCACATCACATGGCTAGTGCCAAAGCAACTGATGCTGTCTACCATGTTGATCCTCCGCCCACAGCGAAGAAACTGCGTGAACTTCTCTATATGGCCTTCTATGTCACTGATCACACAACTCATTTCTACATTCTTGGTGGACCCGACTTCATAGTTGGACCGGATGCAAGCCCTAAGGAACGCAACATTCTCGGAGTCATAGGTAAAGTTGGTGCCGAGATTGGACTCAAAGTCATAAACATGCGCAAAAGGTGTCATGAAGTCATCAAGCTGCTAGGCGGACGCAGCATTCACCCGGTATTTGCAATCCCTGGCGGCGTGAGCAGAGGTATAACTGAGGAACAACGCAGGGAAGTCGAAGATGTGGCGAAGGAGGCTGTTGAATTCGGGAAGTTTACCCTTCAGATCTTCGACGATATTGTGCTAAAGAATTCAGACTATGTTGAGCTGATAAAGAGTGATGCTTATGCTCACAAGACATATAACATGGGGCTTGTTGACGAGAACAATCATAGCAATTTCTATGATGGCAAAATCAGAGTAACCGATCCTCTTGGCAATGAATTTGCCAAGTTTGAGGCTAAGGACTATCGTGAGCACCTAGCTGAGCATGTAGAACCTTACACCTATCTTAAATTTCCCTACCTTAAGAAAGTCGGCTGGAAAGGTCTTGTCGATGGAAAGGATTCGGGTGTCTACAAAGCCACGCCTCTGTCAAGGTGCAATGTTGCAGATGGTATGGCAACCCCGATAGCGCATAAGGCCTGGGAACGCATGTATGATACCCTTGGAGGCAAGCCTATCCATGCAACCCTTGCAACCCACTGGGCGAGAGTCGTTGAGATAATGTATGCTGCCGAACGTATGCTCGAGCTCGCCACCGATCCTGACATAACTAAGGGCTCACGTTCCGAAGCTACTACCAAAGGCATAGAGAAAGCTCTTGCCAAGGAAATCCGGACGATTCCGACAGCAACACCTGATGAAGGTGTGGGTGTAGTTGAAGCTCCAAGAGGAACACTCTACCACCATTACATCACCGACGAGCGTGGTATAGTTAAAGATGTGAATCTTATCGTGGGAACGACAAACAACAATGCTCCTATCGCTATGTCACTCAAGAAGGCTGCTCAGGGAGTCATCAAGAAGAATGGTGAGATAACCGAGGGAGCCCTCAATCTTGTTGAGATGGCTTTCCGAGCATATGATCCTTGCCTGGCGTGCGCGACCCATAGTTTGCCAGGCAAGATGCCTCTTGAGATTGTTGTCTATGACAGCAAAGGGAACAAGATATCAAGCAAGCGTCGTTTCTAGCATATTCTTGGCAGGAGCTCGCCGGATAAAGAGCCGAGGATGCGCTCGCCGCCTACACGTGTGTTGAGCAGAACAATGCCCTCATTTTGTGCAGTGACCCTTCCTATGATGGCTGCGTGCTTTCCAGTATCGACCTTGCGCATGCTTTCAAGCAGCTCAGGCGCAACCGATTCGGGAACGAAAGCGACAAGCTTCCCTTCATTTGCCACATAGAAAGGATCAAGTCCGAACATCTCACATGCACGCAAAACCTCAGACCGAATTGGAACCTTATCCTCATCTATTGCGATACCTACCTGTGACCTCGAGGCAATCTCATTGAGAGTTGTTGCAAGGCCTCCCCGCGTCGGATCACGCATTGCATGGATGTCATGTGTCACCTCTAGCATAGCCTCAACGAGCTTGTTAAGTGGAGCTGTATCGCTCTCAATGGTTGTCTCGAACCTCAAACCTTGCCGCTGTGAAAGAACTGCGATGCCATGGTCACCGATTGTGCCGCTTAGGATGACAACATCGCCTGGCCTTGCCCCACCGGATGATATGCTCATACCCTCAGGCACCATACCTACACCTGCAGTGTTTATGAAGATGCGATCAACTGAGCCCTTCTCCACAACCTTCGTATCTCCTCCCACAATCTCCACACCTGCAACACGGGCGGTCCGGCTTATAGATTCCATGAGGCGATTGAGGTCTTCGAAGCTAAATCCCTCCTCGATGATGAAGCTCAATGTGAGAGCAAGAGGAAAAGCACCAACCATCGCAAGATCGTTAACTGTTCCGTTTACAGCAAGTGATCCGATGTCACCACCCGGGAAGAAAATTGGATGCACAACATAGGAATCTGTAGTGAAGGCAATCCTCGAGGCATCGATCTCGAGAACAGCTGAATCCTCGAGTGACTCGACAATAGGATTCTTAAGATACTTCCCCACAAGGAACTCGATAAGGGACTTAGATGCGTCTCCACCGCTGCCATGAGCAAGCCTTATAAATTCATCCATTTCTCGCTTCTCGCATAGAGATAATAAGTTGCACACGAGCCTTCGCTCGAAACCATGCATGGACCAATCGGCGAGGATGGCTTGCATAGTCGGCCGAAGAGAGGACAATCTGGAGGCAGCATCTCCCCTCTCAAGATATCACCGCACTTGCAGCCTGGTGGGTCAGGCTCACTCCGGATCTGCTGCGGTACATAGGGTGAAGCGTCAAAGTCTGCGAATTCACCACGAAGCACAAGACCTGTATTCTCAACCACCCCGATACCCCGCCACTCACTTGAGGTAATATCAAACACCTCCTCCATTATCTTGAGCGCATTGGAGTTGCCCTCGTAAGTTACTCCTCTCACGTACTCTATCTCAACCTCACTTCTTCCTTCCTCGAGCTGGGCTACTAGCATAAGGATAGCCTGCATGACATCACCAGGTTCAAATCCAGCAACAACGCAGGGCTTGCCATAGCCTGAGGCAATAGGTTCGAGAGGTTTCGCCCCAATTATGGAACAAACATGACCTGGGCATATGAAACCATCGACAGCACAATCCCCCTCAAGAAGGGCTCCTATGACGGGAGGCGTAAGTTTGTGAAGGCTTAGAACCTTGAAGTTTTGGAGCCCCATCTCCTTAGCCCTTCTTACGGCTGCTGCTGTGGAAGGGGCAGTAGTCTCAAATCCAATGCCTATGAAGAAGACTTTGCGTCCACGATTTTCTCTGGCAAGTTCAATGGCATCGTAACTTGAATATATAACACGAACATCTGCTCCTTGTGCCCTTTTTTCGGCAAGCGTGAACTTGCTTCCAGGGACTTTCATCATATCGCCATATGTTGCAACAATGGCATCGGGTATGTCACAAAGGGCAAGAATCTTGTCAATGTCAGTTTTGCTTGTTACACAGACCGGGCATCCAGGACCTGAGACAAGCTTCACACCATCAGGAAGCATGCTCTTTAAACCATGCCGGAAAATCGATACCGTGTGGGTGCCACAGAATTCCATAAGTGTCCATTGCTTTTGACACTTCTGTCTGATTCGATCTGCAATGCTTTTGACAAGTTCCCGGCTGCGAAATTCCTCGGCAAACCTCATCCAAAGACCTCACGCATCAGCCTGAGGGTTTCCTCTGCATCCTCCTTCTCCAGCTTGTGGATAGCAAAGCCAGCATGGAGCAGAACATAGTCACCAACGTCGGCTGGCCGATCAATTAGTTCAAGGCTTATCTCACGAACAATACCGCCTACGTTGGCCTTTGCCCAACTACCTTTCTTCTCCACAATCAATGCCGGTATTGCAAGACACATATTCACCACCTAGCTTTGAGTTAGTCTGGAAGAAGCAACAACAATCTGTCCAAAGGAAATACCACCATCATTGGCTGGTACAGATCTATTGATGAGTACGTCGAAATTCTGTTCCTTCAGCAGTTGCAACGACAAGCCAAGCAAGATCCCATTCTGGAAGCATCCGCCGCTCAATGCTACCTTGGTAATACCAGTTGCCTCCCTCACAATCATAGCAGTCTCGAGGATCGTCAAAGCCAACCAGTTGTGAAACCTCTTGCTGACCCGACTCGGCTCCACACCCCTCATGACATCCTCAACGATACAGCGAATGAGATTCCTGGTGCTAATCACCAAGGGATCCCCACTTCGGATCTCAATTGGATAAGCTTTCTCCTCACTCTCATCCGCTATCATTTCAAGCTCAATTGCGGCTTGACCTTCGTATGTAACTCTGTCACACACCTTGCATAGACTCGAGACGGCGTCAAAGAGCCTTCCGCAGCTCGAAGTCAAGGGACAATTAAAACCGCTCCTGAGCATACCTAAGATAGTCTCAACATCAGAACTGGATTGCCCGAAGAGGACTTCAAATTCAAGGTCCTCAAAGTCGCCACCAAATGCATTTGCAACATGAGCTACAGCCATTCGCCAGGGATTCCTGATTGCGATCTCCCCACCTGGAATTCCCACTTGCTCAATATGACCTACTCTTGTGTAGGAATTCGGCCTGGCTACAAGCACCTCCCCTCCCCAAATGGTCCCATCTTCACCATAACCTGTACCATCAAAAGCAAATCCAATCACGGGTCCCTCATCACCAGCTTCACCAAGGCAGCTTGCTATATGGGCATGATGATGCTGGACGCCGATTTTTTCTACGCCTTGCTGGTCTAGGGCGTAGCGTGTCGAAAGATAGTCAGGGTGAAGATCGTATGCGATAACCTCAGGTTCCACTTCCAGAATCTTCTTCAAATGTGCGATGGTCTGCTCAAAAAAGCGCAGGGCTGGAAGGTTTTCAAGATCGCCTATGTGTTGACTTAGAAACACCTGGCTTCCGCGTGTCATAGCTATGGTGTTCTTAAGATGAGCCCCTGTTGCAAGGATGGTTCTTGGCGTCTCGTTGATAGTGATGGGAAGGGGAACCCATCCCCTCGAACGCCGTAGAAATACCATATCCTCGCCAATCGCTCTGACAACAGAATCGTCACACCTTGCAAGTATTTCGCGATTATGATCAAGATAGTAGTCCGCTATCCCCTCCAGACGCTTCTTTGCATCTTCAATATCTATGACAATTGGCTCCTCGCTAAGGTTACCACTTGTCATAACAAGCGCAGTGAAGCCTTCGAGGAGAAGGTGATGGAGAGGAGTATAAGGAAGCATTACTCCGAGATTCCTATTGTTTGGAGCGACTGATTCTGCAATAACACTTCGAGCCAGCTTGCGCAAAAGCACGATTGGTCTGGCTGGAAGGGTGAGCAGTTGCTCCTCAAGTGAACTCACAATTGCGAATTCCTTGACTGTGGCAATGTCTCCGGCCATTATTGCAAGAGGCTTCTCCTCACGATGCTTTCTTGCCCTCAGCGTCGCTACAGCCTCATCATTGGTTGCATCAACCGCCAGATGGAACCCGCCCAAACCTTTGACAGCAAGGATCTTGCCCTGTTTCAGTAGATCCCTTGCAGCCTCGATCGGTGTTTCAGTCGGGATCTCCTTACCGTGAGCATCTCGCAAAACTACCTTTGGCCCACAAAGCCAGCAAGCATTGGGCTCAGCGTGGAATCGCCGATTGAGAGGATCCTCATACTCGCGCTCACAGTCGGCGCACATCGGAAAGACATCCATAGTTGTGTTGCTGCGATCGTAGGGTATGTCTCTTATTATGGTAAACCTCGGCCCACAGTTTGTACAGTTTATGAATGGATAATGGTAGCGCCTGTCATCTGGATCAAAAAGCTCACGCAGACAATCCTCACAAGTGGCTATGTCAGGAGAAACCAATACAGTTCTATCAGCTGAAGGACGACTCTGGCGTATGACAAACTCAGACGTATCAGAGGTATCCACAAAGTGGGCCTTTATGGTGTCGATACGTGCAAGCGGTGGCTTCTCTCTCGAGACCGCATCAAGGAATGCCCCAACCTTCTGAAGCTCTCCCTGGATCTCGATTTCGACCCCCCCAGGATCGTTGAGGACATATCCTGCAAGGTCGTAACGTCTGGCTAGGCGGTAGATAAAAGGGCGGAATCCAACACCCTGGACGATGCCGCCAATGCAGACCTTGAGTCTTACGATTTGTTTTGGATCTGCCTCTTCATCTCCAGTTGGGATCTTAACCAATCTATCCATCGATCAATACCCTCCCCTGTCTTGCACGAGACCTTGAATACCTCCATATCTGGACGAATTCTGCGTGCGTTCGACTCGATTACTTGGGGATTGCTATCGATGTAAGGTAAAAGATCTGTTTTCGATATGACAAGAGCTGAAGAGGCACGCACCATGGGAGGATACTTGAGAGGCTTATCATCACCTTCGGTTACTGAGATGAGAAGAACCTTTATGTCCTCTCCAAGATCGAAAGATGCAGGGCAGACAAGATTACCCACATTCTCGATAAACAAGAGATCGCATCTCTGTGACTTCCACGCTGCCAGCTTCTCTGCAATCATATTGGCATCAAGATGACACGCATCCCCTGTGGTGACCTGGGCGACCTCGACGCCATGTCTGCCAACTCTCTTAGCATCGTTATCAGTCATTAGGTCACCGGTTATCACAAAGACTTTTGCCTCATCCTTTAAAGCCTCAACAGTTGCCTCAATCAGGCTTGTCTTGCCTGAGCCTGGTGAGCTAACCATATTGATGACATAGGCTCCTAGCTTGTCAAACCGCTTACGATTGTATGCTGCAATCTCATCGTTTCTAGTGACAACCTTTTGTTGCAAATCTACCTTCTTCACTTCTACTCGACCTCCACCTCAGTGACCAGTATTTCACTGCCAGATAATAACTCGAAATCGTCGGAACCACAATCACGACATCTAAAGTCATCAATCCGCACTTCATATTCACTTCCACAGGTATGACACCTTGCGCGAGGATACTTCTCCCCTATGTTAAGATGCGCTCCTTCAAGCTCTGATCCAGCCGTAATTGCTTCAAAGCAAAACCGAAGCGAAGCAGGATCTACGCAAGAAAGCTTGCCAATCTCAACCTTTATCTCTCCAACTCGCTTTGCCGAGTGCTCATCCATAACCTGCTTCACAACATCGACGATACGAGTCGCAATGCTCAGCTCGTGCAAATCCTAGACCTCACGCCCTATGTCTTCAACTATACTCTCAACAATCGAATCCAGACTTGCGTTCAACTCCTCCGACATCGCATCCCCTACAGTAAACGGATCACTTACCTCAATACCATAGATGAGAATGGTGGGAGGCAGAGCGCTTCCACATGCTCTTGCTATTTCAATGGCTTGACTCAAACTGACTCCGTGGGATCCGCCGCAATTTAGCGTAACATCCACTCCTGGGTCAACGCGTCTGACTGTGCCTTTCACGAAACGATCTGTTACCATGGAATCAATTATGAACGCTTTCTCGTAACCAGAGATACGATCCACAACCTCTAGAGAGCCATAGCAAGCCGTATCAAGGTCAAGATCTGGCAACCTCTTCTTCACCTCCTGTGCCACAATGATCCCTACACGGTCATCGCTCATGATGGGATTACCAAGTCCAATGAGGATAAACTTCTTTGTCATCTACGGTCTGGAAACTGAGAAGGAGGCTTTCACCCCAGATGCCCTAACCCTTGGCAGCCACTGCCTCTTCGAGGTGACGCTTGAGCTCCTCACTTTCGAGTTCAACTCGACGGAGCAGTTCAGGCCATTTCAACGGACCAAGAGCCCGAACCTCTTCGGTCATCTTAGTAACGACTTCCACAAACCGTTTTGCCTCAGCAGCAGAAATCCAGTGGAGCTGAAATCTCTCCTTCTCTATGCCAAACTGCTCCAGCAGCTTTGAAAGGATATAGTAACGTCCGAGGGCTTTATAATTGCCCTCAAGATAATGGCAATCACCTGGATGGCAACCACCTATCAGTACACCATCGGCTCCTTTGGCAAAGGCTGTGAGCACAAAGGTTGGATCCACTCTCCCACTGCACATAACCCTTATGGGAATGACATTTGGTGGATATTTCATGCGACTAGTACCAGCCAAGTCAGCCCCGGTCGCCGTGCACCACTTGCAGAAGAATCCTACGATCTTTGGCTCAAACTCGGTTCCCTTAGCTTCCATTCTCGTAACCTCTCTGACTCAGGACTCAATCAAGAACGCCTTCAAAATAGTAATCGCTTAGACCAAATCGGTCAACAACATTTATGATTTCTTGGTCTGCTCTTCCCGGCCTTTAAGATAGCTTTCTATCTTTTTCTTGAGCAGTATTTCGTTACCAGGACGATATCCCCTCGTCTGGAAGACGATCTCACCGTCCTTGCTAAGCAGAATGGTTGTCGGTATTGCCATCACCTTGAAGGCACGCGCGAGCTCACCCTTGCCATCGATATAGATTGGGAAACTAAAGCCCTGCTTCTTGACATACGCCTCCACGCGATCTTTCCAGCGAGGATTGTCGAGCGAAACAGCTGCAAACTGCACTCCCTTGGCCCTAAGATCTGCATATATGGCTTCAAGGTGCGGCATTTCAAGTCTGCATGGCCCACACCAGGTTGCCCAGAAGTTGATCAGAACAGGACCCTTCACAAGCAAACTATCGAGGCTCACAATCTCACCATCAAGAGTCTGAAGGTTCGCCGCAGTGCATGTGCTGGCCAAGGAAAAAATGCCAAACAAAGCCACCATGTTGATTGCAAAGATGCGCTCCATTTGCCTCTCCTTACTCATCTATCCTACTTTCCCGAATATCTAAAGTCAAGCATAGCAATCGGGATTGACATAAGCGTCAGAAAAGGCCACAATAGAGTTCATTATGGTAAGGCTGATTTTAGCAATCGCCCTGGCATTTCCAGGCATAAGCCATTCCATGATAGAGATCGGTGGTGTGAGTGTTACCCCACCTTTCTTTTCGCCAAATGGTGATGGCATCCAGGACTTTACAACGCTCACCTTCAGCGTTGCCACCGATAACGAAACTGCACTCGTCTGGATCGGCGTTGTTGATTCGGGTGGTATCCCTATCCGCCTGCTTGCGGATGGCGAGAAGCACACATCTGGAAGTGTAACCAAGATCTGGAATGGGAGGACAACTTCCGGATCCACTGCTCCCGAGGGAAGGTACTCCTTTGAGATCCTTGCCATGAGTGATTCTCAAACAGCTGGACCTGTCTCAGCCGGTGTTGTCCTTGACAATACAAGTCCTGCTTTTGATGCTCTCATCTGGCCCAATCCTTATGCTCCTGATGTAGAATCAAGTGATTCGCTTGTCACGATTGAGCTCACTCCGCTCGATGCTGATGAGCATGATGAAATACTTATATGGATTGTCTTCGACGACCAGGTAGATACGCTTTGCCAAACCCAGATCCTCGATGTTCACGCAGTTGTCACATGCAAGTGGGACGGACGTCAGAAAGATGATGGACTTTACGACCTCTGGATAAAAGCCTTCGACAAGGCTGGTAACTCCACCCAAAGTTCATATATTGTTGATCTCGATATTTCGGGTCCTTCTATCGAATTCATCTATCCCAAAGCTTCAATTCTCACATCTTTTCCCGATAGTGTTGGCGGATTCGCCTTTGACCGCAATGGGCTGGATTCTCTTGGTTTGCGATTCACCTCAGATGGGGATTTTACAATACCTGCTGTGACTGTCGTAAGAGATACCTTCTACTGGCAACTTCCCTGGCCGGATAGTCTCCTTACGGAAGGTGATTTCGATCTCGAATGTGTGGCCAGCGATAGTCTTGGACACTTTTTGCATGCGACCTTCACACTCACAATTGACACCACACCACCAGCCCGTCCGACCTTAGCTGCCTTGCCAGGCGAGGTCAACTCTCCTGAGCTTGAGATTTCGGGTACGTCAAGTCCACTTGACTCAGTTTTCATATATGTAAATGGTGTGAGTCAGATTGGCGTAGAGTGCTCAGCAGTGGGGTCCTTCGCTGCGAAGGTCAACCTTGAATTAGGTGAAAATAGCATCTATGCGATAGCAGAAGATATAGCAGGTCACACTTCAGCTCCATCTGAGACATCCCTGGTTACCTATACTGAGCCAATAGGGATAAGAGTACCCGAACATCTTGAAAGAGATTCGAGGATAGAGATAAATCTCACGAAGCAGCCATCAGCAATAAGCATGGATGTCTATTCTCTCGACGGTGAGCACATTGTCACAGTGACTTGGCCAAAGGCTGAGCAATACGGAGAATATGAGTGGAATCTCGAGGACGATAGCGGCAAACCTGTAAGAAATGGCATCTATCTGCTCATTTTCAAGATAACTTTTGAGGATGGCGATACAAGGATAGAGAAGAAGGCGGTGGCTATAGCGAGATGAAGCATCTTTGTGTTATCTTGATCGGTCTTATTGTCGGTGCAACCTCGCTGAGAGCTCATGATGGAAAGGGGGGAATTGGCCTCGAGCCTGACCCGTCTGTCCATGCTCTTGCCCTAGGGTCGATATCTCTTGCCGAGACCGGTACAATAGAAGGTTTTCAAAGTAACCCTTCGTGCCTCCCCCATGTGGGAAGCCTCCAGATCAGTTTCAAGCATGGTGGTCTAGTTGAGAACTTGAATGCGTCAACCATGGGCTTTGTCGCTGGCAAATCATTTGGGAGATTGCTGGAGTGTCCAGGTAAGGAGTTAGACACAAAGCGATTGGGATTGGGCATTGCTTTGAAGCACAGGGCAGTTGAGCTTGCCGAAGGAAGTGACTGGTCATGTGAGACGATCTTTCTGGGTTTTGGTTATGCGTTTGCTCCGTATGTCTCATTTGGCATGACAACTAAACTGCTTTTCTCCACCTCAGACCTAAATGATGTTTCAGCATCGGGCTATGGCTTAGACATCGGCACAAGGATAGAGCTTAACGCTCGTACATCTGTTGGCCTGGTTTTGAGGAACATAGCGGGCAGGATTGCATGGAAAGATGCCGAAGATGAAAGACCACCTTTCATACTTGCGTCATCCGCCACACTAAATGCCCCCTACGGGACAAGGTTTAACCTTGGCGCCGAGTGGCTCGCCTCAGGAGAGTCACGTTTAGGTTTAGGAGTGGAGTCACCAGCCTATAGAGGTCTCGAGGTGGAGCTCGGCTTTCTTGAGCGCAAATCTACCTCAAGCAGGACGATTTTCACAGGAGGCTTCGGCTTTACTCACAAACCCTATACCATAAGATATGCCTTCCAATCCGATTCCGATGCCTTTGGCCTCAGTCACCACTTTTCCATAACCTTTATCACTCCCTACTGAGACTCGACTGAACACGTCGCGTCGGGTTCCTAAAGCATTGCCTCGAGAACCAACCAGGCTGTAAATTTAGTATGTATGGCTGAGGAAGTTTCTCGAGAGCAAGTAGAATACTTCATGCAAAACCTTGACAAGTGCCGACTCTGCCCGAGGGAGTGTGGCGTAAATCGCAAGCGCGGGGAGATTGGCTATTGCAGCGCAGGAGCCGAGCCAAAGGTTGCAAGTTATTGCCTGCACCATGGTGAAGAGCCTCCTATTTCAGGCAGGCATGGATCCGGCACAATCTTTTTTTCCCATTGCAACATGCGGTGTGTCTACTGCCAGAACTATCCCATTAGCCACTACGGATATGGCAACATTGCCTCAGTAGACGACCTTGCACAAATGATGCTAGATCTTCAAAGGAAGGGAGCTCACAACATAAATCTCGTGACCCCAACCCACTATCTCTCCTCAGTGGTCCTTGCGATCCTCAAGGCGCGCAAGACAGGTTTGCTAATCCCCATAGTCTACAATACAAGTGGCTATGAAAAGCCTGAAACTCTAAGAAATCTCAGGGACATAGTGGATATATATCTTTTCGACATACGCTACTGGAGCTGTGAGATTGCCGCCGCCTACTCCGACGCTGCGGATTATCCCCATTTCAATCGCAAGGCTCTGCGTGAGGCCATTCGCATGGTAGGATCTGGCCTTCTCACACACCATGGGATAGCAACACGGGGAGTAATTTTAAGGCACCTTGTACTACCCTCCCACCTATCTGAGACAAGAGCTATTTTGAAATATGTTTCCCAGGAGCTTCCTCAGGATACCCCACTGAGCCTAATGTTCCAGTTCTTCCCAGCCAATAGAGCATTTGAATTTAGCACGCTGAACCGCAAGCTATCTCGTACTGAGAGAGAATATGCCCTTTCGCTTGTCGAGAGCTACGGCATATCGCACGGCTGGATTCAGGACGAAACCCCACTAAACAAACCCATTGCCTAAAGCATTCTTGGCTTCGAGCCGAAACAAAAGCAGGGAGCATCTATGTGACAAGGGGGAAGTTCATGGATGAATCTAGGTTGGCAAAGCCATTTGTCATCATCGCCGCCTATCACTGGACCTCAGCGTCGCATAAGCCATCCTCAAGAGAAGCAGGATTCAGGGCTGGAGGATAATTCAAGGTGTCAGACAGGAAGATCCACAATTCGCATGAAATCCTCATAGATATCATCACCCGGTTTAACACTGCCAGATTGGATTCCTGGCCAGGGCTCATAGTTGCAATTTCAAGATCTTTCGAAAGCTTCACCCAGAGGTGTGAAATCAAAACAGGGGTTCTTATCCTCACGAGACAGAATGGTACCCAGCTTGTCGCAAGGCACAATCTTCAGCAATGGGACGGCGATAATCTTGTTGGCCTGGTGGACGATCTTCAAGAGAGGATTGGTGAGTTGACATGGGAAGCCTCGGGCATACCAAAGATATGGCTGCTAAATGACCGCACGATCGAAGAAAACCTCACTCCAAATCACGTGGTCTACAGGGCAGATGTTGAGCGTGAGGTCTCTTTCTGGGCCATCCTTGAGCCTAAGGATAAGCCTGACAGCGTTGATTCACTCCTCTTTGCTTCCTATATTTCATGTGTCGCAAGGGTGATAGAAGTATCGAGAGCAATCCAGCGTGAGACCAGAGCAAGACAGGAACTTGAGCAGCAGAATACCGAACTCAAGGCGGCAGAAGCCTCATTTGTTAACATCATGGAGGATCTACGCAGACAGAATGAGAATCTCACCAGACTGATTTCTCTTGGCACCCGATTCGCTTGTTGTTCTACCCTCAAGGAACTTGCCACTTTGGCGACCAAGGTGACAGGCGAATTGCTTGGCGGATCGATTGTTGCTCTATTTCTCAGGCATAACCCCCAAAAAGACTTCAAGCTGTCGAGTATCTGGGGGCACAAATTCGATTCCCAGGACTTCGAAAGCTTTGCAATTGGCATCGACGAACTTCCTGAGGGCGACGTCGAGATCATAGATACCTCATCGGAGTTTGGGCACAGCGAAATCAGCAGATCCCTCGATTTGAAGACAGGCATGGTGGTTAAGTTAAGGGGCAAAACTGATGTTCTTGGCGTACTACTTGTCTGTGAGAAGCGCTGGCCCAGGGTATTTGCCGAGGATGAGATTGAGAACATGTCTGCCCTTTCTAATATGCTATCAATTGCGATAGAAAATCTCATGCTCCTTGAAGATACGACACGCCAGCTCAATCAGATGAGCAGCCTGAAGGAATACGTTGAGACTGTGGTTGACAGCGTCGATCTTGCAATTCTCGTGGTTGACAATTCTTTCAGAATAACCATGTTCAGCAAGGGATTTGAGAAGCTTTACGGTTACAAACCTTCAGATTTCATAGGCAGGCATCTCTTTGAAGCTTTTCCCCACCTTCTGGATCAGGGCTTCGCCGAGATTATCGAGATGGTGAAATCGGGTAAGCCCTTTGTGAGAAATGGATGGCGCCGAAAGAATCTTGATGGCACTGAGGTCGTACAGAACATTCGCATTCTGCCCCACAGAGATGGTGAAGGGAGAACAATCGGTGGCATTGCGATCATAAGCGACGTAACGGAAAAGGCAAAGCTTGAGGATCAGCTAGACAGATCCGAAGCCAAGTTTAGAAAGCTTGTAGAAGAGCTTGATGATGGCTATATCGTCGTCACCAACGGAACCATTGTCTATGCCAATAGATCGATCTCCGAACTGAGCGGTCTTCCCATCCATGAGGTTATAGGAAACAAAGTCGGATGCCTTTTTCCCGATAGCTCCATGCTCGAAGAGAAGATAACACCTCAAGCACGCATAAGGTGTGAATCCAAGCTTATCCATTCATCGGGGACAATTGTGCCAGTCGAGGTAACCATCTATCCATCAGATTATGGTGGCGAGCAGGCTCTCTCCGTAATCATTCGCGACATTACTGAAAGGAAAAACATAGAAAAGAAGCTGTTTGAGAGAAACAGGGAAATGCAGCTCAGACACGAACAGATAACTCGGCTCAATCAGGAGCTGGAAGCGACGGTCAATCGCCTCAAGCAATCTCAGGAGAGCCTTCTCCAGTCGGAAAAGATGGCTATGCTCAGCGAGATAGCTGTGGCAGCCAACCACGAAATCAATCAACCCCTCTTTTCCATACTTGGTCAAGCTCAGCTTCTTCTCAAGCAACACACAGAAACCGATGAACCAACCTATGGAAGGCTCAAACAAATTGAAGAGGCAGCCCTCAAGATAGCTTGCGTCACCAAGAAGATAACCAATCTTGCCACCTCAATCCTTGGTGAAGAGGGGCAAAAACTTGCTTCACCTTCAGATCCTGGGCACCCTCAGGAACTAACCGAAGATCTGCAAGTGGATTCTTGCTAAAACAACGCCAAAAACGAGTGAGACAACCGACATGAGCTTTATCAAGATGTTCATCGAAGGTCCTGAGGTATCCTTGAATGGATCACCGACAGTGTCGCCTACAACTGCTGCCTTATGAGCATCCGAGCCCTTTCCACCAAGATTGCCAGCCTCAATCCACTTCTTGGCATTGTCCCAGGCCCCGCCACCATTGGCCATCATGATGGCCAAGAGGACACCCGTCACCGTCGCCCCAGCCAGGAGACCACCTAAGGATTCCGGTCCGAGCACTATTCCTACAATTGCTGGCGAGAGAACAGCCAGGAACCCAGGTGCGATCATTTCCTTAAGAGCACCCCGCGTGCTGATGTCAACACAAGTAGCTGGATCAGGTTTAGCCTTACCTTCCATCAAACCGGGAATCTCCTTGAACTGGCGCCGAACCTCCTCAACTATCTTAAAGGCAGCTCTTCCAACAGCACGCATAGTGAGAGCTGCAAACAGGAAGGGTAGAGCGCCGCCGATGAGAAGGCCAATAACCGTGGTTGGCTCCTTGATGTCGATCACCTTGAGTTCAACAGTTCTCGAATAGGCTGTGAAAAGCGCAAGAGCTGTAAGAGCTGCTGATCCAATTGCAAATCCTTTGCCAATTGCAGCTGTTGTGTTGCCTAGTGCATCAAGGCGATCGGTAATCTTTCTCACATCTGGCCCAAGTCCACTCATCTCAGCTATTCCGCCAGCATTGTCAGCAATCGGCCCATAAGCATCTACTGACATTGTCATACCGATCGTAGCCAGCATACCAACAGCTGCCATTCCTATGCCGTAAACACCTGCGAAGTGGTAGGCTGCAAAAATTGCCACAGCTATTGCCAGAATCGGTAAAGTGGTGCTCATCATACCAACCGAGAGGCCGGATATGATATTCGTAGCCACACCAGTCTTGCATGACTCTGCTATCACCTTTATCGGTGGACCTGAAGTGTAGTATTCGGAAAGACCCCCTATGGCAACACCAGCGAGAATCCCGGAAAGCACGGCAGATGCATACTTCGCTCCCAGCCCCATCTTGCCGACTATCACATATGTGGCAATCGCAAGTAGGGCAACACTGACATATGTCGAATATCTGAGTGCCACCTGGGGATTCCTTGACTGAAAAATACGGACAGCTAGGCTCCCTACAAACGATGCTATAGTGCCAACAGCCACTATAAGAATGGGCAAAGCCATAAGTGATGTACGCAATGCAGGATCAAGAGTTGCAGCTATTGCGATGCTTGCAACAACTGAGCCCACATATGATTCAAAAAGATCAGCACCCATGCCAGCGGTATCACCAACATTGTCGCCAACATTGTCTGCAATTACAGCAGGGTTACGAGGATCGTCCTCGGGTATACCAGCTTCAACCTTGCCAACAAGATCAGCCCCAACATCTGCCGACTTAGTGTATATCCCTCCCCCAACTCGAGCAAACAGAGCAATCGAACTTGCACCCATTGCGAATCCACTTATTATTTGAGGATCCTGCTTAAATGCTAGGTAGAAGACGGAAATGCCAAGAACTCCAAGACTTGCTACAGCCATTCCCATCACTGCCCCGCCCGAGAATGCTATTGTCAGAGCTCTGCTCTGACTCTTTGTTGCACCCTGGGCTGTCCTGACGTTTGCTCTTGTTGCAGCTTTCAGCCCGAGGAAACCTGCTAGCATTGAAGAGCAAGCACCACTGACAAAGGCAATTCCCGTTTTGTAGGAGATTGCCACTGAGAGCACCACGAAGAGAATTACTATGAATCCAATGAGGGTGGAATACTCCCTCCTGAGAAAAGCCATTGCACCACTATGGATGAGCTCTGAGATCTCCCTCATCTTCTCAGTCCCAGAGGGATTACGGCTCACAAGGACAAAAAGAATAGCAGCATAGATAAGTCCGGCAAATCCAACGATGATGCCTGTCAAAGGAATGCTCATGTGGTAATACCTCCTCAGGTTTTCACGTTTCGGCCAAGAGCCGTCAAATCCTAAAGAAAAAACCTGCAAGACGTCAAGGGGATATTGACGAGGCCGGGAGAATGCGTGGGCGATCTCTTGATAGGTTTGAGCACATTCGGCTATCTCAGGAGAGGTTGCCACGGCCATAATAAGATCATTTCTGAGACTTGTCTTACCCAGTGCGGCAACATCGATCGCGGATGAGACAGACTCGAGATAGGCAATGTAGGAGCATATTTCACGATGGTCGGCTAGCACCTGTCCGAACCTATGGACTTCCCGAGATAGCCCTCAGGCGAAACAACCACCCCCCAACTCACCCCACGCAACACCAAGAACTAGGGGTCGCGCTAGAATCATGTACAACGCTATCTGTCGATTTCGCAACAAACTACCCAATGAGAGTCCATTTTGGGCACGGGGCCTGGTATCGAGTGCAGCTTTTTGGCTCCGACCCGCTAGACGTAGCCGAGGGCTTCGAGATGAGAATAGATCAAAGCTTCATCGGGCTGCTCAGCCGGACCAGCTTTGCGGGAAAGAATAGTCCTGCGGGCTCGACTTGCCCTCTCCATGTAGGCTTCTACCTCAACCCTGAGATTTTGCATCGCCGACTCTCGAGGGTATGATACAGAATCCCGGTAACTTACCACCGCTTGAGCAGTCGGCGCATCAGGATGGTAGAAAGGGAACTCCAGTTCCTCAGGAATACCCTTCCCCAGCAGAAACTGCACCATCGGTCCAATCGCACACACCTGAGTCTGCGTTTCCGCAAAGATCACCCGATTGTGCATATGGGCCGGATTCAAACCTCGCGCAACATCCAAGAGTGAGCGTCCTTGATAGGTAGGTGGACCATGTAGTCCAAGCCAGTCCAAAATTGTTGGTGCAAGATCGATGAGGCTAACCTGAGTTGTTACCAATCTTGGTCGGAAACCACATAACTTCGGGAAAGCGAAAATCAACGGCACATGCACTTGATCAAGCGTAACGGTCAGTCCATGGAAAAAATAGGCGCTGTTCTCACCAAGTGCCTCACCTTGATCCGATGTGATGATAAGAAGAATGTCGTCAACAATCCCAATTTTTCGCAGACCAGCCAGAAGATCATCGAGCGCTGCGTCGACGTAACGGATACCGCCATCATACCGAGCGACGTAGTAGTGAAAGTTGCGCTGGGGCTCAACTGGCTTCGTTGCTAAAGCCCTTGTCAGTAGTTGGTACTTTGGTATCCCACCGAGAGCTCCATTGGGCACAACCTTGAGGTGATGCTCGGGCAGACCCATAATCTCATTGAGAAACCAGTCACAATATGGCTGTGGCGCTTCATATGGACCATGCACATCCATGTAGTGAATCCAGCAGAAGAAGTCTCTGCATCGATTGGTTTCAATCCAGGCCAGGGCTGCCTTATTAGTGAACATTGCCCATCTTCTCAGCTCAACCTGGCGAGTGCTTTCATGATGAGTCATCGCTTCATCGAATTCGGTAAATCCTTTCCCAATCTGAGGGGCATTGCGGAGACTTAGCACGCTCGAGCTGATGAACGCTCCCGTAGCAAAACCTCTGGTTTGCAAGGTCTCAGCGAGCGTTGTCTCATCACAATCGCGCACCGGTACTCGTCCATTGTGAAAGCCAACCGAGTGGAAGCTTGGATATCTCGATGTCATTAGTGAATAATGCGAAGGTACGGTGTAGGAGGTGGGACTGAATGCCCAGCTGAATGTGATCCCACTTAGAGCCAGGCGGTTGAGTGCGGGTGCCGTGTTGCGATGATAGCCGCTTGAGCCAAGATGATCGGCTCGCAAGGTGTCGATAGTGATGAGAATGACTTGATGCCTCGATGAATCCATGTCAATCTGTCTATCGGCAAACCTGGAACCCATATTGAACAAACGAGCCAACCTGCTCAAGGGACGGGACCGAGATAACAACAAGGTGAAAACCAGTGGCAACTATCGCCCTAATGATCGTTGAACCACCCTATGGGAGCGAAAGGGTCTAAACGGCACTGCGATTCAGTCTGGCAGCCATCTACGCGGATCACACGATGCGACTCTTCCTCATCAAGGAAGTGATCTATGCTACCTCCAAAGGTCAGGAACCTCAGCAGATGCCCGGAGTAATAAACGAGCGAATGCCCAACTATGGTGAGATGCTCAGGGCAGCCATCGCCCAGGCTGCCCAAGTAAGAGCCTGGGCGATGTGTGCTAACTAAAGGGGCATCACTCAGGACAGTTTGGTTGAAGGTGCTATAATAGGCTTAAGGCTTGACTTCGTCAACTGGGTCGTTGCCAGCAAAAAGCTCATCTGCTTCTAGAGGTCGGCAGTTTGGCTTTCGGTCGTCAATTCAGCATATCTCTTTGTTGCCCTGATTCCCTTATAGATCAGGTACATCAGGATAACATGAACAATCGCCCATTTCGGATCGAACATGAGGAGAACAATCGTATCAATCGCATAGAGAACGAGTGCGACTATCGAACTCCAGACCCGCCTTTTGATCGTGAGCACACCGAGGAACACAAAGACTCCAGCTGCAACGATTGTAAAAACAAATGCGACCGTGTCAAGGGTTGGACTGACAGGCAACCCCTGCCTGTAGGCTTCGGCTGATCCGGCCGACACTAGAAATGTAGACCACAGACCTGCGACAAAGTAGAAACCGTAGTTCGTCGTAATGATCGCAACCATGTCGTTAAGAAAAGTGAGAGCTCCGATTAAGATTATCATCGCACCCGCCATCGTTATCCATCGCATGACATGGCTCTCCCTGAGATGGGCAATCTTTCTTTCTATGAACGCTGAAACCTCGTCACGATCGTGGCGCACAGGTTCAGATCTCGAATCTCGACCCGATTCAGTCCTGTTCCCATCGGTCGTCGAGGCTTGCTTAGGAGACAATCCTTCCGAATCATGGCTCATGCGTGAGTTTCTCATCGCAGCCCCTCCCTCATAAGACCATACCACAGACTGTTTAGCACAAGCCGCAGGGATCTGCAACCGAAATAACGAAACTATAGGATGAAGGGCTTGACAGCAATCCTACTTGTTGTGAATCTCCACTTACATCAGCCCGATGAATCCCACGGACTGCCACGATTCTAATTGCAGGTCTTTAGCTCCGCCCCCACGGTTGAGGTCCGAGCCACAGACGCTCAGTTGCCTGCCTTAAGGAGAATAGATGAAAGGGAGTATGGACACTCTCTTGTCGTTGGCGCCGCGGGTCTGGTGCTTCGTCCCGCGCTCTATCTTATTGACTGACTCAACAATCTTGAAAACCGCGAAGACAACAACGACTAAGCTTACGACGTTGTTGACAAAGACACCATACGTTATTGAGACAGCCCCACTCGCCTGCCCATCCCCTGGCGAGGCATACGGACCTAGAGGGGTGCCCTCTTTTAGAACCGCAAAGAGATTTACGAAATCGACATTGACAAAGGTAAGTCCAATTAGGGCATGATAATGTCAGCCACCAGTAACTTGACAACCTTTCCGAGGGCAACGCCTATGATGCCACCTGCCATGTTAATGAGCCTGTCGTTCACAGCAAATCCCTAAAGTCATTGATGAGTGATATCCTTTTTGCCCTGTTCCGTGGATTAACCTCTGACACTGTCACAGGTTGACTCAATTAGAGTTTTACTCTCACCTGGCTCGCGCTGCACGGAGTCGCACAGGCGAGGAGCCTCGCTCCAGACCTCATCATCCAGTCGCCCATCTATCCTGATCTTCCCTTGTACTCGAACCGGCCAGATGGTAGGGGTCGCGCCATTGCCGGCAGTTGCCGGGTTGGTTGCTGTGAAAAGTATCAGTATGCTCACAACGATGATTGCCACTGACGAAGCAACTGAACCCATACCAATCTGCTCTCAAGGGCAATTCCGAGAGAGTGATGGAGACTACGAGAAAGAAGCCAGGCGCTGCAAAGCCGCAATTACTATAGAGGCAAGGTGTCTGTATTTCAGGCTCAATTAGGCGTGGCGAGGGGGAATTGGTGGGGACATGGTGACCCACTCTCTTGAGATTGGCAGACGCCTGACTCTCCTGCCTAAGGCTCTTGAGACAGCATTGGCTATGGCTGCTGCCACCGGTATTATCGCGGGCTCTCCCAAGCCCTTTGCGCCGAAGGGACCATCCTGTGAAAGAGCTTCAACAAACTCAACCTTTATGGTGTCGCATACATCAAGAGAAGTTGGCAAAAGATACGTCGAAAGATCTCGCGTTGTAACATGGCCATCCTTCTGGACAAAAGTCTCGTAAATCGCAAGCCCTATACCCTGTGCAACACCACCCTCAATCTGTCCTCTGGCTAACTCGGGGTTTATGATGCGCCCACTATCGTGGATTGCCACGAAATCCCTTACCCTGGTTTCACCCGTATCCGTGTCCACCTCAACATCTGCGATATGAGTGGCATAGGAATAAACATAGTAGGCATCACCCTGACCAGAATCGTCAAGTCGGCAATCGGGTATAGCATACCAGCCTGTTGCTGTCAGATCTATTCGTCTCGAGAAGCACTCAGCAATGACATCGCCAAAATCTATTTCTTTGCCATCTGCGGTGATAAGCTTCGAATCCGCTGCCCCGACTATCTTTGAACCTGCCATCTCCCCGGCAACACTATAAAGAATCTCTTTGAGCTTCTGGCAGGCATTGAGGATAGCATTTCCGCTTACAACTGTTGTGCGGGATGCCACCGTCGGACCTGAGTCAGCGACAATGTCAGTATCCACATGATTGACTTTGACCTGGTCGATGTCAATGTCGAGGCACTCAGCAGTTATCTGCGAAAGGATAGTTTGGGCTCCCTGCCCCATGTCTGTGCAGCCAACCCAAACATTGACTGAGCTATCCTTGAGTATCTCAACCTTTGCACTACCTCTGTCAAGATGACGACCCGCAGCACCCAGGCTTACACCATAGAACATTGTCGCCACACCTTTTGCCCTGCGGATGCGATTTGATTGCACCTCGACCCATCGCTTGCCCACATATCTTTTTGCTATCTCAAGCGTCTGGGGCAAGCCCACGCTTTCGGTGAGCACCTGATTTGTAGCAGTTCGCTTGCCCTTGGCGAGTGCGTTCAAAGCTCTGAATTCAAGTGGATCGATTCCAACCTTACCAGCCAGTTCATCTATCATGGCTTCACAGGCAAAGACAACCTGAGGTGTCCCGAAGCCACGCATCGCACCCTTAGGTGTTGTGTTGGTGTAGTAGCCTTTGGTGAGGATTCTAACATTGGGAATCTCATACGGACCTGCTGCATGAACGGTTGATCTGAAAAGGACAATAGGCGAAAGGGTTGCATAGGCTCCAACATCAGCTTCAATGCGAATGTCTGCAAACTTAAGCTTGCCACTGCCATCACATCCTATGCGATACCAGAGGATTATCGGATGACGCTTGGAAGTGCATACAATGTCCTCCTCGCGTCGTAGTACGAGTTTTGCTGGTCGTCCTATTCGTCTGGCCAGAACCGCGACTCTCGCTGCCAGCTCGGATGGGACATCCTCTTTGCCACCGAAACCACCGCCTATCGGCAATTGAATGACTCTCACATCAGCAAGCTTTACCCCGAGACATCTAGCAACAGCTTCTCGCACGTAGAAGGGGCACTGTGCCGAAATCCATATTTCCATTTTTCCACCGATAGGGACTGCGATTGCCCCAATGGTCTCCAGATAGGCATGCTCCTGTATCGGGGTTTCAAACTGCATCTCAACAACATGCTCACTTTCTGCTCTACCTCTCTCAATGTCTCCTTTTACAATACTCCTTTCAACCGCAACATTTCCCCCATCGTGCACATGAACAGCGTAGGGTTCCTTCGCCTGTTCGAGAGAGGCTACGTGTGGCAGATTCTCATATGTGACTTTTACAAGCTCAGCGGCACGCCTAGCATCTGCTGGGCTATCAGCACCTACCAGGGCAAGACAGTCACCTTCAAATCTCACAGTTTCAGAAACAAAAAGAGGTTGATCTTTCTTGATCAATCCCACTTGATTCTCACCAGGGACATCATCAGCAGTAACAACCCCGACGACACCGCTAGCTGCTTTTGCTCTCGAAACATCGATGCTCAGAATGCGTGCATGAGGCCGACCGGCAATTACCATGGCTGCATGCACCATTCCGGGAAAGGAAATATCATCGACAAAGAGCAGCTTGCCACTAGCCTTCAGCGCTCCATCCACCTTCGGAACTGTGCGACCTACAAATCTTTTGTCCTCACCAGTCATGACCGCTGCCTCTTGAAAAGACGCTTTTTAGCACGCTCTATCTCCCCGAGCTCCTCGTTATCGACATCCAGCTTTTTACCAGTCCTGAGATAGGCAGCGAACTCCTCAAAAAAAGTTCCCGATTCTATTTCCTCAAGAATCTTTCTCATCTTCGTAACCACACCTTCGTTGATGAGCACCTTTCCCCTTGTTGTCCCTCCAAAGTACGCGGTTGAGGAAATATGCTTAGCCAGATCCTCCATTCCAAGCCTATTGATGAGTGAAGCCATGTATTCAACCTCCGCAATACATTCGATATATGCAATCTCAGGAGGATAGCCCCTCTCAGTCAGCACCTTGAATGCTGCTTTCATGAGCTCGATCATTCCGCCCACAAGGACACACTGCTCGCCGAAAAGATCAGCAGTTGCCTCTTCCTCAAAACTCGTCTCAATTATGGCTGCTCTGTCGCACCCAATTGCGCATGCATAGTCCCGAGCTATCTCCATTGAGGCTTCATCATTCTCGAGGGCAGCAATAAGAGCTGGAATACCTGAACCCTCAAGGTATCTTTTCCTAAGGATCTCACCAGGACCTTTGGGAGCAACGAGAAAAACATGCCTGGGTTCCGGAGGCTTTACCATGCCAAAATGCACACTAAAACCTGCCGCGAAGCCAATGCGCGCATCCACCTTAAGGTTTGGGAAAACCACATCCTTGCATACCTCCCCATGTACATCATCAGGCAGAAGCACCATGACGATATCTGACTGGGAAACCGTGTCCTCGAGGCTTGTCACATGAAAACCGTCGCGTGATGCAATGTTGCACGATTTTCCGGGACGTGAGCCAATCAGGGGTGAAAAACCGCTGTCACGCAGGTTAAGTGCCTGGGCTCTACCCTGGGAGCCATATCCAAGAATACCAATCCTCTTCCCACTCAGACTGCCAAAGCGTTCTTGAGGCAATTGGAAGGAACTCTCCCTCAGGTGACAGCCGCTTCAATATGCTTTTCAATCTCCGCCTTTGGCCGAACACCGACAAGCCTCGTAACCGGCTTGCCATCTTTGAAGATTATCAAAGTGGGGATTGATCTTATCTCAAAAGATGTAGCCGTCATTGGACACTCGTCAACATTGACCTTGTAAACGCTAATCTTATCTTTATATGCCTCGGCTATCTCCTCGAGAACAGGTGCAATGATCCTGCAAGGAGCGCACCATGGAGCCCAGAAGTCCACTATCGACGGCTTATCACTCTTAAGAACCTTGGATTCAAAATCAGCATCACAGATGTGAATTGCCTTTCCCTCCATCCTATTCTCCTCTTGGTTAATGCTGGACAAATTCGAACTTACAACTCAGCTGTGGCGTTGTATTCATAGCACGATCCCTGACCTTGTACCAGAAGGTGAATTGCCCCTTATCTTTGTAAGCCTGGCCATCGATCGTATAAGTGAAGGTTCTATTATTGGGTGACCATTCGGGGTCAGATTCAACCGTCTTAAACCCTGAGCCTCGAGGGCCAACAAGCTTATAATAGAATTCGAGTGAATCATCTGGAGTCGCTGACCTTGGGCTTCTAGCAACGTCATGGGCATAAATGGTGATCGTAAGATCATATTGCTGAGGGGAAATCTTCGCTGGTGGACAGGTGACTGAATCTATGATTGGCGGCTGATTGTCAAAACGAACGACAAAATGCGTTGTCGCCGTACTGTCAGCTCCTCGTCCATCGATAACCTTGACGGAGAAAACATAACTTGTATCAGTAAGATCGAGGATTTCATAGCGTCTTTCATAAACACGTTGCCACCCTTCGGGATGGGTGAATACTTTCAGTGACCCGGACCAAGCATCGAACCATGCCACAGAGTCGGGTTCAAGTTTGACAAACATCTTGCCCATTCCCAGATCGTCATCGAAGTCAGTTGCCATCCACTGAAACTCAACCGAGTTCTGAAAGATGACCTCTCCATCCTCAGGCCCTGCCGTAAACCAAACATTGGGCTTGAGGTCCTTGCCTGTGCTGAGTTCCTCGATACAGCCCCAGCCAATGGCGCCAATGCCGACAAGAATGAGCAACATTTTGACTCTTCTCACAGTTTGCCCTCCCTCGTCAATTTTCCTCATAGACTATAATCAGATGGATTGCGTCATGTCAATATGATTGTTTTGCCCTCCTGCTCATCCACGTCATGAGAAGCCTGATGGATTCATCTCTGCCCAAAGGTCGGCCTTGTCTCTCAATGACCTCCTCCAGAAATTGCTTAGCCTCTCCTACAAGTGGGCCCTGGTCGATGCCAAGAACCTCCATTATCACGTGACCGTCAACTGGCAATTTCTTCATCTCGGGGACTTGGTGTCGCAACTTTTCAATGCGCCTCCGCAGTTCAGCGATGTTTGCAGTCACACTCCTGTCAGGAACCTGAGCCCTTCGGTCAGCCTCGAGAAGCACAAGCATGTCACTGAGATTGTCACCCATTTTTCGCATGAATCTCCTTACGGCACGATCAGTCCAGGAGGATGAGTAATTGACCATGTGATTGGATATCAGGAAGGCCACCTTGGCAATTGTGCGCTTTGGAAAACGCAGTCTCGCAAGCCTGTTGCTGGCTAACTCAGCTGAGACTCTAGCATGACCGTAGTAGATATTTCTGTCAGGCAATCTCCTGCAGGTGCTCGGTTTACCAACATCATGGAAAAGCGCGCTCAGACGAAGGGCTATTACTGGAGGGGTGTATCTAACTGTCCTCAGCGTGTGCTCCAGGAGATCGTATGAGTGAAAAGGTGTGTGCTGCGAGTAACCGGCCATGGCATCAATCTCAGGCAATATGATTTTGAGAAGACCAGTACGGTGCATTAGACCAAAGGCTTGGCTTACTCGATTTGAAAGCAGAATTTTCTCCAGCTCGGTTCTGATCCGCTCAGGAGCTGGCTTCGTGACAAGGTAAGCCAACCGTGCTATTTGGTTCTCAAGACCTCGCTCGGTTTTCATCCCCAAAGTGGTTTTGAAGCGAATGCCTCTGAGAAGCCTTAAGGGGTCGAGGTAGAATGTGATCAAAGGCTGTGCTGGCGTTCTTAGCACCCGGTGACTGACATCAAAGAGACCCAAGCCGGTTGGATCTATGACCTTGAATGAGGACCCTGTTAGCGATGCAAGATCCACATAGAGGCAGTTAATCGTAAAGTCCCTTCTCCTGGCATCGTCCGCGAGCCTGCCGGCCATAGGAGCTATCTCGAGTTCAAGATCTTCTCTTGCAATATGAAATGTACGAAAACGCTTGAAGCGAACTGGATGTGAGAAGCCAAATTGTTTGTGAATCCACTGAGCAAGGACTCGAGGCTCAGTCTGTGATACCACGATGTCAATATCAGATGGAGAGATTCCCAGCAAGAGATCCCTTATGTAACCCCCAACCAGATAAGCCTTCCCTCGTTGCCAACCAAGATGATGACCTATTGCCAGGAAGAGACTCCGATGGGACTCTTTGATGCTAGACAGAGGGACATTTGAGCGCGCATCAGGTTTCATATCAACAACTCTGCTACTCGTGACTCCTCAAGAGGTGGCCTGGTAATCTCGTATCTCGCCTCATCCTTCCTTATTTCAACCTTAACCATCTGATCAGGTTGAGCATCACTATAGCGAGCCACAATGGCTGCAGCCATCTCGACATTCGCCTCAGCACCCTTGCCCGTGAGGATAGCAGTAGGCCCAGGAATGCTAAGTGATCGAAGCACGATGTCTCCGGGATAGCTTAGCTTGACAAGCAAAGCATTTTCGCTCCCATTGCGTCCAACTATGAGTTTGGCACCATCGAGTCGCATGTGTCTCCCGAGAGCAAGGCGTCTAAGCTCCCTAAGCGAAAGCATGTTGTGCTCGATCAAATCCCTGACGCGCTTGGCAAAACCTGGATCCGTAAAGAGACACCCTCCAGCAGGACTCGTGAAGTGCGTGAGTCCCTTACTACGCGCTACGTTGAGAATCTCCTTACGTGACCTTCCACGAAAGCCAAGGAGTCTTTCACGGTCAACAAGTCCTGCCTTCTCAGGTACCGTTGGCTCAAGAAGAAGGGCTGAAAGGGGTCTCAGGAGATAGCCATCCAGCCCACTTTCCTTCTCAATCACCCGTAGAGCATCGCGGCGTTGGGACATGGGTCTTTGCCCCAGAACTTCACCTGTGGCAACAAAATCTGCACCCTCCTCTTCCATCACTCCTCGGGCCTTGCGAAACATGTAGATGTGGCAATCGATGCAGGGATTAACCTGACTTCCATAACCATGGGGAGGATTGCGAAGAATTTCGACATAGTCTTCATCCATCGTCAAAATCTTAAGGTGAATGCCAATCTGAGTTGCAATTCTCATAGCTGCTGTCTCAGCATGCAGTTTGAATATCTCCTCAAAGGGCAGCACGAAATTCAGTCCTATGACTTGGATTCCTTGCTCTTTCAACAATAATGCTGCCAGGGAACTGTCAACTCCGCCTGATAGCAAACAAACGGCTTTGACCCTCCGTTTCGCCATCTTGCCCTCATTGCCCTAAAACTTGAGAAAGGATGTCACGGGCTTTAGCCACCAGATCCATCACAGGTAACTCAAAGGGGCATCTCTCCTCACACTTACCACACTGCTCACATGCCTCAACCTTTGACAAGAGATCCGCATAGGTTTCCGATCGCATCATCTCATCGCCTATGCGCTTTCTTATGCTTTGTATGTGAAGAGCAAAGGAAATTGGAATGCCCTCGGGACAAGGCTGACAATAATCACATCTCCGACAATATTGCTTCCCAACACTCGTCTTTATCTCATCCATTCTTCTTGTGTCATCACTGGATAGGACCACTGGCTTGCTAGCGACCTCGACGTTAAGTCTTACTTCACCTTCATCAGCCATACCAGGTATGGCCACCACAGAGGGATGTGAGATAACAAATTTCAACGCCAATGCGTAATCCTCAATGCATCCCCCAGCAAAAGGTTTCATAGCTATAATGCCTAGGTCATGCTTAAGAGCCAAAGGAATAACTTCATCAGCGGCTTCGGGTTCGAGAAAATTGAAAAGGATTTGGATCGTGTCAAATTTCTCAGACAATATCGCTTCCCTAATGATCTCGAGATTATGGCTTGTCATGCCGATGAATCCTATACGCCCCTCACCACGCAGCCTCTCAAGAGCCCCGTAAGCTCCGTCCTTACCCATGGCTTTCTCATATTCATCGAACTTATTCACACAATGGATCTGATAGATATCTATGTAATCCATGCCAAGCTCACGCTGGCTTTGAGCAAAATCGGAAAGCATCCCACTGCGATCGCGCTTGGGAGATTTCGAAGCAATGATTGGCTTGGCTTTGGCGCGCTTGAGAGCAGCTCCTATTTTCGCCTCGCTGTCGCCATACCCGCGAGCTGTGTCAATGAAATTAATCCCGAGCTCGAGGGCTCGGATTATCGCTTGAGTTGCCACATCACGGGAGACACGCATGATGGGTATCCCGCCAAATCCGATTAGGGAAACCTCAAGGCTTGTTCTTCCCAGCCTTCTCATTTCAACCATCTCACCTTACCTGCCAAGATCCCGTTTCTTCAGGTGTATGATAATCTGTCCAGAGTGATAATAGCATACGTTAGCCGAGTGAGAAAAACAAGTCCGTCGAAAGAAGGGCAAAGCGGGAGTTCATGAAAACTCCCGCTTCTTGGCCTAGAGATCCAGTTAGAGAACCTCTACTTTGCAAGGATAAACTTACTTGTTACGATCTCACCACCGCTTACTGCACGATAGAAGTAGATTCCGTTTGGTACGCTTCTTCCATTGTCATCTGTTCCGTCCCACGTTACCGTGATCTGCCCTGGCACCATAACCCTATCAAGTAGCGTTCTCACCCTCTGTCCCATCACATTATAGATAACAAACGAAGCGTAGGAATCTCTTGCGATATTGAGGACAAAGGTAGGTTCAGAGCCTGGCTTCTCGACGCTAAGCATCTCTCCACTTGGTTGGGAAAACAGAGCAGATCCGACATAGATGGCATCCGATGTCTCACCAAGATCACTGCGGAAGGTATAGCCATCCTTTACCACATCGTCCACATAGTAATACCACCATCCACTTGGTTGTTTTACCTTATCGGATGTACATGAACCTGTTCCTTTGCGCTTGGTTGTAAATACATCCGAGTCATGAGTAATACCGTCCCAGTGACTGTGGACTTCGGCTCTTGCCACGGGACTGCTGTCCTGGTCAAGGACAAGCACCTTCGCCTGAGCATAGGTATTCTTTCCTCGGGTTACCAGTACAAGATCAATGCTCTTTACCCAAACATATGGGCCCGGAGCTGTTTCAACTGTGAAGTAGCCATCAGAGGTATCCCAGCTGAGATTTGCTGCTGCATCGTAGGCAAACACTTTTACAAGGCACATTGCTGAAGGTGTGTCAGGCACTGTCCAATCATATGAGCCAGGATTGCCTGAGAGGCTATCAATGAGGGAATAACTCGAGCCACCGTCATAGGAGTAATAGATACTTGTGCTAGCAACACCCCGATCGTCACTTGCATCCCACCGAATCGTATAGGTTGTGCCAGCTGTGAGGGTCTCGCCACCATTTGGATCCAGAACGGCCACACTAGGCGGGATCGTATCTGGTGACATGACGGCAAGCACAGCCTGGTAAGCATCTATTACACCCCAGCCGTATGTATTGTCCTCACCTGCGGTCCCAAGATCGCGAGCCGTTTCCATAAGGATCTGTTTGATGGTTTGCACATCTGCATCAGGGTTTGCCTGACGCATCAACGCAACAACACCTGAAACATGGGGTCCAGCCATTGAAGTTCCACTCATGCGAACATAGCTCCCACCTGGATAAGTGGAATAGACATCAACGCCTGGAGCAGAAACTTCTGGCTTTATGCTTACCCCGTCACAGTCAGATGGCCCGCGACTGCTAAAGGAAGCAATGGGATAAGGCCATCCATAGTTTTCACAGTCGACAGCTCCGACTGAAAAATTGACCGTTGGAGTATTGCAAATTGTGGCAGGTGACCGGAGTGTCTGGGCTGACGGTCCTTCATTTCCAGCGCTAAAGACAACAACAACCCCTGCGGCTTCGCAATTCTCAATGGCTTCTTGCCAGCGATAGTCACAGTCTTGGTAATCGTAACCAAAGCGGGAGTCGATCCCCCACGAGTTCTGGACGACGTCGGGGACATCGTCAGTGGTCTCAGGATTTCCATCAGGGTCCGCAAACCACTGGAAAGCGTCAAGAACGTCGTTGTCGAACTCAGGACCTACACTCTGATTTATTGCATTGTCTGCGATCCAGAGGGCATCAAAGGCAACACCAACCGTATCGCCCGTCACATGATCTGCGCCACACATCGTCCCCATAGTGTGTGTGCCATGACCATGGGTGTCAGTTGGAAAAGTGGTTCCTGTCCCGAGGGCATCACGCCAGCACTCATTCCACGGATGCCAGTTACCACGCCATCGTGCGCTGAGGGCTGGATGAGAGCCGTCCACACCAGTATCAAGATTTGCTACAAGGGTTCCAGATCCTGTGATTCCAAGCTCATACCAGACACGATCAGCATTGATTGCCATCAAGCTGTTGGTCACACCTATGCCAGCCGTTGGGGAACCGAGATAGGGTTTGCCGGCTTGCTCAATTAGCGTCGCCCTGAAGTTTGCTTCGATTGCTTCAACATCTGTACGTTTGGCGATCCTCTCGAGCTCAGCCTTGGTTGCAGATACAACAACCATGTTTGCTAACCAATAGGGAGTATAGCCTTTCACACTTCCTTCTCGCTTCCTTGCCTCAAGATAGTTTAGAAGTGCGGGCTGGGATCTCTCGGCAGCCTGTTTGAGAGTCTCAATAACGCGCATATGCCTTACCGCAAGAGGGGCATGCTCTCTCTGGAGCTCCTTATCAAGTGCCCTTATGTTAGGACGATCGCGCAGGTAGATTATGGCTGAAGCGAAATCGTTATCACCGATGCTGGCCAGGTGATTAGCGAAGTGTTGCTCGATGTCACCCGCCAGGACAGTCTGTGTAAGGATCAGGGTAGCAACAAACATAAATGCTATCGTGCGTGTCTTCATTCTCACTCCCCCCTGTGATTGGAAGACCTTGGTGAAACAACTCGCTATTATTGCCAGGCATCACCCCCTCGGAGAGTGGCGAGAGACAGAAACAACCGGAGAGGAACTCCACATCCAAATCGGCAGAAGCTCGGCTACAAAGATTGGAGGGTTGATGTGCCGTTCCCCGCTCAGGTTCTCCCGCACGCGCACTATTCTATATCATTTTTCCCGATAGAGTCAAGGACTATCATGGCAGAAGGGATCAAGAAAGATGGCAGGCGTGGCAGGACTCGAACCCGCAACCCCCGGTTTTGGAGACCGGTGCTCTAGCCAGTTGAGCTACACGCCTACAGTGTCATCTCTGGTTGAGGACCCAGCACCCTTAGGGTCCCCGAGTTCCCATTTGTGAGATTATCAATTACTTCATTCTTAGTCAAGCCCTAAGCGTGAGCCAGCACTGCGCGAAGCAGCTGACCTGTATAGGAGCACTTGCACTTCGCAATCTCATGAGGTGTACCTTGGGCTACTATCTCCCCACCCTTCTCTCCACCTTCAGGTCCGAGATCAATGATGTGATCGGCGCACTTGATGACTTCAAGATTATGCTCAATCACGACAACCGTATTTCCGCTTTGAACAAGCTTCCGCAGCACCCTGACAAGATTGGCAATGTCATGCAGATGAAGACCGGTTGTAGGTTCATCCATTATGTAGAGGATGCGACTGCCATCGGTTCGTGCAATCTCTCTAGCAATCTTGAGTCGCTGTGCCTCACCTCCAGATAGGGTGTTAGCCGGCTGCCCGAGCTTTATGTATCCAAGTCCAACCTCCTTGAGAAGATATAGCGGTGGGAGCACACGCGATTCGTGCTTGAAGAGCTCTATGGCTTCATCGACTGTCAAATCGAGCACGTCACTAATCGATTTTCCGCGATATGTCACCTCAAGCACTGTCTTCTTATAGCGCTTGCCCTGACATTCCTCACAGGGCACATAGATGTCAGCCATGAAGTGCATTTCTATCTTGAGAGCTCCCTCACCTGCGCAGACATCACAACGCCCCTCAGCGAGATTGAATGAAAAAGTTGAACGACTGTATCCACGTGATCTTGCCTCACGTGTGCTCGCAAAGACTGCCCTTATAGCATCGAATCCTTTGACATAAGTGATAGGATTGGCTTTTGGTGTCTTTCCTATAGGCGATTGATCAACGAGGACTACGTCCCTTATCTGTTCCATACCATCGATTCCATCGTGGCTTCCAATGTGTTCAACTGCACTTGAGCGCGCCTTGATGGCATTATAGAGAACATCCTCTACGAGTGTACTCTTGCCAGATCCCGAGACGCCTGTCACACATACAAGCGAATATAGTGGTATGCGAACATCTATGCCTTTGAGGTTGTGCTCCGTTGCATTCCTGATGAGGAGATAGGCTGACCCATGTTTGGTTTGCCTGCTTTCGCAGCGGATCTTTAGCTTACCAGCAAGATATTTTCCTGTAAGTGACCTCCTTGACTTGCTAAGATCATCAGGTCTTCCTCTGTAAAGCACTTGTCCACCGTTAGCGCCTGCTCCAGGTCCAAGGTCAATCACATAGTCGCTCGAACGGATGACCTGAGGATCATGCTCGACAACAAGCACTGTGTTGCCATGCAAAGCTAGCTTCCGCAGGACATCAAGCAATCTTCCAGTGTCACGCGCATGAAGGCCAATTGTGGGTTCATCCAACACATAGAGCGTTCCAGTTAGGCCCGCTCCAAGAGCACTTGAAAGATTGATTCGCTGGGCCTCTCCCCCTGAAAGCGTCTTCGAAGGTCGATCGAGAGTAAGATAGTCGAGACCCACATCGATAAGATAGGCAATGCGGGAGTTTATCTCCCTGAGGATGTCGGCTGCCACTGTCTGCTGGCTTTGGCTTAGCTTTAGATTATCGAAGAAGGCTCTAAGTCCTGCAATATCGAGTGCAGAGACTTCAGCTATATTCTTACCACTTATTTTCACTCTGAGAGCCTCAGGTCTAAGACGTGCCCCTCCACATCTCGGGCAGTCCCTCAAACTCATATACCTCTTCGCAAAGAAACGAGCGTATGCCTTATAGCCCTTAGCACGCATACGCTCAAGGAAACCTATGACACCCGGAAAGCGACCATGCCCATATAAAACGAGCTCTTGCTGCTCCTCGGTGAGCCTTTTGAATGCTACTGTAGTAGGAACACCTTGGGCTCGGCATGTTCGCAACATCCACTGTTTGAAATATGTGAATTGAGATCTTGCCCAGGGCTCAATGGCGTCACCCTCAAGGGTGCGATCCTTATTGGGAACAATCAGATTCAAGTCAAATTCGAGCTTGTTTCCGAAGCCCCGGCACTCAGGGCAGGCACCATGTGGGCTGTTGAAAGAGAAGAGAAGAGGCGAAGGGGCTTCATACGTAAGGCCGCACTGAGGACATCTTAGGCCTCCGAAGATGCGATGTGCCTTACCTTCTGGCGTGAAAATTCTTGCCTCGCCATCTTTGCTCATTGAGAGGGCAAGATCAACAGATTCGGCGATACGTGATCGGTTATCTTCCCTGACGGTCAGGCGGTCGATTATGATAACAATTGTCTCCCCAGGCTTCATAGCCTTCTCGTCGATGGCATCTATCTCAGACACCTTGCCTTCCTTTAGGATACGGGCAAATCCAAGGGAGAGCAGACTTGTTTTCAAGGCTTCGGGGGAGATGATCTTATAGGGACAACCTATGAGAATCATATCGCCTCGAGCCACCCTAAATGCGAGTTCTACAGCTTCCTGGGTACCACCGCGCTTGATAGGGACTTCGCATATGTCACAATGGATAACTCCGATCCTGGCAAACAGAAGCCTGAGGAGATCGTAGATCTCAGTTGCAGTACCAACTGTTGAACGCGATGTCTTGGTTGGGTTTGTTTGTTGAACAGCTACAGCCGGAGGTAAACCCTGGATCTCATCAACATCAGGACGAGCGATCCGCTCAAGGAATTGCCGAGCGTAAGTTGAAAGGGATTCAACATACCTACGCTGGCCCTCCGCATATATTGTATCAAAAGCAAGGCTCGATTTGCCCGAGCCACTAACACCCGTAATAACCGTTATCTTGCGGTGAGGGATCTTGAGGTTGATATTCCGCAGGTTATGCTGCCGCGCACCCTTTACCACTATAGCATTCATCTCATGTCACCAGCGTCGTCTCGCTTGGGGTCCGAAGTCACATTATAAGGAGTATCGCCGCCATTCGCAAGTGGAGTGGCCGACTTATCCACATCATGTAAAACTGTAAATAAGCTCTCCAATACTTTGTTGTACAATAAGATATACATCTCTGCAGAGTTCAATGAAGCCGATTGACCCCCCGCCCTCAATGCCCGCCGCAAGTTCATGGGTTGACTTTCTGGACTAAAGTTGTATAGAATTTTAGTGGTCAGGCATCTCGCCTTTGTGGTGTGCTCCTGACGCCCTGAACCGATCGCACTCGTGAGCAAATTATGAGCTCGCCCCTGGGTTCACACGAGTGAGGAGTCACCTTAGGGCTTGATCGCCTGACCATAGTCTTGATGTGATACCTCGATGAGTCCCCAGGAACAAGTTCTGGAGGTTTTTCTATTATTTCCAATTATTTCCATGTTGCTTATAAACGTCCCCTGCTACAGGTTGTCGCGCCTTCTCAGGTGTGGTGAATTGCCTCACTCAGACATTCCTCAAGCGCTCTGCAAGTGAAGAGAGGCGCTTATCATGACGAACATTGCGCACGGCAAGCCCAAGTGCCTTGCGTGTGCCGACCAGGACAACCATGTTTTTCGCCCGTGTAACAGCCGTATAGAGTAGGTTGCGATGTAACATGATGTAATGCTGCGTGATCACTGGCATGATAATGCACCCGAATTCGCTCCCCTGACTCTTGTGAACGGTTATCGCATATGCCAAGGTAATCTCGTCAAGCTCGAAGCGATCGTAGGCAACCTCATAATCATATCTCACGATGAGCTTGTCCTCATCCAGATCGTAGTCAACTATCTCACCCAGATCTCCATTGAAGACCATTTTCTCATAATTGTTGCGGAGTTGCATGACCCTGTCTCCAACCCTGAATCGCGTTTCGTGGAATCGCTTCCCGGTTGGATTGATAGCCTGCTGGAGCCTTGAATTCAGGTTGGTCGCACCTGCCTCTCCTTTGTACATAGGCGAAAGTACCTGTATGTCATTTCTGGGATCGAAACCGAATCTAGCAGGCAGGCGTCTTGTGCAGATGTCAACAATCGTATCGGCCACCTCTCCTGGACTGTCCTGCTCTATGAGAAAGAATTCACCTGACTGCCTGCTTAGCACAGGAAATTCGCCGGCGTTTATTCGGTGGGCATTCTTGACAATCTGGCTACCAGCATCCTGTCTGAAAATACGAGTCAACCTGCGTACAGGGACCCTGCCTGACTCTATGAGATCGCCAAGAAAGTTACCCGGACCAACCGGCGGCAGCTGATCAACATCACCAACAAAGATGACCGAAGCTTCTGGCGCCAGAGCTTCAAGAAGAGATGCAGCAAGAAGTATATCCAGCATTGAAGCCTCATCGATAATGACAACATCAGCATCAAGGGGATTGCTAGCATTGCGCCGAAAAAGCCCCTCCTGCGGACTATATTCGAGCAGTCTGTGAATGGTCTTAGCCTCCGAACCCGCCAGTTCTGCCATTCTTTTTGCAGCCCGCCCTGTCGGTGCTGCCAGACACACTTTTTGACCCTGCCTTTCGAAGAGATGGAGAAGAGCGCGTACAATTGTTGTCTTACCTGTCCCAGGTCCACCTGTTATCACCATGACTTTTGATTGCAGACTCTCAAGCACGGCATCCACCTGGGATGTGTGGAGTTCAATCCCCTGCTCAACCTGGACAGCTTCTAGAAAACCTGAATCCAGCTCGGGTGAAAAACTAACGTGCGTGCTGATTAGCTCGCCAATCTTGGAAGCTACTATATTCTCAGCATGGAATAGAGCGGGCAGATAGAGGCGGTCATTTTCACGGATGACGCGCCCTTCGCTCTCCAAAACCTTGAGTGAATCATCAAGTCTGTCCTCATCCGCTCCGAGAAGAGCACAACACCTCGTCTTAAGGAAGTCAAGGGGCAGGAAAACATGACCCGCTTCGACACCCTGAGAAAGCGCATATTCGACTGCTGCTCTAACGCGCACAGGCGAATCAGGTGGGATGCCAATTTTCGATGCGATCCGATCAGCCGTAGTGAAGCCGATACCCCAGACTTCAGATGCAAGTCTGTATGGGTTGTCCTTGACGATCTTGATGGCTTCGGGACCGTAGTGTTTGTAGATTCTCAAAGCCGTGCTCGCCGCAACTCCATGAGACTCGAGGAAAACTACCAGCTCACTGACTTCACGGTGTTCGCGCCAGGCGTCTTTGATAGCAGCTATGCGCTTCTCCCCTATTCCGGGGATCTCCTTCAGCCTGTTGGGTTCCTTGTCAATGATCTCCATGGTTTTCCTGCCGAAGCGCTTGACTATGCGCTCAGCCATCTTCTCCCCTATTCCTGCAATTAGGTTCGAGGAAAGGTATCTGATAATTCCGTCAGTCGTTTCAGGAGCAGTTATGCGATAGGACTCAACACTTAACTGCGGTCCGTACCTCGGATGGGATACCCATCTCCCCTTGCATATTATGTGATCACCCTCACCAATTCTTATAAAATAGCCCACGCAAGTTAGCATTCCGCCAGAATCGGCCTGAAGGCGCATTACTGTGTAGCCATCATCAGCCCGAAAGGTAATCCGCTTGACTACCCCCTTAATCTCAATTGTCTCCTTATTCTCGTTCAAGAACAGCCTCGCCTTGGTATCTTGAGCCTCTATTGCTATTTCAAAAACCCAAACCCCTGAACCGGTAGCCGAACCTCGATGCTTTCACCCTTCCTCATAATACCTTTACCCGCCGGTATGCGCAAAATGCAATTGGCATTCATGGGAGCAGTGAAATCCAAACCCGAAGAATACGCTAACGATTTGACCTCAAGATTCTCGCCCAGGCTGCCAAGCATCCATGTCGGCGTTTCGTGCCTCCCGGTGACTTCATCCTTCAATCTTGCCTGAATCCTATAAAGATCAAGGGACGGCGAATTGAAAAATCTGGCCAATACCGGCCTTAGGAGTGTGTTGAAAAGAATAAAACAACCCACAGGCTTGCCCGGTAGGCAAAGCAAACAAAATCCACAAGCACTCGCAAACATGACATGGCAGCCAGGAGCAGAGTGTATCCCATTGAAAACAATCTCTGCTGAGATCTTTCTCAGCCAGGCCCTTGTGAAATCTGTCGATCCCAATCCAGTTCCACCTGTCATAATCACCAAATCGCACTTGCCAAGGCATCGTAGGACACCTTCGAAGGCGTCAAAATCACTGCCAACAGCGAACTCACCAACCACTTCGCAAACCGGATGCAAAAGACCTCTCAGGAGATAGGCGTTCGACTCGAAGGTCTTCAACTCACCTGCATCATGGAGGAGCTCCTCCCCAGTTACCACGATCGCCACTCGGGGTCTTTCCTTAACCTCTATCCTGCTTAGCCCAAGACCAGCCAGAACCGCTATCACCGCACCATTGATAAGTGTTCCCTCCGGGACCACAATATCACCCTTTCTGAAAACTTCACCGCTTGCTGCAATATTTTGTCCACGAGCTATCTCACCTTGCAGAGCAATCTTGTTACCTTCGATCCCAACTTCTTCACGCGGCACAACAGCATTTGCTCCACTGGGCAAGATGCAGCCAGTTGAGATTACTGCACATTCACCTTTGCCTATTTTGAGATCGGATCTCTCACCTATGTGAACCTCTCCCACAATCTGGAGTCGGCAAGGCATTGACACTCCTGCAGACTTCTCGTCATCTGTTACAAGGCAGAAGCCATCAATTTGAGATATGGGATATTGAGGATAGTCAAACGGAGCCCTTACATCCTTGGCCGTTATCCTGCCCAGCGCCTCATCAAGGGAGCAGATGTCTCTTCGTGGCTTCCTAAGTCTTTCTGCTATGAAGGCAATAGCTTCTTCTGTGCTAACAAGCGAAGGTACTGTCATTTGCAGGCAAGCCTATCATTGTGAAAGTGGGGTGTCAAGCCGGCCTAAGACCAGATACCAGGAATTGGTTCACCGCAGTACTCACACTTTCCATCCTTTAGCCTGATACTGCGAATTGAATAGCCCCAACGATCAATTATACGCTTGTGGCACGAGGGGCAATAGGTTGATTCCCCAGGATGACCTATCGGTACGTTACCGACGTAGGCAAACTTAATACCCTTGGAAAGGGCGATGTCGCGGGCTTTCTCAACTGAAGCGACAGGTGTCACAGGAAGGTTCTTAAGCTTATAAGTAGGATAAAACCGTGTAAAGTGGATAGGAACGTCGTCGCCGACATTGTCAATGATCCACTTGCACATCTTTTCGATATCTTTGGGATCATCATTGAGCGTCGGGATGACAAGGTTGACGATCTCCAACCACCGCCCATGCTCCTTTATTGTCACTATAGTATCGAGCACCGGTTTGAGTGAACCCAGGCATATCTGGGAATAGAAGTCATCTCTGAATCCTTTGAGATCTATCTTGATGGCATCCAACGCTTTAATCAACTGAAGCAATGGTTGCTTGTTTATGTAACCAGCAGATATCATGACACTGCGGATCTTTTTCTTCTTGCCCTCGAGAGCACAGTCGACCATAAACTCAAAGAAAATCGTTGGCTCATTGTAAGTATAAGCTATCGTTGGACATTTATACTTCTCAGCAACCCCGGCCACCTTCTTGGGCGGCAGATTTACAGCATCGATATCCTCCGGTCGCTGCTGGGATATCTCCCAGTTCTGACAGAACTTACAACCAAGGTTGCATCCGGCCGTGGCAATCGAGAAAGCTGTCGTTCCAGGAAGGAAATGGAAAAGAGGCTTCTTCTCAATTGGATCGATATGATATGTGCAGACTCTACCGTAGACAAGCGAAAAGTATTTGCCGTCATCATTCTCCCTCACCCTGCAAAAGCCGCGTCCTCCCGGACTGACGATGCACTGACGCGGACAGATAAGGCAGCGGATGCTATTGTCGCTGAGCTTCTCATAAAAGCGGGCTTCGGTTATAAACCTCTTGTCATTGCCTGCTTGAATTACACTGCCAGACACACAGATTCCTGCAGTAGCAAGACAGAGCGCTTGGATAAATTCACGACGATCCATTGTGTAGCTCTCTTAAGATCGGGTATGATTTATTCTACCTAATTGGTAAAGGCTGGAAGGGCAAATGTCAAGAAGCGTGGGGATTGTGCCCCCGCCGCGGGGAAAACGAAGGCACAATCCCGAGGAAAATTAGCCACCTTTGACGAGCTTCTGCATGCGTCGTTTGCGAAGCGCCTTCCTCATTTTCTCAATCGCTCGCTTTTCAATTTGGCGGATACGCTCACGTGTTATTCCAACAATCTTGCCTGTTTCAGCGAGCGACCGTTTTGTTCCATCTTCAAGACCAAATCTGTATGAGAGTATGCTTCGTTCGCGCCGAGAAAGATGCGCCAACAGAGACTCAAGCGTGTGAGCATTTATCCTGCTAAATGCAGCTTCATCAGGTGCCTTGTGCAATGTATCAGGAAGCACATCATGAAGATTGAGATCGCTATCGAGAGCATATGGGGAATCAAGTGAGAAGGTAACCGAAGCATTGGCGACCTGTGCATACCTTCTCCGTGAAACCCTCAGCCTGTCACAAATTTCGAGATCATTGGCTTCGGAGCCATGGCTGCGCAAAGATTCGTCCTCAACATCACGAGCTCGCCTAAGCATCTCGAGTACATTTGCCGGTAGTCTAACCGTCCTGCCATGATTAGCAAGTGTCTTGGTGATGGCTTGACGTATCCACTTTGAAGCGTAGGTGCTGAATCTGAATCCCTTTTCGTGTCTAAACCTCTCCACTGCCTTCATGAGACCTACGTTGCCCTCACTAATGAGATCTGCAAGGGGTAACCCCATCCCTTGATACTTCCGAGCTATCGAAACTACTAACCTCAGGTTTGCCAGGATCATTTGCTCCTTAGCCTTAGCGTCCCCGCGGCGAACCCGTTGAGCAAGCTGGCGTTCCTGCTGCTTGGTGAGCAAAGGGATACGACTGATCGCTCGCATATAAGCTGCAAGATCACCCTCCGAGGATTGCCCAGAAGCGCCCCTCTCGATCGAACGCGAATATGCGACGGAATCAGCTTGCGTGTTGTCTTCCATCGGGTCTTGGCACCACATCTCCAGGTCCTGTCGACACTGCCTCTGGACGAGAGGCTTCTCACTCCTTGCAAAATGCAATCATCGTGCCGAAAGCCCCAAAGTTGAATCGTTTCCTGCCAGATTAACTTATTGGATCACAACGTATTACAAGATTCATGATTCTTGTGAGGCAACCGATAACGGCCAAGGGCAGGGTTTAAACGTGAAGAAGGTTCACAGTGGATCTCGATATACGCTAACTCTTTATGTTGCAAACGATTACAGTGGTAAACAAGGTAACAGTCCAACGTGAAGGCAGTTTACGCCTTTATGCGGTAACGATGAAGCTTGTTGAGGAGTCCCCTTCGGCTCAGGCCGAGGCTCTTTGCGACCTTAGTTTTATTTCCACCAAATCTTCTCATAGCCTCCCTTATTAGGGCTTTCTCGACCTCCTCTACAGCCTGGGCTATGGGCTTCACCTTGGTCTCCCCAAGGGGCATGTTCCACCCCCTCACCTCTTCGGAAAAGAGATCTGGAACAATGAGGTCACCATCTCTAGAGAAAGTGACAGCTCGTTCGATTTCATGCTCCAGCTGCCTTACGTTACCAGGCCAATAATAGCTTACGAGGAGATCCATTGCTCCTGAGGTGAAACCGACCACAGACTTACCAAGACGTTCATTGTAAACTTCGAGAAAGTGTTCGGCTAGAAGGGGTATATCATCCCGTCTTTCCCTCAGCGGCGGAATCTTAAGAGAGATCACCTTCAATCTGTAATAGAGATCCTCAAGGAAATGACCTGTCCGCACTTGCTCTGCCAGGTCCCTATTGGTTGCACATATCAGGCGGAAGTCAACTCTCCGTGAGGTTGTCGATCCCACTGGTTTGAACTCTCGCTTGTCAACCACCTGCAGGAGTCGCTGCTGGAACTTCTGAGATGTCTTATCAATCTCGTCAAGGAAGACCGTCCCTCCATGTGCCTCCTCAAACAAGCCCTTCTTGGCCGCCTTGGCATCAGTGAAGGCACCCTTGACATGACCGAAGAGCTCGCTCTCGATTATATCGTTTGCAAGCGCTGAACAATCGATCGTTACAAATGGCTTTCGCTTCCTGTCGCCACACATGTGGATAGCCCTTGCCAACATCTCCTTCCCTGTACCCGTCTCACCTTCAATCAGCACAGTCGTCGATGTACGACAAAGGAATTGAATAGCGTCTACTATCTCGAGCATCTTACGATTCTGAGTGATGAGGCCACCTATGCGCTTGCTGTCCTTGAGCTTGCTTCTTAGATACCGAGTTTCCTCAACGTACCTTCCAAGTTTAGCCTCGGATATCACCGTCTTGAGGATGCCAGCCATTGCTACCACGAATTCAACCTGTGATTTTCCAAAAACACTCTTGGATGGTGAATCAAGATAAATGAAAGCATACTCGCTGTCGCTGATTTTTAAGGGGACACATAGAGCTGCGCGCTCCGGGACACCATTCTGGGCGCTAAAGCCAAAGCGCATGTCATCCTTGAGGCAAGTGGTCACAATCGGTCTCAGTGAAGAGCCAGATGCTTCAGCAAGACGCCTGACCAGTACCCCGATTGTTTCGATATCCTGGCTCTCGAAATTGGAGCTTGCAACTGCCTCCAGATGGTCACGAGTCCCCACAAGTATAGCGCCTCGCTCCGCAACTGTCCGATCGAGACAACCGTTTAGCACTAGTTGCATTCTCTCACCGTCGCCATGGGTTGCCAGAATCTTGCCAACAATCTCATTGAAGCTTGCCAGATCGTTTGAATCGCTTACCGATAGCCTTGCAACGCTTTCATCGGCCTCAAGCCCTATCCTCCGAATCATCTCACGAAGCTCCTCGGGCGCTTGTTCGTCAAGCGCATTGGCAACCCTATCAAGAAGCTCATAGCAGAACTCAACATCACCTTTTGCCGCTGCGATCTTGCCAAGCCCCAGCGAAGCGAGGCCTGCTTCGTAGGTCATTCCCATCTCATCAAAGAGGGAGGCAGCCAAGGAAAGATACGATGCAGCCAGCTTTCTGTGAGCATCCTCAGATAGCATGAGCTCGCCTGCCATGAGATATGTAGTCGCAAGCTCCTTTTTACTGCCAAGGCTCGAGAAAATATCAATTGCCTTCTCGAAACCATTTCTTGCCTGCTCCCACTCACCAAGGTAATGCAAAGCACACGAGCGAGACCGAATCGCACACGCGTGCTCGAAAACATCACCGATTTTACTCGACGTCTCAACGGCCTGCTTACTCAGATCGAGGGCTTCCTTGTAATTACCTCGCTTGACTTCGAGGTCGGCCAGACGTCTTTTCACTTCGGCAACAATATCGCTCGTTGGGGCTATCTCCGCCGCTATCTCCAGCGCCTCATGGTAGCACCTTAGAGCCGAGTCAAATCTCCCACATGCCTGATGAAGATCGCCCATAGCCTCGAAGCTCAAGGCAGCAGTACGCGCATCCCCGTTGTCGGAACTTTCCCTCATAGCCCGCACATAGTACTCCTCTGCACGGTCAAAATCGCGATAGGTGAGATAATAGTTGCCGAGTGCTATATAAACCAAGACGAGTTCCCAGCGATTACCTATGCTGACGAAAATGTTGAGAGCCTCACTCCAGTAGCGATATGCCTTCTTCCAATCACCCAGCTTGGAATAAACAATACCGAGATTGTTGAGTCTTGTTCCCTTCTCAAAATGCTGCCCTACTTCCTCAGCAATCGCCAGGGCATCCTCGAAGAATGCCTTTGCCTCGTTCCAGCGACCCTGGCTCTTGCAGACTAGACCCAGATTATTGAGGCACACACCGACAAGCTCACGTTCGTCAAGCGATCTCGCTACACCCAGAGCTGCTCGGTAGAAATCCATAGCCTTATCGATCTCACCCCTGCGGTAAAAGACACCACCCAGACGGTTGTAGAAGCGACCAATCACCTTCCCTCTTTCTTCACCGATGAGGATATCCAAACCGGCTTGCAAGTCTGCTTCAGAGAGCTCATACTCACCACGTTTGAAGTGCACCCAGCCCCGCTCCCCTATTATGCGTGCCAGTTCGAATGGATCTTCGCCGTCAGCAACAAGAGCAAAAGCCTTGTCAAGAAGCTCAAGAGCATGATCGCACTTGCCCATCTTGCAATAACAGATGGCCAACTTCCTGAGGAGGGAGGCTTTCTTCGATGGGGAGGCATCAGCATTGCAGGTGCAAAGAACTCGGGTGAAATACTCTATGGCCGTACTAAACTCGCCAGTGGCAAGACAGAAATTGCCTAGGTCTTCTGTTGAAGAACGAATGTTTTCAGGCTTGGGATCTTCGTCTTCTCGCTCGCCAGGCCCACCACATGGATCTTCCATGTCACCCTTTCCCCGCTTTCAAGAAGGGCGCAGTTCCAATAGCTACCTGCTATCAGCTCTTCCTAAGAATCGGTAAACAGCAGGCAGATTCTTCTTCGAAAGTTCAGATTCCTTCGGGTGCTCTTGCTTCTCGATCACCATGATTGGCAGCCTGAAAGGACAAATGGTGACCGTAGCTCCAACCTCGTCAAACGTCACATCCTCTGGGGTTGGGTTCGTAGGTCGCATTCCCTCAACTATGTCGGGATCGCCCCAGTTGGGTATCTTTGGTCCAGCAATTGCGGATGTGGAAAGCATCAAAAGACAAGCGATGATGAGAGCAACCCAGAGCCTCACCTGCATCAGCATCGCCTCCAGTTCCAGCCTACAACTTTACTATAGCCCAATTGGCGCATTTTGTCAATGGATCGCCTAAGGTTTGCCCCTAATCCTCCGCACCCTCTTGACCAAATGCACTGGGGTAGCGATTGAGGCGATCATGTGAGAGCTTGATTTCCTCTTCTTTGGCTTTGCACCGTATACAGAGCCTCGCCGAAGGCATTATGCGTAGCCGCTTCAACGAGATTGGCTTACCACAGGATTCGCAGATACCGTAGGTCCCTTCCTCGAGTTTCTCAAGCGCAAGATCAATCTCACGCAGAGCATTTACCCCTGCCTCCCCATATTCAAAAGCCTTTTCCTTCTCAACCGAAGCCGAAACGAGATCACCAACCTCGGGAAAACTTGTTCTATCTATTTCAAGGCTGTCCTGCCTTGCACGCTTTATCTCCTCAAGTATCTCCGCGCGCCTTGCCTCAAGCATTGCTCGAAGTTCCTCAATGCGCGAAGGCTTAACAGCTAGCTTGCTTGACTTCGAGGAGCTTTTTGTCTGCGCCTTCTTCCGCGCTATCCCGCTCTTCTTGGATCCGCTCTTGACGGATCCTGCCTTCGAAGACGAGCGCACCTTCTTTGGCTTGGCTGCCTTTTTGGGTCTCGTTACCTTTCCCGGCTTCTTTTTGGTTGCTCTTGAAGACTTCTTCGTAGTTGCCTTACGAATCTTCTTGCGCTTAGGCGTAGAGCTTTTCTTGCGGGTCTTCACCACCAAAACCGTCTCCCCCTCTCATCCAATGACTACTCTTTCGCTTGGATATGCATAAGCAGTCTCCCTACTCCTTTGACCTATTGCAAGTCCAAGGGTGAGAGGTCCAATTCTGCCAAAGAACATTGTTGTTATTATTATCAACTTGCTCGCGATAGTCAAGTGCTGGGTCAGTCCGCGCGATAACCCAACCGTTCCGAAAGCAGAGACGCATTCGAAGAGAACTTCAGTCAAAGGCTGGTGCTCGAGGGCTGAAATCGCAACGGAACTAAGAAAAATCAGGCCGAGCGAAAGCAAAACAACGCATATGGCCTTGTTAACAATGTCGGTCGGGATTGTCCGCTTAAAAAGCTCGACATTTGGTCTTCCCCTCAGAATAGACCGAATTGTGGCAAGCAGAACCGCTATGGTGCTTGTCTTGGTACCTCCTCCTGTGCCGCCAGGTGAAGCACCTATGAACATCAAAAGGATAACGACAAGAGCAGTAGGCGCACTAAGGGAAGCCATACTGATTGTGCTAAAGCCTGCAGTTCTTGCGGTAACTGAAGTGAAAAACGCTGTCAAGAGCTGCTCACGCTCCCCAAGCGGAGAACCACCAGCCTCGAGGAAGAGCACAGCGACAGCTCCGAGCACAAGCAAAGTCAGCGACATCACCAGAACAATCCTTGTGTGAAGAGTAAGCCTGCTTCCGACACGATCGCCGCGTATCCTCCTGTAACCAGCCGAGGCAAGATTAGAGATTACCATGAAGCCCAGTCCACCTATTATTATCAGGCCTGCGAATGTGAATACTACATCAGGTCTTCGCGAGAAGCGCACCAGGCTATCATCGAACAGTGAGAAACCAGCGTTGCAAAAGGCCGAGACTGAGTGGAAGAGGGCATAATAGAAGGTCGTCAAAGGCGAAACAAAATCGCTAGCCCAGACACGAGACAAGATAAGAACACCAACTGCTTCGCAACTCATCGTGATCAAGATAATGTTTCGGATAAGGGGGGTCACCTCACCAAAGAAATCAGAGCTCAGCACATCTTTGAGGAGGGCTCTCTGCCTCACACCAATTCCCCTACCCATGACGGTCGCCGAAAATGCAACGAGACTCATTATTCCGATACCGCCAAGCTGGATAAGGAAGAGGATGATCCCCTGACCGAATCCTGAAAAATAGGAACCTGTATCGACAACTATCAGTCCTGTAACGCACGTAGCGGAAGTCGCGGTAAAAAGAGCATCGACAATGGGCATTGACTGTCCTGTGGCTGTAGCTCGGGGTAAGAGCAGAAGTAGGGTACCAATGCCTATTGCCGAAGCAAATGTCAAAAGCACGAGCTGTGGTGCAGTCAGACGAAGCTTAGCTATGACTCTGTTTGCATCCACCGTTTTGATGAAGAGCACAGATCCGATATAGATTTGGGCTGCTATTATGTAAGCTTTTGTGAGCGATCTGATGTCCAGCTTTGCAAGAAAAGCTGCGACAATCCTTGACTCGGAAAAAAACCTCAACGAGATAATCTGAACACCGAAGAGGCCTATGAGTGTGAAGTCGAGCCAATGGGCTTTGAGATAACCTCTGCGATCCCTGGCCAGGGCAAGCCTTATGAAGTTCTCGCTTACAAAGAGGATTATGATGAGCACATCGACCTTGAAAAGATACTGCAGATAGGAAGCAGGCATGAAAAATCCGTATTGAGCAATAAGGGAAGCAGCAGCTAGGAAGGCAGCCCCGATTAACAATCGGCCAACGAGCTTATCAACGAACTCTCTCATAGAAGACCATTCCCGGCCCAAATCCTAAGTGCAGATGAAAATAGCACCGGCGAGCACAGTTGTCCAGAGTCCCCGCTTGTCGCCGATCGCTGACTGGGTAACATTTGTTGTTCTTACTATTTTCCCAGAGATCTTCCAAATCTCACGCTTAGTATCATAGCTGGCATCTGGATCGAAATCCACACCGAGGATGGTTGCCAGCATTGAGGCAGCGAGATCTTCTGCGTAGTCACCAGCTTTTTGCTCTGTCTCACCAAAACTGTGATACTCAGAGAGGTAGCCGTACTGCTCAGGGTCCTTGGGGATGGCCACGCCAACAGAGGCTGCCATGAGACGATGTGGCTCTTGAGTAGCATTCTCACTCAGAACGGCATAGGTGATTTGCCCAGGTGCCAGCTGTTTGAGTCCTTGCTCGCGTGAGATGAGCTTGCATCTAGGGGGGAAAATGCTCGAAACCCTTACGAGATTGAGATGGGCGATGCCAGCATTTCGGAGTGCCTGCTCAAAACTCGTCAGCCTATCCCTGTGGCGACCAACCCCCTTGGTCAAGAACATCTTCTTAGGTATCATGACGACCCTCCGTCGCTTCATAGGAGAGCTGATGCTTTATCGGAGCTACCTGGAGACTACACCTCCAGTCATTAGCTTCGCCGACCGCTAATGATTTAACACGACCCGGGTTTTGTCAAGCCCTAATAGAATTTGCCAGACTGACAGTCCTCTTGCTACGAGGACGTCCATAGCGGCAGAGTTAAGCCAAGTTGGCAAGCTATGGAAACAGCGTGTCTCCAAAGATGCATTGACGTAATTGCTGATTTTTCAAAGAATTGGCGCTCAGATCTTCAGGAGCTCGAGCCTGGCACACTCTTTGCGAATGGAATCAGGTGGAATCACGAGAAAAGGAGGTGATTCAAATGGCGATCATCAGATGGACGCCGTTTAGGAGCATGCTGAGTCTTCGAGATGAAATTGATAGACTCTTCAACGAATTCTATGGGAGAACGCTACCTTCGACGGAGACCTATGAGGGGGATTGGTATCCGGCAATGGACATCACTGAGACTGACAACGAAGTAATCGCAACCCTCGAGCTGCCGGGTCTCAAGCGAGACGACATCAAGGTCAGCGTCAACAACGATGTTCTTACGATCAGTGGTGAGAAGAAGCAGGAGAAGACTGAAGAGAACGAGAATGTACACAGGGTTGAGCGGGCTTATGGCTACTTCAAGCGCTCTGTAGCGCTGCCGGTTGAGGTCGACGCCAATAAAGTCAAAGCTGTCTACAAAGACGGTGTTCTCAAGGTCACGATGCCCAAGCTCGAGGAGAAGAAAGCCAAGGAGATCCCCGTCCAGGTCTCCTAAGAACGGGATAGGGGAGGTCACACGACCTCCCCTTCTCTATGGATAGACCCGATAAATCAACCTCGGGAAAGGTATTGCCTCCCTCACATGTCTTATACCACAGATCCAGGCCACTGTTCTTTCGATACCCAATCCAAAGCCAGCATGGGGTACCGAGCCATATCTGCGCAGATCAAGATACCACTCAAACGGTTCGCGTGGAAGCCCAAATTCCTCAAGCCTGCGCTCAAGAAGCCCAAGATCATGGATACGCTCACTCCCACCGATGATCTCACCGTAGCCCTCGGGAGCCAGCATATCTGTACACATTGCAAGCTCCTGGTTTTCTGGATCGGGTTGCATATAGAAGGCCTTTGCCTTAACAGGATACCTGTGGATGAAAACAGGTTTCTCATAAGCCGAGGAAAGGATGGTCTCCTCATCACCCCCAAAATCCTCCCCCCACTCAATTCTATGTCCTTCTTGAGCTAGTATCTCAAGGGCTTCGTCATAGGTTATTCTCACAAATGGGGACTCTATTGCCTCAAGCCTAGCAATATCACGCCCCAGATTCTCAAGTTCCCTCATATGCCTCTCAAGCACACGCTCAACTATATAGCAGACAAGACCCTCTGCCACCTGGAAGATATCCTCAAGGTTGGCGAAAGCTATCTCAGGCTCAAGCATCCAGAATTCGGTGAGATGCCTCCTGGTTTTACACTTCTCTGCTCGAAAGGTCGGACCAAAGCAATAGACCTTCCCAAGTGCCATGCACGCAGCTTCATTATAGAGCTGACCACTCTGCGAGAGGAAAGCTCGCTCACCAAAGTAATCTGTCTCAAAAAGCGTTGTTGTACCTTCGACAGAGGCCGGCGTAAGGATTGGAGCATCAACCTCAACAAATCCCCGTTCGTCAAGGTAATCACGGCATGCTCTCATCACCTCAGCTCTAATCCTCAAGATCGAATTCTGTCTCGACGACCGTAGCCAGAGGTGGCGGCGCTCCATAAGAAATGCTATACCGTGTTCCTTAGGTGTAATTGGATAGTCCTCGCTCCTGTGGACGATCTTCAGGGACCCTGTGAGCAGTTCATAGCCGCCTGGAGCACGCCTATCTTCCCTCACGACACCCGTTACCTCGCATGAAGTCTCAAGGGTAAGACTATCAAAAGCGGCAAAGGCCTCAGGGGAATCTGCCTGGGTTACTACGCACTGAATGATTCCAGTTCCATCACGCACGACGACAAAGCAAACCTTGCCGATTGAGCGCAGATGATAGACCCAGCCCTTAATGCATACTTCCTCACCGACATGCTTGCCTATGTCTTCCACATAAACCCACTTCATGGATTATGCCTCAAAGGCTGCTTGCCAGCTTCTCGATGTCCTTTTCGTGGCCAATTACAACGAGTATATCGCCGACATGTATGGTATCATCAGGACCGGGCAAGACATTATATCTTGGCGATTCTCCCGTTATGTCTGACTTGTTCGCTTTCCGCTTTATGACCACTATGTTGCATTTGTACTTCTGCCTGAACTTGGTTTCTCCAATCTTCTTGCCTACGAGCTCTTTCGGAGCAACAACCTGTGCGACACTGAGACCCTCAAAGAGTGAGGTTATGTCAACGATACGTGAGCTCAAGAGGCTCTGAGCCACTCTTATACCGATAGCATCTTCAGGAAAGATGACCTGATCAGCACCTATCAACTCAAGGATACGCTTCTGCGTATCATTGCTTGCGCGTGCAACAACCTTAGGTACACCGATCTCCTTGAGAAGTGCGGTTGTTAACAGGTTGGCTTCGAAATTTTGTCCGATGGCAACAACTGCCGCATCCACTTTCTCGACCCCATGAGCAAGAAGAGCATCCTTATCCGTCGAGTTCATACAGATTGCAACAGGTATCTGCTTGCTGACGTCGTTTATGATGTTCTCATCGGAATCGATAGCGATTACCTCAGCCCCACTCTTAACAAGGTGGCTTGCAACTGTGTAACCAAACCTGCCCAAACCGATTACAGCAAACATCTGTGTAGCCAAAACCTATCACCTCTTTTAGAGTCTACCGAGCACCGCATAGGCTATGCCTGAAGCAAGCGAGTTGATGCGCTTAAGGTCGCTGATCACGTCTAGGTAGATGGTGCTTGTTTCCGTCACCTCTTCCTTCCTGCCATGCAGCAGGGCAAGATGTTCCTTATGAAGCTCTCGCTCCAGCTTATTCATTTCACTCTTGCGACGTATCACCTCTTCAGCTAACCTTCTATCCTGTGAAGCAAAGGAATCAATTGCCATCTGGAAAGTCTTTTCAATCTCGCCGTGGTACTGCTCAATGCGTGCCAGCGCCTCCTTTGAGAACCTCGGAGAAACGGTTATCTTCTTGAGTGCAAGATCCATAAGACTCTTCGTTACGATATCGCCAATTAGCTCAAGATTCTTGACAATGAAGAGTAATGAAACTGCCCTCTGAGCCTCTTCGTCCGACATCTCCTTCTGCGATAGCATGGTCAGGTAAGGCGTTATTGCTTCCTCAAGCGTATCGATCTTGTCATCTTCCTCTATGAGTCTTTCTCTCAGTCCCTCATCGTCATTGAGAAAGACATTGATAGCATTGGAATAGATATTGTAGGTAATATCCGCCATTCTCAGGGTCTCGCGAGTTGCTTGCCCTAGAGCGAGTGCTGGTGTGTCGAGGACTCTCGAGTCAAGATAGACGGGTCTAAAGGTCTTGATCTTTATCTCCTCCTCTTTGACGAGGAATCTAAAAAGCTTAGCCCAGGGTTTGACGAAAGGAATAAAGGCAAAAGCAGCGCCAATGTTGAAAAGACTATGAGCATTAGCTATCTGCCGCGTCAGCACGGGCGAGGTTCCGGCAACAAATCGCGTAAATGGCCCTAGGAAAGGCAAGAGCAAAAGTACACCCGCAACCTTAAAGAAGATGTGAGCCCACGCGATCCTTCTACCTTCGGCTGTGCTCCCCAAACTTGCCAAGAGGGCGGTTGCACATGTTCCAATATTCGCTCCAAGAACAAGGGGTATGGCTGTTTCAAGATGGATGATTCCCTGAAAAGCGAGCGTCAGAACAAGCCCTATTGTAGCCGCACTGCTCTGAATAATGGCTGTAAAAATCGCAGATGCAACTATTGCAAAGACTGGACTCCTTTCAACTCCTAGCATGAACTTTATGAAGGCCGGGTGATCCTTAACTGGGTCAACAGCTCCTGACATTACACTCATACCAAAGAAAAGCAGACCAAAACCCATGATTATCTGACCAAGCCTTGAATACCTCTCGGTGCTCGACATAAAGATGACGAATCCTACGGCAACAATGAGGAGAGCATAGTCGAAGATTCTAAAGGCTATGAGCTGCACAGTAAGAGTAGTGCCAATGTCGGCCCCGAGTATGACCCCAAGTGCCTGCTGAAGGATGATTATCCCGGCATTGGCAAAGCTTACTAGCATGGCGGTCGTTGCACTACTGCTCTGAATTATGACCGTAACAACAATTCCTGTAATGAGACCCAGGAATCTATTGTTTGTCAGAGTGCACATGGTCTCACGAAGTTTGCTACCGGCCGCTTTCTGGAGTCCCCGTCCGCCGAATTTGATGCCAAAGAGGAATATGGCAAGACCACCAGCCAAGCCAAGCAACATGAAGGCAAGCCAGTGTTGCTTATATGCTTTGACAGTGAATATGAGAAAATTACCCTCATGCGATTTGGGGGAAGCCAGAATGTGAAATGTCCCGTCAAGTTTCCCGAAGTGTATCTTGGTGGCAGCAATACCTGCCTCAGATGTGCGTATCTGCCTGGGCTCGATTGTGGGCAGTCCGTGCTTATAGAACTTACTTCCCTTCTCGACAAGCTTGAACTCAATGAGAACACCTGGAACTGGTCTCCCCTGAGGGTCACTGACAAACACTCTTAAGGGTCTGGCAAGCTCTTCGCCGGCTGTCCCTATCTGGCCATTTCCAGATATGTCCTGACCATCGACTCCTCTGGCAAACTGGAGTTTGACAATCTCCTCACCCTGACATGCCGCAGGTCCCATCCACACCAGCACAACCAAAGCCAGGAAGATGGCTCCAATAAGGCACCTATGTCGTTTGGTCGCTTCCATTGGTCTTTATAGTTAAGCTCGTGTTTGTGCCTCTGTCAACCCAAAAGGTAACCATACTCAAATAAGGCACGCTTTCTGCAAAGCGTGCCTAAGCCAGTCTCAAGTATGCCATAAGAGATGCCGAAACTCTTGATAAGAATGTTTACATTCGGAATTGCTTCTTGTTGAAGGGGTCAGATGAGCTTGACCGCCAAAAGTCTTGCACTTAGCATTGCCGTCTTTCTGGGGTTTGCTATGCCTATCTGGGGCCAACCGCTCCAGGAAAACAAGATGCATTCGAGTCCGCTTCTTGAGGCTAAGGTCAGTCTCTGGAAGGGTGACAGGCAACTTGAGCAAGGTGACGTTGAGGGAGCTATCAAAAGCTATCTTGAGGCTTCAACCTACATGCGGGATGCACCCGAACCCCATTTTGCTCTCGCTCAGGTCTATGCCAGAAGATCGATAATGGATGCATTCCTAGAATTTGCGATAGGGGTAAAGCTTCTTTTCTCGAACTTCTTCTATCAGGCAGTTTTGTTATCAAACACAGTTGCAGTAGGTGTTATTGCAGTCAGTGTTGCTATCTACATCGCAATCGTCTTTATACTTCTCCGATATGCCCGACTCATTTGGGCTTCGCTTCAGATCAGCTTGCCTGAATGGCTCCTGGGGAAAAATGGCAAGGCAGTAATGTATGCACTCGTTGCAGGTCTCATCCTCGTCACCTCAAGCCGTGGCCCTGTTGTTATGTTGACGTGGATATGTGTAATCGGTGCAGCAGGCGTCTGGAGATTTGCTGGCTCCGGGGAAAGACGCATTATAGTTGTGTTTGCAGTCTATCTCTTGCTCATCGGAGGTGTTCTCACTTTGACGGGCAGGATACTTTCGACACAGCTGCCCCATTCTACAGTACGCCTCGCATCCCTCGCTGACAAGGTTGACAAGACATGGCTCGTAAGAGCTTACGCAACCAACAGATCCCAAAAGAAATTCGATCCCGTCGGACAGTTCATAACAGGCCTCCTTAGCCTTAAATCCAAGCAATATCGCCAAGCCATCGACCATTTCAATCTGGTTACAAAGTTCAGTCCGTCCAATGCAGCTGTGTTCAATAACATTGGCGTGGCCTATTACGAACTTGGAAACCTCAAGCAAGCTAAGCGCATGTTTGAAACAGCTCTTAAGTATGGACAGCGAGCCGCCATCGTTCACTACAACTATTCTCAGGTCCTCAATGCACTTCTTGAATATGATCTCGCAGAGGAGGAGCTAGCAAAGGCATCAGCCCTTGACTTCGGCACTATACGTACACTGTTGACTGCTCAAGAACCTGGGCCTGTCCCCATGAACTTGCAGACTCGTGTCCTTTGGCAGCTGGCCCTGAGCCCCGATAATGACTATCTAAGAATGACCTATCATCCAGTGGAATCGGGACCGCTGGGCTCTATAATTCTGGTTGTAGTTGCCCTTGCCTTCGGTTATGGGGCTTACAGGTTGCGCATACCCGCGACTTGCGACATATGTGACGAACCAATTCCCTTGCCGGTAACGAGACGCCGTGGCAAGCAACTCCTTTGCAAGGCCTGTGCCACGATCGCCAGTGCCCACCATGAGCATCGCGAATTGGAATTTCGATATAACCAAAGAATTCTTGAGCTCGAACGGCGAAGCAGGTGGCTAACCATCATCTTTGGGCTTCTCCTGCCCGGTACGCTGTACCACATGACTGGAAAGCGCTTCAAGGGCTTGCTGATCACAGCCTGCTTCTCATCTCTGCTACTCTTGCTCGTGGCAAACGGTCCCCTCATCAAGCCACTTCCGAATCTGAGAGCAGCGAGCTTTAATGGGTGGCTGCTACCTCTCTCAGCAATCTGCTATGCCTTCTATGTCTGGCGAATGTTTCGAGTGACACTGAAGAAAGCCAGAGAGGAGCACTCAAATGCTTAAGGGTGAAATTGGATCCTTCAGCATCGCAGAAATCCTGCAGATGATTGCCATGCAAGAGAAGACAGGGATATTGCATCTCAGAAGTCGTGGAAGATCGGCAAGCATATTCTTTGAAAGCGGTAAGGTAGTATCTACCCGCGATCGTCGTCAGAGTGGCCGAGACACTTTCCTTAGCTACCTCAGAGAAAAGGGAGCAATAGATATTGAAACCGCCAATCAAATTAGTGAACTCAAACAAAACCAGGGTGGCGATACAATAGAGATAATTCTCAATCGAAACTTACTTGATAAATCCAAGCTTGCAAGCCTGCTTTCCGAATACGTCGTCGAAACACTTGAGACGGTGGTGAAATGGGAAACGGGAACTTTTGAATTCATCTCCACAACCGATTCTCCACCGGAGAAAAATGTGGTCAAACCCATGCGTTTGGAGCCAATCCTCATGGAGGCCCTGCGCCGAAAGGATGAAGTCGATGAGATAAGGAGATTCCTACCATCCTTCGACACCAAGATTCGCGTCGCAGTCTCGAATCTCGAGGAGCTGGCACTCGAAGACGTGGATAAGCAGGTCCTACAACTGGTAGATGGCGAGCGAACAATTGACGAGATCCTTGAGATCAGCCAGTGTGAGGAGATCGAGACTCTTGATTGCCTTGAACGCCTGTTCGCGCTCGGGATAGTTGCAATAGTTGAAGGGCAAAGCGAGGATGTTGTATCCAGGCCAAAAGTCACACATCTGCGTTCATGGATCTTAGCTCTGGTAATCGTCGCCATCTCAACCGCAATCAGGTTTGCTATTATCAACACAGATTCAAAGGCATCCATGAAACATCTTACCGAAACCATGGCTTCATTTGTCGAACAGCGGAGGATAGATGATCTGAACTTTGCACTCGAAGCCTATAAATTGGTGAAAGGATGTTACCCCGACAGTCTAGAAGAGCTTGTTGAAGAGGGTTTGATAAGTCAGAATGAAATCCAGTCGTTACGAGGAGCTCGCTTTACCTACTGGCAATCTTCGGCTGAAACTACCTACGTTCTCCTACCCTAACCCGTATTCGGGATCAGTCAAGGATAGGAAAGATCAAAACGCTTACCATAGTACCAGCGTGAGCCCAAGTAGATACCGATCGCCGTGATACCATAGACGGGTATCTTGATACTGATAAGCAAAATCAAAAGCCAACCTGCCAGGTGGCTAGCAATGGTCGAGCTTTCCCTGCTTGGCTCAATACCGAGTGCTACAAATGCAGGTAAGGCACCCGCTGCTGCAAGCCAGAGCACTATCTCGCCTCTCAGGGCAGCAAGAAATACTGTGAAGACAAGTGATAAGAATGCTATCAACCCAACCCTTCGCTTCCCAAAGGCAACACAGATTGTCCTGTCACCAGCCTGGCGATCACCCTCCTCATCTCCAATGCATGTGTTAAGAAATATGGCTGCCATCCCTACAGTGTATGGAAGTGCAGAGATAATCATACCCTTGCTCGGTTTCATATAGGTCAAGCTACCAAGAAGAAAACCGATGACACCGAATCCGACAACATTAGCTATCAAATCACAAATTGCTCTTGCCTTGAGCCTCACCGGTGGTAAAGAGTAAAGCAGACCGAGAGCGAGGCCCGACCAGACAAGATATTGCTTAAACGGTGCTAGCTTCAAACTTAGCCAGAAGGTTACGATATAGATACCTGAGCCGAAGAGGAGTGCCTCACGCAGCTTGATCAGACCCCTTGGCAATATGAAAGCCTTACGATTCAAGGTGTCACCCTTTATGTCAAAAGCCTGGTTCACTATGAAAGCTGCAGCAGTGATGAGTAAGAACAACCCCAGATTGGGTAGCATAAGGGGAATTTCTCTCAGAGGCTGAACAAGACTCCTACCTTTAAAGCCAGACGTCACACCTGCAAAGAAGAAAGCAGCCGAAGCCCAGAGCAAAGGCGGTCTCACAAGGAAGATGAGATCAAGGATCTTGGTCTTTACACTCTTAGAAGACAAGATGCTGCCCCCTTTTGACAAGTGGGGTGCCACGTGAGAGCCACGATATGACACGACACTTAAGGATCTCAATCCTACGACCTCTGCCCAGACCAAGTTTGCTTCGGAGCGTTGAAAGTGTATCGATAGAATAAACAGAGAATCTACCCAGCCTCATTGGTTCACTTGAACCTGTGAAATAGCTTAGAAAGCCGTAAGTGTAGCCAGCATCAAGTGCCTCCTCAATGACCTCTTGTGAGCACTTACCGAATGGATAGGCTATCGCAGTGACTGGGATTCCGAGCTTATCCTCAAGCATAGCCTTCGAAACTCGAAGTTCCCAACGCAACCTCTTCCGACTGAGGCGCGTAAGATCGCTATGGGTCACCGTATGTGAACCTATTTCGAATCCATGCTCAGCCAGATAGCGTACATCATCCCATCCAAGATGTTTAAGAGAATTCAGACTGAGCCTGACATCCCAGCTATTGGTTCCACCTATTGCCCCAACCACCGGGAATACCGACCCCTTGAACCCAGCCGAGAGCATTACGGGCAACGCTATCTCGTAAACCGATGCATAACCATCATCGAAAGTGATTGAGATCAAGGTATCGTCATCGTTCTCCAGGACCTGTGTCACTGGAACGCTACGCAGGCCCAATCTGCGAAGTAGATGGACATGTTCTATGAAAGCCTTGGGTTTAACACTTCCAATTCCCAACCCAAGGCTACTGCCAATATGGTGATATGTGAGTATAGCCTGCATTCCCTATAGACCGGTGTGACCAAAGCCCCCATCACCACGAGCGCTATCGTCAAGTCGATCAACCTCCTCGAATTCGACTTCCATAACTCTCGCGAAAACAAGCTGAGCAATTCTATCGCCACGCTTAACAACGAAGGGCTTCCTGCCATGGTTGATCAAGATAACACCAACCTCACCGCGGTAGTCGGAATCTATAGTTCCTGGAGAATTGAGAGTTGTAACCCCATACCTTAATGCCAGACCAGATCTAGGTCTAACCTGTGCTTCGCAACCAGCAGGGATCTCAAGTGCAATGCCAGTAGGAATGAGTTTCCAATCACCAGGAAGGATGGTTACGTCTTCTTGAACACAGGCGATAAGATCAACACCCGATGCCCCATCGCTGGCCCTCGATGGCAAAGGTATATCCCTGGCTTTCGGTAACCTCCGAATTCTGATGGATACTTTGTTGCTTTGTTCGAGCGACATGGGGTAGGTTCTCTACCGGTTGTTAGGCAGATGTAACCTGTAGACACAGGTATAATCACTTCGGTAAAGGTATCGAATCCTGGGAGCTGAACGTATATCCTCAAAGTCAGGGCACGCAACAACAGGAATGAAGCTATCCTCCCTGGGCTCGCAGTTCTGTCTGCATTTCATACAATCCCTGACACAGGAGCAGCACTTGCAAGCTTCACATACGTGCTGCCTTGGGGCGACTCTGCTGGTCAGGCTTTCACCTTCTAAGGTGCTAGGTTCAGTACCTCCGATGCGTCTTCCAGTTTCAAGTATCTCCATAACATCTTCTAGACTAATCGAAATGACCTAGGCGTGTCAAACCAAATTGTGCTCTGGATTGACACTGCCAAGCTTTTTGTTACAATAGATTGAGCCTTTCCAACAAAAGGAGGTCAATTGTGAAGAAAGGAAGCAAGCGACTTCTCTCGCTAAAACCTTATCCCTTTGCCGAAGTCAACCAAGCTCGTGATAAGGCTATTCAGGCTGGCATTGATGTGATCGACATGGGTGTTGGCAATCCTGATCTCAGGCCACCTGCCCCCATCCCTCAATTTCTTAAGGAAGCTCTTGATGATCAAACAACGCAATACCACAGGTATCCACCCTTTCACGGATTAAGGGAGCTTAGAGAAGCAGCCAGCAGATGGTATAGACGTCGTTTCAAGGTTACTGTAGACCCCGAGCGCGAAATTCTTCCATTGATTGGGTCAAAAGAAGGAATCGCGAAGTTTTTCCTTGCCCATCTTGATCCAGGTGACATTGCAATCATCACGTCACCATGCTATCCCGCCTATCTTGGTGCTATAGGTATATCCGATGGTGATCTCTACGAATTGCCTTTGCGTGAAACCAACGGGTTTAGACCTGACCTTAAGGAGATACCGCAAGAAGTTCTCGAAAGAGCAGTGCTTATTCTTATCAACTACCCCAACAATCCAACTGGAGCTGTTGAGACACAGGAACTTTACGAAGAGATTCTGGAAGTGGCAGAGCGCTTTGATCTCATTGTCATCTCCGATATAGCCTATGCAGAACTTAATCTCGAACCTACATATAGGGCAATGAGCTTTCTCGAAATACCAGGTGCAAAGGCAAGAACCATTGAATTCTACTCGTTCTCGAAGACATATTCGATGCCTGGTTGGCGGTTGGGTTTCGCAGCTGGCAACGCAGATCTCCTGGCAAACCTGCTAAAGATAAAGACAAATATGGATTTTGGGGTTTTTATGGCAATGCAAAAGGCTGGGGCCCGTGTGCTCGATGCTGGAGACCGCCTTATAGAACCAACCCGCAGGCACTATAGGGAACGTAGAGACGTACTTATTGAAAAACTTGCTGGCACAGGCCTACGAGCAATCAAACCCCTTGCCACTATTTATGTGTGGGCAGCTATTCCAAAAGCCTTTACCTCCTCTATGGAATTTTCAAAGGCTGTACTTGAGAAGGCGGGCGTTGTCTTGGCTCCGGGAATCGGTTTCGGAACCTTCGGAGAAGGTTATGTTCGCATCTCGCTCATCGAAGACAGACTCAGGCTTGAGGAAGCCGTTACGAGAATGGTCGATTCAGGTCTGATCTAGAAATCAAGATCGGTTTCCTGCGGAAAATCCGTGCTGGGCGGCCCCACCACCACAAGTGAGAATGCTTGAGGTTTGAAAAGGCGCTTGGCTTCAGCCATAACCTTATCGGCAGTTACCCCCATAACCTCTTCGAGCGACTTCTCCACAGAGATGTACTCACCAAGATAGAATTCATGCCTGGCAATGCGACTCATTCTGGCAGCTGTACTTTCCAGACCCAAAATCAGATTACCTTTAAGCTGCTGCTTTGCACTTTTCAATTCACCTCTGGCTAAGCCATCCTTCAGAAGCCTGGAGAGCTCAGTCGAAACACTTCTGACTGCTTTACGCGCCTTTTTCGGATCTACTGCAAGAAATATGGTGAGAATTCCAGTTTCCCTGTAGAATTCGCAGCTGCAATAAACCGAATATGCCAAACCCTTTCTTTCCCTGACTTCCTGGAAAAGCCTTGAGGTCATCCCACCGCCAACGATAAGGGATAACAAAATTGCTGCGTAACGCCTTTTATCGACGTAAGATGGTGCTTCAACGCCCATAGTTATATAGCATTGAGCTACCTCTCTTGCCTCATGGTGAACTCTTGGTAAGGGCTTGCCCTCGGGTTCTTCAACAGGACGACCATTACGAGGCAACTTGAGCATCTTGGCGACGTACTCGACGAGCTTTGCGTGGTCAACCCTGCCAGCTGCGGCAACTATCGTATTGGAAGCCACATAGTGCTCACGAAAAAATCGTCTGATGACATCCCTTCGCAGGTTGCTGACTGATTCTACCGTTCCGAGAACAGAATTCCCAATGGGCTTGGTCCTCCATACCGACCTGCCCAAAAGCTCGTGCACAATCTCCTCAGGTGTATCCTCAAAATTACGGATCTCTTCTATTACCACCTGCTTCTCGAGCCTAATCGCCTCATCTTTCATCGCTGGATGACACAGCATATCACTGAGAACGTCAATCGCACGGCGCAGATGTTCAGGAAGACATCTTCCAACAAAAGCCGTGCTTTCCCTGCCGGCAAAGGCGTCGAGACTTCCGCCGACAGATTCGAGGGTATGGGCAATCTCGAAAGCGCTGCGTCTGCGTGTTCCCTTGAAGAGAAGATGCTCAATGAAGTGGGAGATTCCGCTGAGATCCTGAGGCTCGGATCTCGAACCCACACCAACCCAGAAACCCAGAGCTACTGAATTGGCATCGTTACTGGTTTCGCTGACAATTCTTATTCCGTTTTCGAGGACATCCTTGCGGTAGGTAAAGCTCATCTCTTACGGGCCTTCGGTTTTAGCAAGGCCTTTCTGCTGAGCCTGATCTTGCCATCCCTCTCAGTGCCTATCACCTTCACCAGAACCTGCTCGCCCTCTTTCAGCACATCGCGAACACTGTTTATCCTGTGGTGCTCTATCTCTGAAATGTGCAGTAACCCTTCCTTGCCAGGCAAGATTTCAACAAAAGCTCCAAAGTCAACAATACGTTTAACAGTTCCATTGTATACCTTGCCAACCTCCGGCTCCTCAATGAGAGCATTTACCATACCGAGAGCCTTATCGAGAGCTCTCCCATCAGGTGATGCTATCTTTACTTCACCATCATCCCCAATGTCAATGACCACTCCTGTCTCGTCAATAATCTTGCGGATTGTCTTGCCTCCAGGGCCAATGATGTCTCTTATCTTGTCCCTGTCGATCCTTATAGCTACTATCCGGGGCGCATACATTGAAATCTCGGATCGCGGTGCAGAAATCGTGTTATCCATTATATCGTGGATGGTCTGACGAGCTTCGATTGATTGGAAAACTATCTCGCGCACAACATCCACTGGTATGCCAGTAATCTTAAGATCCATCTGTACCGCAGTTATGCCCTTGCGGGTACCTGCTATTTTGAAGTCCATATCTCCGTGGTGATCTTCGATTCCCAGAATGTCCGTAAGGATGCGATAGGTATCTCCATCCATTACAAGCCCCATTGCAACACCAGCAACAGCTGCACGAATTGGCACACCTGCGTCCATTAGTGATAGCGATCCGCTGCAAACCGTCGCCATAGATGAGGATCCATTGGACTCGAGAATGTCCGATACAACTCTAATCGTATATGGGAAGATCCCAGAAGCAGGAATGACAGGTTGTATTGCCCTTTCAGCAAGTGCACCATGACCAATCTCGCGTCTTGCGGGCGATCTTAATGGCCTAATCTCACCAACGCTGAAAGGAGGGAAATTATAGTGCAACATATAGCTCTTCGTTGTCTCACCCTCAAGCTCTTCCACCCTCTGTTCATCTATAGCAGTGCCAAGGGTTGTAACAGCAAGCGCCTGAGTCTGACCCCTGGTAAATAGCGCTGAACCATGAGTACGTGGCAGTATACCAACTTCACAGGAGACAGGTCTTAAGTCACGTAAGCCTCGCCCATCGACACGTGTGTGTTCTTGAGCTATGAGCTTTCGAACTTCCTTCCGCTCGAGGTCTATTAGAGCCATGACTATATCAGCTTCTTGCTCAGGATATTTCTCAAGAAGCGCATCGAGGGCTTCTTGCTTAATGCCGTCAAGTTCTGCCTGCCGTTTTTCCTTCTCACCTATGCGAACTGCCTGAGCTATTTTCTCACCAAATGAGGTCTGGATCTCTGAGACAATCTCCTCAAGAGGCTCTTTAGCCTCAAACTCCATCCTTTCCTTCGCACAGGTATCTGCTACACGTCGCTGAACTTCTATTATCTTGGGCAAGAATTCCAGTCCAAATTCAACTGCTCTGACAAGATCTTCGTCTAAGATCTCTTTTGCACCTCCCTCAATCATCACAACCCTGTCCTTAAAGCCAGCCACAACAAGATCAACATCACCTTCATCACGTTGTGCAAATGTGGGATTGACTATCAAGTTACCGTCTTGCCGCCCAACGCGCACAACTCCAATAGGTCCTTCAAAGGGTGCCCCAGCAATTGCAAGGCTCGCCGAAGCGCCTATTAACGCAAGAATATCCGAATCGTTCTGCTGATCAGAGGAAAGAACATTAGCTATGATCTGCACCTCATGATTGAAACCCTTTGGGAAGAGAGGACGCAAAGATCTATCAATCAATCTTGCACTTAGAATTTCTTTCTCGGTCGGCCTACCCTCACGCTTGAAGAATCCACCGGGAATCTTGCCAGCAGCATAGGTCTTCTCTCTGTACTCGACAAGCAAGGGCAGGAAGCTTGCCCCTTCAAGGGGATCCTTTGAGATCACGCTTGTGACAAGGACGATAGTATCGCCATACTGCACCAATGCTGCCCCATCTGCCTGCTTTGCCATGCGCCCAGTCTCTATCGACAGGGTCCTTCCACCAATTTCAACACTTTCCTTAATTATCATCTTAGAATCTAGACTCCATCTATTTTCTCAAACCAAGTTCTTTGACTATCTGGCGATATCTTTCAATCTTCTTTGATTTCAGATAATCCAATAGCCTTCTTCGCTGACCTACCAGCTTTAGCAACCCCCTACGGGAATGATAATCCTTCTTGTGTACCTGGAAGTGATTTGCTAGCTGGTTTATGCGCTCGGTCAAAAGCGCGATTTGAACCTCAGGAGAACCGGAGTCACGTTCGTGGACACGAAACTTCCTTATGATCTCCTGTTTCTTCTCTTTCGTCAAAGGCACGTCACTTTCACCCCCTTCTTAATACTATTACTTAGACCTTTTTGGCGCATAAATCAACACCTAAATTGAAACAATCTTGACTGCTTTTGCAGTGTCATGCTCAATTGCCCGTACAAGATCACCCCTGGAGGCGAATTGCTTCTCTCCCCTCAGGCGCTTGAAGAACTCAACAGTAACCTTCTTGCCATAAAGGTCTCCACCACACCCGGCCATATAGACCTCAATCGTTGGGCTTGAACCGCCGAATGTTGGCTTGGTCCCAATATAAAGAGCCCCAGGATAGGCATTCCCCTCTATGGTTACCTTTGTCGCATAGACTCCTGGTGCTGGCACTATTTTGGACGAGCCCTTTACCCTAAGATTGGCTGTAGGGAACGATAGTCTCTTTCCCCGGCCCTCACCACGTATCACACTGGCCTCGAAGCTGTATCTTCTGCCAAGCATGTTCGCTGCGGATGTAACATCCCCCCTAAGGATTGCCGTCCTTATGCGAGTCGAACTGATGGGATATCCCAAGTAAGTCACAGGCGGAATTATGTCCACGCCAAATCCCATCTTTTCACCCAGCTCTTCCAGATAGGACGGATTCCCCTCCCTCTGTCTGCCAAAGCGAAAGTCGTAACCAATTACAAGTCGGCACATTCTGAGTTTTTCGAGGAGAATCTCCCTGACAAACGATTCGGCTGGCTGAGACGCAAGCTTAGTACTAAATTGTAGCATGACGGTTATTTCAATGCCTGCATTCTTTAGCAGGCTGACCTTCTCAGAAGAGGTTGTCAGCACAGACGGTTGCTCATTTGGCTGTAAGACAGCAAGGGGATGAGGATCAAAGGTCACAACTACGCTCTTGAAGCTGAGTCCCCTTGCAAGCATAACAACCTCTTCTAATATCCTGGAATGTCCGAGGTGAACACCATCGAACGAGCCTATCGTAACCACACTGGGCTTCCCAAGCGAAGTGGAAAGTCTTCTTATGAGCCTCATCAAAGAATCCTCTCTACCTTAATGTGGAAACCCCCGCATGCTTCCCTTCGGGCTATGCCGACAAGACTCCCATCGCTGTCGGCGAGCCGGAAGGAACCTAGAGGAAAATGCACTGCTTCGATGAAACCATCTTTGTCAGGCTGCTTACCTTGCCGCACACTTCGCGCAACACCTTTCCTAAGCCTAAGTTTTGGCAAATGCCCGAGAGCCTCATCAATTGGAATGAGTGCCTTGTCTATCTCTGACTGCTTACTAGCCAGGACCCCAAGAGTTAGTGCATTTTGCGCTGTGAAATCCCCGACCCTTGTACGTCTCAGACAGAAAACGGTTGCACCGCATCCGAGTTTGTGTCCAATATCTCTGGCAATAGCTCTCACGTAGGTTCCTGATGAGCACTCGAGTTGTGCCGTGACAAAGGGCAGGAATACGTCAAGTATCTCTATCCGCCTTATGCTAACGATTCTGGCCTTGATCGGCACCCTACCACCTTCTCTAGCAATCTTGTAAAGGGGTCGCCCCTCGTGCTTTAAGGCTGATACCGCTGGAGCTATCTGGTGATATTTCCCTTCAAAACTCATCAAAACATTCACTACTCTTTCCTCAGGGATTCCATCTATATCAGAATGGGCCACAATCTCTCCCCATCTGTCGTGCGTCCTGGTCTCCAAGCCAAGCTGAATGGTGAAAACATACTCTTTGTCGAGCTCCATCAGCCATCTTGATATCCTCGTTGCCTTCCCAAGGAGCAATAGAAGAACCCCTGTAGCATGTGGATCTAGGCTGCCCGCATGTCCAATGCGGCGCATTCCTGTCAGTTGCCTTAAGGCATCTACCACATCGTGTGAAGTCATACCAGCGGGCTTATCGACAAGAAGGACACCATCCATATTACTGAGTGTCGGAGATCCTGTGAGGCTGAAGAATCTGGGAATCTATTTCCCGACGAACATCCTGTTTGAGTGATTCAAGCTCCCCCTTGACTCTGAAGCCAGCAGCAGTCGGATGCCCTCCCCCACCAAAGGCTTTTGCGATTCCATCAACCGGATAACCCTCCCGTGACCGCAAACTGACTCTATAAACACCATCATCAACTTCGCGGAAAAGAATGCCAACGAGGACATCACGTATTGAACGTGGATAATTTGCGAAGCCTTCGGTATCGCGGGGGCTCGCACCTGTGGATTCATACATCTCGCGGGTTATCTCCATTGATGCAACCGCACCGTCATTGGTAATCTCAATGGTTCCAAGAGCATTACTCAAAAGCATCAATGCTTTGGGTGATCTGTTCCAGAATATTTCAGAGGCAGCTCGATATGGCCTGACGCCAAGGTCAAGCAAATGGGCTGCGATTCGCATCGTCTCAGCTGTCGTTGTTGGAAAACGGAAACATCCAGTATCGCTAAGGATAGCCACAAAAAGTGCCTCTGCTTCTTCGAGAGCTATGCCTTCCCCTATTTCAACAAGCAGCTTATAGATTATCTCACCGCATGCACCCGTTCCCTCAACAACGAGATTGTATGTCCCGAAATAGTCATTAGAACGATGATGGTCGATATTGACAATCACCTCACAAGCCAGGATAATGTCCTTGACCCATCCGGTTCGCTCGACTGCAGCAGCATCGACGACTATACCGACTTCACAAGGCTCAACATGCTCGCAGACGACCTCATCACTCCCCTTAAGAAACGAGAAATTGAGTGGAACCCTGTCTTCAAGTACTACATTAACTGATTTCCCTAACCGTTTAAGAACAGAATAAATAGTCAGTATGCAACCTATTGCGTCACCATCAGGATCGATGTGGCTGGTCACGACAAAAGTCCCCTTAGACCTAAAGATTTCCGCTATTGCTTTGTAAGCGTCACTCATCGGAACCATCCTTTAGATCTTTCAAGATAGCTTCAATCTTTGCCGCCCGCACACCTGTATCATCGTAGACAAAGCGAAGCTCCGGGATCCGCTTTATTCTCAATCTCTTTCCAAGCTCCGATCTTATGAAACTTGCAGCTCCGATAAGGCACTCGAGGCTTCTTCCAATATCCTCCTCGCTGCCCATAGCACTTATGTAGACATAGGCAAAGCTAAGATCAGCTGTCACGCGTGCGCCTGTTACACTCACAAAGCCTATTCTTGGGTCCTTAAGGCGTCTGCGAATGATATCGCTAACCTCTTCCTGTATCTGCACACCGAGCCTGCTAAGTCTTCGCCTCTCCAGCGTAATCACCTCACACCTGTCTCGATGTCTATCACGTTGACACTGCGATCCGCCTCAATCAGATTGATCACATTCGAGATAACCTGCTGCCCAAAGTAGGAATCTTTGGAAACCACAGCAATCCCTAGAGTGGTGCGTTGCCATAAATCGAAATCATCAACCTCAGCCACTGAAACATTAAACTTGTTCTTTATCCTATCCTTGAGGCGCCTAAGCACAAGACGCTTGGCCTTCAAGGAGCCGCTATCCGGAATGTGCAGGCTAACAAGGCAAGTGTAGACAACCAAGATAGGATCCTATCTCTCTAGCTCTTCAAGTACAAACGCTTCAAGGATGTCACCTTCATGAAAGTCATTGAAATCCTCAATAGCAATACCGCATTCAAATCCCTGTGCAACCTCCTTGACATCGTCCTTGAAACGCTTCAGGGACACTATCCTACCTTCATGTACGGTCTCCCCATCGCGAAGCACACGAACCATTGCATTTCGGGGAATCACACCGTTTTTGACATAGCAGCCGGCTATCCTTCCCACCTTGCTTATGTTGAAAACCCTTCTAACTTCAGCACTACCAACAATCCGTTCTTCGATCTTGGGTCCCAGCAATCCTTCCATGGCTGCCGTGATATCTTTGCTTATCTCATAGATGACATCATAAGTCCTGATATCAACCCTCTCACGTTTGGCAAGATCGCGCGCCTTTGGTAAGGCACTGACATGGAAGCCAATCACGATAGCATCCGAAGCGGCAGCCAACAAGACATCGGATTCATTTATCGCACCCACACCTCTATGAATGATCTTTATGCCGATCTCCTGTTTCCCAAGCTGTTCCAGAATATCAGCAAGTGCTTCAAGTGAGCCATCCACATCAGCTTTGGCAACGATCCTGAGCTCCTTAAGCTCGCCAGTTCTGACCTTTTCATGGAGATCCTCAAGACTGATGTGGCGAATACGTCTAAGTTCCCGCTCACGCTGGAGCAATTGGCGCTTTAGAGCTATTTCCTTAGCCTCATGTTCATCTCTCGTGACAATAAAGGAATCTCCAGCTTGAGGAACTCCCTGGCATCCCAAAAGCTCAACAGGCGTAGACGGATATGCAACATCGACACGCTTAAGTCGTTCGTTGAACATCGCTCTCACTCTGCCATACCAAATTCCAGCTACAAATGGATCGCCCACAGTGAGCTTCCCCTTCTGGGTAAGGACTGTGATAACAATGCCTCTACCCTGCTCGACACGTGACTCGATCACAACCCCACTTGCCCTTCCCTCCCGAGGAGCAACCAACTTGAGTTCTTCAGCCTGAAGAAGGATCACCTCAAGAAGATGATCAACTCCCTCACCCGTCTTCGCTGAAACAGGCACCATTATCGTATTGCCACCCCACTCATCTGGAGTAAGCCCATGATTTGCCAGGTCTTGCTTGATTCGCTCAACATTTGCATTTGGTAAATCAATCTTGTTTATCGCTACAATGATTGGAACGCCAGCAGCCCTCGCATGATCTATTGCTTCGACAGTCTGCGGCATAACCCTCTCATCTGCAGCGACAACGACAACGACAATGTCAGTGACTTGAGCCCCTCTTGCCCTCATTGCGGTAAATGCTGCGTGACCGGGGGTATCAAGAAAGGTCACTTTGCCCAAAGGCGTCTCGACTTCGTAGGCGCCGATGTGCTGAGTTATACCACCCGACTCTCCTCCAACAATGTTGCTGCTGCGAATGTAATCCAGCAGGGATGTCTTGCCATGGTCGACGTGTCCCATTATGGTCACAACTGGTGGACGCGGCTCAGGTGGCGCTTCAATCTCCTCTGCAATCTCAGCCCCATACTCCTTTTCAAATTCAACTTCATATCCAAACTCGTCAGCTACAGCCTCTATTGTGTCGGCATCAAGCCGCTGATTCACGGTAACCATCGCCCCGAGCCGCATGCAGCATGCGATAACCTCGGCAGGTTTGACCCCAAGGGCACTCGCCAGCTCGGCCACTGAGCTGAACTCAGTCAATTTTATCTTGTGCTCTTCTGTTTCAACCGCCTGCTTGTCTGACTTGTCCTTGCGCCTCCTCCTGCGTGGCTTACCAGCTCCTTCCAATTCAGCAAGCGTGCGCCGAACTGTTTCCTTAACCGACTTCTCATCAGGCCGCCTGCGTAGAACCTTCCTCGGTGCCACCTGGGGCTGCTCTTCAATCTTAGGTTTGGCTTCGGTTTCCTCAGTCAGGCGCTTCTTTCTCTCAACTTCCTTCTTTACGGCTTCTTTCTCATCCTTAAGCTTCTGCCTTACAGCCTCAGCGGTCTCATCTTCGATGGCGCTCATGTGGCTCTTGACAGCTATGCCCATAGATCTCAACATCTTGAGAAGGGCTTCGCTCGAGAGATTGAGCTCACGAGCAACCTGATAAACTCTTTTCTTAGCCAAACAGAGCACCTCCACCTAGGTCTGACATATAACACCGTTCGAGGTCTTCGAGTCAAGCCTCTTTTGCTGCAGAATGTCCCTTATGGATTCAAGATCTCTATCCTTCAATCTTGCACCGACTGTTCTCATAAAACCCCTTCTACGCAGAGCAGCTTCAAGACACCGGCTATCGGGACAAAGGTAAAAACCCCTTCCCTCAACATTCCCTGTCTTGAGCCCCTCAGATGAAACCACAAAACGCACAAGAGATGCCTTAGGTTTCTTGCCCAAACATCCGACACACATTCTTATAGGAACATGTCCCCGCTTCATTTCGCCTGGTCATCTGCAGCATCAACTTCAGAGGATTCTTTCTCCCTGGCCTCGCTTTCTTCTCCCTCATCCCGTAATTCGGACTCGTCTCTCTCTGCTAAAACCTCCTGAGATTTGGCTGCCTTAGCGGTGCGATAAGCCTCCTTGAGAGTCTCAAGCTTCGCATTGGCTGCTTCTATGATCTTCTCAGCTGTCTTCTCTCCTATCCCATCGATCTCCTGCAAGCCCCCAATATCCGTCTTAAGAATGGCATCCACAGTGTCGATACCAGCAGCTCGCAGCCGCTCCTTTATCTTCTCAGAGACACCCTCTACCTCATCTATCGACACACGAGCCATCTTCTGAAACTCAAGGCGTTCAGCATATTGCGACTCATTTATTAGGTCTATCTTATAGTTGGTGAGTTTAGCAGCAAGCCGAGCATTCTGCCCACCCTTGCCAATAGCTAGGGAAAGCTGATCGTCTGCTACAACAACCGTCACCTTCCTATCGTCAGGATCAAGCTCAGCATGAATCACCTTTGCTGGACTGAGTGCCCTCGTCACAAAAGTTATGGGGTCATCGCTCCATAGTACTATGTCTATTCGCTCACCGCCGAGCTCTCTAACTATTGTCTGCACCCTTGAACCCTTCATTCCTACACATGCACCGACAGCATCGATCTTGTCGTCGTGCGAATGAACCGCTATCTTTGACCTTGCTCCAGGTTCTCTTGCTACAGCCTTTATCTCGACAGTCCCATCCTTAATCTCAGGAACCTCAAGTTCGAAGAGCTTCGCCAGGAAATCACGGTGCGCTCTAGAGAGTACAACCTGAGGCCCTTTAGAGCTCTTGTTGACATCTACTATATATGCTTTAACTGTATTACCCTGCCTGAACTGCTCCCTAGGTATCTGTTCCCGCGAAGGCAGGATGGCCTCTGCTCTACCGAGGTTCACGATGATATTCCCGCGATCAATCTGTTGCACACTCCCCATTACGATCTCGCCGATACGCTTTTGATATTCCTGATATATCCTTTCCCGCTCGGCTTCTCTCACCCTCTGGACAACAATTTGCTTCGCAGCCTGAATGGCATTCCTTCCGAAAGCTTCAATGGGAATGACTATCTTTACATCATCACCAAGCTTGGCTTCCGGATCAATTCTGCGAGCTTCTTCAAGAGATATTTCGACTGCTGGATCTTCAACTTTCTCAACTGCCGTCTTCAAACAGAAGACTTCGAGCTTGCCTGCCTCCTCATCTATGGCAACGTCTACCCTGCATTCTGCACCAAATTTCTTCTTGGCTGCGCTAACCAGAGCTACGCGGAGGGTCTCGAGGATAAGTTCCTCATCGACTTCCTTGCTGCGTGCAATCGACTTCAATGCATGAATAACTTCAAGACTCATATCCATCACCAAGTCTCCCCCGCTACAGACTGAGCCTAGCAGCGGCGATATCCTCAAACCCTATTATGAGAATATCTCCCCCCTCGACTTTAAGATGAAGGGAATTGTCAACAAAATCATCTATCAACCCTCTGAATTCAACCTTTCCAAGCATGGGCCGTTTCAGTCTAACAAACACCTTCCTACCTTTGAAGTGCTCAAATTCGTGCGGTTCCCTGAGAGGGCGCTCTGCACCTGGCGAAGAGATCTCAAGATAGTAGCGTTCATCAAAGAGCCCCTCCTCGTCGAGTATGGAACCAATCGCTCGACTCGCATGAGCACAATCCTCCACGGTCACGCCGCCGGGCTTGTCTATAAAAATCCTCAGCGTACGCCTACCATGCGTAACAACGAGTTTGATCTCTAAAAGATCGTATCCAAGGGCTTCAAGCGTCGGCTCGACAAGGTTCTTTATAGTCTCAATAACCCCATCTTGACCGAACATACCAGCCCCCAGCACAAACTGTAAGAGTGGGCTTTGCCCACTCCGTCTCAAACTTACAATAAGGCTCTTCGGAAAGCAAGCGAAAACTCAGAAGCGAATCAAGACGGAAGCGCTCAGACCGATTGTACGGAAGGTTTCACCTCTTACCTTATCACTCTCCTGTATGAACTTGGCATTGGCACTCCCGGTTACCTTCTTGCTGAAACTGTAGCTAGCAGTTGTAATGAAGCTGAACTTGCGCGTATCCCTATCAACCCTGTTGCCAGCTGTAGGGGTCGTTGTCTTGCTCGCTTCATATGTGAAGTCTACCGAAAGTGTTAAGTTGCTCTTGAACTTGAGAGGGCGACCAGCAAGAGGTATACTTATGCCCTGAGGAGCACTGAAAGAGTGGCGAATCTGGAAATTGATTGAGCTTGTTTGGGTTCGCTTAAGTGTCCTCGTTCCTGAGAGATTCTCTGCTTCACTAGTTGACCTCCGCACGTTCAGAGTCGTCCGAACACCATTCTGCCAGGTTGCATCCCAACCTAGCAAGGGGAGCCACTCATGCTTGTTGGTCTCTTTTGTCTTAACGGAAACTCCTCGCCCTTCAACATTGCGACTTCCCTTGTAACCCATCGATATCGAGGAATTCTTCCACCAATTCGAAAAAGGGTTGAGATTGGCAAGGGAAGAAACACTTCCAGTAATATCTGGCCAAACGGATTGCTCAGTGAAGGTTTTAGCCCCACCGTAGGTGCGCTGGGAACGATCAAATTTGTATTTAGTTTCCATTGAAAGCCAAGCAATCGGTCTGAAATCCGTAGAAATATCAAAGCCGGTCTTTCGGGTCTGCTGATCAGTTCGCTGAGCCGCACCTGATGAACCAAGTACAACTATCTGGCTGACGTCCTCAGGATCAATCCCGAGCTGGAACTTGAGACTGGGGCGCCCAATCACCTTATTGTACTTAGCATTGCGGTCAAGAACGTAACGGATATCGACATCAGGAATCTTACTAACCAGCTTCTGTATAAACGAGACTCCTGAAGTATCGGGTCCATGGTCACGTGAAATGAATGCGGAGCCGGGGCTCAGTATCACATCAACACGCGATCTGCCCGAGACAGATACCCTTCTTACGCCAGGCGGATCAGTCTGAGCTCTCAGCTTAGGGTCTGCATTCTCCTCATAGTTCACGTCATAGCTCAATGTAGGGCGTAACCACTTGCCGAAAGAGGGACTGTACTTAAGGCTTGCCCGCTGGTTCCTACTGAGTTCCCTCCCCTTTCCCAGGCTCCTTATCAAAGGCACTTTCTTATTGAGGTCGAGATCACGCGTCATCTTAAGACTATAGTCTGTTTGGAAGGATGGGCCGCTTACAGGTTTGAAGCTGATATTGAAGACACCTTTAACCTCGCGAGTGTACCTATCCTCGGTTACTACGCCCTGACGCTTATTTATCCGTTTTATGGATCTGGTCTGCCCTGTTATCGTGGCAGATAAGTTCTCAGGCAGGTATGAAATTGCGTAGCCTCGGAAAAACCTCAGACTATGATTCCACCAAGGTGTGAACTTGTAGTTGAGACTCCCCGTGTAACCCGAGCTTGTGTCAGCCAACTCTGGCGATGAACCTCTGTTGCGCGTGTATGAGGCATTGCCCGAGAGCCCATCAAATGTCAATCTCATAAACCAGTTACTAGATTTCTTCTGTTTGGAGAAGCTCAGGCGATATGACTCATCAGCAGAGGTCTTTTCCTGTTCCTTCCTTTGATCCTCCCTGAGAAGTATGTCCGACTTACTTGCGAGTGTAGGCAATGAGGTCGCCCTGTGGAAACGTGCCGAGAATGGTAGTGTCAAACTTGAGAAGGGAAGAAAACGCTCAATCGAAGTAGTGAAGGAAATCGAATAGTCGGTGTCATCACTTCCACGGCGCTTTGCTGAAAGTGTCTGGAATTCAGTATCTGTCTGCCTGAAGTCAAAATCGATCTTGACAACATCTGAGAATGAAGCCCCCACACTGAGGCGCTTTGCGAAGCCAGCTTGCCTCCGGACATTTGTCAGTCGTAAGTCATCGAACCAGACCTCAAGAGCTTTGGAACTTGTCTTTCTACTGCCAAGATTAACCACGCCTGCTCCAATACGTGACACCCTGGTTATGTTTGGTGAACCATAGGCCGCCAGCCAGCCACTAGGTATGGCTCTATATCGATACTCAATGCCATCCTTGCCATAGATAGAGATCGTATCGGGTGGGGCAGTTTTGAGATTTGTCAAATCGCCAAGTGGTATGCGGACATCTTGCCAGCCTGGCTCAATGCGAGTTCCGTATTCATAGAAATTGAGACTGTCGGTTCCAAATCGAACAAATATGTAAAGACTTTCCTGGGTGACCTCCTGCGGTCCGTGAACATAGAAAGCCATGCTCTCATAAAGCGTATAATCCTGAGGCTCTCCAGGCACAGCCTTGTAAACCGAGCCACTGTTTCCAGGGGAGAGATTTCGAAGGCTAAAAACAAACGACTGTTCACGCTTCTTGTAGCCCTGGGGATCCTTTCCCGGATCGTAGGGGGGAATGTAGTCAGGATCGTCGCGAGTGTTCTTGGCTGATATTTCGAATACTTCATCAGGATTGACATCGGTAGGGGTCATGGTCTGCTTTTGTCTTATCCCTTCCTCTAACCAGCTTGCTCCTGCAAGTTGGAGATAGGCGATTTGATAGATAGCCGGAGAATCAATGCCCGTAAAAAAGAACCTTATGTACTTTATAGAACGCCAATTGGGAGAACCCCCGAGGGTGTCTGCCTGGCTCAAAGGTATACGATACTGTCGCCAGCCCTCAGGAGTTTCGTTGACAATGTATGTTGTATCGTCAAGATCGAAGCTCAGTCTGAAAAGCACCTCGTTGACATCGAGGTTGCCATCAAGATCAAGATCCTCAGTATCAGCAGAGATTCTGGGATCGTTCTCTGTACCATTTATGTGAGAATAATCACCCTCACTGTAGCTCCAGTCATCATCAGGATCATCACCAGGGGTTCCTGTGAAAACACCGTCCAAACCCGTATTCTCGTCGGCACTCCTTACACCATTGTTATCCCTGTCCTCGGTATCAAGCGAATCAACCCAGGGATGATAATAATTCTCGCTTACCGAGCCCAAATCGATATTCATCCGGCCGCCGCTGCCAACCTTGGGTTTGAGCCAGACCTCGAAAAACTTGAGCTCAGAATAATCGCTTCCAGTTTTTGAGACCAATCTCATCAGCCCAGACCAGCTGGAATCAGGATCATAGATAGAGCGATACTTCTGCCCTTTGAAATTTATCTCCATGACGGGTATTTTGGCTTCACCAGGTCTTGACTCGGCATTCGGAAAAAGATCCTTCTCATCAACCTCGTTGTCGCGAACATACCACCATATCTTGCGGGTATTTTCCCATTTGTATCCAAAAGGCGGGCTTGCTGGCACCCATGCTTCCCGCATTATCGAGAAAGATCTCAAATCACGCACTCCTTCCATGTCATCAATGTAGACATTGCCCTTGGTATTGGGATTGGGGAGGCTCATGGCTATTTCACCAGAGAACGTCAATCGCGAGGGGTTGGTTGCCTCAACGAATGGCAAGGCATCTACAATGGATGTCATGATGTCAGGCTTGAATTCTAACTGTGCCCTGATATCGCCAAGCACAATCCTTGAAGGTTCCTGACCCAGACGGGGTCGTTCCTCCGGCGATTTCTTGCTCTGATAGATCCACGCTGTGCTGATATTGGAGTGATCGGATAGTTTATAGATCCCGTGCAGGCCAACCAAGGACTGTTGCGCTAGCGACAGAAAAGGAACATACTGATAGTCGACAGTTATGTGAGCATTTGGATCAAGGGCTTCCTCAGTAAGAAAGCGGATCTGGCCAGTCTCATAGTAGATCTCGTAGTCAACGTTCCGAGTCAGGCGCCTCCCGTTAAGAGTAACAACCTCACTGTTCTCAAGGATATTCATGTGCTTCATCTTGAAGGTGGTCTGGGGAGTTGTGAATCGGACAACTATATAGAACTTCGAGAATTCCTCCTTGCGTTTGAGATCAACAGGAGGCCTGTCATAGATGTCAGGGTTGCGATTCTCAGCCAGGAGGGTTTCAGGCCTTTCGTCCATGAAGCGTACGTCTGGATCAAAAGGTCTGAGGTCTGGGAACAGAAGGAGCCCCGCCTCACCATTTATACGTCCGCCATCAGCGTAGCCATCCGTCTTCCAATTGTTTTGGGGACCAGCCCTTACGCCATTCTCATCAACCAGATCAATGCCCAATATCTTAGAATATTCGTAGGTCTTTTGAATATCCTCATCTACTGGAGAAGCCTTCCTATATATCTTTACTTGCACTTTGTCCTCGACAATGTAGTTCACACCGATCGAATAAACATTCTTGCGCTCATAGTTGAGCGTCCCCCCCCAGACGCCCCAACGGTTTGTCAAAACCTCATCATTGGGCCTTATCATCTTAAGCATGAGGGTGCCGCCGACTGAGCCGCCAATCGTATCCGCTTCAACACCATCTCCGTAAATGTATCTCACAGCAAGTGTCTGACTTGACTGAAGTGTTCTTTGAAGTGAGATTTCTCCAGTTCTGGGATCAAAGGCGTAATCCTTGTTTGGCTCCAGCACATCAAAGTTACCTTCAAAGGCAGAGCTAACGGTATCCCACGCTGCCGGGTCAGGATAGCGCGAAGCATCTGGATCCAGAAAAGCAAAGGCATGAACAGCAGCATCGTTGTTTGTACCAATCCCATCATCAATGTAGAGCTCAACCTCAGAGAAGGTCTTGCTGGGATCTACGTCGTAGGGATCCATGAGGAAAAAATACTTGTTCCTCACAAAATCTATGTCATCAAGGACAACGGAATCCCTAACATTGGGGCGGAAAGTGGCTGCAGCTGTTCTTCCTTCCTGCTTACTAGCGATCGCAGTGATATCGAGAGGCCCGAGCTTGGCTAGCATCTTCGCACCAAAAAGACCTTCCTGCTTACCGCTGTAACTGACAAATTGAGAACCAGGTATGGTGAGGTTGGTGTTGCCCATCTCTATCTTTTGTACTATCTCATCGTCATCACCTTCGTAGCGAAGCTTGATGCGATTCTCTAAAGGTGTTTCAATATCGCTATCATGATGCACCGTGACATGTATTTTTTGCCCGACCGTTCCCTCGAGATTGATCTTGAGATGCTGTTTCATGTCAAGTGTCGGGAAGCGCGATCGCCTTCCATACTCTGTCAGGGGTTCATTTAACCTATAGCGCGTCTGCCCTCCGAAGGTTATCTGCTCGCTACCTGTAACTCTCAGATTCGCACCTTGCCCTATGACCTTCTCAATCGGATTGGGCAGATTGATGGGTATGTCGATCTGGCTAAAATCGGCAAGACTCCTGCTCTTGGGTTCAAGGATCTCACGGGATCTTGTCTCACGCCAAGCTCTCTCGAGTGCATCGAGGAAGGGTATCTCGAGGGGAGATTTTCGAGCGAATTCTGGTAATGTCGGTGTGAGATAGTGAAGTGTATCCTGGTAGCCGATCGGGAACGAGATACCTGAAGACCTCAAAGGCTTAAAGGGAACATCCCGGGCCCAAGCCCCTACGGCAAAGATCGGGACAAAGAGAAACAGCCACCCCAGAACTATTCTTGAACACGCTTTATGCCTCACAGACGCACTCCGGCAGAGCATTCCCCGTGGGGGTTTGTCCGCAATTTCCATGCCAGTTTCTTCAACATTCCTCACAATCGCTCAAACCCCTTGAATATACTAAAATAAAAGTGCACTTGCTCTTTGAGAATGCATATAATAACTTGGCACCTGGCACGATAGATGGTGACCACTTTGGGATACGCTGGTGTACTGATGAAGACACTCCATAAGTATGTGCTCAAAGAACAGATTCCGCCTTTCCTCTTTGGAATGTTCGTTGTCATTTTCATACTTATCCTTAATTTCCTCTACAAGAACCTCGAGACCTTGATAGGCAAAGGGGTACCTATCACAACTTCCATTGAGCTACTCGTCTTAAGCCTTGGCTGGATGGTTGTCATGGCTGTTCCTATGGCCGTACTGATAGCAGTTCTAATATCCTTCATGCGACTGGGATCTGACAATGAGATTGTGGCAATGAGAACCGCGGGTCTAAGCCTTACGCAAATCGCCAAGCCTCTGATAATCGCCTCATTTGCGCTTTCCCTCGCCATGATACCAGTTCACAACTATGTAGTTCCCGAGACCAACCATAGATTAGCAAACCTGCTAATAGCTATACACAAGAAAAAGCCTGCCCTTCAACTCAGGGATGGCATTTTCATGAACGACATAAAGGGATATAGCATACTTGTGCAAAAAGCCAGGGGCAGGAAGATAGAAGGTGTAACAATCTCTAAGCTTGTCGAAGGCAAACCAGCACAGACAATAAGGGCTGACCATGGCGAGATATACTACGCAGCTGATGGCACAACACTCGTAATAAAACTCTATGATGGGGAAATCCATGACGTCGATCCCAAGGATCCTCGAAGGTATCTTCGGGTGAAATTTACTGAGCATACTCTCAACATACCAGAAGCTGGTAGTAAGCTTGTCAAGGTTGACAGGAAGTACAGGGGTGACCGTGAGCTTAGCATCGGTGGCCTTATGCACGAAATCGAAAAATACAAAACAAAACTGTATGCGGTTGAAGATGAAGTAGCCAGCACCGTAAGTGAATCTGTGACAGAAGCCGCAGCCATTAGAGATAGGCTTGTCACATCTGATTCTCTGGGTGTTGCAACAGGAAGTCTTGCGAGCACTCTTGAACACGCAACCGATAGACTCAAAACTTTGAGAGATCAGGCAAATTCTTATAGACGTAAGATAAGATCCCTATCGGTTGAGGTGCATAAGAAAATTGCAATCTCCTTTGCCTGCGTTGTCTTCGTTTTGCTCGGTGTGCCAATTGCGGTTAGGGCAAAGGAAGGTGGCGCAGGTGCTGGCATGGTCATCAGTTCAGGTTTCTTTGCTATCTACTATGCCTTCTTGACAGCCGGTGAGAAACTTGCTGATAGAGGCTACGTACTGCCTTCACTTTCGATGTGGGCAGCAAACATTGTTTTGGGTGCTGTTGGTATCTATTTGTTTATACGTGCCAATAAGGAGCTGCCCTTCGTACCAGCCCGGCTTACCAAATGGCTAAGGAGCCTTCTTAAGTGAGAATCCTTGATAGGTACATGATGAGAGAGACAGCCAAAACGATATGCATTGGAAGCATCGCCTTCCTCGTTGTCTTTATAAGCCTGGACATGGTTGAGAATGTGGATGATTTTGTGGACAACGATGTCCATATCCTGACAGTTCTAAAATACTATGCGTACCAGGTTCCATACATTTTTAATCTTACCCTCCCCATCGCTACGCTTATAGCATGCCTTTTTACAGTGGGACAGATGGCTAGGCATAGCGAGCTGGTAGCCATGCGGGCATCCGGGATAAGGTTTCTTAGAACCGTTGTGCCCCTCGTCGCCGTTGGCCTTATAGCAAGCCTGGTCTCACTCGCTCTTGGTGAGCTCGTTGAACCTGAAACCAATTCAACCGTGAGAAAGATAAAAGCGACGGAGATTAAAAAGCCCAAGGTACGCAGGCAGCCTCACAAGAAAATCAATATCAGCTACAGAGGTGAATCAGGGGTTTTCTACTTCACTCCTGAGTTTGACACTTACAGGAAAACCATGAACGAAGTCGTCGTCGAGAAGACAGCAGGCGAAGAACTCATCTATCGTCTCAATGCCAAGAAAGCCATATGGAAAGATTCTGTATGGGTTTTTGTTGATGCCTGGGTACGATGGTTCGATGAGAATGGCGAAGTCAAAAGGGAGGCTTACATCCCTGAGGGTACTTTCGCAAACCTACGAGATAATCCGAGTGATATAGTTCGCGAACAAAGAAAACCAGAGGAGATGAGTTACCGCGAGCTCAGACGACTTGTCAGACGTATAGAAGAAAGCGGAGGTGATCCGACCCGCTACCGGGTAGGTCTTAACATGAAACTTGCTTTTCCCTTCACCAATCTCGTCGTCATCCTGATCGGTGCCCCCCTATCAGCACGTCTGAGAAGGGGAGGCATCGCTATCGGAGTGGGATTGGGTCTGGCCATTACTTTCATCTATTATGGCTTCATTCGGGTTGGCCAGACCCTCGGAGACCATGCTTTACTGCCATCCTTCATAGCAGCCTGGCTGGGTAATTTCGTGTTTGCCGCTTGCGGAATTGCCCTCATATTGCGGGCTGAGAAGCATTAGGTTCCTGCCTTCCAGGATGCCAGGTATTTGCGCTGCTTCTCAGTCAGAGTATCGATTTTGACCCCAAGAGCCTTAAGCTTCAGACTTGCCACGCTGCTGTCGATTTCCTCAGGAACACCATAAACACCTGGTTTCATATGCCTACCGGCCTTTACGAGATGCTCGATGCACAAAGCCTGATTTGCAAAGCTCATATCCATTACAGTGGCTGGATGCCCCTCTGCGGCAGCCAGATTTATCAGCCTTCCCTCGCCCAGCACCCTTATTCTCCTGCCGCCATCGACCACATATTCCTCAACATTGTCTCTTACAACCTGCTTTGACTTCTTCATCTTCTCAAGTTCATCAAGGTCGATTTCGACATTGAAATGGCCTGAATTAGCAACTATTGCTCCATCCTTCATGGTCTCAAAATGCTCGCGGCGAATCACTGAAGTGTTGCCAGTAACTGTTATGAAAATATCACCAATGCGGGCAGCTTCATCCATCGGTAGAACTGTGAAACCCTCCATAACAGCTTCTAGCGCCTTGAGAGGATCAACCTCTGTAACTATCACATTCGCCCCCATTCCACGAGCTCTCGCGGCAAGCCCCCTACCACACCAACCATATCCAGCTATCACAACCTTTGAACCAGCAAGGAGAGCATTTGTCGCTCTTAATATGCCATCTATGGTGCTTTGTCCTGTGCCGTATCTATTATCAAAGAGATGCTTTGTCATAGCATCATTTACCGCGATGATGGGGTAGCTAAGAGCCCCTTCCCTTGCCATACTTCTGAGCCTTATGACCCCCGTTGTCGTCTCCTCGGTTCCCCCGATTACGCCGGCGATCATATTCTTCATCTCAGAATGGAGAGTGGAGACGAGATCCGCTCCGTCGTCCATAGTGATGTTTGGAGAGAAACTCAGAGCAGCCCTTATGTGCTCATAGTAGCCTGACGAATCAATCCCACGTTTTGCGAAAACACTTATGCCATGATCTACAACAAGTGATGCGGCAACGTCGTCTTGAGTACTCAAAGGATTGGAGGCGCACAGGCGCACCTCAGCACCTCCAGCCTTAAGAGTTCTCATCAGATTTGCGGTCTCAGTAGTAACGTGGAGGCATGCCGATATTTTTACGCCATCTAGAGGACGTTCCTTCCTGAATCTCTGTGCAATCATGCTGAGCACAGGCATATTGCCTTCTGCCCATTGAATGCGCAGCTTCCCTTTCGGTGCCAAAGACTTGTCCCGAACGTCGTATTCCATCTCTACCCCCTCAGACAGATCTCTTTAGATCCTCAACGCGATCAGTGATTTCCCAGGTGAAACCTTCTTCTTCTCGGCCAAAGTGCCCATAAGCTGCTGTTCTCCGATAGATTGGACGCCGAAGCTTCAGTGTCTCGATAATTGCCCTCGGACGGAAATCAAAATTCTTCGTTACAACCTTGACCAGCTGTTCATCAGGCACAACACCGGTTCCGTGCGTATCGATCATTATCGATACTGGCCTGTCCACACCAATTGCATATGCAACCTGCACCTCACACTCATCTGCAAGACCTGCAGCAACAACATTCTTAGCCACATAACGAGCCATATAGGAACCCGATCTGTCGACCTTCGTAGGATCCTTACCCGACATGCAACCCCCACCGTGGCTCCCAACGCCCCCGTAGGTATCAACAATGATTTTTCTACCTGTAAGACCGCAATCACCCTGAGGCCCGCCGATGACGAATTTACCCGTCGCATTTATGTAGTACTTTATGTCATCTCCAATAAGATCTGCTGGAACCACATGTTTGATCACCTTCTCGATTATATCTTCCTCAATCTGTTTAGCACTAACGTCAGGCTCGTGCTGGGCAGCCACAACAATAGCCTTTACACCAATTGGTTCACCGTTCTCATATTCGACAGTAACCTGTGTCTTTCCATCTGGTCTCAGATAATCAATCTCTTTGTTCTTACGGACTTCAGCCAACTTTCGAGCGAGTTTATGGGCGAGCATAATCGGTAGAGGCATGAGTTCCGGGGTCTCTCTCCTTGCATAGCCAAACATCATACCCTGGTCACCTGCACCTTCCTTGTTAACCCCAAGGGCTATATCTGGAGATTGTTCGTCGATTGATGTCAGAATTGCACAAGTCTTGTAGTCGAAGCCGAAAGAGGCGTCAACATATCCGATCTCTCTTATCACACGGCGGACAATAGACGGTATATCAACATAACAGCTAGTTGTTATCTCACCTGCAACAAAAGCCAGACCGGTCGTTACCATTGTCTCACAGGCGACTCTACCATCGGGATCCTGAGCCATGATTTCATCAAGTATTGCATCTGAAATCTGATCAGCAATCTTGTCGGGATGACCTTCGGTAACCGATTCTGAAGTAAAAAGATGCTTCTGCTTGGTCATTCTCAACCTCCCTAACTAAAATCAATCTGCGAAGAGTCACCGACGTTCAGACGTTTGAACATACCCCTCACAATCGCATTGTCTCCTATAAGGGACGATTCAAGAAGGGCGTCTTCAACAACGGCTTTCTCCCCTATTATCGAATTCCTCACTATTGATTTCCTCACAACTGAACCGCCAGCTATCGAAACGTATGGACCAACGATTGAGGATAGTACCTGAGCATCCTCAGCGATGAAGACTGGATCTATCACAATGCTCCCAGGAATGCTCGTCTTAGGAGATGATGCTTCAAGAAGGGCTCGATTGGTCTCGAGCAGCGTCTCAGGCTTCCCACAATCATACCAGCCTTCAACTTCAAATGCCTTTATCTCAATACCCATTTGTATCATTTTATTGAGAGCATCTGTCAGCTGAAACTCACCTTTTGTCCTGTATCCAATGCTGATAAGCTCCTCGAGAGCATCAAAGAGAGCGCGTGAATCGTAGATGGCATAAACCCCGGCCACGGCAAGATTTGATTTGGGTGAGTCAGGCTTCTCAACCAGGTTCACTATTTTACCACCCACAACTTCGACGATCCCAAATCGCTTTGGTTCTGAGACTCTCTTCACACCGATCACATTTCCGCTGGCAGCAATCATTTCCTTAAGGTCACCTTTGAAGATCGTATCACCAAGCATTATGAAGACGGGATCACCATAAACGTATTCTTTGCTAAGGAAGACAGCATGACCGAGTCCAAGGCGTTCAGTTTGTTCGACGACATCAACCTTGAGATCGTAGTTAGACTTTACATATTCAACGATATCCTCGCCTCTATATCCGACAACAAGGATGACCTCACCGATATCGAGCTGGACTATATCATCAAGAATGTGCCCGAGTATGGGCTTGCCAGCCACCCTCAGAAGTGGCTTGGGCGTAGTATGGGTGTGTGGACGTAGCCGGGTGCCTTCTCCGGCAACAGGAATGACAGCTCTCACTCAATCTCCTTGTTTAGAATGGCCCAATCCCGAGAAAGCGAATCATTGATATAATAGCCAAAAAACTCCTCAAGGCAAGCTCTAACGCAAAGAGGCAAGGAGATACTTAGCCCACCAAAGGTGGCTTCAGAGGAGCAGCTCTGGAAATTCCTTGCCGATGTTTTCCATAGCCGCCTGACGCACCTTGGCTGGATCCGTTGTCTTAAGGGCGAATTCTGCTACTCTTTTGGCATCGCTGAAGTATACAGATCGCACCATCTCCTTGACCGCGGGAACAACGTAGGGGCTGGCGCTCAACTCATCAATACCCATTCCAAGCAGGATGAAGGCACAGACGAGGTCGCTCGACATCTCACCGCAAAGCCCAACCCATATCCCTGATCGTTTTGCAACATCTATAGTCTGTTTGATCAATCTTAGAACAGAAGGATGGAGCGGTTCATAAAGGTAGGCAACCTTCTCATTACCTCTGTCAGCGGCCAGGGTATACTGGATCAAGTCATTTGAACCTATGCTGAAGAATCTTACATGACGGGCTAGTTCGTCAGCAATTACGACAGCTGAAGGTGTTTCAACCATAATTCCAACTTCGCAATCAGCGTCAAATTCAACTCCCTCAGCTTTGAGTTGATCCTTGACCTCATCAAGCACTTTGTTGGCTTCAATGAGTTCATCCAGACCTGAAATCATGGGATACATGATCTTTACATTGCCAACTGCACTAGCTCGCAGTATCGCCCGAAGCTGCGTCTGGAATATGTCTTTGCGGGCAAGGCAGAATCTTATCCCTCTCCAACCAAGGTACGGGTTCATCTCTTTGGGGCTCTCGAAGGCCGAAAGGAACTTATCACCACCAAGGTCCATCGTCCTGATGATCACAGGCTCTGGCTTGACAGCCTCTGCGACGGATTTATAAATCTCATATTGCTCATCCTCAGTTGGAAGGCCCTCACGTCCAATATAGATAAATTCAGTCCGATAGAGCCCAATACCCTGAGCTCCGTGCTCGATGACAGATCCAACCTCCTCGTGGGACTCTATGTTAGCGGATAGCATTATTGTATGCCCGTCAATCGTAACAGCAGGCAAGTCTCTAAATTTCAGCAAACCGCGGGTGAAGCTTGCATAACGCCTGGACTCCAGCCTGTAGCGCTCCTGTGTCTCAGGGGCTGGTGAGATTATGACCTTACCTCTGTTGCCATCCACAATCACCGAGTCGCCATCGCTTACCCGCGAGCTGACATTCTGCAAACCGACAACTGCCGGGATCTCGAGCGATCTCGCCATTATTGCAGTGTGGGATGTTCTCCCCCCGATGTCGGTTGCAAAAGCCAAGACCTTCTCCTTGCGCATCTGAGCAGTATCGGCAGGTGAAAGATCATGAGCAATGACAATTACATCTGTCTGGAGATCGGAAAGTTCCTGAGATACTCTCCTTGTGCCTGAAAGCACAGAAAGAACACGCTTGCGAACATCTCTTATATCGCCGGCGCGATCCCTTATATAGACATCTCCCTTTTCCCACAGATCCTTCTCATGCCTAAGAAATACAGAATTGAAGGCAAATTCAGCGTTATAGCCATCCCTTATTTTGCTTTCCACCTCTTGGAAGGTACGACTGTCCTCAAGGATCATCATGTGAGCATCAAAGATGCGTGCATAGGATTCTCCCATCTCACTTGCGACCTTATCCCTGATCTCGCCAAGTTGACGCTTTGACTCGGCGATCGCTCTCTTCAGCCTATCAATTTCGACCTCGACCTCACCAGCCTGTATTCTTCTGAAAGGAACACGAACGTCCCGCTTGGCAAAGACTATTGCTTTTCCCATCGCTAAACCTGGGGACGCAGCTATACCACTCAGAACAACCTCATCCCTGTCTCCGGGCAAAGTCCTATTCCTCCTCATTGAACTTTGCTTCAATCAGACCAACAATTGCCCTTACAGCATCTTCCTCATCGCTTCCGCTTGCAATCACCTTAAGGTGAGTACCCTGGCCCGCCTCAAGACCCAGCACGCCCATTATGCTTTTGGCGTCGACTTCCATATCGTCCTTGCGGAGATGAATGTCTGATGCGAACCCGGAAGCTGTTTGCACCAGAGCAGCGGCTGCTCTCAGATGCAACCCAAGCTTGTTTATAATCTTGACATCACGTTCGATCATATACAAACCCAAAACAAGAAAGCTCCATACACCTCAACAAGCGGTTGATGAATCATTCAGTATCCCTGGGTTCGAAGCTTGTGCGTGCCTTTGTCTTGATGCGCTCAAGCCACCTTCTGTCGAGCTCAGCGGTCGCATCATAGCCATATGACTTCAAAGTATGACTCAGGGCAATGACTTCGACAATAACGCTGATGCTCTTCCCGGGTACAAGCGGCACAGCGACTGAAGGTATGCTTATGCCAAGTATCTCGGCTTTTCTTGTCTCCAAGCCCGATCTATCCTGGAGCTTAGTTTCGTCCCAGGGAGTAAGATTGACCTCAATCTCAATACGCTTCTGCCTGCGCAAGGCCCTTATGCCGTAGATGCTTCCTATGTCGATGAGCCCGATCCCCCTTACCTCCACGTAGTTCTGCAAAGGAGCAACACTGCGACCTATCAGGATACCCGGTGGCTTGCCAATTGTCTTCACAGCATCATCCGCCACAAGCCGGTGCCCTCGTTCTACAAGATCAAGTGCACATTCGCTTTTACCTATTCCACTGGGACCCCGTAAGAGAATTCCTACGCCGTAGACATCCACGAGAGTCCCGTTGATGGTTGTCTCAGGTGCAAGCTCAACCTCAAGATAGCTGCTCAAATACTGGAATACCTGACTCATTGAGAGATCACTTGTCATGACAGGTGCGGGACTTGCTGAAAAAACATCCACCAGTTTGCCAGAAAGCTTCTCTGCAGAGGTAAGGATCACGCAGGGAACATCGAGCTTGCTAATGTTCTCGACGGCTTTGGTACAGTCCTCAAGCGACAGTCCCTCGAGGTAAGTCAATTCTTGTTTCCCCAGTAACTGGATCTGACCTCTTGGTGGAGGGGGTCCCAAACCAACCATGCTGAGTGACGGTATCCCAATATCACTTCTCTCAATGTTGGGGTCAGAGCCCCTTATCTCATTCAACGCCCTAAGATGAAGGAAATCTCCACAGTCATTTATGATCTGGGAAAGCGGAATTTGTTTTGCTTTCATGCTCCCTTTCCCTCAACCTCTTCTGCCACCTCTTCACCAGGAGATTCCCCAGCGACCATCCTCCCTGGGCGGCGATTTCTACGCCTTCTGATCTTGTCCTTGAGTTTCCTAACCTGTCTTTCCATCTTCTCAGCAGCGCTATCGAATGCCGCATGTAGATCTCCGGACTGGGCTTCTGCAAAAAGATCAAAGCCATTTCCATGCAAGGTAATCTCAAATTTGTACATGAAACGTTCAACCCTCAGGAATACATGGCAATCTAAAACACTATCGAAGTAGTGCTTCAACTTGAGGAGCTTTTTCTCGATGTGCTGACGCATTCCATCCGTCAGATCATATGATTTCGAGGTGATCTCTATTCGCATTTGGACCTCCTTGATTTCACGGCATCGTATGCTGCTCTTGCACGAAAGGAGCTACGAACCTTGGGTCCACAAATCGCGATCATTCCAAGTTCTTCTGCGAACACCCTGAGTTCATCAAAGATGCTCGGGGCAAAGTAGTCGCTAACTGGAACATGAAGCCTCGAAGGTTGCATGTATTGACCAATTGTTACTATGTCGCAGCCGGCTTCATGCATCTGTTTCAGTGTGCACCTCACCTCCTCCAGGTTTTCGCCAAGACCAAGGAGTAGCCCACTCTTGGTAATGATGTTTGAAAAGTGAGATTTTACATATTCCAGCAGACCAAGCGAGCGTTTGTAGCTAGCTCTATCCCGCACAAACGGATAGAGTCGCTCAACCGTTTCAATGTTATGACCAAAAACGTCAGTGCCAGCTTCGATCATTTCATCCACCAGTCCAAATCTACCCATAAAATCAGGAGTAAGCAATTCAATGGCCCCGACATATGGCCGCAAGGTTGTAACGCACCTGGCGAAATGGGATGATCCATAATCGGATAGATCATCTCTCGAAACCGATGTTATTATCACATAGTCCAGTCCAAGGCTGAAGCACGCTTCGAGAAGCTTGGTTGGCTCATCCGGCTCCACAGGCTCGGGTTGGCAAGTTTGGACATTGCAGAAGCGGCACGCACGCGTACAATGTCTTCCAAGTATGAGGAACGTAACCGAATTCTCACGAAAACACTCAGCCTTGTTCGGGCATCTCGCCTCGTAGCAAATCGTATTGAGACCGCCCTCTTCCACTGCTTGCCTGATACGCGCAAGCGAGCGAGCGTCTGGAAGATCTGTTTTAAGCCAGGAAGGTAACCTTCTTGCCAAGTGCCCTCCTGTTACTAGTATTCTTTCCTCATGCGAGCCGGCAAGATCCCAAGCTGATCCCGGTACTTGGCAACAGTTCGCCGAGCCACCAGAAAGCCCTCTTGCTTCAATCTCCTTGCAATCTCCTGATCGCTGAGGGGATGGTGCTTATCTTCTTTCTCAATCATCTCGGCTATTCGTATCTTTATATGCCTCGATGAGGCAACATCTCCGTCATCGGTCTTAAGTCCTGTCGAGAAGAAGAACTTGAGCTCAAAAACACCTCGCGGGGTTTGAACATACTTGTTGCTCGTTACACGACTAACTGTCGACTCGTGTATACCAACTCGCTCCGCTATCTCCTGCAAGGTCAGCGGCTTGAGGTGTTCGACACCCTTATCAAAGAAATCACGCTGTGCCTCAAGAATTGCCTGCATTACTTTTAGCATCGTCTGGCGTCTTTGCTCAATGGTATTAAGCAACCACCTAGCTGAGTTGAGCTTATCAATAACATAATCATGTTCTTCCTTGCTGCGTGACTTGGCGTTCGAGAGGATGTCACGGTAGGCACGATTGATTCTGAGGCGAGGTACATTCCTGTCATTTATGTCAACGATGTAATCGCCATCAACCTTCTCAACAATAAGGTCGGGGACAATGTAGCGGGGTTCCTCTTGAGAGTATCTTGCACCTGGCCTTGGGTCAAAGCGACCAATGACATCCGCAGCCTTCTGAATTTCCTTTACACTCCTCTTGAGTTTGCGCGCTATCTCACCGTAACGCTTCTTAAGGAGATCATCAAGATGATCTCTCACCAGCATGTAGGCAAGGCCGTCCGCAAGACTAGCCTGCTCAAGCTGGATAAGAAGGCATTCCCTGAGATCACGGGCAGCAATACCAGGAGGATCAAACGTTCTTATTATCGCAAGCACCTCTTCCACTTTTTCCACCTCAACCCCAAGCGCCCTGGCTATATCCTCAGGACTAATGGTCAGATAGCCATTTGAATCAAGACTTCCAATAATGAACTCACCAATTCTTATCTTGTCTTCGTCACTCGTGGCAAGTCTGAGCTGAGAAGTCAGATACTCTTCAAAACTCGGCTTAGCTACAGGAACTCTTTCAAGGGTCTCTTCCTGTTCCTCCACCTCACCTGTAGCCCTTCCCCCCATCTCAAATCCGTCTTTAAGGTAGCGATCCCAGTCGATCTCAACCTCTGAAGCCTTGAATTCACCTTCATCACCACTCTCAGCCTCTTGGACTTCTTGAATCTCACTTTCTTCCTCATCAGCCTCTTCCAACATGGGATTGGTGATGAGCTCATGTTTGAGAATCTGTTGGAGCTCTAGGGCAGGAACCTGAAGAAGCTTGATTGCCTGCTGGAGCTTGGGTGTCATTACAAGGCGCATCTCCTGACGCTGCTGCTGCCTCATGTCCTGTCGGATCTCCATAGATCGTCCTCCGTTGTCAGGTATCTATCCTAACGTAAAGCGCTCACCAAGATAAACCTCACGAGCAAGTGGGTTGCTAGCAAGCTCCTCTGGTTTACCTGAGACAAGTATTCTGCCTTCCGCCATGACATAAGAGCGGTCGGTTATCGAGAGTGTCTCCCTCACATTGTGGTCGGTTATCAAAAGCCCAAGTCCCTTTTCCCTCAGTCCGGCAACAATTGACTGAATATCCTGGACAGCGATTGGGTCAATTCCAGAAAACGGCTCATCAAGCAGCATGAATCTCGGTTTGGTCACGAGAGCGCGCGCAATCTCAAGCCTTCTGCGCTCCCCACCTGAGAGCATATAGGCTTTTGACTTACGCAGATGTTCGATTCCCAGCTCACTGAGGAGCCGCCTAAGCTCTGATTCAATCTCATCCTTGGTAAGACCGAGGGTTTCAAGGATTGCCTTCACATTGTCCTCAACGGAAAGCTTCCTAAATACCGATGGTTCCTGAGAAAGATAGCCTAAGCCCATCCTCGCTCTAAGATGCATGGGTAGCTCCGTCACATCCCTCCCGTCAAGAAAGATGCGACCACTCTCAGGTCTCACAAGACCCATTATCATATAGAAAGTGGTTGTCTTACCAGCCCCGTTTTGCCCAAGCAAGCCAACGATCTCACCCTGCCTAACCTCTAGCGAAACACCGTCGACCACCCTTCGACCTCGATACACCTTGACTAGATTATCGGTACAAAGCACACTGGATTTCATTGTTTCGTCTCTTGAGTTGCATCGCCTCTGATGGTTGCTTTCATGTTGCGAAGGATCTTGAAGGTGCCAAGATCGGGATCACCTCTGAACCCCCAGCCTGTCAAGATATCGTGTTCGCGTGTCACTTTGACCGTATCGTCTGAAACTATCTTTCTCTGCTTGTTGAGCCAGGTCAGACTCGGTGTCTCAAGTTTGACACCATCCTTGCTCGTAACAATGACATTCCCCCTTGCTTCCATATCGTCAGTACTCCGGTTAAGCTTGCCATAATTCGCTTGAAGCACCGATCGCACTTCACCCTTCTCATCATAGAATGTAACCTCTATCGACTTAGCCTCCAAGAGGTTTCGCCGTTCATAGAGATAGGCACTATCAGCATGCATGGTCCAATCCCTTCTGCCAGAGGCTGTCTCCGTTATCTCAAAATCGGTGATTATCTGATCTGGTATCATTCGAGTCTTTCCGCTAATCCCCTGCTCCTCCTGCTCCTTTGAACAAGCACCGAGAATCAAAGAGGATAAGCAAAGGAGTCTCAGGACTATTGATATATTTCGCCAAGTACAGATTTCCATCGTTTGTGCATCCAGACCCACTGCGAAGGCTTCCGCCTGATGAAATCCTCAATAGCCTTTGAGCAAAGTTCCACATCCTCACGGAGGGTTTCATCCCTCCCACCAATCTTCAGAGCCTCCTTGATGTCGATTTCATAGTGACCGCTGTCGTTCAATGTCATCGCAAGAGGCACGATTGCTGCACCTGTGCGCGAGGCAAGCTTCACTGCACCAACAGCTGTCTTTGCTGGTGTTCCCAGGAAATCGACAAGAACACTCTCGACAGAGGTGTCCTGATCTATGAGTACACCAAGGACCTCCCCACGCTTGAGGCATCTGAAAGCCTGTATCAATCCCTTTGACCTATCGAGTACTCTAACCCCAACATCCGTCCGCATTTTTACGAGAAGGTCGTTAAGCTTTGAGTCCTTAAGAGAGGTTGCGAGCACATTGATTGGGTAGCCGATCATTGAGAAGTAGGCTGCAAGCAATTCCCAATTTCCAACGTGCCCCGTCAGTGCTATTACACCCTTACCTCTTGCAAGTGCTTCATCAAGATTGTGCTTCCCCCGAACTGTAGCTAGGTGCTTAACCCATTCCGGACCCCGATGACGAGCCTGAACTATATCGTAGGCAAATCTTCCGAGATTTGCGAAGGTTGCCTTGGCTATTGCCCTTATCTCTTTATCGGCAGCATGCTCTCCGAAGGCAACCCTTAAGTTTGCAAGAGCTATGCGCCGCGAGTTCGGCAGGAGATAGTAGGAAGCTCTACCGAGGCTGACATAGAGCCGTCTGCCGATCCTAGCAGGCAGAATCTCACCTATCTTAGTCACTGATTTGACAAAAGCGTATGCGATAAGCCTCCGCAGCCATCTTACCCAGGGTCGCTTCATCACTTCGTGATCGCCTTCGCGAGATGTCAGCTTCAATGTGCAACCACTTTGATGTTATTGCCGCGGTGAGAGGCTGTCAAGCATATACTATGCCAATTCTAGGCGATTCCTGTACGAAGGCAGTCATGCATGTGAATTATCCCCATAGGATAGCCTTCATCGTCCACAATCATCAGGCAGGTAATAAGGCGGTGGGGATCTTCTTCCATCTTCTGAATTGCCCTTGCCACAAGTGCATCTGCTTCTATTGTGCGAGGATTGGGCGTCATCACATTGCCAACCCTTATCTCTCTTATATCTTTGACATCGGGATGACCCATGAGGATGCGTTTTATATCACCATCAGTTATTATTCCCACCAGTTTCCCCTCATCATTTACCACACCCGTAACACCAAGTCGTTTCTCTATGATTTCCATGAGAGCCTCACGCATGGTGGCATTCTCTTTCACGAGCGGTATCTCCTGGCCCGTGTGCATTATGTCCTTGACCTTGAGCAGCAAACGCTTGCCAAGTGAACCTCCTGGGTGATGGAAGGCAAAATCCTCAGGTTTGAGACCTCTCACAACGAAGATTGCAATAGCGAGGGCATCTGCCATCGCTACAGCACATGATGTCGATGCAGTCGGCGCAAGGTCATATGGACATGCTTCCTGGCGGACGGCAACATCGAGAACAAAATCGCTTTCCTTTGCCAGTTCAGATGAGACATTGCCTGTGATTGCAACAATTCTGTTGCCGAGGCGCTTGAAGGTGGGCAGGAGTGCAGCAAGCTCCTCGCTGCGTCCACTCTTAGAGATGGCAATCACAACATCCCTCGCACATACCATACCAAGATCGCCATGGACAGCTTCAACAGGATGCATGAAGAAGGCAGTTGTACCTGTGCTGTTCATCGTCGCAGCCAGCTTCTTGCCAACCAGACCACTCTTTCCTATTCCTGTAACGATGACCTTGCCGCCTCTCTCAATGCACTCAACTATTGCTCTTACCGCTCCAACGAATTCGTCGCCTATCCTCTCCTCAAGCCTGGCGATCTCGCTTGCCTCGATGCGCACTACATTGCGAGCTGTCTCAACGACAAGTACGTCGCCCTCTTTGTCGAAGTTGGCAGCCCTTCCAGCCTCAGCCATTGCTCACCTCTTTGCTGTGCTCGTTCTTGAGGAGGACGGAAAATGGTCTGCCGATCCCATTGTGGTTGAGCACATATTCACAAGCCTCCCGAACCGCACCATTGCCCCCACTTCGCTTTGTAACATAATGGGCTATGTTGCGCACTTCCTCAACAGCATTGGCAACTGCAAGTGGCAAGCCAACTCGCTTAAGAATCTCCAGATCCGAAAGGTCATCGCCGATGTAGGCAATTTCCTCAGAGGAAAAGCCGTATCTTCGTATGAGCCTCTCAAGACATTCGAGCTTGTCCCTGACCCCCTGAAAGGTTTCACGAATGTTAAGCTCACGTGCACGCCTTTCAGTTGCAACACTCCTCCTTGCCGTAATCACAAATGGGATTATGCCAGCTTTTCGAAGCAGAGTTATTCCCATGCCGTCCTGAACGTGGAAGCGCTTGATCTCAAGTTGTCCATCTCCGTAATAGATCCCGCCATCCGTCAGAACCCCATCGACATCCATGCCAAACATTTTGATAGGTTTCATAGCAGTTTCAGGCCTTTAGATCCCTCACAACCTTGTTTATTGCTGCAACTTCAGCAAGGAGATTCTCAGCGTCTTTCAAGGGTAACATACTAGCAGCATCACATTTTGCTTTGGCAACATTGGGATGAGTCTCAAAGAAAAGACCATCAACTCCGCAAGCAACAGCAGCACGCGCCAGACACCTGATAAACTCAGGCTCCCCTCCCTTAGGATCGCTACTCGGATAACCATAGATTCTTATAGCATGAGTCACATCAAATATCACGGGACATCCAAGCGATCTCATTATGGGAAATGAGCGCATATCAACCACAAGCCTTCTATAACCAAAGCAGCTACCCCGTTCGGTAAGTATAATCTCAGTGTTGCCCGTGCTTCTTATTTTTGAAACAACAGCTTTCATATCCTCAGGTGCAACAAACTGCCCCTTCTTGACATTGACAGGTTTGCCAGTTTTTCCAACTGTTACCGCTAGTCTGGTTTGCTGGCTGAGATAGGCAGGAATCTGTATCACATCCAGTATCTTAGCAGCCTGAGGCACCTGCTGGCTGCAGTGGACATCAGAGAGAACCGGCACTCCAACAGTTTTCTTGACCTCTTCCAGCATTGACAGCCCATCCTCAATACCCGGTCCAGCATATGCTTCAACGCTTGACCTGTTATCCTTCTCATAAGAAGACTTAAAGATATAGTTGAAACCATACTTCATTGTAAGTTCTTTAATTACCGATGCGGTTGTCAAGCAGGTCTTAAGGTCTTCAATAACACAAGGTCCTGCAATAATCGTGAACTTGCCCCCTCCAACCCCGATATCACCAACCCTCACGACATTGATACTCATTGTTTCAGATCCCCTTCAACAAGTGTTCTTCCACGAAACCGAAATTCCTTGGCAGCCCTGACGAATTCACGGAAAAGGGGGTGCGCCCTGCCAGGACGCGACTTGAGTTCAGGATGAAATTGACATCCCAGGAACCATGGATGCTCTTTGAGCTCAATTATCTCAACAAGATTACCATCAGGAGACACCCCGCTTATGACCAATCCCTTCTCCTGCATCAGCTCTCGAAAGAGGTTGTTATACTCGTATCTGTGGCGATGACGCTCACTTATAAGATCAGTGCGATAGACGCTATGAGCAAGTGTGCCAGGAAGCAGACGACATGGATACGCACCAAGCCTCATTGTCCCACCCTTCCAAAGTACCTCCCTTTGTTCAGGGATAAGATCTATTACAGGATAGGGAGTCGTCGAATCGAACTCCGAGCTGTTAGCACCCTCGAGCCCGCAGACATTTCTAGCAAACTCAATTACAGCACATTGCATTCCAAGACATATTCCAAGGAAGGGCCGTTTGTTCTCTCTGGCAAATCTCACCGCCTCGAACTTCCCTTCTGTACCTCGTTCGCCAAATCCTCCTGGGATAAGGATTCCATCGTAGTCGCGTAACAATTCAGTGGCACTCGATCGGTTAACCCTTTCAGAATCGACCCACTCGACTTCAACTCCAACATCATTTTCAATCCCTGCATGAACGAATGCTTCATTTATGCTTTTATATGCATCAATGAGATGCACGTATTTACCAACAATTGCAACCCGCACGCTCCCTCCCGGGTTCTTCGCCCTTTCAACGAGTTCGATCCAGTCTGACAGATCAGGTTCAGGGCTTGAAAGCCTCAGCATAGCGACAACCAGTCCATCCAGCCCCCCCTCATGGAAGACAAGAGGAACTTCATAGACACAATCCACATCTCTCGCTTCTATTACTGCCTCCCTCCTGACATTGCAAAACAAGGCGATCTTGTCACGCGCCTCTGGCGTAAGCCGATTACGTGTGCGACACAGCAATATGTCAGGTTGAATACCTATCTCTCTGAGCTCTTTCACGCTATGCTGGGTCGGTTTAGTCTTGAGCTCCCTCGCAGCCTCGATATATGGCACAAGCGTAAGATGAACGAATACCGTATTATTCCGGCCAAGATCGAGCCTCATCTGCCTGATTGATTCGAGAAATGGCAAGCTCTCTATATCCCCAACCGTGCCCCCTATCTCACTTATACAAACATCTATACCAGGTTTTTCACCAACCTTGGTTATGCGTGATTTGATCTCATCTGTGACATGCGGAATCACCTGAACCGTACGCCCAAGGTAGTCTCCTCTTCTTTCACGATTGATGATAGCATCGTAAATCTGACCAGCGGTTACATTATGATCTTTGGTGAGATTCTCATCCAGAAAGCGTTCATAGTGACCCAGATCAAGATCGGTCTCAGCACCATCATCAGTTACAAAAACCTCGCCATGTTGGAAGGGGCTCATGGTCCCAGGATCAACATTGAGATAGGGGTCGAATTTCTGTATAGTAACTCCCAACCCACGTCTTTTGAGTAACATACCAAGGGACGCCGAAGCGATTCCCTTTCCAAGGGAAGAAACCACACCCCCAGTCACGAAAACATATTTAGCCATTGGTCTTGCCGTCCATACCTATTATCGCTTCGACCTTTGCAATGTCCTCTGGAAGATCAACACAGGGACCTGCAGATTCCACCTCGGCCACGGCAATCGGAATACCTAGCCACAGAGCCCGAAGCTGCTCAAGGGACTCCGCCACCTCCAGCCAGCACTGACCAGCCCCATGCAGGGAATCAAGAACCTCCGCTGTGTAACCATAGATACCAACATGGCGAAAATAACCATCTGGGCTTGCTTTCGCCTGTGATCGAACATCTCCGGGGACATAGGGAATCGGCGAACGTGAGAAGTAGATGGCTTTTCCCTCACTTGAGGTCACCACCTTAACGATGTTTGGATCAAAAACATCATCCCAAGTCGTTATCCTCACCATAAGCGTAGACATTGCATGCCCTTCACGCAGCAGACTTGCACACTTATCTATGGCACCGGGATCGATAAGAGGCTCATCTCCCTGGATGTTGACATAGAATGCGCCTTCAACTCTTGATGCGACTTCAGCAACCCTATCACTACCTGTTGGGTGATCCCGAGATGTCATAAGAGCCCTGCCACCGAAGCCTTCGACAACGCTCAGGATTCTTCTATCATCGGTGGCAACGATCACATCGGAAAGAAGGCGGGAACGCAGAGCGCGCTCATAGACATGCTGAATCATGGGTTTCCCAGCTATCCTCGCAAGGGGCTTACCAGGGAAGCGCCTCGACCCATACCTGGCTGGAATCACGCCAATTATGCCTATCGCATCAGGCACCTAATGCGTAAGCCTCCCTACCCTTTTGATAAAGGTCATTGCCCTGGGCATCGATTGCCACGATCACCGGAAAGTCCTTGACCTCCATCCTCCTTATTGCTTCGGCTCCGAGCTCAGGGTAAGCAATTACTTCAGCACTGACTATGGATTTTGAAATCAGAGCACCAGCTCCGCCAACGGCAGCAAAGTAGACTGCCCCATACTTCTTCATAGCTTCCTTAACAGTTTCTGATCGCCCGCCCTTGCCAATCATTCCCTTAAGGCCCTTTTCTATCAGCAAAGGTGCATATGGATCCATCCTATATGAAGTGGTCGGTCCAGCCGAACCCACTGCAAAGCCAGGCTTCGCAGGTGTTGGACCGACATAGTAGATCGCCTGGCCGTTGACGTCAAAAGGGAGCTCCTCGCCACGCTCAATAAGCTCGACAAGCCTTTTATGGGCAGCATCCCTTGCTGAATAGATGATGCCGTTTATAAGAACCTTCTCCCCCATCGCAAGCGATCTCACAACCTCATCACTGAGAGGCGTTTCAATTTTTCTGGTATCTCCCATCGTATCCCCCTATATGACTATTTCGCCATGGCGCGTGGCATGACAATTTAGATTCACTGCAACTGGAAGCGAAGCAATGTGACAAGGGTAGACCTCGACATGCACATCAAGTGCAGTCACCCTGCCTCCCAAGCCCTGAGGCCCAACCCCTGTTGAATTTATTTTCTCAAGCAGCTCCTCCTCGAGAGCTGCATAGAAGGGGTCAGGATGCCTTTCACCAAGAGGTCTTAGCAGTGCCTTCTTGGCCATGAAAGCACAATACTCAAAGGTCCCACCAATTCCAACACCAACAACTATAGGTGGACACGGATTTCCGCCTGCCGACTCGACTTTCTCAATTACAAAAGTCTTCACGCCCTCGATTCCATCAGCAGGCTTGAGCATAGCAACACCACTCATGTTCTCGCTTCCTCCACCCTTGGGAGCAAAGACAATCTTGACTTTATCTCCTGGAACGATCTTGAGGTGCACAACGGGTGGTGTATTGTCTCCCGTATTAATCCTCTTAATCGGATCAGAAAGTATTGATTTGCGAAGATACCCCTCCTCATAGCCTTCTCTTACGCCCTGGGTTATGGCTTCATTGAGGTCACCGCCAATGAAGCAAACATCCTGCCCTATCTCGAGAAAGACAACCGCAAAGCCCGTGTCCTGGCATATCGGTAACATCTCCTCACGCGCAATCCGTGCATTCTCAAGAACCATCTTGAGGATTTCCTGACCTGTAGGAGATTCTTCAATTGCCAGCATCTTCTTGATATATTCGATCTCTGCATCTCCGAGGACGCAGTTCGTTGTTATGGACAGATTCTTAACGGCTTGTCTTATTTCATCAACGTTGACCTGCCTCATCAGTTCCTCCTCAGGGCAACATGGGTTTACAGGGCATGCTCGAGCACTATGATGCGTCCACCTTTGAGATCTTCCGGTTTGATTTCTATTTCTGAACTACCTGGGCGTTCGTAGTCTCCAGCCATCGAAAGAAAATCCTCTACGGGTTTTATAGGAAATTCAAGAACCTCGGTCTTAAAATGCATTGGAATTGTAATGGCAGGCGAAATAGCCTTCATCACAGATAGAGCCTCTTTGGGACCAATTGTATAAAAACCGCCAACAGGTAAGAGAAGCACATCCACTTTCCCAATCTGGCTGAGGTTTTCCTCCGAAAGGGTATGTCCTAGATCACCGAGATGACAGACCCGAATACCATCAACTTCGATCACGAAGACGATGTTACGACCTCTCTCCTTACCACCACTGGTATCGTGGTAAGTTTTGATACCAGTGATCACTACACCCTTGACCTCATGTTTTCCTGGATCTGTTATGCATTCATAGCCTTCAGGTAGATCTTCAAGGTAGTAGTGATCCTCATGGGAATGACTAGCAGTTACGATGTCAACCTTTTCCTTTATCGGCTTGTAGCCAACCTTGCCTTCGTAGCCACCGCTCTCATAGGGGTCCGTGAGAATCCTCACGCCACTCTCCGAGGTGAGCAAGAACGCAGAATGGCCTAACCACTTGATCTTCATGTTGCCACCTCCTGCGAAGAAGCACACCAGAATGAAGAAGCAGAACAGAACCGCCAAAAAGGACTTGGAATCGGACTAAGCGGGACTTCTATGCGTAAACACTGACCCGCTTCTTATCTCTTCCGTGCCTTTCGAAAGCCACACGTCCACTGACCAAAGCGAAGAGGGTATTGTCTTTGCCCATACCGACATTGAGACCTGGGAGAAACTTTGTTCCCCTTTGCCTGACTATGATTGATCCAGCTGTCACGAATTGGCCTCCGAAGCGCTTGACCCCGAGTCTTTGTGCATTGCTGTCGCGTCCGTTTCTTGAGCTTCCGACACCTTTCTTATGTGCCATTGGAACCTAACCCCCTCAACCCGTAATATTGGTAATGCGAACCTCCGTATAAGCCTGCCTATGTCCGCGTTTCCGTCTATAATACTTGCGCCTCTTATACTTATAGACGACTATCTTCTCTCCTCTGCCGTGGGCTACAACCTCACCAACAACTTTCGCCCCATCAACAAGGGGTTCGCCTATTCTGACATCACCATCTGACTTGACGAGATAGACTCTATCGAAGGTTACCTCTGAGCCTACTTCAGCCTCGAGCCTGGGTACGCGCACATTCTGATCAGGCTCAACTTTGATCTGTCTGCCACCAACATCTATAATCGCATACATATAGGATCACCTCGCGCAATTCCCAATTTATCTAACACACGCAACTGCCTGTGTCAACACTTAATCTCTGCTTTAGGGTTCAAGGAGGTATGTGAGATCTTCGCCGGTGCGTGAGGAGCGCACAACAAATTCCTCTCTTCGAAGGTTGGGATCATCCTTGACATCGATCTCCAGCTTAAAACGTTTTTCAAGATGAATTATCCGCCTGGCGCTTTCGGAAAGCATGCGGAAGGCAAATTCAGGATTGAGATAGAGCTGGATCCTCTTCTCGTTCGTCCTGCTTCTCATGCGCTTAAGCGATCTCTCGAGACGCATCTCAATGGATTCGAGAGAGAGAACCCTTCCGGATCCACCACACGTCGGACAAGTTTCACTCAGAAGCTGGCCAAGGCTTGGGCGAACCCGCTGGCGGGTCATCTCAACAAGTCCCATTTCGCTGACCTTTAGTGCCTTTGTTCGTGACCTATCCCTTTTGAGGCCCATGCGCAGCTCATCGAGAACTTTCTTGCGATTCTCTTCAAGCTCCATGTCTATGAAGTCGATTACTATGATCCCTCCGAGATCACGCAGGCGCAACTGCCTAGCAATTTCCCTAGCAGCCTGAAGGTTGGTTCTCAGAGCTGTCTCCTCCTGATCCCTAGCTCCTCGGTATCTACCTGTGTTAACATCAATAGCAACGAGAGCCTCAGTGTGGTCAATTGATATGAATCCACCCTTTTTGAGTGGTACTATACGGTTTAGGATTTTCTCGGTCTCTTTCTCTATTTCGTAGGCATCGAAGATGGGTGTATCCTCCTTGTAAAGATGTACCCGCGAGCGGAGCTCAGGTGCAAAGGATCGCAGATAGGAGAGGATCTCGCGATATTCCTTCTTGGAATCTATTACTACCGCAGTCACATCTTCAGTGAACACATCCCTTACAAGGCGTGTTATGATCTCCATGTCCTTATATATGAGGCTCGGAGCTTTCGCCTTCTCAGCCTTCTTGGCTAGCTTTTTCCACAGCCTGGTAAGGAACTTTATGTCAGCCTCAAAGTGTCTCTTATCCATTCCCTCACCAGCTGTCCGAACAATCACTCCCATGCCTTTTGGTTTAAGGGGTGCTATGATCTCCTTGAGACGATGCCGCTCTTCGCGCGCTTCAATTCGTCTCGAGACACCGACAAGATCGGCTTTAGGCATAAGAACAACATAACGGCCTGGCAGCGAAAGCTGTGTGCTTACCCGGGGACCTTTGGTACCTATCGGTTCCTTGGTGACCTGGACAAGGATTTCGTCACCTTTCGCAAGGACATTTTCAATCTGGATCTCCTTTTCCTTCGAGGCAATAGAGGTAAAGATCACATCATCGCCACTCAACCTGTCCTCGATTTTCTCATACTCACCAATATCGACAGTCAAGTCAGAGACATGAAGGAAAGCACTTCGCTCATAGCCAATATCAAGGAAAGCAGCTTGCATGCCTGGCAAGACAGCAGTGACACGAGCCTTGTAAATATCGCCAACTGCAAGTTTATCTCCTGCTCGCTCGACCATGTATTCGACCAGCTGGCCGTCTTCTTTTATCCCGATACGTGTTTCAAAGGGCTCAACATTTATTATGATTTCCTTTCTCACTTCTGCTCCTCTACCGAAGCTAGCCTCAAGACTGAGGTGAGCTTACCATCAACTTCAACATACAAACCAGTCCTTGTTATTCTATAGCAATAACCTTTGGTTTTTAAGAGTTCATCCAGCCTTTTCTCAGGGCTCTTTCCACCTCTGGAAAGCCGCGCCGCCAGAGTGACTTTCAACCCCTTTGTGTGCCTCGTCACATCTAGGGAAATGACCCACTCTGTACCCTTAAGACTCTTTGTTAGATGGGACGCAACTTGCTCAGCGGCCTCACCTGGCTCACAGGTTATCTCAATTGCATATGTTGCTGCGTTTATGAGGTCAATGAGCGACTCGGATCTCAATCTAACCATCCCGCCCTCGAGCACAACAAGTCCCTTGGGAAGCCCTGAGTTAACCTGCTCTATCCACTCCCTCGGAGGTACCCTGTTGAGAATTACATCGAAGTATTCGCCCTCTCCGAGACAGCCGAGTGGCAAAGGTGGACCAAAGGCAACCCTGGGATGGGGACTGAAACCCTCTGAATAGCAAAGAGGCATCTTTGCCCTGCGTAGAGCACGTTGTATGGCTCTGGCTATATCAAGATGGGAAGCGAGCAACATCTCCTCCCGCTTCGCATACTTCACCCTGAGCCTCATCTTCAATTCTTCCCTTTGGGGCTTAGCTCGCAACACATACTTGATTATGGTGGATTCAGCCGCCTTAGGCTTCTCGGTGAGCATCTCACCCTCACAGGCTCCACAATCCGTACAACCACCTATTCGACAGTCGGGAGTTGTCTCACCTGCGTCAGCTCTTCTGGCTTCAGCCTTGAGGAAGGAACGTGTTACTCCAGCATCAATATGATCCCAGGGCAGAGGCTCATCGATTTCCCTCCTCACAAACGCTCTTTCAAGATCTATCCCCAAAGATTTGAAAGCACATAGCCAGAGGTTAAAATCAAATCGATCAGACCAGCTTTCAAAACGCGATCCCGATCGCCAGGCGGCAAGGATGGCGTCTGCGTAGAGGCGATCACCTCTAGCAAGGAGACCTTCAAGATGAGCCATAAAGGGATCTCTCCATTTGACCTTTATTCTCCTGCCAGGCAAGTTCTTTCTTATGTAGCGGATACGCGCCAGTATCTCCTCAGGTGGCTGTTGAGGCTCCCACTGGAAGGGTGTTTGTGGGCGAGGTACGAAAGGTGAAATAGATACCGTTATGTGCTTGCGTTGTCCATAGAACCGGCAAATAGCCTCAACTGATCTAACCATTTTTATGAGTCCATCGATATCGGAGTAGGTTTCGCCAGGAAGCCCGATCATGAAGTAGAGTTTGATGCCGTCCCAGCCGCTTCTAAAAGCGGTCTCCACACTTGCAAGAAGCTCATCCTCATCAATCATCTTGTTTATGCGACGCCTAAGATGGTCGCTACCTGTCTCGGGAGCAAAGGTTAGGCCTGTCCGCTTTGTAGTACTGATAAGCTCAGCCATCTCCTCAGTGAAGGTTCCCGGTCTCATCGATGGCAAAGAGATACTCACCCTGCGCTCACCGAGTGCCATATTCAATCTTTTGACCAGATCACCAATGCCAGGATAGTCAGATGAGGAAAGCGATATGAGGGATATTTCCTCCCAACCACTGGCATCGATTCCGGCCTCAGCAAGTCTCACGACACTCTCAACGGAACGCACTCTTACAGGCCTCGTCACCATACCGGCGGAGCAGAAGCGACAGCCATGAGTGCAGCCCCTCATAATCTCAAGAGTTAACCTGTCGTGGACAGCTGGAAAAACTGAAACTATCGGCGGGATTGGAAAGTCCGCATCCCGCAGACTCTCAGTCCTTCTTGAAATCATCTGACCACTTTTAGATATGACCACCTGAGGCACATAGATACCTTTCAGGGAGCCAAGCTCCTCAAGCACCTCGCCTCGCTTTTTCGATGCGGATTTCGCATCTTTGAGCATCTCGCCAATCTCAACAATCGCAGCCTCACCATCGCCAATGACAAAGGCGTCTATGAACTTAGCCATGGGTTCAGGATTAAAGGCACAGGGACCACCAGCTATAACGATTGGATCCTGTTCTCCTCTTTCTCGAGCCCCAAGAGGAATGCCCGAAAGGTCAAGCATGGTCAGCACATTGGTATAGTGGAGCTCATGCTGAAGCGAGAAGCCGACTATGTCGAATTGTTTCGCAGGAAGATGGGTTCCAAGACCGTAAAGACAGATCTTCCTTGAGCGCATGTAGGCTTCCATATCCATCCAGGGAGCAAAAGCCAGGTCTGCAAGGAGATCAGGTTGCCTGTTAACCACATGATAGAGAATGCGCAGGCCAAGGTTCGATATGCCTATTTCAAAGACATCAGGGAAACAAAGCAGGAATTTTATCTTACCCTCAAGCTTTGTCGGGAAGTTAAGGCAATTGCCACCGTATCTGCCGGGTTTTCTAACCTCGTGGATGAGTTCCGAGTAATCTAAGGACATCAGACAGCGCAAATCCAAATCTCCGCCGTAAGAGGATGGAAAAAATTTACGGGAACAGAAGCTATGGTATCTCGTTGAAACCGCGTTCGAGAGCCTTCTTGTTTACGTCGAGATAAGCCATGGCTCTTTCCGAGAGTACTTTCTCAAGGCTGTTGATTGCTGACTGCAGTTCAACTGCACGGGTCTTCTTTATTACAGCTCCGAGCATGACCATGTTAGCAGCCCTTGAGGCTCCTAACTCCTCAGCTATCTCATTGGCTGGCACTCGTACTTCCTCGACGTCCTTGCGTGAAACATGCTTGTCAACCAGTGATGAGTTGATAAATATCACACCACCCTCCCTCACCCTACCCTCAAACTTACCCAGAGACGCTATATTCATGGCCACGACGCAATCCGGTACGCTAACAACAGGGGAAGGGATCTCTTCATCGGAAACTATTACTGAGCAATTGGCTGTCCCGCCTCGCATCTCAGCACCGTATGAGGGGAAGAACGTCGTGTGCTTTCCCTGGACCATCGCTGAGTACGAGAGCAGCGTACCCATGAGGACAACCCCTTGTCCACCAAAGCCAGCCATTATCAACTTCGTTGTCATCGAAGCCCCCTCTCTTTCATGTTACGTGCTGAGGCTCCTCAGCCCTTATGTCCTTGAAAACACCGAGAGCAAAGTATGGCTTCATATTCTTATCGACCCATTCTACAGCATCCTTGGGAAGCATCCCCCAGCCAGTTGGACACTGGGATAGAATCTCAACAAGGGAAAAACCCAATCCTTCGAGCTGGGTTTCAAAAGCTCTCTTAAGAGCTCGCTTAGTCTTCATGACGTTTGCAGGGTTATTTACCGCAGTTCTTTCAAGATAGGCTACTCCATCAAAGCCTTTCAGCAACTCGCATACCCTTATGGGATAGCCAGCTGTCTCAGGTCTACGCCCAAGAGGCGATGTCGTCGTCTTCATGCCAACAAGGGTTGTAGGAGCCATCTGCCCACCTGTCATCCCATAGATTGCATTGTTAACAAAAATTACAGTGATCTTCTCACCACGATTAGCACTGTGAATGATCTCGGCTGTCCCTATCGAGGCGAGATCACCGTCCCCCTGATGGGTAAAGACAACACATTCGGGAGCTACCCGCTTAATGCCGGTTGCAACAGCTGGTGCCCTCCCGTGGGCAGCCTGGATGAAGTCAAAATTAAAATACTCATCAGCGAAAACAGAACAACCTACTGAGGCAACCCCTATGCATCTCGGCATGATCCCAAGCTCATCGATAACCTCTGCTGTAAGTCTATGAATGAGGCTATGACCACACCCTGGACAGTAGGTAAACTGTTTGTCGCTCAGGCTCTCAGGCTTTCCAAAAATCTTTTTCAAAACTTTCACCTCCAGCACTAATCAACCGATGGATACACCTCTATTGCTTCATTAGAAGACTTCGCTCGCTTTGCTGTTTCCACTATTTCCGCCTCAGAAGGCAGTCCACCACCAGTATGGGCTAACAGCGAAACCTTGGCTTTGCCACAGACACTCAGGAGAACATCTTCATACATTTGTCCCAGACTCATCTCAACAACCAATATGTCAGGCTTATCCTTTGCAATGTCGGAGATTACAGTCTTTGGGAATGGCCAGAGGGTTATGGGCCTTACAAGACCAAGCTTGATACCACCATTCTGTCTCGACATTGCAACAGCCGCCTTAGCAACCCGTGCTGCAGTGCCATAAGCAACAAGCACAACATCAGCATCATCAACTTCGTAGAGTTCGTAGCGTACTTCATCTTCTTCTACTTTGCGGTATTTTTCAAGAAGGTGCATGTTGTGCTTCTCAAGTGTTCCAGGTGCCAGTCTGACCGAGGTTATAAGATGCTTGGATCTACCTTCGGAGCTACCTAAAGCCCACTCCTTCTTTGGGGAAGCATCATATTCGATGGCATCACTCATCACCACAGGTTCCATCATCTGACCAAGGATACCATCTCCTAGAATCATCGCTGGATTTCGGTAGCGATCTGCCAGCTCAAAACCAAGCATGGTTAGGTCAACAAGCTCCTGAACAGTGCTGGGACCAAGAACTATCACGCGATAGTCTCCATGCCCACCGCCCCTAGTCGCCTGAAAATAATCGGACTGTGCTGGAGCGATATTGCCAAGCCCAGGCCCGCCCCTCACTATGTTGGCATAGAAACATGGCAATTCAGCACCGCAGAGGTAGGAAATACCTTCTTGTTTGAGACTTATGCCCGGACCTGAAGAAGAAGTCATGGCACGCGCCCCGGCAGCGGCTGCACCATAAACCATATTGATAGCGGCCAACTCACTTTCAGATTGGATAAAGGTGCCACCCACTTCAGGCATCCGCCTTGACATATACTCGGTAAGCTCATTTTGAGGGGTTATAGGATAACCTGCATAGAAGCGGCAACCAGCTCTAATAGCGGCTTCACCGATTGCTTCATTTCCTTTCATGAGTGAACGCTCTTGAGCCATTACTCGCCTACCTTTCCTATTTGTAAATCTCCAGGGCAACCTCTGGACACATTCGCCCGCAGATAGCGCACCCCGTACATGTGTCAGGATGGCTAAATTCAGGGTAATGGTAGCCCTTTGAATTGAACTTCGCTGAGAGCTCGAGCGAATGCTTGGGACAGAAAACTATACAAAGCTCACAACCTTTGCAACGCTCTTTATTCACCTTTACATCAGGCATGTTTCATCTCCCTCAATCACGTTGTAAAGTATCAAACCTATGTAAGTTAGCACATTCAAAGTTAATCGTCAACTCGAAGATAGTCGTATGTGATCACCCCTTGTATATGCCATGCTTCTGAATATAGGCTTCGACTTTATGAGGAACAAGATATCTGATGCTCTTGCCCTGTGCCATCCTGCTCCGGATCTCGCTTGAAGAAATCTCTATTCCTGTTATCTCGACAAACCTGACTTTAGCCTTAGAGCTCACAGCGGAAGGAATGGCATAGCCAGGCCTGCGCGCAATAGCAAGATTGCACTGAGAGACAATCTTGTCAGGTTGCTTCCAGCTTGGCATTTCAAGATAAGAATCAAGTCCAAGAATGAGCCAAATCTCGCGATCGTTTCCAAGATCTCTGCGAAGCTGGGTCAGGGTATCGACGGTATAAGAGATACCTCCACGTTGTATCTCGATATCCGAAAGCAAAAAGCTAGGATTGTCCTCAAGCGCAAGCTCAAGCATCGCCAGACGGTGCGAGGATGCTACTGGGGTATAACCTGGCTTATGAGGAGGAACGGCGCAGGGAATGAAAACTACAGCATCAAGTCCAATACTTTCTCTCACTTGTTCAGCGCAGACAAGATGCCCGAGGTGGACAGGGTCAAAGGTTCCACCGAAGATCCCAATCCGCTTAAGATTGCTTATCCTGTGAAGGCCACCTGTCAGATCTTTTTTTCACCTCCGAGCTGATGAAGGTGCCTTGAAGCATCCTCAGCAATACGGGTTGAGGGAAAGCGATCTATTATTTCCTCGAATACAGCTCGTGCCTCATCAGTCTTACCCTGAGCAGCAAGTGCCATACCTTTGCCTAGCAAAGCAGGACCTACCCACGGTGTATCCGGATAATCATGAAGAACACTATCAAAATAGATGATTGCTGACTTATAGTAACCAAGCCCCAAGTAAAGTCTCCCGTTAAGGTACTCCTTCTTCGCAAGCTTCGAGCGACACTTAGCAATCGCTTTTTCAACCTTATCCTTGAGATCCGTATCTGGATACTCTCGTAGAATGAGATTGAGTTCATCAAGTGCCTTGCGTGTCATCGTCTGGTCACGTTCGGCTATAGGAGATTGCTCGAGGTAACACATTGCAATCATGTACATTGCATCGTCAACGAGGGGACTTGTTGGATAGGTGTCAATGAAGTCCTCAAAGCCTGAAACAGCAAGATCATACTCCTTAAGGTCCTTATGACATTGGGCGAGGTTGAACTGGGCTTTTTCGGCGATTTGCTGAGCAGGAAATTCAGAGAGGAGCTTTTCATACTCAGGAATTGCCTTGAGGCACTTCCCCTCCGATCTCAGGCGTTCAGCCAGGGCAAGGCGATCCTCCGGGTACATTGCTTCCCGTACCTGGCGAGCACAGGCTCCTAGCGAGAGCAGAAGACTGACAACAATCAGAACACTTTGACGCATTGCTGCTCCAATCGAAGATCTATGAAGCCGTCTTGTTCGAATAGAATAGATAGACCAGCACTCCTATTATAGTAAGTACAAGCCCGCCTTCAAGATAGCGATCCCAGGTTGTCTTTTGAAGCTCAGGCTTGGCAAAACCATACTTTGTTTCAGCAAGGGTTCCAAGAAGCGACGCAGGAACAACATCCCTAACCTCAGCCTTCGAATTGGAGGCTTCCAGAACCTCACCTGACATTCCGTCAATGAGCTCATAGTACAGAGCGACTCTTGCGATACGCTCAACCATCTTGCCTGCAAGCAAGTAGCGGCGCCACACTTTCCCGTAATGAAGTCCAAGTTCGATAACCTGAACATTGAGTTTGTAACCTTCGCTTGTTGTGTCACTTCTGGCTCCGGATTGAGCCTGTCCGCTTACAACCTGCCAACCCAGGTTGAGAAGCTTTTCCTTCAAGAGATTATCAAGCAACCAGGATGCTTCACCAGCAGACTGCATCTCCACATAGAGCCGCGGATTAGACATTCTTGCGCCGCCGATGGTAATCGAGTCAACAGCCTGTCTCGCTGCCATCTCAACAAGCTCGAGATTCGTCGGGACCGCCTCCTTGGCAAGGCAGTAAGAAACCGATATCGCACCGATGAGAAAGACCACGAAAATGCTTTTTTGCACCATTCAATTGCTCCGTGAATATGGTAAATTACTTGACACAGGCCAAACGCTTGTCATCATATTGTTCAACAAAGGATAGGCCGTGTCAATGTGATTTTGCTCAATGACTTGCTTAATCTTGCCGATTAAGTGTTTGAAAAGGACATACTTGACTTCGAGAGGTAGATGAAGATGTCGGATACCCATAAGATAATAAGCCACATGTTTGTCAACCTTGCAAAGATATCACTTGATGAATCCACGGCACGTAGAGCTGCTGCTGTTGTTGATGGGGTGGTAGCCAAGCTAGCGAGCGAGCTCAAAAGTGTTACCAAGAAAGACTGGCAAAAGCTACGGGTCGCATTTTGTGGTATGCTTGCTCATGGTTGGGCAATGGGAATGAATCCATACAACAATCCCAAGACACGCTGTGATGGAACACCTCTTGAGGTACGTGTCTCAAAGGATATTCTCATCCCCATGGAAGCCTTAAAGTCATTGCGCTATGTCAAGAAGGACAGCCTTGGCAGGGTAGAAAAGGCATTTTTCGAGCCGAGCGCTGAAGCTAAGGTGAAGCAGCAGATAGAGCGTATCCTTGCTGAGATAGCCAAGAAATATTGGGCGAAGTAAAGACTTCTATTTGTCCTCCTCCTTAGCCTTATCACCAGTCTTTGGCTTTCGTGAATTGTCAGAGTGCTTATAATCGGTTACATAGAAGCCCGAACCACGGAAGATGAGATTGACGGTCTGAGGCAAGAGCTTTTCAAGTTTCCCTCCGCACCTAGGGCACTTCTTGAGAGGCTTATCATTGATACTCTGCTCAACTGCAATTCTCTTACCACAAACGCTGCACTCATAATCATAGGTTGGCATTTCCGTTACCTCCTCGTGGTGTCAAAAGATAACAATAGACACCCATAAAGGCAAGCATGGCAGTTGACACTTCTTAGAGTCTTTGGTATTTTGCTCTTGAAAAGAAAGGAGGGATTACCTTGGGAAAGTATCTCATGCTAATTGTCGTGGGCTTACTGATTTTCGGTGTGGCTGCTTATGCGGCTGAGCCTTCCACCGCTCCAGGGGAGCAAAAGCCACAGTCGAAAGACATTCGAAATATCGATACAGGTTCTCCCCTGCCATTTCCCGAGCAAATGATAGCCGGTGAAGTCACTGATTCATCCGGAAAGCCTCTGCCCGGGGTCATCGTTAAGCTCTTTGCAGATGGTAGGCTTATACAGTCAACAACGAGCACTGAAGCTGGCTCTTACGAGCTGCGTCTTCCCGTAAACATGGAAGCCGATGAGACTGTTGTTGTCTGGTTCATCCCATCCAGGGATAACCTTCTGCCAAAGTATGTGGTACTCAAGGAAAGCTCAGCAGCGCATAAAGCCAAGATTTTCAGTCCATGCACTGAGCACGTGCGGATCCGCCCACAGATGAGGCTCGATGTGAAACTCTTAAACGAGAGTGAGTACGTAGCAGCACTGAAAGTCAAGAACTGCTTCTAGGAGAGGTTGGCGTAAACCCAAGTCACTTCGCTTCCCGTGCCTCATGGGGTATGAGAATTACCATTGTTACATAGACGATAAGTGCGATGCCTCGCGATAGAATTATCGCAAGAGCAAAAATGAATCTTACAACATTAGGATCGATTTTGTAGAACCTTCCAAGAGCCCCGCAGACACCCAATATCCTCTTGTCATCTAGGCTCCTTTGGAGCTTCATATCACCCTCTCGACTCTGCCGCCAGTATGAGAGCAAAAGAATTGCTCCACCACCTATGAGAGAAAGTGGCCAGAGAATTGACCAAGCAATATCCCATGCGGCCCAGAAATCATAGTGAACAATTCCAAAGAGCCTCAGGAGAATAAGCACACCGACAGCGAGGAGAATGACACCACCTATTGCCATCCTTGGATGGCCTTCGGCTTTCACAGACGAGCTACCCTCATTCTGCTTTCGGGGAAAAAGATACATCGCAAGCAGATAAGCCACTATCCCGATACCACCGAGCAGGGTAAGCAGAGCCCAGCCCACCCTCACCCAGAAAGCATCAATACCAATGAACTCTGCAAAACCAGCACATACCCCATCAATCACCTTCGATTGATCTGCCTTGTAAAGCCTGTTTATCTCACCCAAGATTGCAACACCCCACAGTGACTTTCGACACTTCTACCACTTTCCCTCTGACTGAGTCAATCTCAATCAGCATGTATCGCCTTTCCAAGGGCTAAAAGTGCACTCTCCCAGACAATCTCCGAAAGTGTTGGATGAGGATGAATTGATTCTCCAAGCGCCCTCAGTCCAAGTTCATTGCCCAGAGCAAGAGTCGCCTCGGTTATGAACTCCGAAGCATGGGGCGCAAGTATCTGTAATCCTAAGAGTCTTTTTTCGGCAGAGTCTATCACGATCTTTGCAAGCCCGAAGGTCTCTCCCAGTGTAAGCGCCCTGCCGATCCGCCCCAGACGAACTCGCTTAACTTCCACACTCGCTCCTTCCTGCCTAGCCATTTCCTCAGTCTTGCCAACAGCAGCGTATTCCGGCTCTGTATAAACACAACGGGGAACCCTCTCATAGTTGAAAGATGAATGACGTCCGAGCATATTTTCTATGGCAACCATTGCCTGATTCATTGCAACATGAGCTAGCATGTATCGCCCCGTAACATCACCGATTGCAAAAATGCCGTCAACGTTTGTCTTCATGGTGCTATCCACTGCTATCCCTTTAGCACTGAAATCAACACCTGCCTCCTCAAGACCAATCCCATCCACATTGGATTTTCGTCCAACAGCCAGAAGCACCTTCGTTGCCTCGATACCTCTCCCATTTTCTGTTTCAACAACCAAGCCTCTGGAATTTCCGGCAATACGCCTAACCTTGGTTGATGTCAGCACTTCTATGCCTTTGCGCTTAAGGGCTGTCTCAAGCCTGCGAGCAAGTTCCTTATCTTCCCCAGGCAGAATACTCCCCATCATCTCTATCAAGGTGACCTTGGTCCCAAATGCTGAATAGATCTCAGCAAATTCACATCCTACGGCTCCAGCGCCAACAATCACCATCGAGGCGGGAATCTCATCAGGGAAAAGAGCATGGTCACTGGTTATCACACGTATGCCATCTGGCTCGATGCCCGGAATGCTGATCCAGGATGAGCCTGTGGCTATCACAATATAATGTGCTTCGATCTCACTGGTTGTAGTCCCACTCTCCACCTCCACCCTTCTGCTATCCCTAAGCCTGGCATTTCCACGCACAATCTCAACCTTCCTAGCCCTGAGAAGACTCTCAACCCCCTTGCGTAGCGTTTCCACGATTCTTCTCGAGCGTCCCACAGCTTCTGACACATCAAAGGCTGGCTTGCCCAAAGCTATACCAAAGTCACCCGCTCGCTGACTCAGCCGCAGGATTCTTGCACTCTCAAGGAGAGCTTTTGTCGGAATGCATCCAACGTTGAGACATGTGCCACCGACGAGATCGCGCTCAACGAGAGCCACACGCATGCCAGAAGAAGCTGCCCTCAGGGCTGCGATGTAGCCCCCAACGCCTCCTCCAATTACCAATAAATCAGGGCGGTTATCCATGGTACTTAAAGTAATTTATGAGGTTTAATGCGATGGTATTTCCAGCTCGCTTCTCCACTCATACCCATTCCAATTTCTATGAGCTGGCTTACATAGAGAATAGGTAGATTGTAATCCCTGCCCTTCTTTCTTGCAAGAACTACTTGCCCAAGGTCAAATTGCTCAAAGCAGAATGGGCAGGCAACCACAAGGATGTCACAGCTCGCATCCCTAAGACATTCCAACTTGTGTTCCAGGATCGCTCTTGAAGTCTCTTCGTCTATTGCAGGACGCCCACAGCAAAGCATCTTGTCCTCGTATTCTACCACCATAGCACCAGTTGCAGCAACTACGTCATCGAGTGATTTTGGCTTTTCAGGATCGTCAAAACCAACAGCAAAAGACGGTCTCACAAGATGGCAGCCATAATGGGTTGCAACCCTCAAACCACTTAGATCGCGCTTAACCATCCCCTTTATGCTCTCAAGGATTTCCTCGCCAGCGAGTACTTTCAAGAAATGACTCACCTGTGGGATTATGAATTCATGGTTCAACTTAAGAGCTTCTGTGACACGACGTGCTGTTTCCATCTCATTTTTCAAAACAAAGGAGGCCTCAGCCAGGGATGATGCGCACCCAGGGCACAGGGTCAAAATCGGATCCCCCCCGTCGAGTGAGAGGTTATGACCTGCAAGAAGCAACCACTCTAGCCTTGATGCAGATCTAAAGACAACGGGGTCCGGACAGCACGTGAACTCATTAACATCAACCAGCTCGACCCTAACTGCTTCGAGCACTGTCCTTACTGACTTCTCAATGTGAGGCAGCTTGACACGTGCAAGGCATCCCGGAAAGAACTTGTATCTCTTTTCAACCATCCTCACCGATCACACTCTTTACTATAGCGCCTAAGTCTTCACTAACCTCAGGTAAGCCTAACTCTCGGCGACGCCTCAAAATGGTTTCAGTTAGGGCACTTACAATCCCCTTTGTAACAACCGCCTGGTGGATCTTGCTTACCTGATGAGGAACGATACCCTCCTGGAAGCACATATTCCTCAGGGCAATGATGACCTCAACAGGCTTGACTCCAGCAGGACATCTTTCAGCACATGTGTAGCAAGTTGTGCACTTCCAGATTGGGGATTGTTCCGCAATGAGGCCATCAGCAATACCAAGGGATACTCTCAGGAATATCTGACGTGGATTGAAGTCATCAGAGAAACGCGCAGCAGGGCAATCCCCAACACATATGCCACAGGTATAGCATAGATTCGGCAGACCAAGTCTGACAGCCTGATAGAGTGGATTCTGCCCGTGCCTCAAAACATACATAAACCCCTCCTCTCGAGACTACTACCATACTACAGCAAGCGAGTCAAGCACGAGAGTTAAGCGGTGGGAGAGAATTTGTGGGGCGCCCCTGTGAGACGCCCCACACCGTTAGAAGCAAATCCCTAAAGCAAAGTGATGGACACCATCGAAGACTCCGAAATCAGTGTAGGCGTAATCGAAGCTTGCAGCGCCCATGGATGTGGAAATCTTCGCACCACAGCCGGCGGAGAAGCCCATCTCCTCAGCATTGACAGTGTATCCACTTCTCAGGAAGAATGTTCCATCCCAGGAATATTCAGCCCCAAAGTGCAATCTTTCCGAATAGTCGTTAGGATGAGTTGCGTCAAGAGCAACTGTGACTTTTGAGCCAGACGATATATCGAAATCGTATGCAAGGGCAATCCTGAAGTTTAGCGGAAGATCGTAGGTACCGAATTCCTTCTGCGTTTCCACATATGCTGTCCCGATGTAATACTTGTCAATGTAGGTCCCATCAAACTTCATATCAGGTCCAAAGTTGCTTGTGGACATGGCAAGTCTTAACGTTCTGAAACCAGTGTAGTAGATGGTGCCGAAGTCAAAGGCAATGCCCCGGGAGTGATAATCAGCTATAGCCTGATCGATGTATTTGGCCGAACCTCCGACAAGAAGGCGATTTGTCCATCTTCTGGCATAGGAGATCCCGACAGCAATATCTTTGGGATTGAAGGTCTCAACCACAGCGTCAGCCTCAGCCTCTCTAACCATAGGCATCGAACCGTAGTCAACACAAACGCCGCTCAAAGCAATCACACTTGAGAGGCCAAAAGGAAAGGCATAAGCTCCCCCAAGAAGCCTTATATCAGCAATCCATTCGGTGTCGGTGATGAATATCTGTTTAGTGGCAATACCTGCAAGGCCAGCGGGATTACCAAATGCACACGAGGCGTCTCCAACAAGTGCTCCACTTGCCTCTCCCATTGCAGCCGCTCTGACATCCATGCCAATCTTGAGAAAGAGCGCGCCGGCTGTGCCAACCTTGTTCTGCATCCCGAAGACGCATGTCGCCAAAATCAAAATCAGGACTGCGCCCAGAACAAGCTTAAGTCTCATGATCCAACCTCCTAACCGAGATTAGCGTTCACCTCTTATGACCGCAAACTTACCGATTTTCTCACCATATTCTGGACTTGTAACTCGATAGATGTATATGCCACTGGCAATCGATTGCCCATTTGAGGTAATCATGTCCCACCTTTCACCACCTGTTTCACTTTCCTCAGGATCGGGTGTATCATCACCAGGCATGTTGTGATATACGACGTCAACGAGTTCACCAGTTATCGTGTAGATATAAATTGTGCAACGCCTGGGGAGATTGTAGAACGCAATACGCCCCTCGTAATCAAGCCTTTCCCAATCTGCGCTTCCTCTGTAGGGGTTAGGTGCTACCAGGATTTTGTCAAGGGCTGCTGCTCGCTTTGCCTGCATACATTTCTCAAGGCATTGATCATAGCATTCCTGACAATCCTGGCACTGATCCTCGCAAAGACTTTCACAGTCACCCTCATAGTCTGAAGGCACAGTGGTAGCATAGATTCCTCCGAGGGTCTTTGTTACAGCACTGCCCTTATTGGATTCGTTTCCACCCAAATCATATGCTGTGACAAGGTAGAAAGTTGGGAATCCAATTCTTAGTGTATCTTCATAGGTGTGAACAAAAGGTCTACCAGCAAAGTCAGCGAGAAGATCCCAAGGCCCAACATTCGAGACAAGGCTTCGATACACTCTGTAGCCTGCGAAGTCGTCATCCTCTTCAGAAACCGATTCCCAGCTCAGGGTCGCCTTTCTTCCGTTGAGGCGTGGATCCTCAAGAATCGGCGGATGAGGCGCCGGATCAGCAAGTACAAGACCGGAGGCAAAGAAATCTTTGATGTTCTCAACATGCTCGATCAGTGAGCCCATGTCGGAAACCTCGCCACCTATCTTGCTCCGGCGTGCCCAGTATTCGGCATCGAGACCTTCTCCAAAAACGAGTGCGATGTAGAATGTTGCTGAATCACCGGCTTCGACATCGTAAGGACCAACAGCGGTCATCATCCTGTAATCGAAGGGTACCTCGGGCGGATATGGGCTAATCGTTCCCCGGCACATTCTTTCGTAGGCAGCCGCATCACCTGTCACATCATTATTCCAGTCCCACCATGCAAATGTCTCCCAGGAAACATTGGTTGCAGGTGGCACATGTATGCTTCCACCGGGAGGCGGTGCGGACAGAAGAACCTGTCCGACATGTGCCGAGGAAAGCAATTTGCTCTTAGCATCTGTAGCAATTGCTGGGTCACCGTCATCGTCATACATGTAGGCAACGCCTCTCGTCTCATCATAGCCAACGAGATCATCGTAGTAGTAGTCAGGCAAATCATTGTTGCCGATGTCACAGTCAGACATCCATCCAAACCAGAAATCCTCAATAGCCTTTCTGAACTTAATTCCAGCCTTTATGACGATACAGTCGTCAAGCCTCGGATCGTCCCACATCATGTAGCGAAGAGTGACAACCACGCCAAGATCGCGTGGTGAATAGGCAGTATCGAAGGTGCTTTCCACATCGACAGAGCTCTGCCCTGGTTCTGAGACATTGAATCCGCTGCAGATGCTGTCATACATGAGGAAGTCAAGCTGATCGAATGTTCCGATCGCTGTCCAGGGTTCACCTCCGCCATCCTCGGCATAGCCCCCCATCCATGGGCCCGTCTGAAAAATCTGCATGTTATTAGATGACCCAGGATAGTAACCCGTGTAGAGGCACAAGCCAACTGTGTAGATCTGGGGAAACCAAAGGTCACCTATGGTGTATCTCGAAGTAGCTGAAATACAGGGAGCGGCGGCAAGGGCGCGTTCGCGGTTTTGCGATGTCGGGGGGCCAAACTTAGAGACTGCGTCCGCATCCCAGGCTAAGGCAGTTGTCGAAACACTCAGCACTGAGATAATAATCAAATAGGCACATATTGCTCTCATTTCCAACCTCCAGTCCTAAAACTGCACTCTAATGCCTCCTTTTATCTCTCTCGGTGCTCCATAGACAGTTACATCATTGAAAGGTCCGGTATATTCACCGGTTAGTCTCAGGTGACGCATCAGATCGGTATTGTCATCATCGAAGGCAACAAGGTTGCGCTTGTTGAAGAGATTTTCAACCTGCAGGAAAACCTGCTCCCTCATGTTAAAGAGATTGAAATCCTTGGAGAGCTTGAGATTGACCACGGACGTTGAAGGGAATCTTGCGGTATTCTGCTCGGGTTGAGCGGACCTGGTATTTTCAACAGGAGTATATGGTGAACCTGAGGCATATTTGACGAGAACATTCACTGACCAGTTGTCGCGCCTGCCGTAGCCCAGGTCGACAACTATATTGTGCCTTCTATCCCAATCCAGATAATATTCCTTGGAAGGTGGTACATTCCCCTCAAAGCGATTTCTGTAGCCCTCGAGAACATCCGAGCTTCTACCCTTTGCAACCATGAAAGTATAGATGAGCCTTCCCATCCAGTCCTCTCTGAACTTCTTCTGAAGTGTGACCTCGAAGCCTCTCGCATTGCCCCAGTCTGTATTACGGTAGGTTGTGTACTCGGTTGCATCGGGTGGGGTATCGGAATCACGACTATCATTTATCACAACAGTTGAGATGAGATCATAAATGTCCTTGTAGAAACCTGTAAGGTCTATCATGAGGTCCTCAGCAATCAGATGCTCAAGCCCAACCTCGTAGGAAACGGTTCTTTCCGGCTTAAGATTGGGGTTACCTATGAGCGGCCAATGCCCGCCCATGTCGTACTTGGTATTGGTGTACAGATAGCGGAAAGCCGGAACCTGGAAGTAGTGGCCATAGGTGAAGTGAAGCACGGTTCTCTCGGAGACAGGGTGAGAAATACCAAGACGCGGGCTAACCTGAAGTTTAACAGATGCGTCTTTAAGCTTCCAAAGAGGAGGCTCGGTATTGTCCGGACCTCCACACTCGGGTCCAGGGACCTGTATTGAAGGATCCCAGGGATAGATTGGATCCGAAGGATACTTAAAGTTGGGATCAAAAACATCCAGCCTAAGACCTGTGTTTACAATGAGCCCGCTGTACTCAATCTTATCCTGTAGATAGCCAACATAGTACCTTGGAGTTACCCTGTAGTCGTTCCTGTAGATGTTACCTGCTGGAGCATAGACCTCCTGATGACGTGAGTCGTAGAGATCAACCTCACCACCGACCTTGAGTTGATGGTGTTCATTCACCTGGCTTGTAAGGCTTGCCCTGAAACCATAAACAGTGGATTGTGAGTCATGAAAGAGGGGATTATCTCCAGCTACGATGAAGTTGTCCTCATCATATTCTGGCTGAAGATCTAAGCCACCACCGCCTTCCTCGGCAGGAGTGGTGTTCCACTCCTGGGATTTGCTCATATCATACCACTTGCCTGGCTGAGCAACATGATAGGAAGTGGAAAACCTCGACAGGGAGACATCATAATATGTACTCGGGCTTACCATATGGCTCATGCCAACGAGATTGACAAGTGTTTTTCTCTTATACTGAAGGAAGGTCTCGGGTATCTTCTGGCGCTGAGCATCCCAAACCCTGAACTTGGTGTAGTAGAAAAGTCCCTCACTGAAGAGCTTGACATTGTGGCCAGGGAAGCCTGTAACCTTCCAGATGACCTGATCGAGATCACGACCTTGATTGGGGAGAACATAGACATGGGGATCCCAATCGTCCCACTTGGAAGTTTCACCTGAGATGAAATACCTCAGCTTATCTGTCCAAGGGGTTGGACCGCTGAGGGTAAGCTTGGTTGTATTGTAACCCGTGTCATACTTCTTCGCATCGTCAGCAGCCTGCCAAAGGGTCTCAAGAGGAAGATAGAATTGCTTTTCAACTTCTCCCTTGAAAGTCGGTCCACCCTCTTTGGTGATGACATTCACTATACCTGATTGAGCATTTCCATACTCTGGAGTGAATCCCCCACTCAGGATGACCATTTCTTGAATTGCAGATTCGTCATAGCTCGCAGAAGCTCTCGAGAAAATAGGATCAAGAATTGTCGCCCCGTTGATGGCATAGGATATCTCAGTCTCACGTCCTCCACGGATATGGATACCCCTGCGATCAAGCGCAGCACCTGCCTGGAAGCTGACTATGTCGAAGGGCGACTCAATGGGAAGCATGGATATTTCATCATGCTCAACCACGCTGATTGATGAAGTCATGTCTTTTCTTATCATCGGCCTCTCAGCTGTAACCACAATTTCGGGAACAACCTCGAGTACTGTGGGGTCAAGCTGGAAATCAACTGTTGTTGTGAAATCAGCATTGACAACAACTCCATCAACCACAAGAGGCTGATAGCCCATCATTGAAGCCTTGACTGAATAGGTACCAGGTGGAACATTTACGATGTGATAAAGCCCTTCGAGGTTGCTGATTCCACCTAGATGCGTACCTTCGACAGTGACGTTTACCGCAGTGAGGGGCTCACCGGTTTCGGCATCAATTACCATACCTGCGATCTTCCCTGTTGTTCCCGCTTGGAGACCACAGGCGAAAGCGAGCCACAATACGACCATAAAGATAGGAGTAAGTTTTCGCATGTTACACCTCTCCTCCAACAAAGATACAGGACCTCTTGACTGACGTTTCCTAGGTGTCTATCGACCGAGGGTTTGCATTCTTTAGCAGAATTTACACGTCGGGACCTGTTAGATGGTTGGTTTCACACCCAAACCGGGGCTCGTAGGAAGGCCTAGGATGCCTCGAACAGCTTTGACGCCTGTGAAGGGATCATTTGTGATGAGAAGATTGCCATCGAGATCGCAATACTCTACAAGAGGAGCTAAATGAGCCGCCGCTGTTATGCCCACAGAACTTTCAATCATACAACCAAGCATGACCTTGAGACCTGCTGATTTTGCTGTCCATATCATCTTGAGTGCCTGTGCTATACCTCCACATTTCATGAGCTTTATGTTGATTCCATCAACTATATCTGCCCACTCGAGAATATCGCTTGGTGTCACGACGCTTTCGTCAACAATTATCGTTGCGCGGGTTTCACGCTTGAGCTTTCGATAGTTCTCCCTTTGGTTCTTGGGTAAGGGCTGTTCGAAGAACTCGATATTAAAGCGTTCGCCATAGGAGTTTATTTTCTCTATCGCTTCATCGAGTTGCCAGCCCTCGTTGGCATCGGCCCTCAACCTTGCATTGGTCTCGCTGCTTAAAAGCTCAAGCAGGCGCAGCTCATCTCCAAAACCCAGCTTCACCTTGAGAATTGGGTACTGCCGCAGGACCTCCAGACGCCGCTCCGCTATAGCCACATCTTCTACGCCAACAGTATACGACGTCATGGGCGGATCCATACCTGCCAGTCCCAAAAGCCTGTACACGGGTTGATTGGTAACCTTACCAAGGAGATCATAAAGGGCAATCTCTATTGCAGCTCTCCCAGACGGACTATCCGGGAAATTCTCTAATAAGGCACGGCTTATCTTCTCCATGGCAAATGGATCCTCAAGAAGCTTACCTGCTCCATTGATAGCAAGCATTGCCTTCTCAGTACTATCGCCGTAGTAGCCTGATGGAGAAGCCTCTCCATAGCCAACAAAGCCTTCAAATTGAATTTCAGCGATGCAGATCGAATGCCTGGATGTGGTATTCCTTGCGATGGCAAAGGGAACTTCAAGAACCAAGTCATATATCTTTCCCTCAATTCTCATAATATCGCCTCCACGGCTGCAGAGAGCTTCTGCCAACCCCAGCGAATTACATCATCCGTTGGGAGTCGAGTTTGGGAATGAATCGTCTCTATTGTGTGAAGAGCTTCGACTTCGGTTAGATCAAAGGTGTTGACGGCAATCGCAATAACCTTGGATTCAAACACAGGTCGCGCAATAGTCTCGTGCAGGGTGATGAGGTCTTCAAGAGGCGGTATCTCAACTCCATAACCCTCTATGTGTTTCCGTGTAGGCTGATGGCACAAAATCATGGCGTCGGGATAGCACCCATGTATTATGGATAAGGCGACTCCGGAATAGGCGGGATGAACAAGAGAACCCTGTCCCTCAACAACAACCACATCCGCAGTCTTGAGAGCTTCATAAGTGAGATCTTCAACAACCCTCGACATGAAATCACCGGCAATCCTATCAATAACATATCCATTGCCTCCCAAGAGGATACCTGTCTGGCCAGTTGGAACAAACGCGGCCTTGATACCTTTGAGCTCGAGGTACTTCACAAGTTCGTAGCCAACGGTCATCTTGCCAGTTCGTGAGTCTGATCCGACGGTAAGAATCACTCGTCCATCCCTTTTGGCTAGCCTGCCTGTCAATACACCGTCAGGAATTATCGGCTTTCTTATGTCCCAAATGCTGACTCCTTTCCCCCTCGCTGCCTCCCTGATTTCGGGATCTTCCGTAAGCATGGTGTGAAGTCCACTTATGATGTTCAACCGGAAGGCGATTGCCCTTAGGATGATCTGGCGCCACTCCTCTGGCAAGAGACCACCCCTGGGAGCTATACCAATAAGCAAAGTATCAGGAGACAGTTCCATTGCCTCTTCAATTGACCCAACGATGGGAATAGCACCTCCAAAGCCCAGAATATCTTCGACGAGCTTTCCCCGTTTGCTGCTATCAATAATGCAGCAGACCTTATCAGGCACGTACCTTACCAGACAGACTGCAGTTTTGGATGTAAGGATTCCAAAACTACCTTCAGCAAGAATCGCTGCCCGACGAAATTCGATCATAGAACAGTTCTCCTGATCTCAACTAGGCTGGCCAACAGGTCACCCCTGTAGCAAGGATCGCCTTCCCTCAATGACTCAATCTTCACCCAGTCGGATGCATGGAGGAACCTCAATTCGCCAAGGTAGATGGCAACATGATCGATGTTAGCCCCGTGTGCGAAGAATAAAAGATCAAGAACCTGAGCTTTATGGATTGATTCGATAGGCTTTCCAATTCTTGCCTGATCACGTGAGTTCCTCGGCAACATCACGCCCATAAGATCAAAAATCACCTGAACTAGACCAGAGCAGTCGAATCCGAAAGGTGTTTTGCCTCCCCAGAGATAAGGAGCTCCAGCAACTTCCCTAACTAGCCTCCTGTACTGGCTGGAATCAAATGGAAGAAATCTAAGTGACCTGAGCTTGCCCGCTTCCATAAATCCAACCTGACCTCCGGGAAGGTAGATCTCATAGGATTTTCCCGATCTTTTCGCCTTTACTACACTTCCAAGGGGCAGTATCACCTTTCCGCAAGTGGATCGCATACGAACAAAGCGTGAGACTACAAAGTGGCTTGCCATAAAATCGGGATCCACCGCAACAGCCCTTCTGGGTAGCCATCCAAGATAACCATCCCTCAAGCGACATTTTAGCCAATCGCCTCTGCACCTGAGAATCTCTACCCTTCTTCCTACCACCTCCTGAGAAATCAGCTCAGCCTGTCTGTTTGGCTTTGCTCTCAGACTCGCAACGGGAAGGCGAACATACGATTGGGAGTAGCAATCCTTAGCGATATTGACCAACGAGGACATAGTCACCAAAACCGGTCTCATCTACGAAAATGAACCGCTTGCCGCGACTGTAATAGTACCAAACCTCCATCGGCTTACGTCTAACTTCGCCTGGATACTTTTCGATTTCATCGGGCTCACCATAGATTATGTAGATTCTACCACGATCTGTCCTCCAACCCTCGGTCATCGAAGTGGCAAAGTGCTGATTCGCGTAACTAAATCTGCGCACGTGCTCCTCATAGAATTCGTTTTTAGGAGTCTGCGGAGTGGGATCTTTTTCCCGCCAGAACTCCTCCCAGAGCCGCTTACGTTCCTCAGCATCTGCCTTCTCAAAGGCGTCTATGAAGCTGCCGCTCGCTATATATGTTAAAAGTGCGACCGCACCCTCAACATCCCTGTCGAAGTAGAAGGCTTCTGAGAAAACTTCGAATTCCTTTTGCCGCTTACACACAACTGAGCCATCGCTTCTTGCCAAGACCACTTCGAGCTCATAATGTCCGTTGGAGAGCGAATCCACCCCCAGATCTGAAAGCTCGACGACCTTGCCCGCTCCGAAGATATGCTTTTCATGCCTGACAAGCGCTTTGCCATTCTTATCTGATATTGTCTGCCTCAGGGTAAGCGAATCCCCGTAGTCATGACAATACACCTCATAATAGAGAGCAGTTTTTTCCTCGCTTACATTGAGTTTCCTCCTAACCGCGGGAACATAATTGCCCCAACGTTTTCCACCAGGATGTTCACTTGGCTTCAAAAGGACGAGATCACTCAGGGTAGGAAGGCTGTCCATGTCAGGCACTGTCAAGAGTCCCTCGATAACGCTTTTAGCCCTCGAGTCGTTATCATACGCTTTAACGATCAGCCTAAACTTCCCAGGCCTCACCTTAAGTCTCAATACCTTGGTTCGACAGGAATCCACCGATGTTGTCTCGTCATACTTGGAAGCATACAATCTAAGGCGATATGTATCGCCAGCCACCTGACGATCCTTATCATCCATGATGACAACAGAGACATCCACCTGCCCCTTGAAGCCTCCATCGGTTTTGACGAACTGCAGACCTTCGTTACAGATCTCAAAGAAGGTCTCAACCACACAGTTACCATCTTCCACAAAGTATGCCGCATCTACACAAAAGAAGGGGGTTAGCGATGAGCATGCAGGCAGGTAGGTTATCTGAGCAAGACTCGTTGAGCATAGAAAGATCGCTATCAAAAAGACAGGCACCCTGTAGAGTTTGTCATTCATATCTCAAAGCCTTGACTGGATCAAGGGCGGAAGCCCTCAACGCAGGATAGAGTCCAAAAAAGATGCCAATACCACAGCAAATCCCGAGAGCAAACGGTATTGCCCAGAGAGGAACACTCGCAGGTAGGGGTGTCAAAGTGCCAACGAGCAGGCGAACCAGGTAGCCGAAACCTATTCCAGCAATTCCACCTATACTCGTCAAAATCACAGCCTCAATGAGGAATTGGACTGCGATAGTAGCACGATTCGCACCTATAGCCTTACGCAGACCTATCTCACGAGTTCTCTCCATCACACTGACCAGCATAATGTTCATTATACCTATACCACTAACCAGAAGAGCAATTGATGCCACTATTCTCATAACCCAGTATATTGAACCTGTCAACTTGTTATATGTCTCGAGCATTCCCTGCTGAGTAGAAATCGCAAATGTGTCATCAGAGCCACGCGGTATTTTCCTTATCGAACGCAGTGTGAGTCTTATATGCTCAACAGCATCATCGGGATTGACGTCATGATTAGGAAGCAACATAACGTAGTTATCCCTGCGCTCTCCAAACATCGCCCTAGTCCAGGGATAGGGAATGAAGACAGCATCATCGTACCTGGTTCCCATAACCACACCAGACTCTTGCAGGACTCCAATTATCCTGAAGCGCTGTCCCCCTATTTCGACGAATTTACCAAGTGGTGATGCCTTTCCAAAGAAATTCTTGGCAACCTCAGCACCCAAGACACACCTTCTCAACCCCTTTTCCTCAACCTCATTGAAGAATCTCCCTTCAGCAAGCCTCAGGGCTGCAACTTCATCATAATCAGCCTGCACGCCCAGAAGGGTCACAACATTGTCTCTTCCACGATAGCTGACGACCGACCGCTGCTGGGAAATGATCGACATCTTATCAATAGAATCACATCTCCGCCTTAACTGCTCAACCTCGCGATAGGTTATGCGTTTCCTCCTGACCGCAGAAAAACCTACACGCAATCCTGGTTCTTCTAGTGTTATAAAGATCACATTTGGTCCAAGTCTTTCAAACTCGGTCAGGACAGATCTATTGATACCGTTAATGAGAGCCAACATGGCAATTATCGTTCCAATACCGATTATCACTCCAATAACCGTAAGGAGTGTTCTAAGTCTGTTCGCAAGTAGCGAAGATATTGCAACCCTTACCGTTTCACCGACCCATTTCACTTCTCATACCTCAGGGCATCGTATGGTGCAAGTGACGCAGCTCTTACCGCAGGATATACTCCGAAGAAGATCCCCACAGCGACCGCAACGCCCAATCCTAGAAGTATAGCCCACCATTCAACTGCGACAGGAATGTTGGTCTTCCAGGCAAGCGCTTTGGCACCCATAGCTCCAAGCAAGATACCGAGAAAACCACCGCCCAAACAAAGCAGAATCGATTCTGTCAGAAATTGAAACACGATATCCTTTCGCCTAGCTCCTGTAGCTTTCCTCAAACCTATCTCCATTGTGCGTTCCTTGACGGAAACAAACATGATATTCATGATACCAATTCCGCCCACAAGCAATGCTATGCTCCCAACTCCAATCGTGACTATGAATATGTTGGTTGAGATAGTTCTCCACATCCGCATCAACATCTCAGAGGTCAGAATCCCGAAGTCATCTTCCTCGTCGGGCCGTAGTTTCCTGAGCCTACGCAAAACCGCCCGTGTTTCCTCAACTGCCTGATCTGTGAGCTCAGGCTCAAGGCTCTTCACCGAAATCTCAGTTCCAATCGGTTTTCCAAAAATCCTGCGAAATGTGGTATACGGAATTCTTAGGAATGAATCTCTCGAGATGCCAAAAAAGGTACCCATGCCGCTGTGCAACCCGATAACTGTGAAACGATGCCCCCTTATGTAAATGTGCCCACCTATGGCACTTCTGCCAGCGAATAGCTTCTCACTAACATCGTGTCCAAGAATACATACGTTTCTGCCATGCTGAGTCTCGTACTCATTGAAGTAGCGTCCATCCTCAAGCTCCGCATCCGTCATATACTGAATGTCAGAGTTGGTTCCCTCGATGGTGACGCCCTTAGAACTTCGCTTTCCGACCTTTACCTCGGCGCTTGCTCTGAGCACTGGGCTTGCATAGGCAACTGATGGGCACCTCGACTTTATGATTTCAGCCATCTCGGGCTCAAGCTCCCTACGTCTCAGGGCTTTGAAATAGTCCTGTTCACTCTTTGGAATGCCTATCTTGGTAACTAGGAAACCCTGAGAGCCAAGAGCTCCTAGGATACTGGCTACATAGCTGTCTATTCCGCGCACAATTGCTGTGATAGAGGAAACCGAAAGTATTCCTATCACTATGCCAAGGATAGTAAGGGCTGATCGTAGCTTGTGCCTGAGCAGAGAAGTTGAGGAAATGCGGAGCAGATCTACGAAAGTCATTGCCTTCGCCTGATAATCTTGACCTTGGTGCTATCCTCGAGATCTCGAAGTATTCTGAAGGGTCCCACGATCACATCTGTGTCCTCACTTAAGCTATCAAGAATCGCAATGTGAAGATCATCTGAAATTCCCGTTGTGACTGGCAAAAACTTGCTTCGGCCATTATCAACGATGAATATGCCCTCCTTTTGTATCTTCCCGTCATCCGTCTTAATATCCCTCAATACAAGTGCCTGGAGAGGAACATAGGTAGCACTGTCTTCGCTTGCCGTAATTATATCGACAGTTGTAGTCATACCAGGCCTCAGCCCGGCTAAATTCTCAAGGATTCTAACTCTGACCTCGAAGGCTGCTCTTTGACCAGATGAGGCTGTTGAGCGAGCTGAGCTGCCTACACTTGAGACCACACCCCTTAGCAATGTGTCAGCAAAAGCATCTACGCTTATCTCAGCTATCTGACCAGGAGCAACCTTTGTGATGTCGGTTTCGTCGATCTCAGCCCTTACCTCCATGGTATCAAGCTTGCTTATAGTCATTATGACTGTTCCAGGATTGTTCATTGTACCGGTGATGACTATCTCACCCTGCTCCACATTGAGACTTGTCACAGTGCCAGATATGGGCGATGTGATGACTGTCTTCTCAAGATCGTCCCGTGCAGCCTCAAGAGATGCTTCGGCCTCTCGAGCTGCATGTTCAGCTGCATCGAACTCAGCCTTCGCGACAGCAAAAGCTGTTCTAGCTCTCTCGACTTCTCTGGAGGAGACAAGATTAGCCTCAGCCAGCTTTGACTCCCTTTCGAGGTCATCTTTGGCCTCACCAAGCCTGGCTCTCGCAAGCTCAAGCCTAGCAAGAGCAGCCTTGAAGGCAGCCTGAGCCTGTTCAAGGCGTGCTCGATATTGTGATGATTCAATCATAAGGAGGGTATCCCCCTTCTCAACGTGGTCTCCCTCCTTGACCATGAGTGTGACAATTCTCCCCATGACAGAAGAGCTAATTTTGACAGAGGAGACAGCTTGCACAACTCCTGGACCTGAAACCTTCTCGACAACTTTGCCCCGCCCAACCTTCGTTACCTCAACCCCAACACTTGGCTCATATGAAAGCCGCAGGTTAGCTACAACAATCGCACCTATTCCCGCAACAGCACCCAAAATTAAAATGAGTTTTTTCTTGCTCATCCTTCGACCCCGTCCTTCCCGATTGCCTTGAGGAGCTTTGCCTGCGACAGAATATAGTCGTAGACAGCCTCGACATGGGCCACCTTAGCCTGACTCAAGGAGACCTGAGCATCAATCAGTTCTAGCATGGTAGCAGTGCCAAGCCTGTAGCTCTCCTCAGCCAACTTAAGCTCCTCTTGGGCAAGCTGAACTGTCTTGCGGCTAACATCAAGCCGCTCTCTCGCCTCCTCCATATCATAATAGGCCTGCCTTACTTCTAAAGCCGCATCCCTCATGAATTGATCAAGCTCCTGTCTGGCGATCTCCCTTGCAGCCTTTGCATTTCGCACTCGACTGAAAGTGTAGAAACCATCGAAGAGATTGATGGAGGCTGTAAGATCCCAGCTCCACTTGGCATCATCAGAAAGAGTGGAAACTCTTTCTGGAAACTTGTTCCCTGTGTATCTGTCTGACCATCTGAATGTAAGCGAGGGAAACCAACCCCCGCGCTCCCTCCACACCTGGCGTGAAGCTGCTCGAAGATTCGCCTCAGCTGAATGGATATCAGCACGGTTGCTTGAAGCCTCCCTAAGAGCTTCTTCAAGCTCAATATCAAGATCTCGAGTTTCACTTACATCTTCAAGGTCGAGAACAAGTTGAGGATCAAGCTTCAGGAAATGCCTGAGACCGGCCTCAGCCAGACGCAAAGCATTTCTCGCCGCAATAACATCCATCTGATCGTTACTTACCTGAACTTGAGCTCTTAAGACATCTAAGCGAACTCCAGAACCAACATCAAGCATAGCTTTAGCCTTCTCCAGACGACGCTTACTGAGATCAAGCGCATCCTCCCTTACCTCGAGAAGATGCTTCGCTCTTAGAACGCTGAGATATTTCTCACGAGCAAGATAGGCAATTTCCTGCCTCACCTTGCGGAGATTATGTGACGATGCCTGACGTGCCTCCATGGATTCCAGTGTTCCCATGATACCACCAATTGTGAAGGATTCATATAGGGCAAGCGAAGCTGTATAGCTCTCGTCAGTAACTATTACACGATCGCCAACCTGACGCAGAAAGGACTCTTCATACTTTGAATGGGTCGATTGAAAACCGAGTGTTGGAAGCAATTGTGACGCAGAAGTTAGAACATAGCTGGAGGCTTGCTTGAGCTGGTAGCGTGCCTTAACGACCTCCGTATTGACGGTGAGAGCAAGCCTTACACACTCGTCGAGATTGATGTGCAATGTATCGACGGATGCATGGCTGGGACTGCAAAAACAGGTCCAGATTAACAGCGAACCCAAGCCAAATACGAGGCGACGGCTACTTAGCTTCATGCCCTTCCCCCTTCCTATACTTTACGAACAAACAAACCCCTTAACACGACAAGGCCAACCAGGATACCAACTCCTATCAGCCAAAGGCTTACAACCACAAGCACGGCTTTACTCATCTTCATTTTCGCCAATTCCTTGTAACCGACGACAACTGCTATCAAAGCCCATATCGAGAAGATGTCAAAGGATGAGAGAAAAGTCATCATGGGGGAAAACAATGCGAGATTAGGGAAGAATGCGGCAGGGCTCAATCTGACGTCGGGGGTGTGCTTTGCCATAATCAGGAGAAATCGAACAATTTGACCGGCGGCAATTATGAGACCAACATGGGACATATAGGCAAGCATCCTCTTAAAGCCAACCGGGGTCCCCACGATAGAAGCAATGGAGTTGAGCAAGGCAGCTGGAATGAGGACAAACGTTACAAACATCGAGATACCCTGAACTATGCTTGAGATTATACGAATGGCGGGTGACTTAAGAAATGCCATATAAACCTCCTGGGATTTCCCACCTTCCCCAACCTTAGCCGCCACCCCATACTGGGTATCTATGGCATAGTTGTAGCTGCCATAGCCGACAAGCGCCATAACGACTAGAAAGATAACAAAAGCAGGCAGCCAACGAGGTTTCTCAGCAACAGATGTTGCCACCTTCTCAGGATTGAAGAATATCGATGTGAGATTGCCCAAACCGTTCATAGTTGCCCTCCTTTAGAATGCCTCAACGTACCTATACCACGAAGGAGGGCAACTTACAAGACTTGAAGGTGTAATAGGAGTGCACCTACTCGGTAAGCGAAAATCTAAATGGAATACTAATGGTTGCCTTCACAGGCACATCGCGCTGCTTAGCGGGCGTAAACTTGAACTTATAGGCTGCTTCAATAGCAGCATCATTGAGGATCGGGGCATCGGACTGGGCAATCCACGCATTTATGACCTTGCCGGTTTCATCAATAGTAACCATCACCACAACAGTACCTTCGACCTCGGCCTTGCGAGCCAGTTCAGGATACTTAGGCTTAGCTGCATGAATCACCTGCGGATAGGTATCGAACGCAAAAAACATCTCAGGTTCAGGTGGTGGAGGTGGAGGAGCAGGTGGTAGATTCTCGGCGTCGAACATCGTCGGCGCAATGGTCTCCTCCTCACTTGCCTCATCACTTGCCTCGATCTCGACAGCGACCTCTGGTCTGGCTATCTCCTCAGGTGGTGGGGGTATCTCTATCTCGGGTGGAATATCGACAACTTCAAATTTCTCCTCCCTGAGCTTATAGACCGAAGGCACATACTCCGGCCAGAAAGCGAAAGCAACTGCATGGATCACAATCGCAAGCAGGAATCCAATTTCAAGATACTTGGGATATTTCGCTTTGAGTTCAGCATAAGCTGTCACTGACACTCATCTCCTATCTTAAGCGAAGCTTCTCCTTCTTGGATGCAAAGGATACCCTGACCGCACTTGCCCTCTTAAGCTGCTCCATTATGTCATCCATTACTCCATAGGGGGCATTTTCATCCGTGTAGAAGGCAACTATTATTCCAGGATTTGACCTCAATCTCTGAGAAACGATCCCCTCAACAGCACCGGTCTTGACTATCATGTCATTTATCGAGATCTTGCCCGTGCGGTCAACCCATATGTGAATCACGTTCTCTCGGGGAATATCCTCAGCTGCCTCCGCTTTCGGCAATGCTATGGGGAGTCCTTCCTCAAGCTTAAGAACTGTTGTAACCATAAAGAAGATAAGGAGCAAGAAGGCGATATCCGCCATTGAAGAGGTCGGAATCTTACTCTCGGCACGGATCTTCTTCTGAAACCTAGCCATAGCCTACCTTCACTTTTCCTCAAGCCGCTTTAGTGAAACCCTTGTAGCTTTAGCTAATTTAAGTTCATCGAGAACATCCACCATCTGACCATATCTGGCTTCGGGTGAAGTCTCAACAACAAAGACGATCTTAGGATTCTCCACCTGAGCTTGCTCAACTTTTTGCCTTATCTGATCCAAGGTAACTGGCTGATCATCAACGGTTATGTTGCCATCAGCATAAATCGAGATGCGCATTATGTTCTTACGAGCAATCTTCTTAACAACACCTTCTTTGCTTGGCAGCTGAAGCAGAAGCCCTTCCTCAATTGCAAAGACTGTGCTCACCATGAAGAATATGAGGAGTAAGAATGCTATATCGGAGAGCGATGCATTTGGTATCTCATCCGAAACCTTGGCTCTTCGTCCGAATTTCACTGTCGCTCACCCCTTTAGTCTTGGGTTTCCTTTACAGCGCCAAGCATGATCAGCGTATCTATTAGATCTGCTGTTGACTCCTCCATCTCTATTATAAAACGATCTATCTGAGAAACAAAGAAATTATGAAATGCTTGAACAGGAATAGCTATCAAAAGCCCAGTAGCGGTTGTGATAAGAGCCTCTGAGATACCCGATGCAACAAGCTTGGCATTGACCTGTTCAGCCTCAGCAATCGCGTTGAAGGCTCGAATCATTCCTGAAACTGTTCCGAGGAAGCCTAAGAGTGGGGCAATCGTTGCAACTGTTGCCAACCAGATAAGACCCCGTTCGAGGAAAGAGGTTTCAATCGTACCGGCAGTCTCAATTGCTCGCTCAACAGCCTCCGTTCCTCGCTCTGCACGCTTAAGACCAGCATGAAGGATCGCCGCAATCGGTCCCCGGGTTCTCTCACACTCGTGGGCAGCTGCCTCAACTCCCTTTGAATGAAGGGCATCAAGCACTCGCTTCATCAGCTTCCGCACGTCAGTCCTAGCGCGACTCAGTGTAATCGCACGCTCTATGATAACAGCCACACCAACAATGGATGTGCCCAAGAGGAAATACATGAAGATTCCACCTTTTAAGAAAAGGGTCACCAGTCCGCTCTTGCGTATCCTGGCTACGAATCCCTCTTCAGCAGCTTGAGCTTCTTCTGGGGGTGCCTCGAGGGATTTCAACATCGCCGCAATGGAGGTATCAGTGGCTGCCTGCTCGGTTGTAGCCTGCTCCTGAGCATGACAAGCCAAAGCAAAAACAAGACCTGCAGCAACTGTGAGCAAAAAGAGCCAGAGCCTCATGCGATTCATTCTACCCTTCTCCTTGTGGAAGTTATCCCTAGTCTGTCCTAACCACATTAATAGGCCGTCGATCGGTAAGCACCCGATCAAACGACCATGTGATTGATCGCATAAACCATAATATCCCCACCCAACCTTGTCAACCCTTTTTTAGTATTCCTGTTGCTCGGTGCTATAGACAAGCCTGTAATCGCCTATTCCTTTCTCATCAACCAGGATAAATTGCATCACAGGACTCTTAGCAATCCGCTTTGAAAGACGCCGAATCGGCTTGCCAGCGCCTTCATATGTCCATATCTCATACGCTTTGCCATGAACTGTCATGCCACCAATTTGATCTCCATGGACATCTGCAGATGAGCCGGCCTGTTGCCATCCACCAGGCTCACCCGAACCAGCCTTTATTCCCACGCGAGTGAAGGGATCGGTCGGTACTGGCGACTCAGCACCTTCGATGTGGCGTCTGCCTTTAACAAAATCCATGTCAGAATAGAAACTCTGGATATCATCGGGTGGACCGTACTTAATGTAGAGCCTCCCTCTATCGGAGAGGGCTCCACGCTTGGTGCTCGTCCCAAAGTGTTTGTCGGCATAGACGACTCTTCGATAATGCTCCGTTCTCGCCTCATTCTCAGCAGTACCAGGTGTGGGGTCAAGCCTGCGCCAGAACTCCTCGAGATATCTTTCCCTCCCCCCAGGGGAGAGTGATTCAAACTCCTCCATCTCTTTCTCTGTGAGGATGTATTCCACGTCTCCTATCATCTCAGTTTCGTACCTTCCCCAGGACAGCGGTGACCAGGCCACGTCAAACTTCCGCTGACTGCTGACGCTTCTCCCTGCAAGATCAAGGCTGACAACGAGAAGATAGCTACCCGCACTCAAGGATGTAATATCAAACAGAGCGGTACTCGGTGTGCGCTCTCCTCTTACCCGCAAAAGCTTCTGCTGCTTATATATCTCTGCACCTGTCCTATTCACTATCCTGTAGGTTGCGGTGACCGAATCGGAAACCTCCTGATCAAAATCATAAACCTCGAAGTAGATGGCGAGCTCTGGAAGCAAGAGCCCATAGCGCCGAGGAGGGTTTGGAATGATCTCTAATCCCGATTTCTGGAACTGCCCCTTGCTAGTCCTACGAAGTCCCCTTGCAAACTCTATGTCGCTTAGTGCGATTCCCTTGGCTTTGAAATCGGGTGAGTCTATCAGGACTTCAACCCTACCCTTCTTATGTCGCTTAAGAATGTATGGAATAAGGGCTTTTTTCACAGCATTGAGATCTTCAATCTCCATCTTCGCAACGTAACGACCGGGCGGAACATGAATCTGTGTTTGAAGAACCTGGACTACGCTGCGGTCGAGAGCTTCCTCCGAGCTCGAAGCATAAACCGTGACTTCATTTTCAGCCTTTCCAGCAACACTACCGTCGTCATTGAGTAGGTCAACTGAAAGTCTGAGCCTCCCTTTGTATCCATGTGCATCTTCGAGAAATTTTACCTGATCATTCGCTATCAGAAAGTAGATTTCTTCGAGATTCTCTGCCCCATCATAGTAGCTAGCAATATCGGCATAGAAGGTGAGATCACCGCTACTGCTTACTGGCACGTCACCATACTCAGCCCATGTCTGGGCATACAGGGCGGACAACGGCAGGAAGAGAGGAATAGCAATCAGGGGTAGCAAACCACTTGCTACCCCTTGAGTTTGCCTCGAGTACCGCATTTTAATACGAAGCGCTCAGAGAGATCTTATGGGAGCTCTCGAGCAAGCCCATGTCAGAATAGCAATAGTCAACTCTCCATATCGAGGGCTTGTTGACAAGGCCAATTCTGACAAATGGGAACTTTATGCCAAAACCTGCTGTAATACCCTCTTCATCACGGTTGAAGCGATAGCCACCTCTCAAGGCTATTTCAAAGTTAGGCCCAAAACGCTGGAATACGTATTCAGCACCAGCATTCACCCGCTCGGCACCATCCGGTGGATGATTGAATTCCACGGCCCCAATCAACCTATGGTCACTGGTGTTCAACAGAGGCATTGATCCACCTACCTTAAACATCACAGGCATCGGACTTTCCTTGCCTCCCTCGAAGAAAGTATAGCCTGATCCCATGTTTACGAATGCCATGCCGATTTTTATGTCCCTGAAGCCTGTGTTGTAGATGCTCCCAAGATCAACTGCAAAAGTCTCGCCACTGAAGTCCGCCAACCCTTCGTGTATCCACTTCAAAGTTGCACCAAAAGAGAAACGGTCAGTTAGCATCCTTGCATACGTCAGACCAAAGGCCATACTACCGGCATCGAAGGAATAACCAGTGCCTTGCTGACGATATTCTGTCGTCTCAGGCATTGGATCCATCTGGAGAACCACCGCACTCAGCCCGAGCACTCCTGGTATAAACTTGTAGGAGAAAACATAGGCAGCGAACTCATGACTCATCTCCGCAGGCCATGAAGCATGGCTCAGAGAAAACTGACTTCCTTCAATATTTGCTATGCCAGCTGGATTCCAGTACGTGCACGTGGCATCGCCATCCATGGCAACAAATGCCTCACCCATTCCAACGCCACGAGCACCAACCCCAATCTTGAGAAATTGGGCACCAACCGTACCAACCTTCTCAAAGATCTCAGCCGACCAGACAAGGCTTGAAACAAGCAGGATCAATGCAAGCGCTAATCCAATCTTAGTTTTCAACTCGAAATCCTCCTTCCTCAATTATCCTATCTGACGACAACGAACTTTGTTATTTCAGACCCGTAAGGTGATTCTACATGGACAATGTAGATTCCGCTAACAATCTCCTGGTTGTTTCTTGATACCAGATTCCACTGAGGTGGTGCACCTGTAATCGGATCATTCGGCCCCTCAAAATACTTGCTCCAGACAAGGTCGCCAGCCAAGGTATACACTCTCACCATCGACTTGCGAGGCAGGCCAACGAAAGTCACCCTTCGCCCTGAGGGATCACCTTCGTACTCAACCATGTCGCCAATTGCCCGATGTGACTCCCTGAGGTCGTCTGGGATCGTGGGATTGCTCGGATTCCATGGATAGGGATTGGGTACAATTCGGACTTTTCCCATTCTTCTAGCAGGTTCAGCTCTTGGGTATACGAGTTTCTGTGCCTGGGCATAGCTCCCATAGAACGGTATCGAATCCATCCTATCTGTCTCCGGATCAACGACGAACCTGAATGCCCGACCATCATCAAAGGCGGTGACAGCATACCAATAGGGGAGCCCGTTATGGACACCCACGGAATCTATATAGCGATACTTGCCAACTCCCTCGAGGCCTGTATCGATTGCCGGCAGATCGTCCAGGTCATAGTGGGCTATAAGCTTCCACTGATTCTCCGTAGGCACCTCACTTTCATGCCTCCACCCATCTGCTCGCCAGATTCGGTAGCCAGCAAAGTCAAAGCACCCTTCAAGAGGATCGGGTACCCTCTCGGAGTAGTCATCCCATTCAATGATCACCTTCCCATCACTAGGTATAACCATCTGATTCGGCGGCGGAGGCGGACTGGACCCGACCCAGTGGTATAGTATGTCGTCAATCACCCGTCCATTGTAGATCTTCTGAGCATACGCAGCATTGTCGATAAAGTCATCAAAAGGATGGCCGCACACGAAGGCGACTTGGAAGACAAGAGTGCTTCCTGGCGGAATCCTCGCAAAGGGACCAGCTGAAACAAGGAATCGGTAATCTTGAGGCTTTGTGGTCGGCGGATCGATCGTTTGCTCAAAATCGGAATTACCCCGCATGTAACGGTAGCGTTCCTTGTCATCCTGAGGATCCTCTTCACCACTTGACCAGCTTCTGAACATGTGAATCTCAACGCGCTGAGGCGCAAGCCTACCTGTTTCATCAACCGTGTGACCAAGAAACATGACGCCTATATAGCCTGGAACATCACCATCGTCTCCCCCTGGATAGTCGTACATGTAACCAATAGTTAGATCATAGTCATTCGGTTCTATCTTGCCAGTATCGAGATTAAGTTCAAATTTTTTGACGGTCGTATCAATGAAGGCGGCCATGTCATCTGTGTAAGAGGTCGGAACCTGGCGAACGGGTCCTATGTCGGCATCCACCATGAAAGCCACATATGCCTGATAAATCGTCGAGTCCCCAATGTTTGTGACCTTGTATTCGACGCCTATGAAATCCTTAGCAGCCTCACCTCCCCAGGCATAACTTTCCTGTCTAACACGTAAATTGAGCGGCTTGTGGAAATCCTCGGTTCTGTTGGCATTCATCAGTGTGGTCGTGTCATAAAATGTACACGTGTACATCTGCTGTGAGATTGCCGCAAAATCCTCATCAATGAATCCATCTCCGTCATTGTCATAGCCGTCAAGCCAATCTTCATCAACCAGATTGTCGTCGTCATCGTCGGCACCATCCCCAATTCTACTGCCCCCCGGTTCATTCTCAGCAGTCTTGTAGATCACGTCACGGGCATCGGGTTTGGGATAGTACTCGAGCTGATAAACCGCAGCACTTACCAGTGTATCGGGTCGGTTGAACTCGTCATAGACGACTCCACCAACCCAAAGCCCTGCAGCAAAGAGATACTCTATACCGCTTCCGGCCGGCCATTCAGCCGATGGCGAAGTCGGATCGGAGTTCCAATCACCAAAGAAACCCATGTTGGAGACATGTAGCAAAAGATTGTTGAGATTATGATACTTGCCTAAGAACTTCACTACACGGTCAGAGGGATCAGGATAGACCTGTGGAAATCCGAAATCTTCGTTATGTGCTGAGGTCTCACCTTCCAAAAGAGTCCCAAAAATCAGGACGACCACAATGCCAATAAGTGCTGCGGAGCAACACAACCTTCCCCTTGCCATTCTTCGACCCTCCCTAACGGTCTTTACCAGTCGAATGATATGCCAACCCTGAAGTTGCGAGGCGGCGAGTAGACTCGTGGATCGTTCAAAGGAATGTAAATCACCTCCGTAAGCCCGAGCAGCTCACCCAAGTCATAAGCTCCACCAAACCTACCCTCCCTTGTATAATACGCGGCGTAGTTGCCATCCCCACCCGGCCAATCTCCTGGATCAAGCGTAGCGATGTTCTTGCGGTTCAGTATGTTTCTGCCTTCGAGGAAGAGGGAAACTTCCTGGCCAGCAATCTTGTAACGCTTGTCGGCCTTCACATTGACCGTGCTCCGTGAAGGAAGCCGCCTTGAATTTATCAATGAAGCCCTGACCTCACGCTCCCTCGGCAACATTGGCGTATAGGGTGCTCCTGACGAATAGCTCCAGTCAATGTTGCAACCCCAAAGCCCGGGCTCACTTATATATAGATTTGCAGATATGACATGATTTCTATCCCAATCAAGGGGCAGCTCAGTTATCGGAGCTCGATCCATTGCCCCACTCACAACATTGGCACCCTGGAGCTCGTTAGAGCTCGAGCCAGTAGCCTTGGAAAAAGTATAAGTTAGACTGCCCTGGAAATGATGGCTGAAACGTTTGCTGAGTTTGAATTCAATGCCTCTCACCGATCCATAGTCAAGGTTGACAAAGACAACAGGTGTGGCGGTCGGACCATAGGTCTGAATAAAGTCAGAATCCTCAGTTAGATCGGCTGCCTCAGTGCCCGTAAGTCCAAAGATGTCCTTATAGAACAGGGCAATATCACCAACAATCGTTGGAGTGAATTGATGTTGAATGCCAACTTCATACATTATTGTTGTCTCAGCATCCATGAGGGGATTACCGAAAGGAAGCAGTCCCTGCTCGGTTCGACCCAGGAACTGGTAAAGAACCTCGAGCCTTGGAATCTGGTAGAATCTCCCATAATTGAAGTAAAGGGCGTCTCTTTCTGAAATAGGATAGGAAACCCCAAAGCGCGGACTTATCTGCCACTCAATTCGCTTGAAGAAGGAGGCTGGCTTGGGCTTAAAACCTGTCGATACCACGAATCTATTATAGGCTTCGACAGCATCCTTACCAGGGTCGAAAAGGTCAAATCTTAGGCCCACCCTCAAGTTCATACCCTCAAACCTTATGCGATCCTGAATGAAGGCTGACAGGTCCCAGCAATGGAACTTGTATATATCAGTGAATACACCAAGGGGGTTATCGAGGGAGGGATAACGCAAATCCATCATCTCGAGGCGATAGGCGTGTGACTCTGCACCAAACTTTATCTGATGAGTCGTACCCTTGGTAATGGTCATATCGCCTTTGCCTGTGTACATCGTCGTATGATAGCGCTGCCAGATTGGATAATCGCCCTGCACAACATAGTAGCGGTTTTCGGGATCAACTCGATCGTTGAAGTTCGGGGTCACATATTCATAGGGTTTCTTGCCAAGGACAACCTCTTTATGAAGTGCGACGTATCTTCCGAGGCGCATCGTGTAAAATGCGGATGGGCTTATTGTGTGTCTCCAGACAAGCTTAACACTGTTATGTTCATTTGTAATATCAGGTGTGTGGGCAGGTGCTATGTAAAGGCTATAGGTTGAATCAAGCGGTTCAAACCACCAGTGTCTGTGGGCTTCTGACCAATAACCAACACGACTGAATGCATGATGATAAAAATCAAACTTCTCACCCGAGGTGAGATACTCCAAGGAGAGCTTTTTCGTCGGTGTGAAGAAGTAGGTAACCTTGCATTGACCTGAGTAGCTATTGCTCTGACGTTCACGGAACTTGATGAATCCCCAAAGCTCCTTTTGCTGCCTGGGTTCAAGAGTCTTAAGGTAGGTGTCAGTAAACATAACCTCGCCAGAGGCAAAAAATCTCAGATTGGTTGTAATCAGAGGTCCCCCAAAGCCGATTGCTAAATCATCGTAGTTGAAATAGGTCTTATCAGGTGCTCCATAGTCATCAGTCATATACTTAACAAGACCCGAATATCTCGTTCCACCCTCTCTCGTCTTGAGATTGATAACACCGGACTGGACATTGCCATATTCAGCATCAAAGCCACCCGAAAGAACTTCTATCTCTGAAAGCGATGCAAGGCTGAGCTCCATCGAGTTGGCGCCGACGAAAGGATCACTGATCTGAATACCGTCGACAAACTGCTTGACTTCACCAGATCTTCCACCTCGAATATGGATCTCGCCCTGTTCAAGAACGACTCCAGCCTGGGTTGCAATAGCATCCTCAACTGTATTGATCGAGCGCACAGCGACTTCCTTGGTATCGATGGTTCGCTTCGTTTGGGTTCGCTCGGTATCAACCATCGGTCTTTCAGCTTCCACTTCAACAACAGGCACTTCCATCACAACAGTCTCTTTGAGCTCAAATCTAAGCCGCGTGGTCTCCCCTGGCTTGACAACAACGTTCTCCCTTGTCTGAGCAGCGTAACCCATCATCATGACCTTGACGGTATACGTTCCTGCAGGAACATTCTCAAGCGTAAAAGTTCCGTTTTGCTTAGCAAATGTCCCCATGCCCGTACCAACAAGAAGCACATTAGCATAGGCTAAGGGTTTCCCATCCTTAGCAGCCACCACAGTTCCTTCAATCCTTCCGACCTCCTGGCCAAACACAGAGGTGACTGCAAAAAGCAAAACAAGGGCAAGTACAAAGCTGATCCTAATCAAGGCAGACATAATGACCCCTCCAGGGCTGCGCTGACTTCATCGGGTCTCGATTTTGGTTATCTTTTCGCAGATACTATATAAAAGCGAGAAACACAGTGTCAAGTGCTTTTGTCCTTTCGTGAATTCTGTTCCCGACTTCGGAAATTCTACTCACTTCTGTCTCAAACTTTGCCCTCTAACGAAATAGGCTGCAAAATATCAAAAACCTCCCTGAAGGTTTCCAGGATAAAGCTCGAAACCTGAGCAGCAGTAAACTCGTTTGGTGCTATTCCCTTGAGACAACAGGTGCTTTTCTCCATTTGCTTCCTCAGCCTCAAGCGAGCTCTGTCATCGCATCTCATATAGTCAATAACCTTGAGATATCCCCTTCCAATGGGAATGCTCCCATGCTGCAGTACAGCTTGCTTCCCAACACGCTGAGCGCTTCCTACAAGTTTCTTGCCCTGCCAGGTAATCTCATATCTGGCTGCAGATGCGAAACATGGTTTGATTCGAAGATCGGTTCTTGCCAACCTGCCTTTTTCGAAAGTCAGGTCGAGACCCAGCAAGCTCAATCCCCTCATGAGGCATTCTGAAATACCTGCATAGATCTCCTGCAAACTCGTCCCGATCCTGAGGGGGACAACAACTGCATAGGTCAGGTCATCACCGTGTAAGACAACTCTCCCACCGGTTGGGCGCCTCACTATATCGACACCATCCTCAGCTGCCCTTTCCACATCGATCACCTCAGTCTTTTCAAAGCGTCCGAGGGAGAGTGTGGGATGAGCCCATCCGTAGAATCTGAGGAAGCCACACCGGGGATCGCTTTCACATATTTCAAGGAGGTAGGTATCAATCCTCATGTTTTTGAGACCATCATAGATAGCGTAAGGAAGCAACTTGAGCTTGACACCCCTCTTCATCTTATTATCCCCAGCCAGTCACTCAAAAGGAAGTGAAGACGGCCGATCAGAAGCGATACCCTGCTCATGACCGTATACCCAAATGACGCGCCAAACGATATCATAAGGAACCATATGCCAATCCGCGCAGCAATGCCCAGCCCACCCCTGTGTTCTCTTGAGAAAAAGAAGTAAACAAGCGTAGCGAGAAGACCAACAATGATGAGAGGATTGCGAACAAGCTCAAGAATTCCGAAGAGGAATGGTCCGCCTTCGAGAGCCCTGGCTGCTTGCTCGGAGTAAAGTGGAAGCATGTTTGCTCTTATCTGAGCTACAAGGTCGCCTTGAAGAGCCCCAATAATTGCCAAGCCCGAATACGAACCTATCATGGCAGCCATTGACCATCGGCTCAACCATGCCACCTTTGGGAAAAACCTCGTAAAAAGCAGAATACCCAGGGCAAACGGGATGAGTAGAATCATATTGGGAAAGTGAGGAAATGGGCTCAGGGCACTTTGGCGCAGGCCTTCACTCAGGGGATCCCAGAGATTGGGAAGGAAAACATTCCAGTACTCGAGAGCAACAAAATAGCCAGCCGCCACTCCTATGAACACATGCTCAGCCAGTTTATAGATAGGATTGTCTTTATATAGGAAGCTAAAGATGGCAAGCGTTAGCAAAGCTGCCACCCAGGTGCCGAGCCCAGCCTTTGAAATCAGTCCACCTCGCAAAGCAATCGCAGCCAGGGCGACGACAACGATGATGGCAAAAAACTTCAATCCCCTCATCGCTTGCTCCTCTTCTCAAGGAAGAAAACGATATTCGCAAATATGATAAAACCGACGACCATAACGTGGACATACGATTGAGCAACCATACCAGCCAAACCAAGACCAGGATGGCCAACCAATTGCTCATATTCAGCTGCGCCCTTCATGCCAGCCAGAAGACCAACGAGCTGCCCAGACTGAATATAAGGGTACATCTCAGGACCACTCACAGCGGTAACCCCTCCCCCAATGGGGATCTTGTATCTAGTTGATATCTGCTGCAACCACTCTTTTATTCCGGGATACCCAGCAGAGATGCATATTATCATCTTTACATCGTTTAGATTGCTCATGTGCCGAAGCATCGGAATGCTATCCCATGGAGTGCTAAGGAAATCCTGAGGAAACGTTGCCTTCATATCCTCAGCAAGTGAGACCATTACAGCTTCACGTCCCTCCTTGAAACCAAGGTTGACATAGTCAACCCCATAGACCTTCCCATACTTGGGAGCCAGCTCATCAAAGACACGTTGAGCCAGGGGCGGACCAGGAGCCCAGAGAGCCCCACAGATAATCTTTATGTCTCTTGAAAAGAGATGCTCAACTATGGCAACATTCATGGGAAAGAGCTCTGGCATTGAACCAGGATCGTAATCAGCCGCCAGCCAGACGTAAGATCCTGGCTGCAATTTCTCAATAGCCTCATAGAGTGTTCGCACCGGAGATGTCACTGACATTTCCATCCGTACACCTGTCACCAAGGGAACTATCACGCAGATGAGGATGACTATATAGATGCAGCGACGGTCAATGCGAGAAAGCTTGAAAATGATATCCTTGCCCTGCCTGGTAGCCAATCTAGTCCCCTCCAAGATAGGAACGCTCAAGGCCCAGGATCATCTTGAGCCCGGTTGAGATAGCGCCGAGCGCTGCACCAATCATAATGCCTCGCTTGGCAGCCATGTTGGGAACTTCCATTATCCATTCGGTAAAGCTTGGCAAGCCACTCCAGATTTTCTCCCCAACAGGAACCCTCCCAAGCATCACTATCGCAGCCGTTACAAGTAGAAACGTTGCCTCAGGTGATCTTGCCCGAAAAGCTCTATAAGCGGCTGATGCAATGTAGAAAGCTAGCAGGGAAAACATGGTTGCCTGCATAGGGACATACATATTGAGGTATGCCCAATCAAATGTACCTCCACTTTCTATCCCGAAGCCTATGCCTATTGAAGCCATGATGATTAGGGAAGCCACAAGGGCGGCTTTATATTGCCAGTCCTTCTGGCGTTTGCTTACCGCGTGGAGACTGATCCTAGCAATGTTGGCTACACCCAGGACATAGGCAAAAGCTGTAATTATTATTGCCCATTGCCTTACCACCGATGCTGGTGTCGCTATCACGGGATGGGGAACAAAGAGCGAGGCAACCATTAGCATGCCTGTGAAAAATGCAATAGCAATGGGTACCTCGTTCTTCACGTGTTACCTCGCGGCGAATAGATCAGCGAATCTATGCCAGCCAATGGATTCAGCAATGAAGCCAATGATCAAAATGCCTATTATCAAGATCTTTGCAAGATCACTCGCTTTAAGTGTTCCCAGCAGCTTCGGTTCATGCGAAAGGTACGCGCTTGCAGCAAAAAGTTCCTCCCCGATGAGCGTGTAATCACAGGCAGCGACGAAAAACGGCAGCTGATGAATATTGGCTGTCCCCGCTACCTGAATAGCACCGGCTGAGAATCCTGTCTCTGCAAGGATTAGTGATTCCGCGAAGAAAGATCCCATGTAGATGTTAGCTGCTGTTCGCTCCCTTAGCATGATGCCATTTACTCCTGCTGTGAAGGCAAACTGCTCGTCGGAGAGATAGCGAATGTTGTCAGGATTATAAAGCTCCGGCCTGCCAGCGTTGAGGAAACCCTGCCTCACGGCTTCCTCAGCAACTGGAACAACAAATGGCTTGCAGACAGGAACTATTACTGGGCTCTCATAGGTTGCCGCAAGACGGGCAACATCATTGAGAATAACCATACTTGCGATTGTCTGAATGTTGTTGAGATCATCTATCCCAGGGACATAGAGGATTGGCCTACCCATCTCCGTCGCTCTACCAATCGCCTCCTCAATAGCTCCCAGCCCCGATATTCTTCTTACAAAGAAGCGCTTGCCCTTGGAAGCAAGCTTTATGTAAACAAGGACAAAAGTGAAGAAGAGGCTGAGTATGATGAGCTGATTGATCCTACCTCTGTTTATAAGCGAAGCCACTGGTCTCACTTGGTGAGTTGTGATGGTAAGTCCACCAGGAAGAAGCAACCGATAGGCAAAGAGAGAATCCCTGCTCAAACCACGGTCAATGTAGTTGCCCTTACCGCCCTTGAGCTTTGCTACGAGCACCCAGTTGGTATCGGGTAAAGTTGTCCTTAAGATGCTAACCAGGGAATCCTCTGGGATGCTGGCTTCCCATGTCAGCTCGAGCGCAGAGCCATCATCGTTAGGCAAATCGGAGACGTTGAAACTTGAGGCGAATCCCGATCCCCAAAGCATCACGGATAGAAGCAGCGGAAGCGTAGCCATCACCAGGATTCGCCTGCAGGCAAGCTCATGAGCGTGCCTATTCCTCAATCAATTCAACATTAGCACGTGGGATTGTCGCACGACTGCCATCCTCAAATTCAACTTCGAGCACTCTCACCATTGCCTCAGTCTCAAGCTTCTGAAGCTCGGGAGGCAATGCAGCAACTTTACCGATCCTGCCAAAGTAAGGCTCCCTGATAACCCTTACATGCCTGCCAATGGTAAGACCTGTCGAGGGAGCATCCTCAATCTCGCCATCACTCTCAAGGCGAGACGAATCAAGGGGGATAACAACCTCAGGACGTATGACTCCAGCTCTTATTTGGGTGGCTCCGCTTATGGATGTTTTCATACCCTGTCTTGAGGATAAAAGATCGAATGTGCGCTTCGCCATCGTCATCTTTCCAAAACCCTCGGTGACAACCACCGTCAGTCCTATGTCTTCAGAACCGGTTATGGCAACTCCGAGATCGTAACCCAATATCGTTCTGAGATCAGCATCCCCAATACCACCCGCGATTATCCCCTTTGCCCCAACCTCTTGAGCTCTTCTTAAAGCCTCTATGGTGACAAGTGAACCTCCAAGAATGATCTTTCCCTTGTGCTCGGGCGTTAGAGCGTCAGGCTGGAGGATCTCCTCAGGATTCTCGGCAACGACGTCAAGCACACCGATTGACTCGCCTCCTATCCCGAAGATACCCTGGACAAAGGTCGCAATCGTTCTCACCATTATGCCTTCATTCTCATAGAGCTCAACAACCTCTCCATCCACATAAGCGTCAACCTCAACAGGTATTGCTTTCTCTCTGACGATCACCTGACCCGTAATATTGGATATCGACTCGATAGTACCCGAAACAGGCATTGTGCACCTTGACTTGAAAAGACCGAAAAAGCTGCGGCTTTCAGCTATGACTTGCCCTTCCTCAACCCAATCCCCGACTTTCACAAGCATGTGGCGCTCAACATCTTCAGGCAGGATACTTAGCTTGTTGGCAACATTTATCGTCTGGACATTACCGGGGAGCTCTGTCCTAGCAACTATCGTTTCAGCCTTTACTTTATCACCTACTTTTACGAGAACCTCACCCTTTAGTGGAAGCCTACGCTCCTTTTTCACCTCAGTCTGTCTAGCAACCCTCAGTCCTGGCGTATAGGCATGTGCCAATTGTTACACCTCCATCATTCTCCTGGATAGACATCAAGAGCCTTGTTCCACGCTCTAAGCTTACGCACTCTCTCGTCCTTATCCTGTGGAAGATTCAGTGGCCGTCCACGGCAATCTACTATGATACCGGCAACACCACCTGTAAGCTCGACATGAATTGTCTTTCCCCTACCGGCACCTACGTCAAACCTTCGAGTAGGATGGATTGTCGCTTTTGCTTTCTCATTCACGTCTAGGGGAATGAGAAGCATCTCCCCAAACTTGACACTTCTTGTCTGCTTACTGCCATCAGGCATCTCAAGAGCAATCTCGAGGCAGTCGTCACCGTCCTTGGCAGTGCCAACAGGTGCTATGCACGTACCAAGCCTTATCAAGCAATCCTTGTGGAAAACCTCAAGAGCTGCCTTGGGATGGACCTGGGCAAGCACACCTAGCTGCGGCATCATGAATATGCTGTCAACAGCAAGCTGTGTTATCCCTTCGGGATGGAAGCCATCTATCAGCATGAAGGCTGCCTGAACTCTTCTGGGAGCATGCGAAAGAACTCCTCCACTCCCAACAAGTATGTCGAGTTCCATCATGTTGACAAGGGTGGCACCGCTCTCTGTCTGCTCAAAGGTATCCGAAATGGTTCTTTCCTGCTGCACACCTTTAAGCCCAACAGCCAAAAGCTTATGCTGTTCAAAAGCTAGCCTCAGAGCTTCTCTCGCAATCGCTTGCTCAATCATGAGCTCCTCAAGCGTTTGAGGGATTGTCGTAGGTCGGATCATCTTGTTCTTGATTCTGTTGCGCAGATCACCGACCTCAACGTCAAAAGGAACCCAGCGCAATATGTTCTCCACACCGGCCTCGGCAAGCACGTTTGAAATAGAGTAGCTCATTCCAAGGTTAGCGCTAACAGTCCTGTTAAAGACCTCTCCAAAAACGGAGAAAACATCAGTTGTGGCTCCGCCGATGTCAACACCTACAACATTTATGCCTTCCTCCTTCGCAATCAGCTGCATTATGGAACCAACTGCAGCAGGTGTCGGCATGATTGGCACGGGCGTCCACTCCATCAGCTTTTTGTATCCAGGCGCATGCATCATTACATGCTCAAGGAAGAGTTTCTGGATCTCAAGTCTGGCCGGCTGAAGGTTTTCTCTTTCAAGCACTGGCCGAAGATTTTCGGTTATTGTAAGACTCGTCTTTGATCCAAGCCGCTCCTTAACAATCTCCCGTGCATCAACATTGCCTGCATAGATGACCGGCAGAGAATATGCCATTCCAAGTCGTGGTCTGGGATCAGCTGCTGCAATAAGCTCAGCCAGCTCGGCAACATGAGTTGTGGTTCCCCCATCAACCCCACCCGAAAGCAGAATCATATCGGGACGCAAACTCCTTATTCGCTGAATCCTTTCGTGGGGCTGGCGTTGATCATTTGAGGCTATCACATCCATTACTATTGCCCCTGCTCCAAGCGCAGCGCGCTGAGCACTCTCAGCAGTCATTTCTTTGACAACACCAGCGACCATCATCTGCAATCCACCGCCAGCAGATGAGGTTGAGACATAGAGATCTGTTCCAACACCATCCTGCCTTGGATGGATTATCCTGTCATTCTGAATAAACTTCCTCCCCGTCAGATCTTCAACCTCAGCAACTGCATTGAGAACACCTCGAGTCACATCCTCAAAAGGGGCTTCAACGGTTGTAGGAGCCTCCCCTCGAACTATGAGGCGATATTCGTCTCCCTTACGTTCGATCAAGATCGCCTTCGTAGTTGTACTACCGCAATCGGTTGCAATAATGGTCTGAATCTCCTTGGGGTCCTTATTCACAGTAACCACCTCTCATCACTTCTTTTTCCTAAGCTTTTCCTGCTTCTCCCGCTCAGTATATTCTGCCTCGAGATCCTCAACTTTCCTGATAAGCCGTTCCCAGTTTGCGCGATCTTCCATTAGGAAGGCAAACCGTTGATATTGTCTAAAATTAAAAAGCGTCTGCACAAACGGCTCCAAGAAAATTAGCAACTGACCACCTAGAAAAGCAAGCGGTTTACTTGATTCCAGAAAGAAAATGGCTGGAACGGTCATCCTCATCCTCACGATGCGTTCAGCGACCTTCCTTATGAGCTCGGCATCCTCATCCGTGAAATTTTCAGACTTTGTCTCTTGAGTCTCAATTGTCGGTGGTGTCTCGCCCGATGTTCTTCGAAACAAATTCCACCACATCTTCCCTATTACCTCCATACAATAGACGGACAGATCTAAAGGGTTCAAGCCTTGATGGCTTCTCAAAAGGGGAAAGGCTTATTCCTTTGCCATCAGCATGGAAGCGTTTGAATTCAGACCAAGACTTGAAAGTCCGTCCAAGAGAACTCCTGATTTCGACACCTTTGGATGTAAGGCAATAAGTAGTCCTTGTAAAGTAGGTATGAAGCGAAACAAGAAGGATGACAACGGATAGCACCCCCAGAAAAACATCGCCAAAACCAAGATACACGACGAAACCACTCCCTATTATTATACCAACAACTATCATGGAGCGCTTGAGATTCTCCTTGAAAGGTAAAACACTCCACTCAAGCCTGGCGGATTCATCCGGCGACATCGAGTCCCCTGGCTGCATTTGCTTCATCCACCCTTCCAACCGGTGTGGTATGGGGTGCGCTCTTGACCTTTTCAGGATCTCGCTCTATTTCCTCGTTTATGCATACCATTGCTTCTACGAACCTATCGAGAGTCTCAAGATTCTCACTCTCAGTCGGCTCAATCATCAAAGCCTCTTCAACTATCAACGGAAAATAAATGGTGGGAGGGTGAAACCCAAAATCCATCAAGCGCTTGGCAATGTCAAGAGTTTTGACACCCTTCGCGGCCTTGTCCTTACCGCTGAGAACAAATTCATGCTTACAGAACCCATCATAAGGAACTTCGAAATATCTTCGGAGCTTCGCAAGCAAGTAGTTGGCATTGATTGTTGCGCATTCAGCAATTTCGCGCAAGCCCTCTGGGCCTGCGAGAAGGATATAGCAATAGGCTTTCACCATAACCCCAAAGTTGCCATAGAAACCGTGGATGCGACCAATTGACTGCGGGCGATCCTCTTCAAGTCTGTACTTCTCCCCCTCTTTGACAATCACAGGCACAGGAAGAAACGGACTCAGAGCTTTCTTAACAACAAGCGGTCCAGAACCCGGCCCACCCCCTCCATGCGGGGTTCCGAATGTCTTATGAAGATTGAGGTGGGCAATGTCAATGCCAAAATCCCCGGGACGTGAAATCCCGAGAAGAGCATTCATATTCGCTCCATCCATGTAGACGAGGCCCCCAACGCCATGAATGAGATCAGCAACCTCAGCGATATTGGTCTCAAAAAAGCCAAGAGTGTTGGGATTGGTGACCATGAGAGCTGCAACTTCTTGATCAAGATGTGCCTTGAGCCTTTCAACATCGATGCGTCCAGTCGAATCCGATGGAATCTCAACAGCTCTATAGCCTGCAATAGTCACACTTGCTGGATTGGTACCATGAGCCGAATCAGGAATAAGCACCTTACTTCTTGGGTTGCCCTTAGCCTCATGATAAGCTCTCACCATGAGCATACCTGTGAACTCTCCATGGGCTCCTGCTGCAGGGGCCAGGGTGAAGTCGTCCATACCCGTTATTTCACAAAGAGCTTGACCGAGCTCATACATGAGCCTCAAGGCACCCTGAATTGTCTCAGGGGGCGAGAAGGGATGAATCGCAACAAACCCAGCTAGATTCGCAACATCCTCACAAACTTTGGGATTATACTTCATCGTACACGAGCCGAGGGGATAAAGATCACGATCAACATGATGATTGGTTACCGAAAGTCCTACGAAGTGCCTAACAATCTCGGGCTCACTGAGCTCAGGCATCTCAGCAGGCTTTTGCCTGAGAAGGTTTGATGGGATCACGGATTCGGGTTCAACAGCTTCCACGTCGAGCTCAGGCAAGGAACAAGAACCCCTGCCATCTCTGCTCTTTTCAAAAAGCGTCTGTCCGAACCTTAGCCAGCCTTCTTGGCACATACACCCATCTCCTTCACCGTCTCAACAAACATATCTATCTCCAGCTTTGCTCGCTTCTCGGTAAAAGCCATGAGCAGAGCCCCTCGCTCTTCAGGATAGAAACGACTGAGGGGGATACCTGCCAGAAACTTTCGCGATGCGAGCTGCTGAATCACCTCTCTAGCATCGTTGGGAAACTCCACGACAAACTCTCTGAAGAATGGCGCATCAAACCTTCTCTTCACCCCGACCTTCTCAAGCTCGCCAAGGGCATAGTGAGCTTTGGCAAGGCACTGGTTTGCCACCGCGCTTATGCCATCACGACCAAGCCAGCATAGGTAGACAGTGGCCCTTAGTGCCATCAGGGCCTGATTGGTGCAAATATTTGATGTTGCTCGAGCCCGCCTTATGTGTTGCTCACGGGTCTGAAGGGTTAAGCAATAGCATGTCTTGCCGTGCCTATCGTGAGTTCTGCCCACTATTCTGCCGGGGATTTTTCTGATGTAGGACTTTCTTGTTGCAAGGAAACCGAGATAAGGTCCACCAAAACTCAAAGGACAACCGAGTGCCTGCCCCTCGCCCACCGCGATATCTGCACCATACTGACCTGGTGGAGCTAAAAGGCCGAGTGAGATTGGATCAACAACGCTTATAAGAAGTGCGCCATGTTTGTGAGCCGCATTGGCAATTGGTTCAACATCCTCAACACAGCCGAAAAAATTGGGATTTTCGACCACTACACAGGCAGTAGCATCTGTAGTAAGATCGGAAATCTCATCGCCTTGCGTCCTTCCATGCTGCCAGGAGGTAACTTTGACTTCGAAACCGCTCGAGCGAAGATACGTTTTGAGGACTTTAAGGCGGTGAGGGTGAATGCATCCACTGACAACAACCTGCTTGCGTCCGTTGATATGACTTGCCATTAGAACGCCTTCGGCGAGGGCTGAAGCGCCATCATAAAGGGATGCGTTGGCAATTTCCATGCCTGTCAACCTTACAATCAATGATTGGAATTCATAGATCGTCTGAAGGGTGCCCTGGCTTACTTCAGCCTGATAAGGGGTATATGCAGTATAAAACTCGGATCTGCTGACGATGTGGTCAACAACACTTGGTATGTAATGATCGTATGCACCACCACCAAGAAAGGATATCCACTCATTTGGGCGAAGGTTAAGCGATGCCAAATCTTCAAGGTACCTTCTTGCTTCAAGCTCAGAAAGGCGACCTCGAAGCTTCAGGGGCTCTTTGAGACGAATCTCGGGCGGTATATCGGTAAGGAGATCCTGAAAACTATCCACCCCTATCGCCTTAAGCATCTTGATCTTTTCATTTTGACTGTGAGGCGTGAACATACCTTATTCCTTACCTAACCACCCACGAGCTCGCGGTACTTGTCAGGTTGAAGCAGAGTCGCAAGTTCATCTTGATTGCTCATCTTCACCTTTATCATCCACCCCTCACCATAGGGAGATGACTTAATCGAGGTAGGGTCATCCCTTAAAGCTTCGTTTACCTCAATCACTTCACCTGAGACAGGCGAATAGAGATCACTTACGGCCTTGACAGCCTCTATCGTGCCAAAAGCTTCCATTTGCGCGACCTTACTTCCGGCCTCAGGTAGCTCAACATAGACGATATCACCCAGTTGATCCTGCGCATAATCGGTTATTCCAATGGTAGCCACGTCATCTTGCACCCTAACCCATTCATGCTTCTCGGTGTATAGAAGGTCATCAGGAACCTGAGTCATTTCCTTACTCCTTTCTAGTCTCGCCTCCTTTTGTAAAAGGGACCTTTCACCATGGTTGCATCTATAAGATGCCCACGCACATCTATTTTGAAATCCGTCCCTTCTTTCGCAAACTCTTTGTCAACATAGGCAAAGGCAATCCCGCACTCAAGACTAGGTGAGAAGCCACCGCTGGTTACTCTGCCCACCTCCTTACCATCAACCACAACCCTGTAGCCTCTCCTGGGAAATCTCTTTGAAAACGACTTGAGTCCAATGAGCTTGCGCTGAAGCCCCTTAGCTTTCTGCTCAAGGAGAGCCTGCTTACCGAAAAAATCCCCCTTGTCAAACTTCACAACCCATCCCAAGCCTGCCTCAAGTGGTGTGGTGGTCTCGTCAATATCAGCGCCATGAAGTCGCATCCCGGCTTCGAGTCGCAAGGTATCACGCGCCCCAAGGCCACAGGGCTTGGGCAAGGGCTTCGTCTCCATCAGCGTATCCCAGATCAATCCGATCCTGTCAGCATCGGCATATATCTCGAAACCATCCTCACCTGTATAACCCGTTCTCGAGACAAGGCAAGAGACACCACCTATGGATGCCACCATCGATCTGAAGCTTCCGAGATCAGCGACGTTGCCATCGCAAGTCCTTACCATAATCTCAACTGCTCTTGGCCCTTGCAAAGCAACCTGGCCAGTCGCTTCACTTTGATTCTCAACCCTTACGCCAGATGGCCTGTTCTCATAAATCCAAGCAAAGTCCTTCTCCGTGTTAGCAGCATTGACAACAAGGAGATAGTCAAACCTGCGCCGATAAACAAGAAGATCGTCTATGATTCCACCAGAATTGTTGAGCATAGTGGAGTACTGTGCCTGGCAGACGTCAAGCTTGGAGGCATCGTTGGTAGTTAGACGGTTTACATAGTCGAGAGCACCTTCACCAGATATGGATATCTCACCCATGTGGGAGACATCAAAGATTCCAACACTGTTTCGAACACTAAGGTGCTCTTCAACAATACCTGTGAATTCGATGGGCATAAGGAAGCCAGCAAAAGTAACAATCCTTGCCCCTGCCTTCACATGTCTCTCAAAAAGTGGTGTACGCTTGGGTTCCATGGCTCCTCCAAATCGGAACATTCTAACCCGAGAGAGCTCGCTTTTCAAGTCTCCTCACACTCGCTTCCTGTCGGAAGACCTTTCTCAAAACCTGACCTGTATATGATCGTTTGCAGGCTGCGATATCCTCGGGCGTACCTTCAGCAACTATGTACCCCCCCTCATCACCACCCTCAGGACCCAGATCGATTATGTGATCAGCCACTTTTATGCAATCAGGATTGTGCTCAATTATCACCACAGTGTTTCCCTTATCAACGAGACGGTTGAGAACGTTCAAGAGCATCAGGGTATCCTCAAAATGAAGTCCTGTTGTCGGCTCATCAAGAATATAAAGTGTCCTTCCTGTACTTACCTTGGAAAGCTCGCGAGCCAACTTAACTCGCTGAGCTTCTCCGCCTGAAAGCGTCGTAGCAGGCTGCCCGAGCTGGATATAGCCCAAGCCAACATCATAGAGCGTGTCCAGCTTGCGCTTTATCACTGGTATGTTGGCAAAGAAAGCTCTTGCCTCTGCAACTGTCATCTCCAGCACATCCGCGATGCTTTTGCCCCTATACTTTATCTCTAGCGTTTCTCGTTCATAGCGTTTTCCCTTACACGCATCACATCTCACATACACGTCAGGTAGGAAATGCATCTCGATCTTTATCACTCCATCGCCCTGACATACCTCACACCGTCCTCCCTTGACATTGAAACTGAACCTTCCTGGACGGTAGCCTTTCATTCGAGCCTGAGGGACTTGCGCAAAGACCTGCCGTATGGGTGTGAAAAGCCCAGTGTAGGTTGCTGGGTTAGACCTCGGGGTTCTTCCAATGGGAGATTGATCAATGTCGATAACCTTGTCTATATTATCAACTCCTTCAATTCCGTCATGCTCACCCGGCTCGAGCTTCGACTTGTAGAATTGTCGAGCGAGAGCACGATAGAGAATCTCATTAACGAGTGTGCTCTTTCCCGAACCCGATACCCCAGTTATGCAAGTGAGCGTCCCGAGTGGAATCCTCACATCTATGTTCTTGAGATTGTGCTGCCTTGCGCCTCTGATTGTGAGATATCTCCCCTCTCCAGTGCGTCGTTTAGAAGGAGTGGGTATCACTTTCTCACCATTGAGATAGTTTCCTGTCAGGGATTCGGGGTTCTGCTTTATCTCATCCGGTGTACCAACAGCAACAACACGTCCCCCATCCCGACCTGCCCCAGGACCAAGATCGATAACATAGTCAGCTCTTAGTATAGTCTCACGGTCATGCTCAACAACAATCACCGTATTACCAAGATCACGCAGGCGAGCGAGGGTATTGAGAAGCTTGCTATTGTCACGCATGTGCAGACCAATGCTTGGCTCATCGAGCACATATAGTACACCAACGAGACTTGAACCTATCTGCGTTGCAAGTCTTATCCTCTGGAGCTCACCGCCAGCCAGCGTGGAAGCTCCACGGCTTAGGGTGAGATAGGAAAGCCCCACGTCTACCATAAATCGAAGCCTCTCCCTTATCTCCTTTACAATGGGCATAGCAACTTTGGCTGCAGTCCCCGAAAACTCAAGATCTGTGAAGAAGTCAAGACACCTGTTAACCGGAAGCTCACAAATCTCCGCAATGTTCATTCCAGCAATCTTCACAGCAAGACTCTCAGGCTTCAGTCGCGCACCACCACAAGCTGGACATGGCCTGAGAGTCATGAACTCCTCAATCCAAGATCTTATCTGTTCAGATTCAGTCTCGACATAACGTCTCTCAAGATTCGGAATAATACCTTCAAAGGAGGAAATGTAGTCGCTAGACCTGCCACTTGCACTGCGTATCCTGAATCTTATCTCTTCGTCACCACTACCATAGAACAATATGCGCTTGTGAGTTTCGGGCAGCTTCGAAAACGGCACATTAAGATCTATGCCGTACCTTTTCGCCACGGACTCTATGATTGCCCATGTTACATTGCTCCTTCTTTTGCCCCATGGAATGATGGCTCCATCGGCAACCGAAATCGAATCATCAGGAATGACAAGAGCTGGATCAACCTCAAGCCGCCTACCAATCCCGTCACAAGCCTCACAGGCACCATATGGGCTATTGAAGGAGAAAAGGCGTGGTGAGATCTCTGGAAGGCTCAATCCGCAGTCAACACAGGCAAATATTTGACTGAGGAGAATCTCCTCATGATCAGCAACTACCACGACCAATCCCTTGCCAACCTTTAGAGCAGTCTCAATTGAGTCGGCAAGGCGCCATCTTGCCTGGCGATTGAGCTTTATCCTGTCGACAACGACCTCAATTGTATGCTTCCTGTTCTTGGCTAGCTTGATCTTGGCATCTAGGTCACGTATCCTGCCATCGATCCGAACTCTCACAAAACCCTCTCTACGAGCCCGTTCGAGGATGCTGCGATGCTCACCCTTGCGCCCTCTTATAAGTGGGGCAAGTATCCTGACAAGCGTGCCGTCCTCGTGCTCCATTATGCGATCAACCATCTGTTCAGGTGTTTGACTCGAAATAGGTTTGTTGCACCTGTAGCAATGGGGCACGCCCACCCTTGCATAGAGCAAGCGCAAATAGTCATAGATCTCGGTGATTGTTCCTACTGTGGACCTCGGATTGGTACCCGCAGTCCTCTGCTCAATGCTGATGGCAGGTGAGAGACCCTCGATATAGTCAACGTCGGGCTTCTCCATCTGCCCAAGGAATTGTCTTGCGTACGTTGAGAGAGATTCGACATAGCGTCGCTGTCCCTCTGCATAGATAGTATCGAAGGCCAGAGAGGATTTCCCCGAACCACTAAGGCCGGTTATTACGGTGATCTTATCCCTTGGAATTCTTACATCGATTGACTTAAGATTGTGCTCCCTTGCACCTTTAACGGTTATGAAATCCATCGCAACTACTCAATCCTGGCTACCAAGCTTTTTCAGCCTTTCAAAAGACGCTTTTCCCCAGTGACTGTTTCTACCGTATGTCTTGACTGTCTGTTTGTAAATTAAGACTGCCTCGGGTATCAAACCAGCTTTTTCGCACTCAATTCCTGCTTCGAAGCTGGCAGTACCGGCCCATTTTTCGGCTTCCGGCCAGAGATAGCCTATGCGAAGATACTCGAGTGCTGAACGCAGGTGACTACCCTTAAGGGAGTATGCCTGCCCCACCCAGTAAGTTGCCTCGGCGGCAACCTCAGATGCTGTTGCATAGCCCCTAAGTTGCCTGTAGATGCCTATTGCACGGTCATGGTTGCCTGTTTCCTCGAGCGCAAAGGCTGCTCTCATGAGTGCCCTCTCAAAGTGTTTGCCCAAGGGGAAACGAATTGCATATGCCCAGAACAGATCAAATGCTCCCGCATTATCTCCAGCCTCAACCTTGGCCAGGCCACCATTGAAAAGGGCCTCCCTCACAAGGCCTACCTGTGGAGCTCTCGAAGCAAGGCTAAAATAGTATGCTGAGGAATCATAAACCTCAGACATGTAATAAGCTGTACCCAGCTTGAAACAGGCATCGTAATAGAGATGCGACTCTGCACCCTTCTCAACAAGACCCATGAAAGTTGCGATCGCGTCTCGATACCTCCGATTTAGCATGAATTCTATGCCTTCGCGATAGACAACTTCAGGACTTAGAGAGTAACCATCTCTGGCAAGGCTATCGGCCAAGGTCACCGCCTGCGCACCCTTGCCATTTCTAAAGACACAAAGGATCAAACCGTTCTTAAGGTCGTCTATGGCCTGACTTGCAAGGGGAAAGCGCTTTGCAAACTCAGAAAGGCGTGCCTCGCAAGTGCCTATCGAATCCAAAAGACAGGCATATTCCGCACTCCTTTTCATCACCCGGAAGAGATTGAAGATATCGAGGCATTGACCAAGGTGGGGTAAGGTCTGGAGGGCAATGTCTGCATCATGAGCGACAATCGCCTCAGCCGCACACAATCTACTAAGGCAAGCAATTCTCTGATCACCACTTAGTTCGAGTCTCAAAATACGCTCTGCGAAACGGTAGCCCTGCTTTGCGAGGTAATATGCCTGTAGCATCCTCCTTATTGTCCTGAGTTCTCTCAAAGCTCCCCGATCAAGCGAAAATACCCTGGGATTGAGGAAGCTAAGATCGCTGAGAGAACCTCCTCCCTTAAGAACCAGGAGGCCAAGAGTCGAATTAGCTGTAATCGTTACAAAAGGATCCAGGCTGAAGGTCCGGCAAGCTCTTTCAAGATAGACGCGCGCTGAATCTGTCTGATCGAGAATCTCGTGGCACTTACCAATCTCCATCAAAACCCTGACTCCCTGATCCGATGCCTTAAGATATGAGAGGGCTTTCAAGAATCCACCAGAGTACAAATAGCATTCTGCAATCCCGTGATTGCACAAGGATTCAAGTTGACGCCATCTTCTGAGACATACCTGATACCTTTTAAGAGCACCAACATAGTCACCCATAAAGAACTTGATCCGTGCATCGAGGAGCATACTCAGGCCGGCCTCGGATGAATCTGGATATGTGCGCTGAAGTCTATCCGTCAGCTCGCTACACAGATCCGAAGCATTGGGCTTCGCCAGCAGGAACAAATAGTAAGCCAGTCTGTATATTTCATACATTTCATGGGGGGTAAGGTTGGACCTTTTCTTGAGAAGATTGGCAACCTCACTGGCAAGCTCGTAGTCCTGCCTCGAGAAGACCGTTGCCGCCTTAGTCAGTAAAATGATACTTCTAACCTGGGCTGAGTTGGAAACCGCGAGCTCCTTGAGAAGCTTTGCGATTTCGCGACGCATCTCCTTACTCAATGTGCTAGAGGCTGAAGCGCCAGATCTTATAAGAGCCTCCGCAAGCCTCATTTTGATGCTATCTCTACGGGAGGACTGCTTCGTCTGCTTAAGTGCTCTCCTGTAATGGGCTATCGCCCTATCGTAGGCACCAAGCTTTTCAAAGAGCAGATTCCCGAGTTCGAAGGGATCACCGCCTTTGCTGATGAGCTCCTCAAGGTCACTTGCAATTCCAGTTGTATCATGTTCCTGGGTTTTAAGTTCCCACAAGGCCTTCTCAGCCTCAAGCGTCTCTCGGGTTGGAATCACTGCTAAGGCGATGCGCCGATAGAGTTTTTGCGCCCTCTGTCTGGCAACTTGCCTCTCAAGACCTGCGACGTTAAGAAGAGCTACAGGTTCCGATGTCTCCTCGAGGCGATCAAGAATCGTCTCTAAAGCTTGGACCTTAGCCTTCTTGCCCAAGCGCTCGACTAGCAACTTGATAGCTGCAAAAATCTCAATCTTGGGAATTTCATCTGCGTGCAGAGCCATCTGCCTTGTCACCTCATCAGCAGCAATTGCTGATGCGGGCTGCGAGGTATCTGCCATCTCAAGAATCGCAAGAGCACACCTAGTCCTGGTGTGCCAATCCGAAGACGAGTTCATCAGGACAAAGAGTGAATCCACAGACCCAAGCGATACTGCCCGCACATAACGAAGGTTGAGAGTGAGGTATGGGCTACGCGAACGTCTCAGAAAGGTAGTGGCGTAGGTGTCAAGCCGCAAGCCCATTTCGGCCTCGTCCACAAGTTGACTCACGATCTCAGGATGAGAGTCAATGTTGAAAGTTGAATCATTCGCAAGCCTCGCCACAATAGCTTCCCAGGCTTGAGGAAGCAGATCGACAAGCATAGTGGAAAGGTCTGAAAGTTTGCGAACCACTAACTCATCTTCACATGAAGGCACACTGTCAAGGTAAGAAAGGAAAGTTTCAAGATCATCCCTTTTGATGGCGAGGCGAAGCACCTCAGGAGCAGCCTCTGCAATCCCCCTGCGGAAAGCAACTTTCATGAGCTGCTGAGATCGGTCGAGATCGCCGTCATCCTCCTTTGCTAGAGCCTCGAGCAGGGCAAAATCCGGTCTTCTTGTGGCCTCGAGATATTGAGCGAGAGCCTCCACGTCACCTTTCATAACATCGAGTTCTCCCATCTCATAGGCAGCTTTTGCCCTAACCAAGATCGCCTCAACGAGGAGGCGCATGGAAGGTAGCAATTCAAGTGCTCCTTGTGCATATTCGAATGCCTTGCCGTATTCACCACGGCTCAGGGATACCTTTGCTCTTAAGATGAGCTTGGTAGCTTCAATATCGCTCGAGGGGACACCGATACTATCGACCCAATCCACGAAAGTGGATATGTTTCCATATCTTCCAAGAATGTCAGCATATTCGAGGCAGCTCGTAATGTCATTGTCCTCGAGGCAGCGCCTGTGAAGCTCTACCCTCTGAAGACGTTGGAGACCGATGTTGCTGAGATAATCAGCAAAGGATGGTGCACCCCTGCTTGAGGCTGGTTGAAACCAGACAAGCACAATCACAATCGGCAAGATTCTCTTTAACACGCCCGGATCCCCCTCTGCGACAATTGCCTAGGATTAACTTTATGATATTAGGTAGGCGCTCCAGGGGTCAACTGTTTCCTTCAAGACTGTCCATTCCAAAACGGCACTAGAGCGCTACGAGCAACACAATGCCGAGGGGAATCAGATAGTAGCCAAATGCGTGGAAACGATGTTTCACTATTGATCCCAGAAGCAATTCTATTGCCACATAGCCGAGGCCAAAGGCTGTAAGGAAGCCAACAAACAGAATGCCAGGACTCGCAGATATGTTACGCGAGATAAGCTCAACCAAACCCGCTCCAAGGATGGCAGGCAGTGACAGAAGAAGTGAAAACTCAAAAGCCTCTCTTGCGCCTATGCCAAGCAAAAGGGCAGCTCCAACAGTCAAGCCCGATCTCGAAATGCCGGGTATGATTGCGACTGCCTGCGCCAATCCTATTACAAAGGCTTCACGGTAGCCCAAGGGCCTCTCCCTTTTTCTAGCGAAACCACAAAACACAAGATAGATGCCCGTTAATATCAACATAGTTGCTGAGAGCTTTGGATCTGAAAAGAATCCTTCAACCCTTGAGCGTAAGCTCAAACCCAGAACTGCTGCAGGAATGGAAGCCACAACGAGCTTGGCTATCAAAGTAACATCCCTTTGTGTCTTGCTGTCAGTCTTATGGCGAAGGTAGTTGAAAAATGAACTTATTAGCCCAAGTATCTGTCTTCTCAAAAAGATAACAACAGCTAGGGAAGTAGCAAGATGTGTTACTATCTCAATGGTTATCCCCACCTCCTCAAGCCCGAGTAAGTGCTTGGCTATCACCATATGTCCACTTGAACTAACTGGCAGGAATTCCGTCAGCCCTTGAATCGCCGCAATAACGAAAGCTTTCAGTACCTCGAGCTCCATTAGTAACCTCCGACAACAAAAGCAGCAAGCCCAACAGGCATGGCTATTTTGAGGAGTAAAGCACCTCGATTAGCTGAGTGGTAGAGCTGGTCCGTAGTGGCTGCTTGGCGAAGATCCAGGAGAGCCAAGCCAACAAAAGGATACACACCGAAAATGACAATTACTAGATAAGCAAGACCGAAAGAACCAAGAATCGCAGGCACCAGACTAAGAACAATCAGCAAGATCCCCGATAAAATTGCGAAGTCCCTGGCTTTAGCAAGACCAAACCTCACAGCCGATGTGCCTATGCTAGCAACTCTATCGCCTTCATAGTCAGCGATACTCTTGATCGCCTCACGTGTGAAGTGGAATATGGCAGTGATAGCAAAAGGTATATATGTCGCGTTAACATCGTCACCAAGCAAGCCCCCGAGAAGGAGCCCCGAGCCACCGATCACAGCTATGATGATGTGTCCGACGATTCCGGCTCCCTTCAACCAGAGGGAATACGAAAGTAAGCATACCAACCAGATAAGGCAGAATATCAAGAGCAGTTGAGAGGTGAAAAGAGCAATTCCCAACCCAAAAGCCCACAGGATAAGAGCCATGATCAAAGCAATTCTTGGGGGTAGCCCCCTCGCAAGTGGGCGCCTGGGCTTCACAAGTCTATCGCTCTCGAAGTCGAGCAAGTCATTTATGGCATAGCCGCCACCTGCAATGACGAATGTCATAACTATGGCACTTAGAGCGGTGGAATCCATTGATCCCCTCGAGAGTATGCTTCCAACAACCACTGAGACAGAAGCTATAAGGCAGTTGTGGGGTCTAATCAGTTGAAGGGAAGCAAGAAATACCTTTGACGGATTCACCTGTGCAAATTTCCTGCACGCTTGTATGCTTCACGTGCTTTCACAGAGTCGCCCTTGTAGTCATAAGCGACACCGAGGTAATAGTGGTAACGCCATTCATTTGGTTGTATAGCCACCGCTCTTTCGAAGCTCGCTATTGCCCCATCAACATCGCCCATATCTAAGTATCCCTTTCCGAGACAGAAGTAAGCTCGTGCATTGTCAATATCGATATCAATGCAGCGCGTCAGACACTTTATCGCTTTCTTGTGCAAACCCTTGCGCAGATAAGAGAGGCCAAGCTGGAAAAGTGTCTTTGATGAATTGGGTTCAATCGCAAGCGCCTTCCTGAATTCTTCGATTGCCTCTTCAATGTCACCCTTATTGCTCAGGGCAACTCCCAGGTTGAAGTGCTCTTCAGCACTCTCACCACCGAGTGAAATTGCAGTTCTAAACTCCTCTATGGCTTCATCAAACATACCTTCATCACCGTAGATAGCTCCAAGATTGCAATGCCATTGAGCATTGGCTGGATCTTTCTTGATAGCCTTCTTGAGTTCAGCAATCGCCTTCACCTTCTCACCCTTGCGGTCATATATCAACGCTATTTCACTATGTGCCTTGGCATAGCTTTCATCATTCATGAGACATTTACGGAAAGCCTTGAGCGCATCCTCATCTTTGCCAGCATGCACATAGGTTATGCCTAGCCTGTAGTATGCATCTGCACAGTTGGGTTCAAGTTTGAGGGCTTGCTGGTGCTGGGCTATCGCCTCTTCATACATCCCCTTAAGATCATAAGCCCTGGCAAGACTGCAATACACCTCCACGCAGGGACGTATCTCACAGGCTCTTTTGAAGACTCTTATAGCATCTTCAAGACCCCCGACATCAACGAGGGTTTCACCATAGCAGATCAGGAGATCGTAAGTTTCACCATAAGAGCTAAGGTGTTTTTCAAGGATTGAAATTGCCTCGTGGTAGCGTGTGGAGGAGCGCAGGAAATCGATGAGCTCACGCAGAGCAGCTGTATCCTCGGGATTTTTCTTGAGATGATTCTTCAGGTATTTTACGTTTCTCTCCATCATCTTAGGGTCAGGTCAGCGATGAGAAATTAGCACAGCGAGAGCGGGGTGTCAAATTGTCTGATCTTCTTCGTCAACTACGATCTCAACGTCAACGGCAAGGTTGACAACAACATGTCCCGGTTTGCCACCACTCGAGACCCTTATGGGGATTGTCAACTTGCCATCTTTGAAGTGTGGATGGGAGCCAAGGGTGACGTCTGTGGGCTCATCGGAGTGAGCTAAATCCGGAGTACCGCTTTCGCTGGTGCATGAATCATGCGCTTCTTCTGATGCATTGTCCGCGACTGACGTCTCTCGAGGTTCGACATTGGCGATGGCTTCGGTCAAGGTTGAAATAGATTCATCCTTGAAAGCCGTCTGTGATATTTTATCGGGTGGGCAAGGCCCCTCGGCTGTGGGAACAGGGGGGGGTTCTTCACCCGGGGAGGGGACATCCGGAACCTTGTCCTTGATCGTGGAGGAGTCATTTTCCGCCTGTCCCACGGAGAGCGGAGCCCTTTCGGACCCAGCGGTCAGACCAAAGGTCAGCTCCTGCCCACCCGCATCGGTTTCAGTTTCCTGCGAAAGCTGCTTTCGGAGTTCAGCGATAACCATCTTGGTGGCTGCAGCCAGGGTTTCGAAAACCCCCATACCTGTTGTTGCCACGGACTCGAAGCTGGGCGCTCCCATGGGATTGAGCTCCTCTTCGAGCTTTTCTACTGGAAGAGCCGAAGGCAGATCACGCTTGTTGTACTGCATCACAATAGGAATTTCCTCGAGCGACTTGCCATGTTCCTGAAGATTCTCTCGGAGATTTTTCAGACTTTCCCTGTTGGCTGCAAGCTCCTCAGCCTGGGAATCAGCAACGAAGACAATTGCATCAGCCCCTTTAAGCACGAGCTTGCGTGTGGCATTGTAATAGACTTGGCCGGGCACTGTATAAAGCAGAAACCTTACATTGAAACCAGCTATTTCCCCGCCTTCGATAGGAAGCAAATCGAAGAAGAGCGTTCGATCGACTTTGGTCTTCATTGAGACCATCTTGCCGCGCAGATGGGGAGCCGTCTTGCTGTAGATGAATTCGAGATTGGTTGTCTTACCACTCAGACCGGGCCCGTAGTAGACTATCTTCGCATTGATTTCCCGACCGGAGTAGTTGAAAACTACCATCTGCCCGACCTCCCCAGAGTGACCATTCCCTTTTCCCAGTTCCTCCACCGACGTATAAAGCAACATCCATGCCAACCGGGATAGGACAGATGATCTCGTCAAAGCGCCTAACCTATTAGTATTGCTTCAAATGAGACCGAGTTGCATTTCGCGAGATGCGATCTCACTAGGAGATAGTTGCATGGGGCAATTCCAGCCGCATTTTGCAATCAATCGACCCGTTTTAGCCAGACGCCATGAGTCTCCTCTATGCGGGGCGGGAAACGCGAACTCTTAAAATAGGCATCGTAGTGGGAAAGAAAATTCTGCCTTATCTTCTTGTATTCCTCTGCAGGGAAGTATCTCGTGACCTCCCTGAACATACCGTCCTTTTCACAATAGACCCAGAGCTTGAGCCTTATCACACGCTCGTAATTGGTATCTACATATTTCACATTGGGATCGCCATCAATATCAAACCACAGGGAGACGCTATCATTCTCGATCTCAAAACCGTGCTTGGTTTTCATCAGAAGCTTCCAGAGATCAAAAATATCAAGGGGGACATAACGGATGGATTCCTGTTTCTCCCCGTTCACGCTTTTGGAAATCTTGCACCGTACAATCTTTTCCTTAGCCATCTCACCTCTCCAGCCAGAGGTTATTGTTTAAGCCATACTGTGTCAAGATGCAAATAGCCCTCTGAATTGACAAGTGTTGACAATGAAAGCCAAGAGCAATATAGACTCAACTGGAATGAATACGATCTCAGCATTTGCCTATCGCTCACTTTCACTGCTGGCTCGACTCCTGCCACTAGAGGTCTCATACCTCATAGGTGAGACGCTGGCTCTGCTAACTTTCCCACTCCTGAGAACACGCAAACGCAATCTTGAGCGAAATCTGAGGGTTGTTTTGTCTCAGGAACGACCATCACACATCGAGATCACAAAGCTTGCGATTATGACAACCCTCAATTTTGGAAGGGCGGTCGTTGATGCCTTTGTAATTCCCTATGTGAAAAACAAACGCATCGATGTTACATTTTCAGGAATGGAAAACCTCGGAGCTGCGCTCGGGGCGGGCAAAGGAGTTATCCTTGTTACAGCCCATCTTGGCACATGGGAGCTGGGTGGAGCGATCCTTGCAGATATGGGCTACAGGTTTGTCACCGTGGCAGGGGTTCAATTCACCGATGGACTTTCTCCACACATCAAAGCGATCAAGAAGTCAAAAGGCATTGACATTGCTGACAATACCTCTATCCTCAAGCTCTACCGTGTGCTCAAAAGTGGTGGAATCGTTGTCCTCCACATAGATGGTGACCGCTACTTCGGTGGTGTGGAGGTTAGCTTCTTCGGTAAAAAAACCCTGATGCCACGAGGACCTGCTGCCCTTGCTATAAGGACCGGAGCCAAATTGCTATGCGGCTTTGCAATAAGGCGGTCAAGATGTAAGATTAAGATCATAATAACGCCGGAAATACCCGTTATGGCAGAAAATGAAGCCGAGCTAACCCAGAGAGTTGTTCAAGTTGTCCAAACCTATATCGGCAAGTATAAAGATCAGTGGTGCATGTTTCGTCCCATCTGGGGAACGTTGCCATGAGAGTTGCAATGGTCTCCCAATCATACTATCCAGCCCTTGGCGGAGTTACCGAGCATGTTCATAGTCTCTGGCTAGCCCTGAGAAAGCTGGGATGTGATGTCACAATCATTACGGCTGGACCTCAAAGGGAATCCGAAAATGGTGTCATACGTATTGGTATTAACGTACCCTTTCCCATAAATGGAGCGATAGTCAATGTCACCCTTGGTCTTCGACTGGCGGCGAGAATCCAGAGTATCATAAATAGACTGAATTCTGACATCATCCACATTCACTCACCCCTCGAGCCTACTCTACCCCTGGCTGCCCTCATGGCTTCGCATAATTTGAGACAACCTGTGATCGGCACTTTCCACATGTCAGCTCGTATCTCTCCTGCCTACGAGGTCTTTGGGACAATGCTCAGGCGATATGCTCGCCGCATCAATGTACGTATAGCTGTATCCCAGGCTGCAAAGTTCTTCGCAAGGAGATATTTTCCGGGCTCCTACAGAGTTGTACCCAACGGTGTTGACTGCATGAGATTCAGCAATGGAAACCTTAGGATCCGTGAATTCGACGATCATAAGATAAACTTCCTTTTCGTTGGTCGCTTCGATCCCCGCAAGCAAGTCCGGACCTTGATAAGAGCTTTCAAGAGACTCGCGAGTAAGCGCGATGACTGCCGTCTCATTCTAGTGGGGAAGGGAATTACTTATCCATGCTGTCTGGCTGAGGCAGGCTGCCTAGCTGGTAAGAACGTCATCTTCGTCGGTAAGGTACCTCCTTCTAAGCTTCCGGCTTACTATCGCTCAGCAGATGTCTTCTGTTCCATACCCAAAGGCAGCGAAAGCTTTGGCATCGTCTTGCTGGAGGCAATGGCTGCGGGTAAGCCAGTGATTGCAAGTGACATCGATGGCTATAGGGAAATCATAACCAACGGAAGTGAAGGTATCCTTGTTGATCCCAAGGATATTGATGAGATAGCAAACGCGATGACTGTGCTAGCAGATGATGTTGACATGAGAAAACAGATGGGCATACGGGGACTCAGACGCGCCAAAGAATTCGATTGGCAGAGGATCGCAATGGAAGTATTCAAGATCTACCGCCAAGTCCTCTCAGCACCTACCTTCAGAGGTAGAAATGGCTCAAGGACAATTTCAGGAGTCGCAATCGCATAGTCTGCTCAATATCTCCTTCCTGGCTCTCCTTGCGGGCCAAATCGTTTCGATATTCGGAGACAGATTGAACAACATCGCTCTTATCGAGCTCCTTTCACAGAGGACATCCAGATTCGTTCTGCCAGGCTCAACATTTGAGCTCTCGAAGCTTGCCCTCGCGATGACTCTCCCATCACTTCTTCTAGGTCCCCTGATCGGAACATATGTCGATCGTGTTGATCGCAAAAAGGTGCTCATTGTGACCGATGTAGTCAGAGGAGTGCTCGTATCAATCCTCGTAGCGCTTCCCACCTTCCCCCTTTGGTTTGTCTACGTTATTGTTGGATTCCTCTACTTCGTGAATCTCTTTTTTCTGCCTGCTCGCTGTGCGGTTGTACCTGAGCTTGTCGAAACAACCCAGCTTGTGCGTGCCAATTCAGCTTTGTCAGTCGGGGCAACAGTTGCTACAGTCGCTGGATTTGCAGGAGGAGGCATTATAGCTACTGCTTCTGGCTGGCGATTTGCCCTCGGTATTGACGCAGCAACATACTTCTTCTCAGCCCTAGTCCTGGCTCTTATCCAGCCCCACTATAGTCAAAAGGAGAAAAGTTCCCTCAAACCGGTCTCGTTCACCACGATAAGAGAGACGTTCAAGGAAATCCGTGGCAAGACACGTCAGGCGGTTTTGGCCCCTACCTTCTTGGTGATTGCAACCTCAGTTGCCTATGTTCTTGGAGTAGCAATTGTTGAGAGGACTTTTCAAAGTGGAACCATGTACCTGGGTTTCCTCGTTGGACTTGGTGGCATCGGCATGACTGCCGGAAGCATCATGACAGGACGTCTTCTCAGAAGGCTTGATGCAAGCCAAGTAATGTTCGCTGGAAGCTTGGTCTCTATCTTGCCCATCGGAGCTCTTGCGATTGCAGGTAACCTCGAATTCCTGTCGCTGCTTATCTTCGTCGCAGGTTTGGCAGCTGGGCCGGTTTTTGTAACCAGCGAAACGACTGTCCAGCGTGAACTGCCTCAGCGCAGACAAGCAACCGTCTTTGCCCTGCGCGATATGATTATGAAAGCAGCCCTCATGGCTGGTGCATGGTTGGCATCATCAGCAGCCGTACTTATGGGAACGCATCGAGCTCTCGTTAGTCTGACAGCCCTGTGCGCCTTTGGAGCAATTTTGCTGCTGCGCCCCAGAATCTGACTACTCCGTCTCTTTCTCTTCCTTCTCAGGGATCTCGGTAACTATCGCTTCAGTGATAAGCATGAGTGCTGCAACACTTGCTGCATTCTGCAAGGCTGTTCTTGCAACCTTCGCTGGATCAATTATTCCCGCTGCAACAAGATCTTCATACTCACCTTTAACTGCGTTAAATCCAACCGCACCTTTCATGCCCTTTATGTGCTCAACAACAAGTGAGCCCTCAACACCCGCATTGTTTGCAATGGTTCGTGCAGGCTCCTCAAGTGATCTCGCTATGAGCATTGCACCAATTTTCTCATCGTTTTCAAGATCCATCTTCTCAATAGCAGGTATTGCTCTTATGAGAGCTACTCCACCGCCCAGAACAACACCCTCTTCCACAGCTGATCTCGTAGCAGCAAGGGCATCCTCAACCCTGGCCTTACGCTCTTTCATCTCAGTCTCAGTAGCAGCTCCAACTTTTATAACGGCTACACCACCAACAAGCTTTGCCAGCCTTTCCTGAAGTTTCTCACGATCGTAATCAGACGTTGCAACTTCTATCTGCTTGCGTATCTGGTTTATGCGAAGCTGAATATCCTGCTTCTTCCCCTTACCCCCCACAATAGTTGTATTATCTTTATCTACACGAACTCTTGTAGCCCTTCCGAGATCGCTGAGGACAGCATTTTCGAGTTTCAAGCCGGCTTCCTCTGAAATCACCCTTCCTCCTGTAAGGATTGCTATATCCTCAAGCATGGCCTTGCGTCGCTCACCAAAACCAGGTGCCTTCACAGCACAGCAAGGAAGCGTGCCACGCAGCTTGTTGAGAACAAGAGTTGCCAAAGCTTCACCTTCAACATCCTCAGCAATTATGAGCAATGGTCTACCGCTTTGTGCTACCTTTTCAAGGACGTGAACCAGGTCGGTCATCGTGCTCACCTTTTTGTCGTGGATGAGCACGAAGCAATCCTCAAGGATAGCCTCCATCTTGGTAGCATCAGTAACAAAATAGGGCGATAGGTAGCCACGATCGAATTGAAGACCTTCAACAACCTCAAATGTAGTCTTGAGCGTCCCGGCTTCCTCAACCGTGATTACACCTTCTTTGCCAACCTGCTCCATCGCATCGGCAATAAGATTACCTATCTCGGGATCGTTATTAGCAGAAACAGTTGCGACCTGTGCTATCTCATCCCTTGTTCTTACGGATTTGGCCTGTTTCTTTATCTGTTCAATCGCAACGCTGACAGCCTTTTCCATCCCTCGTTTCAGGGCGATAGGATTTACGCCAGCTTGTATGTGTCTAAGCCCTTGGACAACCATTGATCGAGCCAGGACCGTTGCAGTTGTTGTTCCATCGCCAGCCACATCATGTGTCTTCGAGGCAACCTCCCTTATCATCTGGGCACCAAGATTCTCATAAGGATCTTCTAGCTCTATCTCCTTCGCGATCGTCACTCCATCATTGGTAACCACAGGTGAACCGAATTTCTTATCAAGGACAACATTACGACCCTTTGGCCCGAGCGTTATACTAACTGCATCAGCCAGCTTTTCTACTCCTGTCTTCAGGAGAGCCCTTGCCTCAGCATTGAACTCAATCTGCTTTGCCATTTCATGACCTCCTTAGTACCACTCAAGCCCTCACAGCAACTTGATCGAAACCCAATGACACGCTAGCATAGCGAACAATACAAATTCTTGCCAAGCGTAGCAAGCTCTTTATCCCTGCCCAGGTCCCTGCTTGACTATTGCCGCAATGCCCTTGAGGGTCAGGTGAGGATCATAGGTGAGCTCGAGCGATAGTCTGTCCCTTATGAGGCGAGCATGGCCTCCAGTAAGAAGAAGATTCGTCTGGAACCCGATTTCCTTCCACATGAGGCGAACAATCCCTTCAACCTGAGCAAGAGCCCCATAAAAGATCCCAGCCTGCATGCAGGCTACAGTATTGGTTCCGATTATCCTTTCAGGCTGTTTTATGATAACCTCAGGAAGCATCCGGGTTCTTTTCCAAAGGTCACGAGCCCCTGCCATAAGTCCGGGTGCGATCACGCCACCCAAGTATTCACCATCTTCGGTCACATAGTCAAAGGTAGTCGCAGTCCCCATATCTATGACGATCGCAGGTGATGTATAGTGATAGAATGCCCCAGCGGCATTGGCAATACGATCGCCACCCACTTCGCTCGGATTATCTGTGCTCACCTTTATACCAAACTTTATGTTGCCATCGATGAGAAGCGTATCCTTCCTTATGATTCTTTCTATAGCAGTCTTTACATTCTGTGTCTCGGAAGGCACTACACAACACATCCCTCCCCCCTTAACGGAAGATAAATTCACATTGCCTGAGGATAGGAAACTTGTGATGCTCAAAATGTATTCATCCGTTGTTCGCTCAGAAGTCCTCAGTGACCATGCGAGCTTGACCTTGGTATCCTCCACCAATCCTAGCGTGGTAAGGGTATTGCCCACATCTACACATAATATCATTTCAACCTCCTAAAGAAGTCTACTCACCTCACCTGCTATTATGCGCTGGTGTGTACCGTTCTCGAGCCGCACAACAAGTGCGCCATCACGGTCTATATCGTGCGCTAGACCCACTATCTTGCTTGCAGCAGTTTCTACGGTTATTAGCTTTCCTATTAAACCTGAGAGCTTCAAAATATCATGGCGTAACGATGGAAATCCTTTTTCACACAGTTCAAGGTATCTCTTCTCAACGCCTTCAAGAATATCCGTCAGGACCTGACTGCGCGAGGGGGAAACTCCTGTCTCTATTCTTATTGATGTTGCCACGTCCCTCAGGCGAGGGGGAAAATCGTCAGGCTCATTTAGTACATTGATTCCTACACCCACAACTACGGATTCGATGTGCCCCTCAACAAAGTCACCCTCAGTGAGTATACCGCAGATCTTGCGTGCGCCAACAACGACATCATTTGGCCACTTAAGCTCTGCAGGGATAGAGTAGCTTTTCCTCAGCACCTCAGCCACACCGAGAGCTACAGCAAGCGATACAGTCACAACATCTTCAGCCTTGAGGCTGGGTTTGAGCACAATTGAAAACCATAAGCCTGTTCCCGGGGGTGAAAACCATGATCTCCCGAGCCTCCCCCTTCCCCTAGTCTGCTCCTCCGCTACGACGAGTGTACCCTCGGGAGAACCCGATCTGGCGAGCTCTATTGCAACATCATTGGTTGATCCAACTCTTCGGAATACCAGGATCTCACAGCCAAGTTTGCTTGTACGCATAAGGGTTTTAAGATCTGACCCATCAAGTGAGTGCGGTGTTTCAAGCAATCTGTAACCCTCACCAGGTACCTCCTCTATCCTATAGCCACGCTCAAGAAGGCTCTCGATGGTAGAGACAATTGCTTTGCGTGAAGCTGAGCAAAGCTTCTCAAGATCTCCACCTGTCAAGTAGTGCTTTGCACTTTTGAGAGCAAGTATTAAGGTAGCCTCAAGATCTTTCATTACGTGAAGTCTATGCTCATGTCGAGGGCAGGCGCTGAATGCGTTAGCCTTCCAACCGAGATGAAATCTGGTTGGAGTTTAGCTATCTTCCTCACCCTCGCTATTTCCATTCCCCCTGATACCTCTATGAGAGGCCTCTTTGGCAAGGCACGTATTTTTCTGATTGCAGATCTGAGCTTACCGAGAGGCCAGTTATCAAGCATAACGATGTCAACGTCAAGGTCTTTCAAATGGCTTAGGTCAAAATCGGGCCCAAGCTCAATCTCAACCATGCGTCCTCTTTGCAGTCTCACTCTCGCTATCGCCTCACTCACGCCACCAGCTGACTTGATATGATTGTCCTTTATCAGAACGAGATCTGCAAGGGTGGGACGGTGATTTGCTCCACCTCCCATGGTTACTGCATACTTTTCAAGCATTCTCAAGCCAGGAGTTGTCTTTCTTGTGTCAATGATTTTCACACCCGTATCCCTCGTCGCCTCAACATACCGGCGAGTAAGTGTTGCTATGCCGGAGAGGCGCTGTATGAAATTGAGTGCAACTCGCTCGCATGTGAGGAGGCTCCTTGCTCTGCCTTCGATAACAGCGATAATCTTTCCCGCGGGGTAATATCTTCCATCAGCAGCTCTCGTCTTAACCAGGACCTTACTATCAAAGGTTCTAAAGACAGTTTCAAAAACCGGAAGACCGGCTATGACCCCGTCCTGTTTGAGGATAAGGTGGGCTTTTGCCTTGAGATCCCCTGGCACTATCGCCTCAGTAGTAATGTCCCCCTTTCCAATATCCTCACTCAGCGCCTGATTAACCAGATGCACAATCTCAGCCCTTTTAAGCCTCACCTTGAACGGGAAGTCCAACGTCTCCTGCCTCCTTTCCGCTTTTGTTTCGACGCCTCCGAAGACATCGCCATCAGAGTCAAAACATCCTCCATTCGATCTCTCAGGCTGGCTGCCTTTTCGAACTCAAGATTCTTGGCTGCCTTCAGCATCTCCTTCTCAAGTTGAGCAAGCATGGATTCGTAATCTGAGATCGCAAACTCACTCTCAGGTTTGGTCTCAAGATCTTTTCCTGAATCAGCAACTGATGTTGCCTTGAGAATCTCCTCCTCGGTTTTCATGATTGTCCGCGGCACTATACCATGTTTTCTGTTGTACTCAAGTTGGATTGTCCGCCTTCGTGTTGTCTCGCGGATTGCCCTTTCCATGGAGCCGGTCACTCTGTCTGCATAAAGGATAACCTTACCTGAGACATTACGAGCAGCCCTGCCAGCAACCTGAATCAGCGAGGTTTCAGATCGCAGGAAGCCTTCCTTGTCAGCATCAAGCACGGCAACGAGGGAAACCTCTGGCAAATCAAGCCCTTCTCTTAGGAGATTTATGCCCACGACGACTTCATATTCCTTTAGCCTCAGCCCTCTTAAGATCTCGACACGCTCTATAGCATCTATGTCCGAGTGAAGGTATCTAGCTTTGATACCTATGGATATGAGATAGTCGGTTAGATCCTCAGCCATGCGTTTGGTAAGCGTTGTAACAAGGCATCTTTCACCGCGAGATGTCACTTCCCTTATTTCCCTTACAAGATCATCAATCTGCCCTTTGACAGGCCGAACAACTATTTCAGGATCAACCAACCCTGTCGGTCTTATTATCTGCTCAACTACAACCCCACCAGACCTCTCAAGTTCATACTCTGACGGTGTTGCCGACACAAAGACAACCTGATTGAGCTTCTTCTCAAACTCGTCAAATCTTAGAGGGCGGTTATCAAGAGCCGATGGCAATCTAAAGCCGTACTTAACAAGGGTTTCCTTTCTGGATCTATCTCCCTCATACATGCCCCTGAGCTGTGGAACTGTTACGTGGGACTCATCGATAATCGTCAGAAATTCGTCTGGAAAATAGTCGATGAGCGTGCACGGAGGCTCACCTGGAAGTCGGCCACTGAGATGCCGCGAGTAATTCTCAATTCCCGGGCAATAACCTATTTCCCTCAACATCTCAATATCATACCTTGTGCGTGTCTCAAGCCTCTTGGCTTCGAGGATCTTCCCTTGCTCACGCAACTCCCTGAGCCTCTCGCTAAGCTCGGCTTCGATACTCGAAATTGCCCTCTCGAGTCGCTCATACGGCATTACAAAGTGCTTTGCTGGATAGATGCTCACAGCCTCCCGTTCTTCAACCACCTTGCCGGTCAGGGGATCAACAACGGCTAGACGCGTTATCTCATCACCAAACATCTCTATTCTGACTGCGTTCTCCTCGCTCGATGGTCTTACTTCGACAGTGTCTCCTCGGACTCGGAAGGTTCCGCGAACAAAGTCATAATCGTTGCGCACATATTGCATATCAACAAGTCTTCTAAGAATTGAGTCTCGCGGGGTCACCTGACCCTTCGAAAGCCGAAGCAGCATGCCTCTGAAATCCTCGGGCGAGCCTATCCCATAGATACACGAAACACTTGCGACAACGATGACATCCTTCCTATCGAGAACCGAAGCAGTTGCTCTTAGCCTCAGCTTGTCTATCTCCTCATTGATTGACGCATCCTTCTCGATATACGTATCAGTTGCCGGGATATAGGCTTCTGGCTGATAGTAGTCGTAATAGCTTATAAAATATTCAACAGCATTCTCAGGAAAGAAGCTCCTGAACTCACCATAGAGCTGTGCGGCAAGGGTCTTGTTATGGGAGATTACAAGCGTGGGCAAACCAACTTTCGCTATGACGTTTGCCATTGTGAAGGTCTTCCCTGAACCAGTAACGCCAAGAAGGGTCTGCCACTTCCTCCCCCTATGGATGCCATCAACAAGCTCCTTTATCGCTTTGGGCTGATCTCCCCTGGGTTTGAACTTGGAAACGATTTTGAAGATCATCTCACTCACCCGACCTCGGAGGGCGGATCACAAAATCATAGACCTCCTTGCCGAAAGAATCTGGCAGCTTGTAAGGCTTGCCATTAAGCAAGAGGGAAGCAGAATGACGGTTGGTAAGGGCGACTATCTTAAGAAATCTTCGGGAGCATATCCTAAGCTTGTCGCCGCTTGAGAGTGTGCGTTTGATGGTTGTATCCTCGTTTGCAACCTCTATATAGAAACCGCCTTTTGCAATGACCTCAAGACACATCTCAGGAGAAATTGAAGATGTCGCTTTCCCTGTCTGCGACTGTGCAACTGGCAGGCGCTTCTCCACGGTTTGCTGAGCAATCTGTTGTGATGCTTGAATGTGGGAGGGGCTATCGCTTACACCACGCAGCCCACCCTCAGAACTCTGCGCTGCGACTGAAGTACTTTCATTGCCAGCAATAGAATACGCTTTGGACGGAGGGTGCCTGTACCCCTCGGGTATTGTGTACTCTCCCCGCATCAGGAGTGAATAGGCGATATACCCAACAACCGCAGCAATCACAACACCTACCGCAATCGGCTTGACGAAAGCATGGGAGCGATGACCGACTGGTGATTTCACCCTTAGGTCTCTTATTGCAGCACTCGCTCTTTCCTCCTCGCTCGTCCGAGCCCTGAGAACTTCCTCAGGATCGAGTCCCAGGGCTCTTCCATAAGCTTTTAGGAAGACATTGAAATAAACTTCTGCGGGGAAAACACCAGGACGCCCTTCCTCAACTTTCCTTATCACCTCGGGGGGATACTTAGTTATCTCTGAAATGTTATCGATGGTCAGGCCAAGCTCTTCGCGCTTCTGCCTCAACCATTCCCCAATGATCTCCATTACGACGTTCTCCTAACCGTGTAGGTGAGGATGGACTTCTGGTTGGCCGGGACACTAACCTCGAATTCAACCTCATCAGCTTTTACCTTCTTATACTCGTGAGAGGTTCTCCTTATTTCCCAGTCACCATAGATATGTTCAGTCACCACGACAGTGACATCCTCCGACTTGTGATTGGCAAGCTCTATCTCAAAGGTCTCCTGGACTGTACGCTCTGCTACCTTCTGGTGATCTTTGCGTGTGCGTTTGGCGCTGATGTCAAAGGCATTCCCAACATAGACTTTGACATCCTCATCCTTTGGAGTATGATCGATAGTGTCCTCACCGACGAACTCAAGAGCACCATCCTCATCAACTTTGTAAACCCTCACCTTACCGGCTGGAAGAGGGATACCCAGACCAGCCTCACTCGAATTGGTGAACTTCATGACAACACGCACGGCATCCTGCTTGCGAACATCGTAGTTATATTCCTTGGCAACACTGACTTGGGTTTCAGGGAAAAGCCTCACTTGCTTGACCTCTCTATCCTTGATCGTGGTCGTCCCTTCAAGTGAATACATGTGATATTCGAAGAAAGGTCGCTCGGTGACAACTGGAGCAGCTGCCTTAAACTCCACCCCAATGACCTTATAGCCCGGAGCAGTAGGAGGAGGCGCTGCCATATGAACCTCACCTGCAACAAGCTTGAGTTTGGCATCCTTATAGGTAGCACCTGACTTATTATCGATCGATACCCAGGCAGCCAGCTCCACTTCATCTTCAGCTCGTCCAAGAATGGCAACATACTCAGCATGCCATGAGATATCTTTGGTAATGTAGGCAAGCTCCATTCCTGCTGAGGTTCTACGTGTGGAATTCACCTTCCAGAATAGTGTCGGACTCGTCACAAGCCCCTTATGCCCGGGTCCGAGCTCGATATGTGATACCTTGTTCCTGGCAACTATTGCAACCGTCCCGTCAGCAGCTGAAATCACTACATTGTTCCGGTCAAATCCCAGAAGCCTCCCGGAATAATCTTTGCCGTCATCCGTAGATACGCTTACGTCACTATCAATGTACTTCTCAAGCAAGCGATCCGGACTTAAGAGGTCATATTCAAAATTCTGTTCAAGAACGTCAACCCTACCCTGACCACCTATCTTGACACGCACAGATGTTGGATCGATCCTGGCGGCAACATCACTCACAGTAAGCTCGTTAACCCCCCGCTCGAGCTTAACAATGCGACTATCCTTGATAACCCCCAGGTTTGAATTGTAAACCGTGACCTGAAGATCCCCAGCAAGAGCTATCGAGGCTAAGAACGCAAGCCAAAGTATCACTATACCTGTTTTCATAACGATCCCCCCTGACCTCCAAGCATCGTAAGGCTTCTGCGCAACTTTGAAACCGTCTCAGCCAGATGCTTAGATCTGTTTTCTTCCTTCGCCACAACCTCGGGTGGTGCCTTCTGTCGAAAGGAAGTATCACCCAGCCTTGCCTCGGTCTTTGCAAGAAGTGCTTCAACACGCCTGAGCTCCTTCTGCAAACGCTTCCTCTCAACATCGATATCGATCACCTCACCGAGGGGCACGCCTATCTCGACGCCATCAACAATACTGCTAGCCACGGGGCCATGATCAGTTGATGGCCTGCCAATATAAATATTCTTAACCTTGCCCATCCTCCTGATGTAAATCTCACCATCAGTCACATAGTCCTTCATGGATTCTGAAGGGAATGAAAGGAAGAGATCAACTTCCGCTGACGGATGAACATTCATCTCTCCCCTTATGTTTCTGACAGCCTCCACAATGCCTTTGATCAGATTGATTTCTCTCTCAGCCTGAGGATCATGTTCAAAAGGAGCCTCAGGAAAGCTCCCCGATTCGAGGATGCTACCCTCGCCAAGCTTGAGCAAGCTCCAGATCTCCTCAGTTAGGAAGGGCATTATGGGATGGAGGAGTCTGAGTGCCTGAGCAAGCACTGTGAAGGCCACCTCGACAGCCACTCCTTTCATCTTCTCATCATCTGAGTAAAAGCGTTGTTTTGCAAGCTCGAGATACCAATCACAAAACTCATGCCATATGAAGTCATAAACTGCTTTGGCTGCCTGATTGAGCTCAAACGTCTCGATCAGTGATGTAATGCGCCTCGTGACTTGGCCTGCTCTGCTCAAGATCCATCTGTCACAAAGGTCGAGGTCATCTTTTGAAGGCATCTTATCTGTGCGATAGGTGATCAAGCCACTTAGAAGTCTTGCAGCATTCCATACTTTGTTGGCGAAGTTCCTTCCAGTCTCGATATATTTCTCGGAAAAGAGTATATCTGAGCCCTTGGGAGTGAGAGAAATCATTGTGAAACGCAATGCGTCAGCTCCATATTTGGATATCAAGTCTGAGGGATCTGGTGAATTCCCCAGGGACTTTGACATCTTCCGACCAAACTCATCTCTGATAAGCCCATGGAGATAGACGTGATCAAAGGGGATTTCACCTTTGAAGTGAAGTCCAGCCATTATCATTCTTGCAACCCAGAAAAATATGATATCAGGCGCTGTCACCAGAACTGATGTCGGATAGTAATGCTTAAGATCCTCAGTCTCCTCAGGCCAACCAAGTGTAGAAATTGGCCACAACCAGGATGAGAACCACGTATCAAGAACATCCTCCTCCTGATGGAGTGGCCCCCCACATCGGGGACATTGAGGAGGATCTTCCATCTCACTGACCATGATGTCGCAAGCATCGCAATACCAGACGGGAATGCGATGACCCCACCAAAGCTGGCGAGAGATGCACCAATCCCTTATGCCTTCCATCCAGTTGAAGTATACTTTTGTCCACCTTTCGGGGTGAAAAGTTATCTTCCCCTCCTTGACAACCTGTATTGCAGGTTCAGCTAAAGGTTGCATCCTCACGAAGAACTGTTTGGAAAGATAGGGCTCGACAACTGTTGAACACCTATAGCATTTGCCGAGTGAGTAGGTGTAATCTTCAACTTTCTCAAGGAGGCCATCTCTCACAAGCTGCTCGACAATCTTAGAGCGCGCTTCAAATCTCTCAAGCCCAGCATATGGCCCTGCATTGTCGTTCATAATCCCACGTTGATCCATGACTACAATTGCCTTAAGCCCATGGCGCCTGCCAAGCTCGAAGTCGTCAGCATCGTGGGCTGGCGTTACCTTAACAGCACCTGTACCGAAATCTGGATCCACAAAGTCGTCTGCTATTATGGGTATACGCCTTTTGAGTATCGGAAGGACAGCAGTCTCGGAAACATATTTGCTGTATCTGGTATCCGATGGATTGACTGCAACCGCAACATCCCCAAGCATTGTCTCAGGTCGAGTGGTTGCAACTGATATATGCCCGCCGGATTCCATCGGATATCTGATGTAGTAAAGCTTGCCCTTGAAATCTTCCCTTTCCACCTCCTCATCTGCGAGGGTAGTCAAACATCGTGGGCAGGAGTTTATTACATACTCACCTCTGTAAATCAGGCCCTCTTTGAAAAGACGCACAAAGGCAGTACGAACTGCCAGACTGAGGTGCTCATCCATGGTAAAGCGTTCGCGGCTCCAGTCACAGGCACACCCAAGATCCATGATCTGCTGGGTGATTTTGTGATCCATTTTCTCCTTCCATTCCCAGACCTTCTCAAGAAACTTCTCGCGACCCAGATCGTGCCTGGATAGGCCCTGAGCTTTGAGATCCCTCTCGACGGCATTTTGAGTTGCGATACCAGCATGGTCTTTTCCAGGAAGCCAGAGGCACTCCCTTCCTTGCGTCATGTTCCACCTGATGAGCACATCCTGGAGCGACATGTTAAGCACATGCCCCATGGTGAGCATTCCAGTAATATTGGGTGGAGGCATGACGATAACGAAGGGTCTACCTTCCTTCCTCTTCGGGGTAAACAGACCCTTCTCAAGCCATATCGGATACCACTTCTTCTCAGTCTCCTGCGGACTATACCTGCTCTTCATCATCCATCTCCTCTTGCTCAGCCTCTTCGGCGAAACCTACCACGGCAGTTCTAGCGATTCAATCTTCTACGTTGCTTTGATCTAAGTATATCGAGGAAGGCTTCGAGTCGCATCTGGGTTCTTAGATCGAGCGTGCCTGGACGGTTTCCCTCAATTGTAAGTACAGGCACATCCACGCTTCTTCGGATTATTATATCCTCAATTTGCCGAAAGCAAAAGGCTTGAACATAGTGGATGAGTCCATCTATCCTTCTTCTTGCAATCTCGCGTCTTATATCCTCAAGGCGGTACCTAACGTGATAGGGATAGGTGTAGGCTCGATATTGCTCTACTATATCTTGCTCTATCTCAGGCATGCTGAACTGTCTCTGGAGCTCGTTGAAGATGATTCTTGCTCCCTGGCTCTCAACAAACTCATATATTCCGGCGACAATCGGTGGAATACCCACATACCCAAGTCTTATATCAAAATCCTTTGGCTTCCGCATCCTTGCCTCATTGACGAATGCCTCCACATTCCCAGCAAAGCCCTGTGGATCGCCACGCATGTCACTGCATGAAATATGAAAGTAGTGATTCTCAAAGCCCGTCACCTTCCCTTCCTCCCAGGTCAGTCTATCAATTTCTTTGACCTTCGCTCTAATAGCATCAAGCTCGCTTTTGGTTCGATTAACACTACCCATATCAACGCCGAATTCTTGGCACATTTTTTCTATCTGGAACTTAAGCAGAGCCTTATCTCTATCGTAGGGATAGAGAAACGGTACTGTTCTTATCCCTTCAAATTCGAGCGTTTCCATAAGAGCATGAGTGTTGCTGCAATCTCCCTGAACAACCGCTATAACGGTCTTGATGCTACGCTCTCGAACAGCGGCGTATATGCCCTTAATCCAAGCACAACTCGATTCAGGAAAACCCTTCCTCTCGGCTCGCTCAACAAGTGCGGATGGGTCATCTGACTCGATGAAAACGTTGTTGAGATCAACCACCTTAAGTCCAGCTGCGTAGAGAATCTCTATGGGTACACTCGATGTTATTCCAATTCGGTTATCGTGATTCATTTGAGTTCAAGAAACTTGTGCAATTGAAGTGAAATCCTTACGTCGCTGACAAGGTGGCCTGCCTCACGGGCCATTTCTACGAGCTTCAGAGAACTAACCCGGATGGATTGACCTATCTGGATAGGCTGTAAGAAAACGGGGATGTGGGGATTGAATCGAGCGATGAGCCTGAGCGCTTCGAAAACCTCTGACAGATGCTCTTCCCCAAAAACTATCTTTACAGCCATTGGCCTGCCAGCAAGCACGTCAAGAAACTCCTCATGCCTTTGCCACAAGGCTTTGCCACCCTGGCTTGAGGGAAGCTTGATATCCATTGAAATGAAATCAAATGCGTCCCTTGCACAAGCCATCTCTTCAACAAGCGTGCCGTTGGTCTCGAGGCAAGTCTTAAAGCCTCGAAACCTAAGCTGATTAGCCATAGCAATAGCTGCATTGACTTGCATGAGCGGCTCGCCGCCTGTGATCATCACCCTCTTCCCTGAAGCGTAGTCACGACTTATGAGGTCGACAAGCTCATTCACATTGACGGGATTGGCAAGCTTGATTTTGTCCTTCCCTTTCCAGAAGACCAGCTCCTCTCGTGGGAACCCAGCTTCTGGAGTATCGCAGTAAGAACACGACAGGTTACAACCCGCAAACCTCACGATAGCCACAGCTCTGCCTGCGTGCTTACCCTCACCATCAATCGACTCATAGACCTCAAGGAGATTGGCTTCCATTTCAATAGACAGGCTTTACCTTAAGAGCCGCCTGCAAGCAACCGTCCACCTCAGCTGAGAAAAGTTCGAGAACCTTGGCTCCGAGCTTGTAGCAGTCAAGTCCCAGATTATCGAGGCATGCAGCCTTAACAGGAACACCTTCATCCGTAATGTTCAAGCCCAGATGGATGAGCCCTGAGACAGGTGAGATGGTGGCAATAGAGACCGAGAGTTTAGCATCACCAACAAAAAGGTCATCACCCTCACGGCGAACGACATTTTCATTCAATTCCCTGTTTATTTCATCCGCAGCAACTCCGCAAAGTAGGCGCTGAGCAAATACCACTCCCAAAAGATCGATCCTGAAAATCTCAACTATGAAATGAAGCATACGGTCGCCCACAACCACGTTGCCAAAGCGAAAATCATCAACATCGACTAGATCCTCGCCCGAGACATGGCAGGGCCCAACAAAAGCAACTATGGCATCGCCCGAGAGCCCGAAGCGCTCGAGGAGCCAGTGGGATCGAAGTTGCTTGCCAGTGTATGGGATCTCTTCCTTTTCGAGATGTGTCTTCATTCTCTAAATCTCCCTTCGAGCCTTTCATAGATACCATTTGCCTCTAGAGCATGCTTGACACGCAAACAGGATTGACATGAGCCACACATGCGCTGGTCTTCCGATCTCAGGTAACACGAATATATCAGATCAAGCGGGGCATCTATTCCAAGTCCCAGCTTCACGATCTCCCGTTTGGTGAGATCTACTGTATAGGAGATGAGCTCGACCTTGGAAAGCGTAGAAAGCGATAGGGCATGATTGCAAGCTTTGAGGAAGTCGGATGAGTTGTCAGGGAAGATAGCTCCTTCCTCGCGATTAAGACCCATAACTATCGATTGGGCTCCCAGAAATTCAGCATAGGCAGCGGCAATGTTCACGAGTACACCATTTCGATTAGGTATCCAGGCCTCTTTCAAGGCCTTGTCCCTGTCGATCTCATCCTTTGTCTGCCACTTCTGCACAGAATTCCTCCCAGCCATCGCATCTGGCAAAATATGCTCATACCAGCCAAGTTCAACAATCTTGTGGGGTACACCGAGGAGTCCTGCACACGAAGCTGCAGCCGTGGCCTCATTGTCAAAACATTGCTGACCATAGTCGAAGGTCAAAGCGAGTATGGCTTCACCCCTATCACAGGCAATCTTGAGATTCACGACTGAATCCAATCCACCTGATACGAGAACGATGGATTTCAAGAGCTACTCCTCGAGATAGGCAGCACAATTTGTTTGGGATTCCCAGACTTCGACTCTCGAAACTCTTACACCACCACTAATTCTGCGTTTTGCCTCGTGATACACCCACTCGGCAATCGCTTCAGCTGTTGGATTGGTTTGCTTAAATTGCTCGAGCTCATTAAGCACTGTATGGTCGAGACCCTTTACAACGTCCTCAAGGAGGGTTTTGAGGCTTCGGAAATCAAAGGTGAGCCCTATCTCCTTGCGCTTCTCCGCTCTCGCAATCAGTCTCACTTTCCAGTTATGCCCATGGAGACGAGCGCAGTCACCGGGGTAATCCCTCAAGTAGTGTGCAGCCGAAAAGGTGGTCTCGGTTGAAATCTCGTACGGCATGGCTCAACGTTTCCCTTCGTTGAGATCACCAAAGAAAGCTACACGGTTCTTTCCACTCCGCTCAGCTTCGGCTAGTGCCCTATCGGCCCTTGCAATGAGCTCCTCCTTGTTCATCGCGTCATCAGGGCAAATAGCCCCACCAATACTGATGGTGATTGACATATCGCCAAGAGAGGGGCACATAACAGCAAAATCGTGCTCAGCAACCACGTTTCTGAGGCGCTCAGCAGTTAGGTGAGCATGTTCCCTGATAGTGTCAGGCAGGATAATACCAAATTCATCACCGCCATATCTGGCGACAACATCTATCTGACGGACCTTATCACCGAGAAGCTGCCCGAGGGTTGAAAGCACAAGATCCCCAACGGGATGGCCAAATCGAGAGTTGACCTGCTTGAAGTTGTCAACATCCACCATGAGGAAGGCAACGGGTTCACTTGTACGTTTGTAGCGTTCTATCTCGCGCTCAAGCTGATCTTCAAGATAGCCACGATTGTAAACCTGTGTAAGCGGATCTCTGAAAATTAGAGACTCAAGATCTTCAGCATTCTTGATTAAACCTGCTGCCATGACAGCAAGCAGCGATAGGAATCCAATGTCATCCCTGGTAAAGTGATTTTCAACTCTGCTCCATACCTCAAGGATACCATACGTCTTGCCTTTGCACTTCAGTGGGACGATAACTACACAACCAAAGAAACCATCCGAGTATGTGCTCAGAGTCGGCTCAGATCTGATACTCGGCGCATAAAGACACATGCCTTCCTCAATCACCCATCTATCGGCCAATTGAGGGGCAAAGCGTTTTGCAGGCTCCGGCGAGCCATCGGATAACCTTTCGAAAACGTTTCGTACTTCATCATCAACAAAGTAGACGACAACGTAGTCAGCAGAAACCATCTCCCTGATCGTAGCAAGCATTTTGGTGAGAACGCTTCCAAGCTCATCCTCAGATCTGCATGTTGCTATTGAGGTAAAGAGACTCTCAATCTTTGTTGAATCATCATGTCGGAGAAGCCCCGGCGGCAGACTCGGGGCTATCGCTATTCTCTCGACTGGCGGCTTCATCAAAGAGAAGACGTCCCCTGTTCGTGCATCTTTGAATCTTACAAAGTTGAAGCCATTTCTCATGACACTTCCAGCTTCGACCACGATACCCTTCTCTTCGAGCTTCTTCATCACTTCGAATATACGATCCCAGGCAGCCAGAATCTCGGTCTCAGCAATGGCAGAGCCTATCATCCGCCGCACTTCAGGATCGACATCCGAGCGCTTAGCAAGTTCCTCTAGCAATCTGTGGAAACCAATTCTCTCGATTCTCATGCCCTTACTGAATATAACCGACAGCCCTCAGCTGCTTCTCCATTGCCTTCGAATCTTGCCGTGCAAGCTTGACCGGACGACGGTAGCCAGGCTCGTTCGACTTTACCAACATGATGCGCTGAGGTGCATCTTGCACGAAAAGCCCTTGCGGAACTCTGCCATCTATCTCTGATGGAGCCGGCACTCCTAGGTAGGCATAGATCAAAGCAGCAATATCGATAATGCGGGCTTCAAGGTTTAACCCAGGCTTTACATACTTACCGAGTACACCTATTGTGCCCCGCCTTCTATGAAAGCCAGAGAAAGCTTTATCAGGACTTGGACCTCTGTCGAGCAGTCTAAGATCGGGTGTCTTGGGAAGGGAGAAAAACAGATAGCCGCGCTTCTCAAGACACATCACATCTGGGGCACTCGAAAGATATGGACCCTTGTAAATCTGCTCCTTCACATAAATGGAATCGATTACGGGAAGATTGCGAACGGGATCCTTAAGGTCACGCAGACTCTGAATCAACCTCTCACGAAGACTGAAATACCGCTCATCCGCACCTGGACCACTAACATCAATCTTGAACTTGGCTCCAAAGAAATCAGTTGGGTGAATATAGGCATGAGCCGTTTCCATGGTTCCAAGCGTGCGCTGGAGAAAATTGTTTGAATTGATAGTGTAGTAAAGCCGTCCGAATCCATGGTCAGACATGACGATCAAAAGATCGTTGGGACCCATCTTATCCATGAAACGAGCAAGATAGTTGTCAGCTCGCTTGTATGCATCCTTTATAGCATCCTTGTATATCGGACCAACGACAGGATCGTACATGGGATGATTGTTGTCCATGTACTTCCACATATAATGCTGGTAGCGATCTGTGAAGGTGAAGACAAGCCAGAAGAGATCCCAGTCAAGTTCATCAAAGAGCTTAAGTCCGAGGGTCAACCGACTACTGGCGATGCCCTCCATCTTCTGGAGGAAACGATCTTCACGGTTCTTGGCACATGTTACCCGGAAAGCATCAAACCGATAGTCCCCAAGAAGGCTGGCAACAGAGTCAGGCCAGTAATATGACCTCCTATCATCTGAAGCATGGGGAAAGCCGGCAATCATGATACCATTAAGACTATCAGCCGGAGACGTAAGCGGTATGTTTACGATGCAGCACTTGCGTCCATAGGAGCTGAGCACATCCCATACAGGTGCAAAACCACGATCACGTGATGTGTTAAAGACCGGTGGTGCATCAGGCCGCGTCTCTGTTGTCTTGAGGAAGCCGAATATCCCGTGCTTGCCCGGATTTACACCTGTCATCGCAGAAGTCCAAGCAGATGCAGAAGAGGGAGGCAACACGCTCCAGAGATCACCAAACGCTCCCTGTTCCATGAGCTTGGCAAAGGTTGGGAGCATACCCTGAGCAACCCATTTCCGGACCATCCCTGGGTCAAGTCCATCAAATCCTATAACGATCACTCTTCCCATTGCCTTTCCGGCTTTGGCAATCTCTACATGCTCCTCCTTCTTGGAACACGAGAGCAAAAGTGCTGCGATTAAGAAAAACAGTAAAACTCTTGACTTCGGGTGATGTCTTCTCATGCCTACATTACCTCCCCTTGATTATAACAGACACCGTGCGCCATAGCAACCTGATAGGCATCTGGGGTAACCTTGAAGAAAAAGCTTGCATCCAATAAGCAAAGATTGTAAAAACTCTGGCGTCCCTGCCGTGGATGCTTTGGAGAAGGAGGTGATACTGAACAACATAATTTGCCCCTGGTTGTTTGGACCCAAGAGATGAGGAGGTTACAACATGAGATACATGTTTCTAACTGTTGCGCTAGTTGCTGTTACAGCCTTAGGTGCACTTGCAGCACCTCAGCAGGGTACCCTTGAGACAGGCCTGGGAGGCAACATTCACCTCTCCCCTGAGCCAACACAGATATCGGCTCAAATGCATCTCCTGTACTATCTTAATCAAGTTCTCGGCGTAGGACCTTACTGGACTGTTCAGTGGATGGGAGAATACGAGTCGGAATCTGTGACCACCAAGCCTGCCATCCACTATGGATTAGGAGCAATGGCAAAGTTCTACCTACCAGTGGTGATGGCGCAGGGTAAGATATCACCTTATGTCGCTGCTGGTTTTGGAATGAAGAGCATCTTCAAAGAGTACAAAACTAGCGGTAACGAGCGCGAAGAGCAAACCGAGAGTAAAGCTGAGGTCGTTTTCCGCGTAGGCTTCGACTGGTGGTTTACCGATGATTGGACAATCTGGGTTGCGTATCAGGGAAGCAAGCTCTTCGTTGATAGTGACACTTATTTCGATGATTTTGGAAACGATCTTTCGGATATGAGGTCAGACATTAGAGTCGGTATTTCCACCTTTTTCACCAAGTAATGACGATGGCGGGGCCAGCTCTGGTCCCGCCTCTTTTCTTGCCTTTCCGGAAGCAAACATGGTTGCTTGCAAATGCTTGAAGTCTTAATATATAGACAGCCTTCAGGAAAGGAGAGACGGTGAGAAAAGTTTCCCTCGTCGTTGCCATTATTGTCTTGTTCTCTTCGCCAGCCTTCTCGCTCGATATTGGTTTCAAGCCCGAGGCGCGAACACGTGTAACATTTGCCAGTGGCAGGTCTCGAACGGCTAGAGACAATGCTCGATGTATATGCATAAGCGCTGATGGAAAGGCACACATGGTATGGGAAGATACACGTCTCGGAAATTTCGAAATCTATTATGCCTGGATCAAAGACGGTAGGATCTCACCTAACATAAGGATCTCGAGAACAAAGAATGAATCGAGCTACCCCTGCATTGCGTGCGATTCTCAAGACGTTTACATCCTCTGGCAGGAGCTTACAGGTAGGGTCTTCAATCTCTTCTATGTTCATCTGAGAGATAGCGTAGAGGTGGCTCGTAAGCAGCTAACTCATAGCCATCTTGATTCGTCATGTCCAGTGTCAAGTGTTGGTCCTGACGGGAGCCTAAATATCGCCTGGCATGAAGGTCCTTACAAGCAGACAGCAATTTACTATGGCAAAGTCGTTGATGACAGTCTTGTTGAGGTAGTGCCAATATGCACAGAGCATCCTGAAGCTTTCCGACCTGATATAGCATGTGATGACAGCGGGAGGATCCTGATTACCTGGTTCGAGGGTCCAAAGGTGAAATCCCGATTTTGGGATGGAAACAAGTGGGGGAAGGAGGAGCTCGTGGCTACAAATCAGTCACGGCCGTGGAGACTCTCTGTAGCCTGGCTTGGCGACCATAGGTGGGCAGCTGCCTGGTTTGATAATGTGGCAGGCGGCTCGACTGTCAAGATAAAATTCTATGACGAGAAAAACTGGTATGGTGAACAGGTTGTTAACACGAGTGTTAATGGTTACTATCCTAGTCTCTTAGGAATTGGCAACGATGATCTTATTATTTGCTGGGAAGAGAAACACCTCGAAGGTGGTTACTATACCATAATGCTGCGAAGGTATCGTAAGGGCAGCTGGAGTGATCCACTTGAAGTATATCGTGAGAATCTCGCTGGTCGTTATCCCTCCCTCGCACTCCGGGATGATCAATTGCACATGGTTTACTTTAGCGCTATACCTGGCAATGATGAGATTTTTCATTTGGTCTTAAGGAGAGAGAAATGAGGTCACGCCTGACGAAGGTAGCCTTAGTTGTGATGCTCGCGGGTGCCTTTGTTATACGCCTTGCGTACATCCTCAAGATCAAGAATCTTGCAATCTACTATCACCCCTTTCTTGATAGCGCTTTCTTTAACGATCTCGCTCACTTCAAGCGCAGTGTCGCGTGGGTTGATGCGGCCTTACCTTTCCGAGAACCCCTCTACGGATTCCTTGTGGCCTCATTCTATTCGATATTCAAGGAAAGTCTCACATTGATAAGGGTGATCCAGGGGATCTTTGGCACCATCTCAGTTGGCCTGGTCTATCTTATCGCTAGAAGGACTTATGGGGAGCTTGCTGGAATAATCTCTGGCTTCCTCTTTGCGCTTTTCATCCCTGCCATCTTCTTCACAGCCGAGATAAATGAAGCAGGTGTGGTTGCTATGCTTATTCTTCTCGGTCTTTATCTTCTCGAAAAGCCACCTGCAGGCACAAGGCCAGCACACATCTTAGGCTCGGGTATAGTGCTCGGTTTCGCTTATCTCGGACGAATCACCGCTGCCGGAGCCCTTGTGGGATCGATCTTGGGTGCTGCAACAGGTAAAAGTGCAAAGCGGAGTATGGTTCTTGTCATAGTTGGAATTGCAATCCCGATTGTACTCTATCAGACGCTGCTTCTTGAGAATGATCGGGGTACTCTTGTGCCATTAAGAAGCGGATGGTATGCCTTCCTTGGTGCTGGCAACGACGGATCGCTCGCCAAGAATGAAACCCAAACGATTGAGGTTGGAAGATCGGACGAAAAGTACCCTGTGATCGTGTCAACAGATCGCGTTCCTGGGCAGCGTGATGCAAGTCGATTGGCAGCTATTGAGATTGGAAAGAAGGTATCTTCAAGCGAAGCAAATCGTCATTGGTGGCGACGTGCTGTGGCAAAGCTTTCGAACGAAACCCGATCCAGCATTAGCTCGTATCTTAAGCGTTTTGGCATGATCCTTGGTGCGTCTCAGCCTCCTAGCAATTTCGATATGCGGTTCGTGGCAAGATTCTCGGGTATCTTGAGAACACACATCTTCACTTTCAGTTTAGTCGCACCCCTTGGTCTCCTTGGACTGGTTCTTTTGCGCAGGCGCCAAGCTCTGCCCGTGACAATATCAATCGCAGCAATGATCACAATTGCATCCATCTTTCCTGTGAGCGATATCGACAAGTTTCTCATAGCCAGCTTGCTAACCATCCCGGCTGGTGGCCTCACCGCTTTTGTCATAGATACCTTAAGAAGTCGGCATCTTTCCCGAGGGCTCTTATACATTGCGCTTGCCGTCGGTCTGGGAATCGTGCTGGCTTTGTTCCCGCGTGCTAAGCTTGATGAACCCAGCCAGCTAGTACTTCTTGGCGACCTCTATGCGGAGGCTTCGCTTTATGGCAAGGCTGAGGATGCATACAGACAAGCCATAGCACAAGATCCTGATCTGCCCCAGGCTTATGTTTCTCTGGCAAGACTTTACGGCAATACCGGAAAATCGGAGAAAGCAACCACAATCCTTGACCAGGCGCTCTCACGCAACATCGACGATCCCAGGATTCGAATTGAAAAAGCCTCGCTCCTTGTTCTCCTCAATCGGGCGCCTGAAGCTAAAGCCGATCTGCTTGCCCTTCAAGAGATTTATCCATACCAGCCTCGAGTCCGCGAGCTCATGGGCCTTTGTCTTCTATCAGAGAAAGATGCTCAGAGTGCAATTGAGGAACTCAACAAGGAGATGGAATATGGTGGTGGAGGTTTTGTGACCTATGCAGCTTTGGGGCGCGCTTACTTCGCGATTGAGAATTACTCGGAGGCTGCAAAGTACCTGGAACAGGCGCTCAATCTTAATCCCTTGAGCACTGCGGTGACATCACTCGCCATGCTGCTGGCTGATGCTTACACCAAGCTTGAATATCATTACAAGGCATGTGATGTGCTATCGCGAATTGCCCGTGTTGACCCAGGTAACATGCCGGTCAGGTTTAAGTTAGCCAACTGCCTCTACCGTGCAGGTAGACTTGATGAGTCCCTCAAGGAATTTGAGCAGCTCCATAAGTTTGATCCAACAAATGCTGACATTCTTGTGAACATGGGTACCGTCTATGCGGATATGGATAGCCTCGATCGTGCGATCAAGGTCTGGAAGGAAGCCCTCAAACTCGATCCCAACAACGACCTCGCTCGAGAGAACCTCAAGAGAGCAAAGCAATAGCTATGGAAAACGTCCTCGTCATGATACTTGCTGGTGGCTCGAGCGAGCACTTACCTGTTCTAACAGCTCATAGATCAAAAGCTGCTCTTCCCTTCGGTGGGCGCTTCCGCGTAATTGATTTTTGTCTCTCCAATTGCATGCATTCACAAATGCCTAGTGTCGGCATCCTTGCCCAATACAACCCAGCCTCACTGATTCTTCACATCGGCGATGGAAGCCAATGGGATCTCAATCGTCACAGTGGAGGCATTGCCATTCTCCAGCCTTACACAGCAAGAGGTGAGACAAATTGGTTCAGAGGCACTGCTGACTCCCTTGCTCAATACATCGATTTCATAAGAGATGTGAAATGTGAACACGTACTTGTGATTTCCGGTGATCAAATCTACAAGATGGACTATCGCCAAATGATTTCCCACCACACAGTGACTGGATCTGATGTAACGATTGCAATCAAGCCCAGTGAAGATCTCCTGCCCTTAAGTGTGGGCGGAGTAGCGATCGACGGTGAGGCAAGAGTGATAGATCTTAAAGAGAAGCCTCAAAGAGACAATTTCAGCTTTTACTCACTTGGCATATATGCCTTTACCAAAAAGGTACTTGTTGAGACGCTCGAGGGACTTCGGGATGGCCAATTTGACATTGTCTTCGATGTACTCATTCCTCTTATAGAGGAAAAGAGGGTGAAGGCATACATTTTTGACTCCTATTGGGCAGATGTTGGAGCAGTTGACAGGTATTTTGAAACCTCGATGGGACTGCTCAGGAAACCTCCTGCCCTGGATCTCAACGATGACGATTGGCGAATCTATACCAAGCCCTCTTTGAGGAAACCTGCATTCTTTGGCAGGACAGCAAGTGTCGAGAATTCACTTGTTGCAAGCGGCTGTACAATCATGGGAAATGTGCGCCACTCCATACTTTTCCCGGGAGTGAAAGTCAACCAAGGGGCAGTTGTTGAGAATTCAATCCTTTTTGAAGACGTTGTAGTTGGCAAAGATTGCGTTATTAGATCTACTGTTGTAGACAGGCGAGCTCATATTGGCAATGCCTCCTTTGTTGGCTTCGGCAATCCAACGTGTCCGAATTCCCATTACCCTGATTCCTTAAGCTCTGGAATAACAATTGTGGGAAGCGACACCCATGTTCCCCAAGAAATCCGTATTGGGCGCAATTGCCTCATAGGAAGCGATCTCAGCACTGAATACTTTCCTGGAAGGGATATAGTGTGTGGTGAAAGCCTCGTTCGGGAGACGAGATGGCAAAAAATATCGTCATAGTTTTGGCAGGTGGATCGGGAGAAAGGCTACTTGCGCTTTCCGCTCGGAGAGCTAAGCCTGCAGTGCCATTTGGCGGGCACTATCGAATCATTGATTTCACGCTATCAAATTGTGTCAATTCAGGACTTTCGGAGATTTTTGTGCTCACGCAATATCGTCCTGGTTCGCTGATGAAGCATCTTGAATTTGGCAAGCCATGGCATTTAGGTGGCAATCGCAGTACATTGCTGGTTCTCCAACCCCATGGAGCTTCAGAGGGACTCAGCTGGTATAAGGGAAATGCCGATGCCGTCTGGCAGAATCTCCATCTTATCCAGGAGAGAACACCAAAATGTGTTCTCATTTTAGCTGGAGATCACATCTACAAGATGGACTATCGGCCACTTATCGATTTCCACCGAGCGCGCGGTTCAGCTCTCACAGTCGCAGTTAAGAGGGTGAACCCAAGTGAGACACCCATGCTGGGTACATGTGTTGTTGATGATGGTCGCATACTTGAATTTGAGGAAAAGTCAACCAACCCCAAGAGCAATCTTGCCTCAATGGGTATCTATGTCTTTGAACCGGAGGCCCTCATTGCTGCACTCAAGCAAGATGCTGAAGACGAGCGCTCAAGCCATGACTTTGGAAAGGACATCCTTCCGAGGATCGTGCGAAATGGTGAGGCTTTCGCTTATGAGTTCGCCGGCTATTGGCGCGATGTTGGCACAATCGACGCCTATTTTGAGGCAAATATGGACCTTGTAGGTATTAAGCCTGCGATAGATCTCGATGATGGTGAGTGGCCAATTCTGTCGAGGTTTCCAGACCAACCAGCTGCTTATCTCTCTCAGACATCCTCAGTTACCACCTCGCTTGTCTGTGACGGGGCGACTGTTGAAGGGAAGGTTGAGCAATCTATCATCTCACCAGGTGTAGTAGTAGAGCCAGGTGCCGTTGTTCGTAACTCTATTGTTCTCCACAACACCCGGATTCAAACTGGAGCCAAGGTCAACCTTTCGATAGTGGATAAGAATTCGGTAATCGGAAGCGACAGCAAGGTTGGAAGCGGTATCGATTTCACTCCCAACCGCAGGTATCCCTCTCTTCTCACCTCAGGTATTACATTGATTGGAAAGGGAAGTTACATACCAGACGGGTCCACAATCGGACGCAACTGCGTGGTTGAGATTGAGAGACCAAAGCCAGGTCCGCTCAGAATTCCAAGTGGGACCTGGTTTAACAATTCACAGTCCTGATCTGACAGGCACCCTTATGCGCTGTCCAGGATAGATAATATCATCGGCATCGAGATTATTCACCTCGAGCACGCTTCTTACAGGTACTCCATAATGGCGAGCTATTCTAGTGATTGTTTCCCCGCGTCTCACAGTATGCACCTTGGTTTGGCCACCACCCGATGCCACAATCTTAAGCCTCTGCCCAGGGTAAATGCTTGCCGCTTGCTTAAGGCCATTTGTGCGTACTATCTCTTCGACAGACGTTGCGTATTTCCTGGCAATGCTCCAGAGGGTCTCCCCACGCTTTACTTTATGCACAACAAGCTCCTTCTCGCTTGAGGTTGAACCAGCGATCTTAAGCCTTTGCCCAGGATAGATCTTATCCCTCGCGCGCAATCCGTTGATTCTCAGGAGATTCTCAACTGAAACCCCATAGAGCTTAGCAATTTCTGAAATGGTATCACCCTTTTTGACTACATAAGTACCAACTTTCCCTCTTGTCGATTCTGGCCCGACAGGAACGGATATCTTCTGACCGGGATATATCTTACTTGTCCTCGCGAGCCCATTGGCACGCAGGACTGCATTCGTGGATGCACCATATTTGGCAGCAATCTGACTTATTGTCTCACCACGTTTGACAGTATGGACAATCTCCTCCTGATGTGGAACATACTCATTGGAGACAATAAGCCTCTGGCCAGGATAGATGACATGGGCTGACTTGAGATCATTCCAGGCCACCAAGTCTTTGACTCTTACGTGATAGCGCCGAGCTATGGAGCTCAGGGTTTCACCTCTTCGAACAATGTGAATTCCAGGATTTGCTGGCAGCGGCACATATTCGCCACCAGGAATGACGAGTACCTGGCCCGCCCTTATGCGATGAAGATTGGCTATGCCGTTGGCACGTGCAATTGCCCTAACCGTCGTTGAATACTTGCGTGCTATGCGCGAAAGCGTCTCTCCACGTCTGACCGTATGTCTTATTGTTGGCGATGTGTAGGCGCTTGCAAGGCGCTCCTCCTCAGGCATCTGCGAAAGAGCAAGTCTGCAAGCCTCTGTCATACCAGCCGGGACCCGTACACGATAGTCTGCTTTTCCATGGGGAGCACAGCCTCTAATGAGGTGCGGATTGAGCTCTCGCATAACATTGAGGGATACACCGCAAGCACTAGCCAGTGCTTTGAGAGAGGTCCGGGGCTCAACCTGGATTTCATCAAACTCCAAAGGTTCCGCATAGGTTAGGTTGAGACCATACTTCGATGGATTTTGCATTATGATGCAAGCAGCCATAAATTTGGGTACATAGTCGCGCGTCTCGCGCTTGAGCCTGAGCCGCCAGAAATCACGTGAATGAGCTCGCCTTATGGCTCTCTCGACATTACGCTGGCCACAGTTATAGGCGGCCAGAGCAAGAGGCCACGAATCAAAGGTTTGATAGAGATCTCTGAGATGTCGGGCTGCTGCACGACATGCCCTTGCAGGATCGCGTCTTTCATCCACCCACCAGTCAACACGTAAGCCATATATTCTAGCGGTTGACTTTATGAACTGCCAGATCCCGACAGCATGAGCTCTTGAGTAGGCATTGGGATTGAATCCACTTTCGATAAGGGCGAGATTCGCCAGTTCAGTTGGCAGCCCTTCTTCAGCAAGAATGCGTTCCGTGAGATCACGATATTTGCCAGAACGATATACCCACTTGAGAAAAGTTTTCTTGCCAGAACCTGCAAAATAGTCAATCCACTTCTTGACCTTGCTATTGTATTCTATCTCGACTGGGGGCAGTGGAGGCTTCGTGGGGGTTACACCTTCTTCGGGCTGAGCTACCTCATGGACAATTGCAGGCAGGCGTTCGATGAAATAGCGACACTTATAAAGCAGGATGCGACGCTCACTCGATATTGTTGGATCTTGCGTCCAGTCAACATCACTCGAAAGCAGCACAACTGCATATTCAAGATACGAACCTGCTGAATCGAATTCGTCCTTTACGAAGAAGTCAACCCCCCTGTCATAGGCATCCCTGGCCTTTTCAAGCACTCTGACAGGCTCTTGAGATTTATCGCCTACTTCAAGCGGCTGAGCAACTTGCTTTGACGTATAACGGGGTGAACATGCAAGCAAGAGCATTATGCATGTTGAGAGCAAAGCCCACCACACGCGCCGCGGATCCATATGCACTCCTTTCCGGGCATTCAATCTATGCAAAAATCCAGCCTTTTTGCAAGGAAATAATCGACCGGGTGACGGTGGGACTTTATTTCCGGTACTCTTGGAAAATTGAAGGGGATGCCGAAGCACCCCCTTCAAACTCTGCTCTCCATAGCCTCATGCCCACAGAGGCAATACTCCAGAACTACCTGTACATCGCCTTGATGTTACCCCAGGTGCTGGGCTCATTAGCCGTCGGGCCGGAGCAGATTATATAGGCTCGCCATGCAATCTCGATGAAGCCGTACATGGTGCCATTGGCGGTTGTGTCACAACCATCGATGAACCATGCAGGACCACCAGGACAATAGGTGAAGCCACCGTTGCCGTAGTAGCCTGAATGCATGGTTGGGAAGTAGCTATTGTACGGCCTCGGATAGAGAACTGGCAGGCAGCCATAGTCATGGAGCTCGCAACCAAACTCAATCGGTGTGCAGATGTTGTCAAAGCCCCAAGCAGGGTATGCACCGTTGGTCCCAATATGAGTTGCTGTGATGAGGAACCTCGGTGCCGAAGGCGGATCGGGATTCACAACGCATGGACATACACTCACTGGCGGATCAACTGCAATATAGTTCCATGCGAAGTGAGTCTCATAAGGACCGCTCGACCAGAGAGGTGTTCCGATGGGGCAACCATCCTGATCCGCACACCAGACATCGAAGTTCACAGTGAAGAAACCTGGATAGACAGTACCTTAGCCTGCGAAGTCAAGCACACGGAACTGTTCGAGCACCATGCACTGCTCTGGGTCACACGGATCGTAGCCACCTGTGCCTGCATCACCAATTGTATACCAGGCACCTACGATATCACCCGGAGCGAAGCCCGAGTATGCCCAGAACCAGGAGTAGGTCGGACAAGGGATGTAATAGTAGTACTGAAGCGCCCAATCATAGAGAGGCTCCGTGCCAAAGTCATCGCGCATCTGATAGGCTTTCTTCTCAAAGCCAAAGACAGATGTAGCGAGTACCAGCACGAGCACAAGAGCTAAGTACCTCATATCGCCCTCCCTTTGCTAAAGCAAGGTTGGAAGCTGGAACACACGTGCGCTACAGACCATGCTAAGCTCTCGCCGTTCGCTCACCTCCTTTTGAGCGATTGCTCGCTCTGCTCAAGCTGGACCCACTTCCTCCGACGGTGGATACTATAGCACAGCCGGATGCGCTTTGTCAACCATTAGTTAGGTATAATAGCATGACTTGCCTCATAATTTGCTGTAAAGCTCATCGAATACGATATGTCAAAATTGAGACGGGGTGATCTCAGGTATTCGCACTATCCAGGCGTGTACGGGGATCTCTCCAAGAGGCTTCTCAAAGACCTTGCAGCAGATGCACTATCCAGGCGTGTACGGGGATCTCGATCAGGAGGCTCCTGTGATGCTTGCTATCTATACAGCGCCTTGACCTTGCTCCATGTTGTGGCTTCGGTACGACTGGGACCTCCGCAAAGCAGATATGCCCGCCAGGCAAGCTCCATATAGCCGTAATGGGTACCCGCGGCTGTTGTATCGTAGAGATCCTTGAACCAGATCGGACTGCCGGGGCAATACATGAAGTCTTCACGTGCGTAGAAGCCCGAATGAATGGTGGAGCAATAGCTGTTGTAAGGACGCGGATAGAGCACCGGCAACGAGCTGATGTCATGAAGTTCACAGCCTTGTTGAAGGGAATAACTGATGTTGTCGAATCCCCATGCGGGATAGTCGGCATATATCCCGATATGCTTGGCTGTTATCAGAAATCGCGGCGCTGAGGGTGGTTCTGGGTTGACGACACAATCACAGACACTCAGTGGTGGATCGACATAGACATGATTCCAGCCAAGATGAGTCTCATAGGGACCGCTTGACCAGAGCACCGGTCCTACCGGGCAGCCATATTCATCAGCACACCAGACTTCAAACTTGACAGTGTAGTCCCAGGGATAGAGAGTCCCATAGCCAGCAAAGTCAAGTACAACGAATGATTCCAGGGCCATACATGCGCCAGGGTCGCAGGCCTCATAACCGCCTGTGCTATTGTCACCAACGGTGAACCAGGCGCCAAGAACGTCACCGCGTTCCCAACCAAACAGACACCAGAACCAGGAATACGTCGGGCAAGGAATGTAGTAGTAGTACTGGAGTGCACAATCGTAGAGCGGTTCTGGGTCAAAGCCTTCTCGCATGACAAATGCCTTGCCCTCAAAAGCCGAAGCTAAGGTGGCTACAACAAGCATGATTGCAACCAGTGCGTAGCGCATCTTGATCCCTCCTTCAGGTACCCCGGGGCGATTTCGAAGGCAGAGAGACTTGGAACTCGTCTTTGTCGCCTCCCAGCGGTTGTTTGTGCTGCGACTTGGACCCCTTCTGAGTTCCATTCTACCTCGAAATCAGGCGAACGTCAACTCTTACCCGGGTGTCGTTACCTGTTGGGAGCTGGGCTGGAAAAGGTTGCAGATATCGGGAGAGGGCATAAAAAAAGGGGTGCCACAGGGCACCCCCCTAACTTCCTCCAGACTACCTGTACATCGACTTGATGTTACCCCAGGTGCTGGGCTCGGTAGCTGTCGGACCAGAGCAAATTAGATAAGCTCTCCATGCCAGCTCAATGAAGCCATACTGGCTGCAATCTAAGGTGGTGTCTGCACCATCACAGAGTGGCAGTGGCGGATAGTACTGGCAAGGATCGCCATTCCCGAAGTAACCGCTGTGGACGGTCATCCTCGGATAAATCACTGGCAGACAGCCGTAGTCGTGGAGTTCACAGCCTGTTGCAATCGCCGTGCTGATGTTGTCAAAGCCCCAGGCAGGATATGCAGCGTTGGTTCCTACATGGGTCATTGTGACAACAAATGTCAGATTCTCCCCGTCGAAGCACGGGCAGATGCTGACAGGTGGAACGATATCGATATAGTTCCACGCAAAATGGGTCTCAATCGGTCCGCTGTTGTAAAGATTGACCAGCGGGCACGGCGGGCACCATACATCCATCTCGACTGTGAACAAACCCGGGTAAACCGTTCCATATCCTGCAAAATCAAGCACTTGAACAGTCTCGAGCGCCTGGCAGTTGAACGGATCGCACGGAGGATAGATACCAGTACTCTGGTCGCCGACATTGAAGATCACGCCAACGATGTCACCAGGTTCAAATCCCGAATATGCCCAGAACCAGGAATAGGTAGGACACGGGATGTAATAGTAGTACGAGAGTGCACAGTCGAAGAGTGGCTCGGTGCCGAAGTCGTCTCGCATCTGGTAGGCCTTCTTCTCAAGACCGAACGCAGATGTGGCAAGCACCAGAACCAACGCTAGAGCTAAGTACTTCATGTCCGAACCTCCCTCTGTTGAGGAGTAGTCACAAACCACAAGCTCAAGTCACCTCAAACTCAAGACTCGAGCTCAACTTCGGATTTGGGCAGCCTATGCCCTGTGAAGCCAGACCCCCACAACTTCCTTCGACGTTTTGAAGTATATCACAAGGCGGATTGAACTGTCAAGCAAAATATGTGGTTTCTCGGACGGGATGACTCTTATCGTCGGGAAGCGAGAATGAGAAGGGGGTGCCATCGGCACCCCCACCCTTTTTAGCGGTAAATCCGCTTGATGTTGCCCCAGGTGCTTGGCTCAGTTCCTGAAGGACCGGAGCAAATTAGATAAGCTCTCCATGCCAGCTCGATGAAGCCATACTGGCTGCAATCCTGAGTGGTGTCTGCACCATCACAGAATGCCAGTGGCGGATAGTACTGGCAAGGATCACCATTCCCGAAGTAACCCGAATGCACATACATTCTAGGGTAGCTGACGGGCAGGCAGCCATAGTCGTGGAGTTCACAGCCTGTTGCAATCGCTGTGCTGATGTTGTCAAAGCCCCAAGCAGGATATGCACCATTCGTCCCTGTATGCTTCATTGTAACGACGAAGGTAAGACCCTGCCCATCAAAGCAGGGAGTAAGACAAAGCGGTGGAACGATATTGATGTAGTTCCACGCAAAGTGTGTCTCAATCGGTCCGCTGTTGTAAAGATTGACCAGCGGGCACGGCGGGCACCATACGTCCATCTCGACTGTGAACAGCCCCGGATAAACCGTTCCATAGCCTGCAAAATCAAGTACTCGAACTGTCTCGAGTGTCTGACACTGCAGTGGATCACACGGAGCATAGCCACCAGTACCCTGGTCGCCGACATTGAAAATAACGCCAACGATGTCACCAGGAGCAAATCCCGAATATGCCCAGAACCATGAATAGGTAGGGCACGGGATGTAATAGTAGTACGAGAGTGCACAGTCGTAGAGTGGCTCGGTGCCAAAGTCATCTCTCAATTGATAAGCCTTAGTTGTTGCACCGAAAACGCTGGAAGCAACGGCTAGCGTCAGGAAAACTGCTATTAGATACCTCATTACATCTCCCTCCATCTTGCGCGGAGTGGGTGAAACCCCAAACCATCCTTGCTCGCTTCGCCTGATGGCTTCCTTGCCAAATAGAGCCAACCACCTCCTTCCTCTGCTTTGCTATCTAAACGGGCCTTTGTAGCATCCTCCACGGTTTGGTAATGCCCCCGCAAGGGTCGAAACCACTGCCTTTTGATTTTTTCGGAAACAGGAGGAGACGACTTAAGTGGAAATTGATCCCCTACCCTGGGGCTTGACTCAGGCTGCCCACGCAATCATAATACGATTTGAAAGAGAGATCACGGAGGCTACGATCTGACCTTGCCGAAAAGATATCACACCTTGCTTGCTTTACTTGTCTTCACTTTGGCGCTTGTTTTGAGGCTCTTGTATCTTAAAGATCTCATGCATCTTCCCTTTTTCAACCATCCAATCATGGATGCCGCTTATCATGATTCCTGGGCACGTCGAATTGCTCAGGGACAACTCGTAGGGGATGAACCCTTCTTCAGAGCTCCACTCTATCCTTACGTGCTTGGCTTGATTTACAAGCTCTCTCATGGCTCCTATCTTATCCCGAGAATACTTCAGTTCTTAATCGGCAGCTTTACAAGCCTCTTCGTTTTTCTTCTGGCAAAACGTCTTGTTGGTACAGCAGGTGCACTCATAGCTGGATTTCTTTGCGCGATCTATCCTGTACTCATCTATTTCGACGGCGAAATATTGACTGAAAGCCTCTTCATTTTCTTCTCAGTTGTGAGTCTTTATCTGCTTGAGATTGCAAGAAGTGGCAAAAGAAAAATGTGGTTGTTTGCTGGCATAACGCTCGGTCTTGCTCTCATAACGAGACCCACAATTGGACTTTTCCTTCCGCTGGCGCTGTTTGGCTGTTTTTTGTTCTCCAGGAAATTTACGCTTCTACTGCTTGTTGGCATCATCATACCTGTCATGCCCGTGACTCTCCACAATTACTTTGTATCAGGTGAATTCATACCTGTTGTATGGCAGGCGGGTATCAACTTCTACCTTGGAAACAATGCTCAAGCCAACGGTTGGAGCGCAACAAGCCCAGAGATAAGGAAGGATTGGTGGGGAGGCTATAACGATATGATTGCCATCCCAAAGAGTGTCATGGGAAGGGAGCCGAGCTATGGAGAAGTCTCGAGCTACTGGACATCCAGGGCACTCGCATTCATACGCAATAACCCTGGGCGATGGGCAAAGCTCGTGCTCAAGAAAATTGCTCTTTTCTGGAGCAGCCTTGAGTTTCCCAACAATCAGGACTACAACTTTGTTAGAGCGACCTCTACGGTCCTTCGAAATCCGCTTGTTAGATTCGCAACCATAGCTCCCATCGGCCTGGTCGGACTCCTTGTGGCCATAGTCAACTGGAGAAAATACTTCTTTGTTGTGGCGTTTGTCATCACTTACTTCGTAGCAACCGTTGCCTTTTTCGTTTGTGCAAGGTACCGGGTCCCTATAGTACCCGCACTTTGCCTACTTGCGGCGGTCGGCTTGATCCGCATCGTAAGCCTTGCTCGGAGACGGAGCTACACCAAGTTTCTTGCTCACCTTGGCTTGGTATGTGGCTTTGCCCTCATTGTCAATCTCAACCTGACCGGAGAACACCTGCCTGGTCTTGCGCAATCTTATACCCAGGTGGGCAAGGTACTTGTCGAGGAAGGTAAAACCAGCGAAGCACTTCGATATTTCGAGAAGGCGCTCGACGTTAACCCTAGCTGGCCAGAAGCCTATGAGCAGATCGGGCTACTTAAGATGAAATCCAACGACTTCGAGGCAGCTGTCCGTTTCCTATCAAAAGCTGTCGAGATATCCCCCGACATGGCAACTGCTCATAGGGCTCTAGCCATGATCTACCTGCGCCAGGGACAACTCGAGATGGCACGTCAGGCAATTGAGAAGAGTCTCAAGTATGCTCCCTTCATCGAAGACGGTTATAACCTGTTGGCTACTATTGAACGCCAGGAAGGCAACCTGGGACACGCAGAAGAGCTTTTCAAGAAAGAAATTGAAATCCATCCTGACAATTGGCGTGCCTGGGTCAATCTTGGAAGCCTTTATCAGGAGCAGGGAAGACTCGAGGAAGCTGCTCAAGCCTATGAAAAGGCTCTTAAGATAGTACCTGACAACTCCGATGTCGCACTCGCTCTTGCAAGTACTTATGCTGGACTTGGAAAGGAGGACGAGGCCCACGAAATTGTGGAGAAGCTCAACCCCCAAGCTGCGGCCAACATCAATCTGCGTTACAACCAGGCGGTGATTCTCCAGAACTCAGGCCGAATGGAAGAGGCAAAAGCAATATATGAGAACATCCTCAAGCAAGATCCGCGGCACGAGGGAGCTCTTGTCAATTTGGGCGTTATTTATGCTAAGACGGGGAAGCCTGAGGAAGCACGCAACCTCTGGCAAAAGGCACTTGAGATCAATCCGTCAAATGCCACAGCTAAGCGCAATCTTGAACTTCTTAAGAAGCGCCAGTGAGGTTACTTCTTCTTGGACTCTGCTTCTTCCGATGGTTTAGCCTTAAGCCTCACATACTCAGGTTGAGGTAATCTCACTGTCCTGAGGAGATCCTCATTTATCCAAAATCCAATTTCCTGCTTTTTCTTTTTTGCCCACTCTCCAAGCAGATCGTTCGCCCTCGAATTGACGATGAATTGCCTTATATAAGGCTGTGCCTCCTCATAGGTGAGCTGTCTTGGTTCCTCGATCTCCTCAAGTCGAACAACCTCAACACCAACCCGCGTCTTGAAAGGCTTGCTTATCTCGCCAACATCGAGGCTGGAAACAACCGAGTCGTAGGCAGCAACCAGTCCAAAATTTATGAAACCGAGATCGCCGCCTGATGAGGCTGTATAGGTATCCTTAGACATCTCCCCTATGATATCTACGAAATCCTCCCCTGAAGCCAGCCTTCGCCGAAATTCAGGCACCTTATCCCAACTATCAAGGAGCAATCTTCGAAGCCTATAACGACCAGATGTCTTAAGATCGCCTTTACGCTCTTCATAGTAAGCTTTCATATCATCTTCGCTCACACTAATCTTGCTCCTGAAATAGTCCTCCATCTGAGGCACAAGCAGGTCTTCTTTAGCTTTCTTGACCTCCCATCGGACATCTCTCAAGCGATCGAGCCCCATTTCATAGCCTGCATAGCTCTCAAGCTCCGGTAATACGATCTCCATCGCAAGCTCAGTCAGTCCATAGAAATCACCGATGTAAGAACGTGAGGGAATTGGAAGAGCATAGTAGTAGCTATAAAGATCAGCGACAAGCACCTTCCCGCCCTCATAAGTTGCAACGACAACATTCAAGAGTGAGTCAGGTGGCCTTCCACCCTGAAATGAGATAGCGAAGCAGTCGAGGCCTCTCTTAAGTCCATGTTCGTTGAACTTCACATTGTAACGTTTGGCCAGCTCAGCCTTTTCCTCTTCCTCAAGACGTTCCTTCTCCATTGCCTGAACAAAGCGCTTCGATCTCAGCGAGAGAAGCTCTATACCTAGACCAAACTTCTCATCCTCAGCAAGCCAGTATATGTGGTAGCCATCAACCTGACGCATTATATCAGTTGCCTCACCTCGATCGAGTTTGAAAACATGATTGGCAACATCACGCCCCACATCCTTCCAGATGATCCAACCCATATCATTTAAGGTTGCAGAGCCAGCCTTTGTCACCTCAGCAGCCAGGCTATCGAAATCTGCGCCTGCATTTAGGGCGGCTTTTGCTTCAAGTGCCTCGGGATACACTTTGAAAACGAGATCCTTAAGGTGTAACTTGCGATCGAGTTTCTCAATCCAGGGCTTTGTCTTGATTCGCGGGAGCAGGATCTGCTTGTCCACTCGCCACATGTGGTATGCATTTCCGACAGCTTTGCTCTCAGCATCCTTAAGAGCTGATTCAAGGTCTTCCTGAGTTACCAGACCAAGCCGCAATGCCTCGTCACACAGGAGCTTACGCGTTGCCAGATCCTGAACCACTCTTACACGATCATCAAAAGTGTCATGATAATTCGCCGATGGACCTAGCTTGGTTACCTCATATCTAAGATCATCAACAGTCAGCATGTAGTCTTTGCCTTTGGCTATTATGTCTCCCTCATTGCAACTCAGCCAAAAGCAAGCTGCAACACCGATACATAGCACCAGAAATCTCTTCATAACAGCCTCCCGTTCTCCAGACTGAAACTAAACCTGCACTTGCTGTCATACCCCAGCATTTAGCACAGTTGAGGGCACTTTTCAAGTGCTATCCGACTACCCTACCAGAACAATCTTTCTTGCGACTCACATGCCATTGGCAACAAGATCAGCAAGATAGATACCGCTGGGTACCAAGCTCCCGTCCTGGGATCTATCATCCCACAAGACCTTGCCAGGACCGGGGCTTTTGACACCCTCCAGAAGAGTCTAACCTGCCTGCCCCCAATGTCATAGATGTGGGTTGTATCACTAAGAGGTGCCGTCATAGAATGAAAACCTTCATCCTACGCATTGTCATTAGCCATAACATCAAGCCACTCGCCGCCATCCGCCCAATCCTAACCATCAAGACCCAAAGACCAGCGATCCTCTGCCATGTGCTGGGGAAGAAGCTTCAGGAGTGGATGGATCTCGCTGAGCCTACATCATCCTACCGACTGAGGGGCTCTCACCGGGTACTTATTTGCTGAGAATCGACGATCCATCCGTAAAACCCCCGAAGATAGGCATCCTGCGGTAGCAGTGCCAACCCCAACTCCTTACGATCCTAGGATGCTCGCCTGTTCTCTGACACCAAGGCGCCAAGACTTTGACAAGACCTACCTCCCTAAAGATCTCACGCTGTCGAGCCCTTTCGGCGTCAGGAGCATCAGTAAGCCGCTGAGATGATTAGTCACCTTGAGCAAGTTTCCAGTCAAGTGCTCATAGAATGTCACGCAAGGGATCACATTGGCGAGACAGGTAAAAGTGGTGAAACTACTTGTGTGATGTGATAAGGGGATTGGCCTTCCACCTGCGATGGGGATACCCCATATCAGTTGGGTTTCTCAAACCATAATGTAACACGAGCCTTGGAAGTTCTGAAGGACGCAAATGCTACCTCGGAAGAAAATCACCGCCAAGGGTGCTGGGAAGAATGTTGAGAAACGCTCTGTTGGGCCACAGGCCTATCTTGAGAAGGTAATCTAGCCGCCTTGCCCTGATGGTTTGAGGGTGCGCCACAGACTCACTACTTCGTGCCACGCTGTTCCAAGTAACCTCGGAAGAAAGAGCGTGAGAGTGCCAGCCAAAGCAGCCCTAACCAGGACGTCAAACTTGTCCATCGAGCCACAGGAAAGCCTACTTACAACAACAATCACCGTGCCACCTCCAATGGCAGCAAATGTTCGCCCTAAGCGGAAAGGAATTGGAAATTCCTTACTCGCCAAAGTGACAACGACAAAAGCGAGTACGACATCCGTTATGAGAGTTGCAATTGCGGCACCTGTTTTGCCCAGCGGAGGGATGAGAACGATGTTAAGCAAAACATTAAGACCTGCACAGGAGGCAACAACTGTGCCAAGTTTCTTGGTTTTCCCAGTAAGATAGAGTCCAGAAGCGAAGAGAATTGAGAGACCATAGAAGACCAGGGAGCCTGCTAACCAAGGTATGACAGTAGCTGAGGCAGCGTAGTGCCTGCTTCCAACAAATGCTATGATGTAGTCTGCAAAAACTGCGAGAAGCACTGCCACCTCGACCATAGCAAGAGCAAAATAGACCTCGACCTTCGCAAACATCTCCTTAGCATCCTGCCTACGGTAGTTGGCAAAGATGAATTGAGGCCAGGCAAGATTGAGGGCTGTTATGGGGAGTACAAGTACAAGGCAGATTTCGTGAGCATACTGGTAGAGTCCGACTTCCGACAGAGCCTTTCCAGACGACACAAGCCTCCTCAAAAGATAAATATCTGAATATGAGAGAACCCACATCGCCAGATTCATGGGAACAAGTGGTCCCCCGAAGTCGAGAGCTGCAAAGAATATTCTCCTTACAAACTTCACTGCAAATTTCGTAAGAAGGTGCCAGTAAAGAAAAATCCCCAGCAGAGCCGCAGGCAGCGCATTTCCAGCAACCAATCCTATGGCTCCTTTGCGCAGAACGACGACCAGGACGATTGAGAGACCGAGTGCCAGAGCGCCTTTTACAATCGTAAACATCACGTAGCGGGTTGATCTGGCTAGTGCTCTCTCGAATGATAGAGCAATCTGAAGAAAGGCATTGCCAAAACCACCTATTAATCCGATGAGAACCAGCCCACTCCATCTTGAAGATCCCAGTAAGACAAGGGAGATCCTGTCAGCAAAAAGGATACAAACGATAATTATGGGAGCAGCAAGGAGCAAAGATGCTAGAAGGATCGTTGATACTACCTCGCGCCTCTCCTTGTCCTGGGATGCTTCATTGATGTATCTGATCATGGAGGAGCTCAGACCGAGTTCAGATACAATCGCAAGCAGGCTCACAAAGATAAATACAATTGAGGCTTTTCCATACTCGTCTGTGGGAACATAGCGAGCTATTATCGGGACCAATGCTGCACGAGCAAGCCCACCGGCTATGGTGCCGACACCATAGATGCCCGTATGCCTGGCAAGCTCACCAATCCTTTGTGACATGATCAGCTTCGACTGGATACAAAGTTACCTTCATCGTCGATCCAGCCCAACTCCCTGTAGATGGAATAGATGCTGAGCACAACCTTCTCGGGATCGTGGTACTTCTCAACAAACTTGCGACCTTCGAGCCCCTTGCGTCTTCTTAACTCCTTATTCTTAAGCACCTCTTCAAGATTGGCTTCAAGCGTCTCCGGTCTTACAACGATGAAGGGATGATCGGGAAGGAATTCTTCAAAGTCAAGCGTGAAGCTGGTAAGAGTTGGTATGCCCATAGAGAGGGTCTCAAGCGAATTCACGCCGTAGCCAGTTCCGCCTTTATCGCCCACCTGATCGATGGCGATGTCGCAGGTCATTTTAATCTCAAGAGCTTCGCGATGGGGTCTTCCCTCTATGAGTACGAGTTCAAAATCATACTTGCGCTGTAATCGCTTGCAAGCAGCAATTATGTAGTGTGTTCCTTTAAGCAATCTGTTGCGAGGTGCGTGGCAGATACGCAGACGAGTGTTTTCTGTCTGACGGACCTTGTATGTATGATATTCAAATGGTAGGAAGCTGAAGCGTAGGTTGGGATGGAGCCTAAGATGGTCAAACTCGGTTGTAATGTTTAGATCGCTGAGCTGCTCGATCTCCGGGATGACCCCCCTGTCTCGTAGATCCGTTCCGAGATAGTAGCACACTATTTTCTTGCCCATCGCTTTGAGCTTCTTGATTATCCTTGAATCCCTGAAAAACCCTGACCCACTTTCAAGATGATATATGTCAAAATTCAGCAAATCATAGCGCTCTATGGCTGAATAGATCTTGGGCGCCCAGATGCTATCACGGATAGCAAAAAGCAACGCCTCAAAACGACTTCTTGGTCGCCAGGTGCGCATGCCACCTCGATCTTCACTCTTGGGTGCGCGCCGATGCACAATATTCATGAGACGCTTGAGAGCCATATCAAGGCGACTGCCTCTGACAAAGGGCAGATGCAGACATATATCTTCTTCGAAATCATTGTCGCAGTGCGCAAGGGTGACCATGCGGCTATAGTTTCCAAGTTTGTTATGGTATTTGACAAAGGTTGATGCTGTCCCAACCCAATTCTGATCGCACAAGTGCAATATCTTTAGCATTCACACCCCCTCCCCAAGCAGGCGAAGTATGTTACCGCCAAGAATCAACGCCCTCTCCTCATCATCTATGTTTAGAGCATCAACCAATCCAAGATACATCTTGGGATGACCAAGAGGATAATCACTTCCAAATATCACATGCTGAGCACCAAGCCTTCGAACTGCCTCCTCAATTGCCCAGTACTCACGCACTCCTTCTATCCCCAAGTATACATTGTTGAGACCTGAGGCTTCCACATCTGCAATCGTCGCCATCTCAAGCTCAGGTGTATCTCCACCCATATGGGAGAGGATGAAAGGTATCCCCACATAAGTGCTGGCCACTTCAAGAGCATAGGTATAGCTGCTCATCTCCTGCCATCTTCCACAGTGAATCATCACTGGCAAATTGTTGGCAGAAGCGAATTCTAGGACAGGCTTAGCCCTGGGATCCGTTACCCTTATTGCGTCACATGAAGGATGAAGCTTTATCCCGTTCACCTCTTTAAGGTGATTCTCAACGAAGTCCATGTCGCTCACGTCTCCAGGCTTAACCCAGGGGAAAAACCAGTAGCGCCCCTTAGCTCTATTCTTTATAAAATCCAGAACAAGATCGTTCCTTCTTAAGTCAGTACAAGTTAGCACAGCACCGGCCATACCACATGTCTCAAGACATCGCTCAAGTTCACTGAATTCAACACCCCTGCCGAGGAACTTCTCCTTGCTCCAATAGGTTGCGTGGATATGTCCATCGATGATCACCATTAGCCTCCGAATCTCGTGGCGTAGCGCTTTCTTGCAAACGTCAGATCGGCAAGTTTCGACTTGAATTGAACAAGACCCCAGTTCACATCACCGCCCATTGAAACTGTACCGAGATCAAAATAGCGATGGCCCAGTCCCCTGAGCCAGTTAACACATTCGAAGAGCACTCGATCCGTCACGCGAAACTTACGATACTGAGAGTCGTCGCAAATATAGAAAGCAAGAGCGCACGTCTCGTTGCATCTGAAGATGAGACTACCTCCAACAACTTTGCCATCAAAGAGAGCTTCGTGAAGGACTATCTCATCAGGAAAAAGCTCCATGAGCCGGCCTATTTCATCAAGACTGTGGGTTGGTTTTGCCTTCTTGGAAGCAAGATTTCTCTCAAGGATCCCGTAGAAATCCTTAGGGTCTTGTGATCTCCTCACTGTGATCCCACTAGTTTGTGATCTCCTGAGGTTTCTCAAGAAAGCCGGCTTGAGATTCTCTCTATCGAAGGATGTGAGATCCACAACCGCAGTTGCCTCAACGGAGACAAGCCCATAGCCTGTTGCGTGAAGGGCAAATTCCAAGCTCTCATCCCACCTCCGCCAATAGCAGGCAGGCGGCAGCACGAGCTCTGCCCTGAGAAAACCCTGCGAGGCAAGCCAGGAATTCAAGGCATCAACTACCCCATAGACCTTCTGGAGGCTGAGGTCATTAAGCACTATACCTCCGAAGGAAGCTCCCAGTGGTGACCTGAAGACACGCAAACCGCCCTCCAGGCTCCTTCCACCAGGTATCACACCAACTAATTCATCCCCATCCATCACAGCAAGATTAATAAAGTCAAAGCGTCCTGCAGGATGGTAATCGAGAAACTTGAGTGTGTGGAAAATTGTGCCGTTTATACTTGACCAAACAAAGTCATCCCAAGTATCGCTTGATGTCACTTGTAAAATCTTCATCGTTTTGCCGACCTGGGAATGCATTGCTTGAGCTTTTCGACGACAACCTTTATGTCATCGTCACTCAGAGACGGATGCATTGGCAGAGCCATGGCATGCTTGAAAGCATGGTAGGAGTTCGGGAATGTGCCTGGCTTGTAACCGAATCTCTCCCTGTAATAAGGTTGGACATGCACCGCATACGTTCCTATCGCAGTTTCCACGCCTTCCCGATACATCTCAGCAATAAGAACATCTCGATCTATCTCAGAGCGTAAAAGGACAACATATGACTGATAGGTATGAACCATACCTTTTGGCTCGCTTGGTAGGACAATCTCATCAACTTCCTTAAGGAGTTCTCCGTAAAGATGAGCAAGCTGGCGCCTTCTTTCAATCAAGGCCTCAATCCTTTTCATCTGGTAAATCCCCAGACATGCCTCAATCTCATTCATCCTGAAATTAAAACCCGGTAGCACAAATCCTTCCCCACTGGCTATGCCATGATTTCTTATCCTTCCAAGATAGTTTGCAATCCCATCATCATCGGTCAGAGCCATTCCACCTTCGCCTGTCGTCACTATCTTTCTAGGATGAAAACTAATCATCGATGAGATACCAAAGGAGCCGCACTTGCTTCCATCGAGTGAAGCACCCAGAGCGCAGGCTGCATCCTCGAGGAGCATAAGACCCTTGCTATCGCATATCTCAGCAATTTTCGATAGATCTGCAGGCAGACCAAAAAGATCCACAGGCATTACTGCCTTTGTTCGCTCGCCAATAAGCGATTCAAGGGAATCAAGGCTTAGGTTGAATGTGGAAAGATCGATGTCTGCAAGCACAGGCGTTGCGCCAGCATTCACAACGGCATTGACAGTAGCTGGAAAAGTGAAATCAGGAACTACAACCTCATCGCCATCCTTAAGCCCGAGCGCCATGACCGCAGCCTGGATGGCTGACGTTCCCGAGTTGAAGGCAATCGCATGCGTCCTCTGGACAAAAGCAGCAACAAGTCCCTCAAACTCTTCAACATATCTTCCCTGTACGAGAAAACCCTCTTCGAGGATGCCTCTGATCTCATCAAGTGCACCCTCAAGCAAGGGTTTGGTGAGCCTAATCACTTAGCGTGCTCCTGTACCACTCAATTGTCCGGATGAGCCCTTCCTCAAGATCTATCTTCGGCCAGTATCCCAACATTGTCTGAGCCTTCTTGATGCTCGGGATACGAAGCTCGATATCAACATAGTCCCTATAACCATAGACAATTCTCGACTTGGAATTGCAGAGTCTTTTGATGAGTTGGGCAAGATTAGCCACGGTAACAGTTGCCCGTGGATTACCCATGTTGAAAACATGGCCAACGGCTTCGTCCTTTTCAAGACAAAGCAGTGTTCCGTCGACCATATCGTCAACGTAGCACCAGGCTCTTATCTGATTACCGTCACCGTGGATAACGAGGTCATTACCCTTGAGAGCATCAACCACAAATGTATGGATGGCTCCAATGCCAACCTGCTGCGGACCATAAACATTGAATGGCCTTATGGTCACAGTTGCCAGCTTATATTCCTTATGATAGGAGTGGACAAGATGCTCAGCTGCAAGCTTCGAGACAGCATAAGTCCATCTTGATTCACCAACCACACCCAGGGTTGTCGCATTGTGCTCTTCAGCCATGTAAACGTGGCTCCCAAAGACCTCGCTCGTTGAGAAATCAATGAACCTCTCCACCTTGTGCTCGACAGCAGCATCAAGTGCATTGAGAGTACCGATGAGATTCACCTTTATAGTCAGTGTGGGCATCTCCATGACGGTATCGACACCGGCTATGGCGGCAAGATGGACAACGATATTGCAGCCTCTGGTTGCTTCAAAAAGAGCATCCCTATCAAGCACATCTCCTCTTATGAGGGTGACATTGGGATGTGATTCTATATTAGTATACTTGAGAGCATTGCGGTGAAGATTATCAAAAATGACTACCTTGTTGTGCTCAATAAGCCGTTTTGCCAGCTGACTCCCGATGAAGCCAGCACCACCGGTTAGTAGAATTGTCTTGTTCTTGATAGCCATTGTCCCCTACCTGATTATCGCTATTCTCCCAACGAATTCGCTACCATCCTGGGCAAAGGCATGATAGATGTAGATACCTGAGGTTATATCCTGCTCTATCATTTGATCTCTTGACCAGCATTCACCAGCCTCGAGCTTCACAACCAACTCACCAGTCAGGGTGTAGATGGATATCTCCGTTCCCGGCTTATAACCTGTAAAGGCTATGCAGTCCGCTTCATGTATTCTGCCCTCGTGCGGGCAAACAAATTCAAAAGGATTGGGATAAGCATCAACCCACGACCTTGTCCTTATGACAGGCTTTGGTGGCGTAAATCTATAAATACCTCCCCCACCTGTACCAATCCACAAATCACCATCGGCATCGAATGCTAAAGCCTTTATTGGAGCATCTGGAAGTGGGCTATTGTAGCTATCGTAAAGCTCATAGGAATTGGCAAAGTCATCCCATCTCGTTCCGAAGCCATGGAGCGCCCAAAGACCAACATCTGAAGCAACCCACTTTGTTCCCCATTTGTCAACTTCGATATCCCAGACTAAACCCATTGGAGTGTCGATAGCGTGCCACGAACCATCATATGCACTCAAGCCACCGGTTGCAAGCCAAACAATTCCATAGGGATCAAGTTCTATGTCATTGACTGAACCTCCGACAAAACCATCACCGGCAGACCAATGTCTGCAAACATCATCACCTTTGGACAGACAATCAGCTCCAAGCTCAAGGTTGTAGACCTCGCCCTCACAAAGCCTAAAGTCACCTACCATAATGCTTCCATCCCGCCCAGGACCGATGGCTGTGACGCATTCCGTCCTGATGCACTCAGGCTCCTCACCCTTGACATATCTTATGATATTGCCATCATCACACATTACAGCAAGCCCGTGGAGGTACTCACCAAAGATAACGTGACCATCATTGTCAATGTATATGTCTGAGACGACTCGGCTTGCCAGTGCGTCCTGATAGGAATACCATTCATCATTCGAAGGGTCATAGCGAATAAGATCCCCATTTCCTACGCTCCAGATCCCAAGCCAGACCGAACCATCGACAGGGCTCACCTCGACGCAATAAACGTTGTTATCCCTGATGGTTGGTGGTCCTATTTGCTCCCAGTTTGACCCGTCATAGCGCAGAACTCCTCTCATCACATCACCTGCACCCCCCCCTCGCGTTCCCGTTGCACACCACAGCCGATCTTGCCAGTCAATGGCGATATCTTCGACATAATTCCCAGCCGGACCAGCCGATTGAAGCAGCGTCCAGGTTGAATCCACAAGCTCTGCTGCACCCAGTTTGGTTGCAAGCCACGGGGTACCATTCGAGGAAATGAAGATCGAGGAAATGAAGATCGGGGAAGAGTTTCGCAGGTAATCCTCAAGGCCATTTCTGTTTCTCACCCAATAGGAATTTGCAAAGTCATATTTGGATGGCCCATTGCTTGTTGCCACCCAAACGATCGTGTCGGAAGCTGCAATACCAACGATGTCATCATGCTTTATGAACGTCTTAGGGATCACCTGCACATCGGCTCCGTCATAGGTATAGATAGAATCCGAGGTAATCAACCAGAAGAGGCTCTTACCATCAAAGTCTCCATCAATTATTGCCTTGCCAGTGATGACGTCTTTCCACATGTCGAGATCAAATCGGTACTCGAAAACTCCGCAATCTGTTCCAACAATCATTCTCTGACCGCTTATTAGAGCACAGTTAACCTGACTACATTCGGAGCCTGACCAATCATCTCCAACAAAGAACTTTCGAAACTCACCCCCTTCAAAGAGACTCACTCCCCCCGTTGTGGCAACACACACAAGATCACCATAGCCTGCGATATGCGTCACTTGATCAGATGGAAGCTCAAGGGTATTCGTTGAATAATTCTTCCACCCGCCCTCATCAAGTGAGCATACGCCCCTCTTCTTGGTGCCAATCCAGAGCCTACCCTCACCTTCCTTCATGATTGCAACAACCTGGTTGCTCGTAAGTCCACCAATCTCTTTGACAATCTTCTGTTCCATCCCACTCGAGAGATCTCTTATCACCACACCACCGGTTGACCCCCAGTAAACATAAGATGTATCAGCCCAAATTGCCTTAACATCATTGGACTTAAGGTGCACCTCCCACAGCGAAGCAGAAGCGCTCGCACAGAGCAGAATAACGAACAAAACAGATATCAGTTTCAGTTTCATGACTCCTCCACCTTCCTATCTTTCCCATGGGAGCGCGCAAATAGCCTTGAAAGCGCTCCAAGTGAGCTAAGCATTATCTCGAGGTCAGCAGTAAGTGACCAGTTTTGTACATAATATGAATCTATCTGCTTCTGTGCAATCTCGCCTTCTTGCGTTTTCACATACCACAAACCAATGATTCCGGGTTTCAATCTTTCACCGGGAACACTTTCGTGTGGACCAACAAGACTACGCTTCCCCTTGAGCACTTGCACCAAAGAACCAAAAGCCGATATCAGGGGACCAAAATTGCGCCAGGATACCAGCTGCCAGACGACGACCAGTGGGGTTACCACAGCCAGGCCAATTGTAGCAACAAGAGCAGCCAGCCAGTCCATCAAACGCTTGGTTGCATGGCTAACCCCTGAAAGGCTCGATGGCGGGAAAATAACTATAGGCTTTCCTGCCAAGGTGTCAATCTGTGACCCCCTAACCACAAGATCGGTTATTTCTGAGACAACCTTTACCTCAGCACCATGCTTCCTCGCCTCGCTAATTATGCTTCCAACATCCTGCCTCGATAGATTGCTATCACATATGACCAATTCATTTAGCCTATGCTCAACAACAATGCTGCCGACCCTGCCACTAAAACCAAGATTGGGATGTAAGCGTTCTTGGCTTTTCACCTTGGGAGGCAATATGTAGCCAACAAAGTCGAACCGATCACTCATTGCACCTATTCTCTTTCCCATCTCGAGAGCATCAGCATCCTCACCAACTACCGCAACACGTCGCAGGTCAAAAAACCGCCTGCGCAGGCGCAGATGAAATTGCCTAAGAATTGCTCTCAGAGTCGCCACAGCCACGGCACAGATAGGCCAAAATATGAAGACTATGAAGCGTGAGTAAGCAATCGTTCTTGTCAGATAGGTAGCTGCCATTATCACGAGCGAGCTCAGAAGAACTGCGCGTGAGACAACTATTAGATCTTTGACGAAATTGGTCCTGCGGCGCGAGCTGTAGAGTCCTGAATAGACAAAAGAGAAAAGACAAAGCAGGTTGACGAAGACGATGAAACCTGTATAGGTTGTGACTGGATAAAGGGGCTTTTCAAAATGCGAACGCATGAGGTATCGGATGAAATAGGAGAGCAAGAAGGATGTGTTGATTGCAATGACATCGCTCAAAATCACTGAAAGCGTGCCTATAATGTGTCTGTGCTGTTTCAGGGAATAGACTAAAGAACTCCATTTGTCATAAAAACGGAAGGTGCTGAGCAGGTGGCTCAGGAGCTTGCTATCTGGCAGCAGGCGAGCACTTTCCCGTCTGTGATGGTGCTTCATCTGAGCTGAATGGACATAATAGACCTTCCAGCCATGCTTCTTCATTCGGTAGCACCAGTCCACATCCTCAAAATAAAGAAAGAACCTCTCATCCATGCCACCCACACTTTCATAGGCCTCCCGCCGAACCATAAGACAAGCACCTATAACCCAGTCGACTTCCCTATCACAGGCATGATCCCAGTCGGCCATGAGGTGCCGCCGAACAACTGCTGCATTGGGAAAAATCTTACCAAGGAAAGTTCTTCTTAAGAGAACCACAGGCAGAGTATAGAAAGTTCGGCATGACATCTGGAGGCTTCCGTCGGGATTGAGAAGCTTAGCACCAGCTATACCAACATCTCGGTGCTCCTCCATGAATGATACCAACTCGCCTACAGCCTCTTCCAAAACTTCGATATCAGGATTAAGGATAAGGAAGTAATCACCCTCAGCCAGCTTGACACCCCGGTTGACTGCCTTTGCATAGCCGACATTTGTTGGATTCCTAACCAGCTTAACCTCAGGAAAATCCTCCTCAATCATCTCGACAGAGCCATCGCCTGAAGCATTGTCTATGACTATTATCTCCCTCACGAGCTCAGAGCCATGCTGACGAAGTGACTCAAGACACCTACGAAGAAAACCCCTGGTATTGTAGCTAACTATGATCACCGAAACTGATGGCTTTGCTTGTTCTGCCATAGGTTGAACTCACATGTCCCCAAGAAGTGACTTGAGCCTAAACCACCAAACCTTCCAGATCGCCTCCCAGATTATCTTCTTAGACATCTTTGACGTGCCCGAATGCCTATCAACAAAGACGATTGGGATCTCAGCAATACGGAAGCCCTTGCGCCATGCCCGGAAGCTCATCTCAATCTGGAAGCAATAGCCATCGGAGATTATGCTATCGAGATCAATGGCTTCCAAGACCTCACGGCGGAAGCATTTGAAGCCCGAGGTAGCGTCGTGAATTGGAAGGCCAGTTATCACCTTGGTGTAGAAATTCGCAAGATAGCTCAGCAGGAGTCTTTGAATCGGCCAGTTGATAACATTGACGCCTTTGACATATCTTGAGCCGATAACAACATCATAGTGTTTTATCTCCTCGAGGAATTGAGGAATGTAGTCAGGGTCATGTGAAAAGTCCGCATCCATTTGGATAATGTAGTCAGCCCCAGCTTCAAGAGCCACTTTGAATCCTTCGATGTAAGCTGAACCGAGGCCCATCTTCCCAGGCCGCTGCTTAAGATGTACACCCCGTCTTTTTGCCGCGATTTCCTCAACGAGCTTGGCCGTCCCATCAGGTGAGTTGTCATCAACTACGAGTATCTCGAGGCTAGGTTGGATATCGAGCAACCTATCAATTATGCCTGAGATGTTTTGTCTCTCGTTGTAGGTAGGTAAGACAACAAAGACCTTAGCCACGCCTCTTGCCCCTTCTAAGGAAGTTAATAAGGACAGGAAGCACAATTCCTATGCATCCAATCGAAAAAAGTAGCCTACCTATATCATACCAGCTTGATACATACCTTAGCTCGATCAAATGTTTCCCAGGCTCGAGATAGATGGCCATCATGGAGATATCTGCCCGCACAACACCAGTCGGATTGCCATCAACAGTTGCCTTCCAATAGGGTAGATAATTACCTGAATAGAAAAGATAACCAGGCTTTTTCACCTCGGCTTCAATGGTGATCCTATCAGGCTGATATTCTTTAATCACAGCCGTCTCTCCAGGCGGAATCGAATCTGTAGACATGGGATTTCCACCGACGGTTACAATTTCCCTCGAGACATCGAAATCCGGTTGACTCAGCATCCTCAGAGCGGTGCTGTCATCTTCTACAACTTTAAGGGAATGAACGAGAAAACATCGCGGCAAGAATCCTCGATTTTGATAGAGATAGAATTGATCAAACTGTTTCTTAAGCGTAAGGAAGGGATGATCGATCGGACGCGACAAAATCACGTATTTTGTATTAGTCATTCTGAGAATATTCGGATTTGAGACGAGATTGCTCAAGTTCTTACCAACGAGAAAATCATAGTATCGGATTCTGTTGTCGTAGAAGCCGTTGGAGGTTTCAATCCCGAAGATGGGTAGATAATTCGTATCGAGAATAGTTGAGGTTACGGGAAGCACACGGTATATGCCCTTGTCCTGCCTAATGGCTTCAATGACAGGATGGCTCATCTCAACCTGACGCCTATCAATGTACTTAAGGAATTTCATTGAATGAGGCAGACTCGTTGCAAGAAGACCGAGGCTTGTAATCACAACTATTACGCTCCCGTTCCATCTGCGCCTGTATTTTGAGAGCATAACCCCGAGAAGGGGCAAAGCAAAGAGACCAAGGCGAAGCCCATCATAGAGCAAACCCTCTTTCGCCAATTGCATTGCGTGAAGCTTTTGCTGAGATATGCTACCGAAGATGCCTTGCCATATTGTAAAAGCCGCTCCCCTGAAAGCAGTGGAAAGCACCGTGAGGCAAATCACACTTATCAAGATCCAGTTTATGGGGCCATGTAGTTTCCCAATCTTCTTTTCCTTAAGAGCAACATCGAGGAAATATGCCCCAAGAACGGCTACAGATGCACTGAACATAAACATTATTAGACTCGGGGCTCTTAAGAACTTCACACCAGGAAGGCTGTAGAAGAGAAGCTTGAAGACAGGGGTATGTGCACCTAGTGCATAAAGAGGACAGAATATAGCAAGCAAAACCCATGCCTTGAGCTCCTTTCGCCTCAAGGCAACAATGATGCCCGCAATCGCAAGAACAAGCATGAGAGGACCAGGAGATTCAGCATTTAGCTTGAAGGGATTCCTGCCCCAGTAAGAATCAAGATACCCACCAAATGATGGGTAGAGAAGCGAAAAAATCTCTTCAGGATGAAGTGACCAGCTTGCCGCATATTCGAAAGTCACTCCACCTGTTCTCGGTGAAAAGTTAGTGGTATAGTGATAGGCAGGCAAGATCTGAATACAGCCAACAGCAACGCCAAGGATGATGCCAAGAACAAGTACTCCAATTGTTCTGAATAGTGCCTTTTTGCGAATCAACTCAGAGATGCGAACGAGAAAGTAGATCCCTAGACCCCAGCTTGAAAAATAAGTCATCTGAGGATGTGACGTGAGAAAAAGTAGGCCGATAGAGCCACCGAAGAGGGCACCTTGAAGCCAAGTTGGTTTGCGGATCAATCTCTCAAGCGTAAGCACACATAGAGGGAAAAGGGAAGTTACAAACATCTTCGCATCGTGACCAGCATAGGTAAGCGAGATTAGATAGGGTGCGATCATGTAGGCAAGACCACCAACAAAGCTAGACCTTCGCCTGAAGCCATAGCTTCTCAGAAGAGCGTACATGGTGATGCCCGCAAGCCAAACATGGAGTAGGATCTTGTAACCAAGTGCCCTGTGAAGCGGCATTAAGAGGGAAAGAAGTGTAGCTGGATAGAAGAGATCACCGTGCATTGCATCAACAACAGGAAGCCCACACAGGATATATGGATCCCAAAGGGGTATCCTTCCGTATTCCCTCCAGTAATCAGTCACAACCTTACGCATCATGTAGCCCATGGGAATCATATCTGTTCCAAAGATCATCTTGTTTGTGAATATGAATCCTGAGAACATTGAGATGACAAGGATTCCATAAGCTGCCACAACAACCAATGTCCATATTGATCCCCTTCTCATTTCTCACCCCTTCGCATCAATACCGCACCAATGGTTGCCATCTCACCAAGGGTTACCCAGAGCCTGGCAACGAGAGGAATCAAGACCGGATAAGGCTTCTGAACAAGATTAAGTAGAAGCATCCCCGAAATACCCTCCCGCACACCAAGCCCAGCAGGGGTAATGATACTGAGCAGACCACCAGCCCAAGCCACTGAGTTTATGCCTATCATCGCTATCATAGCTTTGAAGCTACTCGCAACCTTAAACTGCACTAGCTCCGAGGGAATTGCCACTGATGTGGCAACCAAATAAAAGCCTATGCCATAAATGATCCAGCAGCAGATGTAGATGGTGAGTATCTTGAGCGTATCCACATATTTCAAATCGAGCTGTGTCGAAATCTTGCTGAATTTTCTAAGGACCACCCTGAGAACACTGGGATGACTCACCAAGAGGATAGCTCCAACGAGAACCATCCCAAGAGCATACGACATAAAACCTACGACTGGAACACAAATCGATGCTATCCCGAAGACTACCAGCGCACTTGCGAGAACCAAGCTCATCTCGTATGCCATTGCAATTGTGGCAACACTGCGTGGAATTCCAGAACGTTCGCAAAGATATATCCGTCCAAGAGCAAACCAGACCTTGCCAGGTATGTATCTACCAGCCTGCGAGAGGAACCAGACGCGCATGCTCCTTGCAAAACTCAGCTTAAAGCCAAACATGCTGAGTATGTATCTCCAGACCAGGCCATAGATCAGAAAAAGGACTGCAAGAATGCAAAAAGATAGCACAACTCTCGAGTAGGAAACATCGAGGCGATAGGTGCCTATCTCGGCAAAACTCCTGCTCAGGCTTCTTGCCATGAAGTAGAGAATGAGTGCTGCAACAAAGCCTCCAACAATCTTCTTCCAGAGATTCTTCATTGGCAAACGACCTTCCCAAGATGCCTTGCAATGATGTTTACTATCTTTTGCGAAGCCTTGCCATCCCCATATGGATTCTTCCTGACCACCATCTTGCGATAAGCGGTTTGCGAGTTAAGCAGGCGGTCACACTCCTCAACAATCCTTTGCGTCGCAGTACCGACAACCTTGACAGCACCAACCTTGACAGCTTCGGGCCTTTCAGTCACATTGCGCATCAGCAACACAGGTTTGCCAAGGGAAGGTGCCTCTTCCTGGATTCCGCCTGAATCCGTTACTATGAGGTAGGAAATTTTGAGAAGCTTGACGAATTGCCTGTAATCAAGAGGTTCTACAAGCACAATCCTATCCACACCGTCGAGCATCCGCTCTACGGATTGCCTCACGTTAGGATTAGGATGAACAGGAAAGACAATGACAACATCTTTATGCATCCTGACGATCTTCTTGATAGCACGCATCATTGCTACAAAAGGCTTACCATGGCTTTCTCTGCGATGCGCCGTCACCGTAATCACCCTTTTCTGGGACAGATCCAGATTTGCTAGCTTTGGATCGGTGAAAGGATAGTCCATCTTTGCCACATGAAGGAGAGCATCTATCACAGGGTTGCCAACCACAAAGATGTGCTTTGAAGCAACACCTTCGCGTAAAAGAACTGTTCGTGCCACTGCAGTCGGAGCAAAGTGGAGATCAGCAATGGCTGTCGTGAGCTTACGGTTTATCTCTTCAGGAAACGGACTGTACTTATGATAAGTTCTCAAACCAGCTTCAACATGACCTACAGGTATCTGAAGGTAATAGGCACACAGACTTCCCATAAATGTGCTTGTAGTATCTCCTTGAACGAGTACGATATTAGGCCTTTCATCTCTTAGAACACTCTCCAGTCTGCGTGCCAGGCGGGCTGTAACCTCAAAGAGGGATTGATTGGGTTTCATTATGTCAAGATCATAATCGGGCTTAAGATTGAAAACCTTCAGTACATCATCACACATGCGTCGATGCTGGGCTGTAAGCACAAGCAAGGGTTTCATCCCCCGTGTGCGCCTGAGTGTAAGAGCTATGGGAGCCATCTTTATCGCTTCAGGTCTTGTACCAACTACAAGCGCAACCTTAAGCATTTCCATTACCCTCCAGACATCTTCGATAGATTTCCTCATGAAGTTGAGCAACCTTAGCAATGCTCCAATTCTTCACCACCCGTTCGCGAGCAAGTTTCCCCATTTTGGCTTTTGTTTCGCATTTCATAGCTTTCTCAATTGCGCTGGCAATTGCTTGTGGCGATGCAGGTTCGAAGAGGAAACCGACACTGTCATCAAGAATCTCCGGCAAACCACCAATCCTTGATGCGGCTACAACTCTCTCACACGCCATCGCCTCGAGGGCAGCAATGGAGGTTGCTTCTAAAAGCGAGGGAATTACAACTAGATCACCTGAACAGTAAAGGGCTGGCATTCTCTCATTGCTTACCGAGCGAAGAAATTCAATCTTGTCAGCAACTCCCAGATCGCGCGCGAGTTGGGTAAGATATCCATAGAGAGGACCATCACCTGCTATATAGACTTTCACCTTGAGCTCACTCCTCACGAGAGGGAGTGCTCTTATCAGGTATTCCACCCCATTCTTCTCAACGAGTCTGCGTGGACATACAATCACGAATTCATCACGTTGCGACGTGTAAAGTGGCTCAGTGGGTTTGAATTTTTCTGTATCTACGCCGTTCACAATCGGCATGGTCACAGCATGAGGAAGGAGTGAACGAACCACACCATCTATTTCCCTGCTCGTTGAAAGCAGCACGTTGGCCCTCGATAGGACAAGCTTTAGGGCTCCCCGCATCACCGGTCTGGTAGCGAGCTTCAGAAAATGGGATGAGTGAACGGTAACAACCAGAGGCTTGCCAAAGAGAAGCGATGCTATGGTGCCACCAAGTGCGAAGGCAAAAGTGTGGCAGTGAATGACATCAAAAGATGGTGCCTCCTGAAGTGTGGGAAATATCGCCAGGCCACTGCTCAGAATCCAACCAGCAAAGTGTTTCCCGAATGAGAAAATTCTCTTAACCTCTACCCCCTCGATCACCTCATGCCATGGCGATGCCTTCTCTGTCCTGGTTGTGATTATTGTCACGCTATGACCATTCCTTGCAAGCTCCTTTGCAAGTGAATAGACATGACTTTCGATGCCACCCACCCTCGGTGGGAAATAGATGGTAGGCATGAGGATTCGCAAGTTCTTCAAGTTCAACCTCGCCTGGCTTTGAATTTGAGAAGGACGTTCACAGGATCGTCAGTTGAATAAATCACCTCAAGAGAACCAGACATCTCCCTGAGGACTGGCAAGAGATACACTTGCGTGGTTTGTGAGATACTACCAAAGTTGTCAATAACAATGTAATCAGGCGCAATCTCGCTGAGAAAGTTACGCATGGCTTCGTGGTCACGTGTGTAGGGATAACCAATCGTCTTGCGATAGCTGAAGACATAGAACAGAAAAGGCTTGCGACATATAACAAGTGAGTCCTCTGGTGTATTCTCCCTCACCCAAAGTGCTATCTGAAGATAATTGTACCAACCTGGTGGGTATCCTGTCTCACGCTTCATAAATCCTACGAGGGAGATGAAATTTGAAATTACAAGAACTATACAAACAGCAGTAACAATCCTGCGCTTCACCGCGAAGTAGCCCAATATGCGCTTTAATCCGGAAAAAAAGAAGATTGCTATCAGAGGTGCAATTGGAAGCATGAATCGCTCTGTCCTCCATATCTCTGGCCAGACGAGGTAAACCCCAAAATAGAGAAGGACATATGCTACAATGCAGCGGGCCTTCCGCCGCAATGAGACCATTCCCACGACAACACCAGCCATTATGAGCAAGCCCACAAACCTTGTAATAGGGCCTCCACCTTTCGCTGAGCCTACAACGAGGGTTGGCAAGAGGTTGGCAGGAAGGAAGATGCTCACATAATCTCTCAGATTTATCCAAACCCTCCTGGCAAGGCTACCGAATGTGACATGCCCAGCTGAGGGATTCATGGGTTGGGCTTCAAGAAGCAGCCTCACATAGCGACTGCCCTCACCTGTCAGAATGTAATTTCTCCAGGCCCATAATGCAGTAATCGCAACAAAGCAAGCCAGAACGACAATGGCTTCCTTCTTGCGCTTCCTCAGGACAAGCAGGATTATTCCTGTGATTACGAGACTTGCGCCAACAGTCCTGACAAGATAAGCCCAGATTGAAAGACCTCCCCCGATGAGGGCCTTAAGGCTGTCGTCAGCCCTCAGCAAGAACAAAAGCCCCGCAAGACTGAACAGCGTGTAAGGAACATCTGAGAGGATCTGATAGGAGTAGCTCACAACCACCCAGGATGTTGCTATCGAAAGAGTGGCTACGAGAGCCATTTTTCTCTCAAGAAACAGATTAGCAATGAAGAAGGAGACAAGAATCGAAAGTGCAAAGGTGATGACGATGAGAGCCTTCATTGCAACGATCTTCTCACTGAACAACTTGATCCAGCCAGCAAGCATTATTGGGAAACCAGGCGGATACTTTGTTGCTGGCCGCAACTGAGGATGATTAATGTAACGATAGCCATATCCACCTGCTAGAGCCTTGCCAAGGATCATAAACTCAGCATTGTCTCCAATTGTCGATGGCAGTGGATCAAAGGCAAGAATTGCGAATATAGCAGCGACTATGCAGGCCGTGACCGCCAGGGCAGTGTTCGATTTCCAGTAGGCGGAAAGGATATGCCGTTTATGCTTGGGAGGCTTGCCTTTCTTCATTTGCGTCATGTGAGAGCTCGAGCCTAAGACTGTATTCCTCTCTACCCTTATGAGACATGCGTGTCAGCAATTCAGCTAGCAACCCTGTGGATATCAGCTGGAAGCCTAGAATCATGAGCAGAACACCTAATGTCAGGAGCGGATGCCTTCCCTGGATATTATGGTGCTTTATATAGATGCTGAGTATGACACAATTTATTCCGAAGCCAGCCAGAGTGAAGATGATGCCGATTGTGCCAAAAAAGTGCAGTGGGCTTTTGAGATAGCGAGTGAGGAGTATGACTGTCAACAGATCAAGCAACCCGTGCAGGAAACGCTTCACACCGTACTTTGTTCTACCGTAGCGCCTTGGATGGTGAGTAACTGGAAGCTCCGTGACCCTGAAGCCTTCCTTGTAGGCAAAGACGGGGAGAAATCTGTGAAGTTGTCCATAGAGCTTGAACCGATTTGTCACCGAGCGTCGATACGCCTTCAGTCCACAGTTGATGTCATGAAGCTTCAACCCCGTCGCAGCGGAGGTGAGCCAGTTGAATACCTTCGAAGGAAATCTTTTGGAAAAAGGATCCTTGCGTTGTCTCTTCCAGCCCGAAACCACATCATAGCCTTTCTCGAGCTCTCGAATGAGATTGGGAATCTCATGTGGGTCGTCCTGAAGATCAGCATCTATGGTAACTATGATATCTCCCTTAGCCTCATCGAAGCCAACAGCAAGAGCAGCACTCTTACCATGGGTCTTGCGCAGACTTATCACCTTGGCACGGGCATCAGCTGCAAAAATCCTCTTAAGAATCTCGAGGGATCTGTCCCTACTGCCATCATCTACATAAATTACTTCGAATGTCCGGCCCATCTCTTCCATCACCTGTGTGATCTGGTGATGGAGCTCCTCAAGTGAGCCCTCCTCATCGAGAACAGGCACAACGATAGAAACATCAGGCATCTAGAATCTCCCCCTAGATATCTTCGTCCTTAGCTTACGGCTATTCGGGTTAAGTTTCAATGCTCTTAGCCATGCTTGTTGAGCCTGGGCGTTTCGACCAAGCGAGCTCAGGATATCACCATAGATCTCATAAACAACAGCATCGCGCTTTGATATCTCAACCGCCTGCTCAATGCTACTAAGCGCCTCTCGTGGTTTTCCGAGCTGCATGTAGCAAATTGCCATAGCAGCCAGACACTCATACGAATCCTTGTGAGAGGCAAGGAACTCTTCAAAGTCAGCAAGTGCACCGTTGAAGTCGCTACGAGCAAGTTTTTCCATACCAATCTCATATTGAGTAGGGTCGTAGTCAGAATTTTTTGTTCCTGGCCACTCCTTATAGCGCACAACCGTTGCTTCACGTCCGCAGAGCACGAAAGTCCTAATAGGAATAGCTTGGTCTTTAAAGTCAGAATATGTCTTGGAGAGATATTCATAAAGAGTAGGAAACCTAAGAAGGAAATGGGTTATTGGATATCTTTCGAAGAGATTGCGTTCGTTATATCGGATAAGATCACCATAGGCTGGTAGGGTACGGAAGTTGGTTTCAAGTGAGAGACTCGTAGAACAATCACCAACAAGAAATACATTTTCTCCGAGGATTCGCTTGAGACTTTGGGCGCCGTCCATGATCGAGTACTTCCTTGTCGAGGCGAAGTCTGCAAATTTCATGCTCCCTAAAATAGCTGTCCCGACGATGACACCAAAAAAGATAATGCTTCTTGCTCTAATGCCGAGGATGCCCTTCGAATTCTTGAGCCTTGAGCCTGACGTTAGCCAAATGGCAATCGAGGCAAAGCCAAAAAGCAAGATCTTAAGCCATATCGATTGATATGTCCTGACGAGCCACATGGGATTTCTCGAACCAGCTCTGGTTAGAAAGGCAAAAGCAAGATCCTGGTAAAAGTGAATTAGAACCGCAGTCAGCCAGATGCAAAACCCCAATCCGAACCATCTGGGCTTGGAAGCTGAAAATATGGGCTTTCCCTCCGCTAGCCTCACCATAAAGGATGTTGCAACAAGAACCAAACTCGGAAGAATGAGAGTAAGATATCGGAGTGGTCTGTAGCTCAGAAGACTTAGCGCAAGCATTGTGCCAACCAGCCAGATGAGGGCCAGGCGTTCCCAGGGTTTTGCCTGCTGCCTCGAAGTGCCAAACCCAGACAGAATGGAGATAGAGCCTGCTGCCCCAAGTAGATAGAGGATGGGGACCTTGGCAAAGAAGCCATCTTTACCGCTACCTATATGGATGAGCGCTCCAAGGCGTCTTGTGAGCAACTCGCTAAATGAGGCGTTAGCGTATTCGCCCCGCTGAGCCACAAAGATATTGGATTTGAAATACTTGGTGAGGATTGGGGGATTGATCCTGTATACCGTCACATACCATAGCACGAGAGAGGCTCCGAAACCGATGGCAAGGGCAACGATCGATCTAACTTTGGAACGATCCTTCGTAGCCCTCTCCTCAAACAACTTAAAGGCTATCGCAACAGGCAGAATGTGGAGTGTGTGCATTTTGACCATCATCGCAGCGAGCCCTATTAGCAAACCGCAAAAGAAGCTTCCTCGCAAGCCCTTAAGAAGCAGGAAGAAACAGGCTACAAGGAGGAATATCTCGAGGGATTCGACCATCGGGACTCTGCTGTAGACAACGTGTAGATACGAGAAACTAAGCAGAAAGACAGCAAGTATTCCGCCGGGCTCCCCAGCCAGTCCTCGCAAACCCAGGTATAAAATCACAAGGGTTGCAAGGGAGGGAATCACTCCGCATAGATTCGCCTGTAAGAGCCCAACCCCCATGATCTTGAAAACGATGAAGGCAATGAAGTTGATTAGGGGATAGAAGAGCACAACAGGTGATCTTTCATCGACAATCCACTGATCAAAAATTATCTTGCTGCGTGCACCATCGATTGCACGAGCACCATCCGTGAAAAGAGCCTGGCTCCATGTGAAGTCCCATGGCGGGTCAGAGGCTAAATAGGCAAAACGGAAGAGCACACCAGCCACAACCGCAATGGTTAGCAGGATAAGCTGGTGATGCCTTTTCGAAAGTATAGGTCTTAGACTACTTTTGCTTTTCGTCAACCTTACCCCTATCCTCCGACATCAATGCAACTTTCTGAGCAAGGTCCTTAACCTGCTCAGTGAGCTCTGAGATTCTCGTTGTCATCCATAGGGAAATGAATGTCAAGAAAATAAGTCCACTAAAGAAGAGAGTTGACACGGGGAATTTCGCACCGATGAGCTTGGTTACGAAGATCAGCGGCTTCACCCATACACCGAGAATGAGAATCGCACTGCTGGCAAGTATCCAGATGATTGAATCTGTCTCACGAAGCTTCCTGCTCCTGACCAGATGGAGCACATAGCCAATGAATAGCAGGCTAACAACCAATGCCATTATCCTAACCTGAAGATTCATTTTTGCTTCCCCCCTCTGCGGGATGGTACTCTCAAAAGCGTTACAAGTATGGCCAGAGGCATCTTGAGGGCATATCGCAGGGATGAGGCCAAACCTGATATCATTGACCTACCACTCTTGCGTTCATGCATCCTTACAGCTACTTCAGCCACCCTGTAGCCATGTCTGGCGACCCAGATGACCATATCCGCATCGGGAAAATCGACGGGATAGTCACCAAGTGCAAAGAGCGAGTAAACGTCCTTGCGTAATGCCTGAAAACCAGAGCTCGTATCTGTTAACTTCCTGCCAACGACCACGCTTGCAATCGCGCTGAAAATCTTCATGCCCAGCCGTCTTATAAGGGGAATCCTGTAACAGGCTTCCCCAAGGAAGCGTGAGCCGATGACAAAGTCATTACCCCTTGCAGCCGAAATGAGCTTTTCAATTGAAGCTGGATCATGCTGGCCATCGGCGTCCATGAGGATAACCAGATCGTAATTCCTTTTATGGGCTAGCTTAAGCCCTGTTTGGACTGCTCCACCGTAGCCAAGCCTGATAGGTGTCCTTATCACATCTGCTCCAGCCTGCTTTGCTATCTCCCCGGTAGCGTCCTCAGACGCGTCATCTATGACGATGATATCGAAGTGTGGAAATCTCAGACGAACTTCTCCGACCACCTCGCCAACGGTTTGAGCTTCGTTACGGGCTGGAATGATTACGGCAATACGCTCGCCAAGCTGCTCCTTCATAGCCTTAAGCTCCCGCCTGAGCTCGACTGCGATAGAAGATTCTGGAGAAAAGCATAAGCAAAACGATGGAAACAGAAATCACAAGCCGTAAAGAAACAAGATAGGGAACGATGACATTGCGATCGACACCGATTTTGTAAAGCAACCCTGACCACGACCAATCTGCGATTCCCAAACCTCCAGGTGTCAAGGCAAACAAGGCAGCAAACTGGGCACCCGGAACAAAGAGCAGAATGGCAAGGCCATCAACATTGAGTCTCAACGCATTGGCAACAACAATGAATCTTAAGGCGGTCAAACAAAACTTGAGTCCACTCAAAGCATAGAGCGACGGAGTAATCGAAGAGAAGTCCTCCTTGAGCAACGTGGAAGATTCCTTCTCTCTATCGATTCGCCTACCGATCCAGGGTATCTTGCAAACGGCTTTGAAAAGAAAGTGAAAAATAAGGCTGAGCAGGCGTGTTGTGTGGCGAGCCATAAAGGAGAAGAAAATGAGCCCTGTCAGGAAAATTACGATTATAGCTATGATACCAGTCATCTCTCCAACTATCCCGAGGACAAAAAGCACTGATGGTGTCAAAAGGAAAGCACCAACTACGAGATCGAAGGTGCGATCAAGATATACTGAATATGATGCTCTGCCGATTGAGACGGAATGGTCAAGCTTAAGAGAGGCTGTGCGAACCCCGAAATCGCTGATGTCCATTGGTAAAACCAGACCAACTGCACGTCCACACATGAAATAGTAGACAAGGGAACCAAAACGTGGTGCATCTGAAACACCAAGCGATTTAAGTGAAATCTGCCACTTTAGAGCTGAAACAACGGCAATAGCCCCTGTGAGAATGAAGGCAAGCAAAGCCATTGCTGGATCGAGATCCATTATTCTTCCAAGGTCCCGATGTCCCCACCAGATAAGACTCCCCATGAGAACAGCAGCAACTATCCACAGAAACCTCTTCCCTACTAAGCCTCTCATCAGGAAATATACCCCAGCCCTTTGAGGCGGTGTTTTATATCCTCATCTTTATCAGCCTCGAAATCAGCAAGGTCGCCATAGACATCCCTGGACTCAACATAGGAAGGTGGGTGCTTTTGAAAGAAGCCTGTTTCAAACACATCGCCACGAACGTCGCCATCAAGCCCTCTGGGGATAGGAATCCCAAGGCAATAAAGAATAAGAGGGGTGACGTCGATGACTCGCATTTCTTCAATCCTGTGGCCACGTTGGACCCCCTCACCACAGGCAATGAATACACCCTCCATGCGATGCTGAGCTGAAATAGCAGCAGCAGCTGGTTCACAGATGCGATTGGAGGAGAATTCGAAATCTCCAAAAACAGCAATTGTTTGCTCCACAGGCTGGAAGTAAATATCGGGCGCTCGCTCGAGAAAGCGCCCGTGGTATATCTCTTCCCTCTTTAAGACCTTGCTTATGATCTTACCCCTGCCATCGGGACGGATAAAGTTGAGAAGCATGGCTTCAAGCTCTTCCCTTGCCCTGTCATACTCGGCTTTGGGTACGATTCCATTAGGTTCTCTCCCCCGCAGGTTCAAGAAAATACCACCATATACACCACCACTTATTGCATAGGCTGTTGTTCGCTTCCAGTCTATATCTGAGAATGAAAAGAACATCTTCTTTAGAAGGTTGTAACCTTTGCTCGTCCAGCGAATCTTCATTCGCCTTTTCCCCAGACCGAGAAGCTCTGCGATTCTGAAAACCCTGAGAGGAGTCAGGCCGGCTCGGAAAGCAGCGTACTTAAGCCTTGAGAAAATACTACGCTTGATTCTCATAACGCCAAGATGGAGAAGAAGATTATTCGCATGGAGGAATTCAGTCAGTGGTCCGTGGCCATGGTCGGAGACAATGATGAGAGTCGTATCACGGCTAGCCTCTTTTCTAAGATCACCAATGAGCTCATCAAGACGGGAATAGATGCTGTAGATGCGCTCACCATATCTTTCGAAATCTTCTGCAGTGTGACGAGGATGATTAGGATCGATGACGTGCCAAAGCGCATGCTGGAGGAAATCGGTTTCATTGAACACCTGCATAACAAACGACCAGTCATCACGCCTCATGAGATTTTTCAGAACAGCAATCTTGGCTTCGACAACTTTTGATAGATCATCAAGGAAGGCATCTATTTTCCCCGGTCCGGCTGTCTCAGTGGGAACTATCTTGTAGTTGGGATTGATTCTGAGTATTTCCGAATAGAGCTCCCGTGGATAGCTGCATTCGATAGCTTGAGGGGGTGTGAGCAGACCGCTTACAAGTAAACCTTTGACAGCTCTGGGAGGGTAGGTCATTGGAACATTTAATACAAGCACCTTTCCTCCTAGGCTGCCGACAAGATCCCAGATGGTGGGAACCTTGAGCGCTCGCCCATTCAGGAAAGCAAGATCATAAGAATCCTTTGCCCTGACGATGAAATCGAAAACACCATGATTGCTCGGATCCAGGCCCGTCACAATTGAGGACCAGGCAGGACCTGTTCCAGGGGGAATTACAGTACGCAAGTGCCCCCACGTGCCATCCTGCATCATCCTTGCGATGTTGGGAAGATAGCCCTTTTCCGAAAGCGGCCTCAGGAGATCAAAAGTAGCACCATCAAGACCGATCACAATGGCTTTTTTCATCAGTCACCCTTACGGCTTTTGGCCTGCCGCTTCGGCTTCAAGCTCCTCAAGAACCTTCGTAGCGGTACGATCGCCAGGGTGAAGCTTGAGCCACTTTTTCACTACTTCAGCTGCTTTCGCAGCCTGTCCCCTGCCTCGGTAGAAAGAGGCTAGCAGAGAATAGCCGTCAGGATTATCGGGAAGGACTTCTATGAGGTTATTAAGGATTCTCTCAGCATCTTCAAGGCGATTAGCCCTGCGGTAGACATTGAAAAGCTGGACATAGTAGTTCATATTGCGAGGATTGTGAGCGATGAAGTCATAGGCAAGGCTCTCGGCTTTCGCAACATTTCCCGCATATCCATAGACAACAATTGCAATGTCGCGATAGCCCTCATAGTCAGGTGAGATAAGGGCAGCCCTTTGGAGCTCACGGATTGCCTGCTTATAGTCTCCTTGCTCAAAGAAATGGAGACACAGTCTCAGATGGGCAGCTGCATAGTTGGTTACGAGCCGGCGTGTGTTCTCATCTTTATAAACTTCAGTATCATAGACAAACTTCCGATCAGTCTGTATTTCCTTAGGTATTCCCTTCTCACCAACGTCGGTAAGAAGAGGTGGCTCAGGATATTCGCCTGACACCGGTTTCAGAAGTCCTCTGTAACTGTAGACATTATAAAGATTACAAAGAGTCTTCTCGACATCGACTAGATCCTTAGATTCCTCTGGAAGCAGTCTGAAAGCAAGGCCTTCGAGACGAAGCCGCTTCTCGTACCCCATGTAGTCTGCAACCGTAACAGCAAAGTAGATAGGTTTCTTCCCGTCAGTTGCCTCAATTATCTCCTTAGCAGCAATATCCTTGACCAGGACTATCTTCCCATTCGCATCCCTGTAAGGTCGCAACATTGCGATCTGTCTGTCTGTGAAGCGCATGGGAACCTTGGGCTCAAGATGTTTAAGCTGCCATATGTACCACGGTGTATTAAGGAGGCTAAGATTGACAACACGGACATCTTTTCTAAAACGTTTCACTTCCTGGATGAACCACAGGGGGAATGTATCATTGTCCCCATTGGTGAAGATGATTCCATTCTCCGCAACAGTTGCAAGCATGTTATATGCATAGTCGTGTGCGGTATAGTTTCCCCTGCGATCGTGGCTTTCGAAATTCACATAGTAGGATGAGAAGCTATATGCGAGAAATAGCACTGGAATTACGTAGGCAAGTCGTGGTTTCTTCAAAGAATCTGCTAACATGTCACAAAGATAGGCAAAGGCAATTCCAATCCAGGCTGAGAAGAAGAAGAAACCATGAGCAAAGAAGTAGTCACGCTCTCGAACCTCATGATCAGTGAAATTCATGTAGATTATCAGGCCGAGGCTTGTGACAAGGAAAAGCGTTCCCATGAGGATGAATGTGCGCTTGTGTTTGAAGAAGTGTACAATTGAACCAAGAGCACCAATAAATATAAGCAAAACTGTCCAGGCTCCGCCCGGCCCTGTCCACTGCTCTTTGAAGTACTCCCAGAACATAGCGAACTGAAAGGACCATGGGGCCTGGCGAACAAATGGATTCATTGGTTTGTATTGCTTCCTCAGAAGACAGTCCTTGAAGGCATCCCACCTCTCAGGATTCGCCTCATCGATTGGCGGATTGAGATGCGATCTGATGGGCAGGTAAAGGTGATTGCTCAGGCCAAGAACTGCCACGAAAGCCACAAGCATGAGGAACTTGGCATCAGTGAAAATCCTCCAGTCAATTATCAAGGCGAACAAAATAAAAGCGGGCAATATGAGAACAGTACCAAGGTGGAGCCCAACACTCAAGGCAAGGAGATAGCAAATCAATATGAGACTATTCCTACTTGCAGGTTCACGCCACCTTTGGCTCCAGCGGATCATGAGCCACACGGAAAAAGCCATGATAAAAGCGCTGGGAGAATATACCTCAGCCTCGATGGAGTTTGTCCAATAGCTCCCGGAGAAAGCACCCGCAAAGGCAGCCGAAGCTGCAGAGCAATAAATGATGAGTTTCTCAAGTGAAGTCCGAGGTATTCCCCTCCACAAAACCAGTAAGCGAACCGTTATGAGATAGAGAAAGAGGGCAGCCAGGGCGCCCGTCAGCGAAGACATCAAATTGACGCCAAGGGCTCGCTCCTTGAAGGGCAGCATGGAGAAGACTCTACCAATAATCACGTAGAAAGGCGTACCAGGTGGATGTGGAATCCCCAGTATGTAGGAAGTCGCAATGAATTCACCACTATCCCAGAAAGATACCGTTGGTGAAATGGTAATCAAGTAGCAGGCAAGGATTGTAATAAAGACAAGCGCGCCCACAATCTTATTCCATCTCGAATGGCTCTCATCGTTTACCATTCATGTTACCTCCACTGTCGATCTGCTCGATACTTTGCGGCCGAGAATTTCGGCTAAAATATATCACACCACCCACAAGGCTTACAACAATTCCTACGATATACGCCAGAAGCCCCATCGTAAATGCCTGCTCCCGACCAAGACCGTTTACTGCACGACAGAAAAAGAAAATCTCCAAACCTTCCCTAACACCCAGACCACCAATCGAAATCGGTAGAGCAATGAAGATCGCTATAACTGGGATGAAAAGAAAGAAATACATTGCCTGAATGCTTAATCCCATGGCTTTTGAAATCTCATAATGGACAATCACACGTAGCACCTGTACACCCATTGCAACCACCAAAACCGCTCCGAGGTTCCTACTCTTCGAGGCATAAACTTGAAAAGACTCATATACACGTTTGAAGCGCTCACGCAATCCTCCAAAAAGCAATGGGCCCAATATGCGATCAATGAATCTTGCCAGTCTTCGGCTGAAAATAACCGCAGCTGCAAGCCCCAGAATACCGATAAAGGCAAGCACAATAAGAAGGCTCATTCTCCCGAAATCACGTTGCAGCCCGAGCTTCTCAGCTCTCGATGCAACCACTATGCCTGCTGGAACGGCCAGTAGAGCAAGGGCAATCATTCCAAAGAGTCTGTCAGTAACAGTTGCTGCAATTGATGCATTCGCCCTTTGAGACTCCTGATACACGTCATATATACGCACCACATCCCCTCCGATATTGGCCGGGAGGAAATTGTTAAAGAAGGCACCCACGAAATAGAAAGAAAGGCTCTTACGAAATGAAAGCCTGATGCCCTGAAGTCTGAGCAGGAGAGTCCACTGGAAATTCCCAAGAACAAGCGATGCAGCAAAGGTGAGGAGAGCGAGAAGAAGAAAGCCCAAACTAAGATTTCTGAATGCCTCGGCAGTTCTACCGAGGTCAAGCCTTGATATGAGTATCACAATAAGAGCCGCACTGACAAGTATGCGGAAGTAGCGAGTTCTCACAATTTTGCTAAGACCTGCTATAGCTCCATTGACTTCCAGCTCTCCACCTCCCACCTACTTAACCCATTTGCATCAAGGGCTTGACCGGCAAGGCTCGTTGGCAAAACTCAAGAAATTGCCTGCTTCTTTATCACCTCGTCGATAACCTCGATCATAGCATTGGCGGATGCGTCCCAGTTAAATCTTCTTGCCCAGCGAACAGCCTCCTCACTCAAGCTCTGCCTTAAAGCGCTATCACTGAGCACATCAACTATCCTTTTTGCAAAGGCCTGGATATCGGCGTAAGGTACCAGGAAGCCAGTCCTCCCATCAACAACTGCATCCCTTAGCCCTGGGACGTCGCTTGCAATAACGGGTGTACCACAAGCATTGGCCTCTATAACTGTCACTCCCCAACCTTCCTTGCTCGAGGGATTCACCACGACATGAGCCTCGCGCAGCATAGCTATCTTCTCCTTCTCCCCGACAAAGCCGAGGAACTCAACATCGTCCCTTATCCCCAGCTGATCTGCAAGCTTCATGAGCTTAGGCAAGTGATCACCAGAGCCAGCAATCTTCATGCGTGCCTCAGGTATTCTGTGCTTTACGAGCTGGAATGCTCTGAGAAGGATATCGAGCCGCTTATATTTCTTGATGCGTCCAATATAGCCCACAAGAGGTATCACCGATTTGGCCGAGAGATCAGGCGTGTAATTTTCATGGTCCACCCCATTGTGAATCACTCTGATATTCTCCTCAGGGATGCCGCGCGAGATAAAATCCCTGCGAGTGCTCTCGGAGACGACGACAAATGGAACCCTGCGATAGATAGATGGAATGAGGATCTCGCCCAGATAGACATAGACTGCGAAAGGGAGTATTGTCTCGAGAAAGATGGTGTGAGCAAAAAGATGATGGGCGAGAGCCAGTATGGGTCTTCTAACGTATATTGGCGTATAAAAGGGAATCTTGTTAATGTCATCTATCACAATGTCAAATGATTCATGCCTGAGAAGTCTGGTCACAAAGAAAGGCACATGGAAGTTGAAGGTAAACTTACCACCAATTCTCAGAACACGCACACCATCGACTATCTCCTCTCGTGGAGCCTGGGGAAATCTTGATGCGACGATGCTGACTTCGTGCCCCATTCGAGCAAGTCTCGTTGAGATCTCATGAAGATGTACTTCTGCGCCACCAGCCTCAGGATTTCGAATGTCCCTCCAGTTGATAAACAGTATCCTGTACATCATTCTCCCCACAGCAAGCGATTGGCGAGAACAGACGGAAGTCCAGCATTGAGAATTTTCTGCCTAGCCGATTCAACATCATATTGTAGCCTTTCGAGTTTCACTTCCTGACTGGTGGCATCATAAACACAAAGGCATGCTCTGGGATCACCATCCCTCGGCTGTCCTACACTACCAACATTTATTATGTAACGGTGGGCTTTTTTAAGTTTAACGCTCTCGGAGTTGATTGTAGTGATCTCATCTCGGCTTAACTCAAATACAACAGGCTGATGCGAATGACCAACGAAGCAAATCCCTTCAGTGAAGGCTTCAAATTGTTTAGAAGCCTGTGGATAGGTGAATATGTAGTTCCATCTCTCGGGATGATCTGGTGTGGCATGAACAGCCCTGAGAATACCATTCTCAACATGGACAAGAGGGAGTTTCTCGAGATACTCAAGGTTAGCTGGCGTGAGATTTCGATTGGTCCAGATAACTGCATGACGAGCATATGCGTTGAAGTAGGTGATATCGGTCTTGCCAACTACACCCCAATCATGATTTCCGGCAACAACAAGATCTGTGAGATTGCGCACAATCTGTGTACATTCATTCGGAGATGCACCATAACCGACAATATCCCCCAGACAAATGATCCTGTCCGGCTGGACAATCTCAATCCTTGATACAGCAACCTCAAGGGCTTCGAGATTGGCATGAATGTCAGAGATTATGACGTATTTCACTTCTTATCCTTGCGACTTTATCCAGAATTCCGTTGACAAAGCGCCCGGAATTCTCTGTCGAGAATCGTTTGGCAATCTCGATTGCCTCATTTATTGTAACCCTTTCGGGAATATCTTCGAGAAAAACGATCTCCGCAGTCGCCATCCTCAAGAGGTTACGATCAAAGGCTGCCATTCTCTCAACATCCCAGTTGGTTACAATCTCACGCAGCACAGCATCTATTGTCTCAATGTTGGCAAAAGTTGTTTCAAACAATTTTAGAGCAAACTGCCTTGTGTCCCTGCGCCTCAGCTTGCGCTCGATGCGATGCCTGGCCTCGTCCGCATCGAGTCCGCCGAGATCCATCTCATAAAGAATCTTGGTCACTACTTCTCTTGCTTTGTTTTTCCTCTGACCAAGTGTGGGCTGACGCTTCATCGTTTTCGACTCTTGCCTAGTTTGGAAAAGAGATCTGCCATCTCAAGTGCCGACATCGCTGCGTCCCAACCCTTGTTACCACTCTTGCCACCTGAACGCTCAATTGCCTGCTCAAGGGAGTCAGCAGTTATAACGCCAAAGATTACAGGAAGGGAGGTCTCAGCGGCAAGTCTCGATACACCTCGCGAGACTTCAGCTGCAATGTAGTCAAAATGAGGGGTTGCGCCTCTTATCACTGCTCCCAGGCAAATCACAGCATCATACTTGAAGCTCTCCGCAACCCTTCTTGCACCCATGGGTATCTCAAAAGAGCCAGGTACCCAGACAATATCTACATTTGCCTCTTGGGTATTGTGTCTCCTCAGACAATCGAGAGCACCCTCAAGCAACCTTTGCGAAATCGCCTCGTTGAAGCGACTGACAACAATTGCAAACCTTTTCTGCCTTCCATCAAGAATGCCTTGGTAGATCTTGCCCATTATTCTCCCCCTCTCTTAAATGTTTTCGAGCAAATGACCAAGCTTCGCACGCTTTGTAGCCAGATATTTCACATTGTTGGGATTTGGCGGCACTTCAATTGGAACTCGTTCAACTACCTCGAGCCCATATGCTTCTAGCCCGACAATCTTTCTCGGATTGTTGGTAAGCAATCTTATCTTCGATAGACCAAGATCAGCAAGGATCTGTGCACCAATGCCATAATCCCTTGGATCTGCCGGGAAACCCAGCTCCTCATTTGCCTCGACTGTGTCCCTACCCTTATCCTGAAGAGCATATGCTCTTATCTTGTTCGCGAGACCAATCGATCTGCCCTCCTGTCGCATATAAAGAAACACGCCTTCCCCGCTTTCCTCGATCATCTCAAGAGCTCTCACCAATTGCTCACCACAATCACATCTGAGGGAACCGAAAATATCACCAGTTAGACACTGGGAGTGAACCCTTACCAGAGGAGGTCTCTTAGCATTGGCGGGATCACCTTTGACAAGAGCTATGTGATGATTGCCTGTAAGAATACTCTCGTAGAGATAAAGATCAAAATTACCGTAGCGACTCGGCAGACGTGTTTTAACAAGCCTTCTGATAAGCACCTCTCGCTGCCGTCTATACTGGATGAGATCAGCAATCGTTATTATCTTCAGCCCAAATTGCTCTGCCATCTCCATCAGTCTTGGTACCCTCGCCATACTTCCGTCTTCATCAAGGATTTCACACAGCACACCAGCAGGATAGAGCCCTGCAAGTCTTGCAAGATCAACAACTGCTTCTGTGTGGCCTGCCCGCCTCAGCACACCGCCGTCCATCGCCCTTAAGGGAAAGACGTGCCCTGGTCTTGCAAGATCCTGCGGTCTTGTCTTGGGATCAATGAGGACTTTGATTGTTGTTGCCCGATCGTGAGCCGAGCTCCCCGTAGTTGTGTTGTACTTTGCGTCCACAGAGACAGTGAAAGGCGTTCCCATTCGAGCTGTGTTGTCAGTTACCATAGGCCCGAGACCAAGTTCATCAAGTCGCTCAGAGGTCATAGCAACACAGATGAGTCCCCTTCCATACTTAGCCATGAAATTTATCGCTTGAGGTGTCACTTTCTCGGCAGCAAGGATGAAATCACCTTCGTTCTCGCGATCCTCATCATCCACCACGATTACCATCCTACCTTCTCTTATGTCCTCAATAGCCTCTTCAATGGTATTGAACCCTTTCACTTCTTCCACCCCCATCAATGTTGGCGAGGCGATAGATACCTCGCTAGCATATCAACCTCAACGTTGACCAGGCTCCCAACACGCCAGTTCTTAAGCGTTGTTCTTGCTAATGTAAATGGAACTATAGTCACCCCAACTATGGAACCTTTGATTGAATTCACGGTTAAGCTGACACCGTCGAGACAGATCGATCCTTTTGAGTGTATGAATTTCGTGATTTCATCTGGAACCTGAATGGCAAAATCGACATTTCTGTGCGCCCGCATGTCTTTTGACCGGACAATTCCCGTACCGTCGATGTGACCAGAGACAAAGTGCCCCGAGACGCGATCCCCAACTCTGAGTGCAGGTTCAAGATTAACTTCCGAGCCGTGCTTGAGCATTTTGAGATTGGTGCGGCGAAGTGTCTCAGGAACTGACTCAAAGTAGACGACTGCGCCGTCAACCTTGATGACGGTTTGACAAACTCCATTGATAGCAAGGCTGTCCCCTGGCAAAAGCTCAGCGGATAGCTCAGGAGCTTCAATCGCGAAGGTGAGCACACCCCCTCGTCTGGCTATCGATCGAACACTTCCAACTTCCCTGATTATACCCGTGAACATCCTGATAGAGTCCTATCTGAGCTCGAGAAGGACATCGGTCCCAATTGGCTCCATCCTCTTGAAACAAAGAGAGAAACTTTCCGCAAGCCCCTTGACTGACAGCCCTCCGAATGCACTCATGCCGTTTCCACCTATTATCCTCGGTGCAACGAAACATATAATTCTATCGAAGATCCTGGCTTTGAGAAAGGAGGAAAGTGTTAAGGCTCCACCCTCAACAAAAAGATGCATTACCTCTCGGGAAGCAAGATCGTCAACCACATCTTTGACCCTCACCCTTCCATCGCCTCTCAATCTTACTCTCCTGACCTCGATGCCAGCTCGCCTGAGAGACTCAATCCTACCTCGGGAAGCATCTGCATAATAGACGATCGTTGGGTAGATCTTAGCGGTTCGGACAATTCTGCTCTTAAGAGGAATTCTTAAATGGGTATCGAGGATGCACCTCATGTAATGCGACCTTCTTCTGGGAAAGGCAACGAGAAGGGGATCGTCAGCAATCACTGTATTTATTCCAACTAGTACGGCTTGAGCCTCACCCCTAAGCTTCCTTGCGATTGCCCTGGCACGTGCTGAAGTAATCCATTTAGAATCCCCCGACCTCGTGGCAATCATACCATCAAGCGTTTGAGCGACCTTGAGCGTAACGAAGGGCCTGCGTTGTTGCATATAGACAAAGTATGCCTCGTTGAGAGCCTTTGCTTCTTTCGCCATAAGTCCAACCCTCACCGTAAGCCCTGCCCTCCTCAGGCGACGAATACCTCGACCATTGACAAGAGGATTGGGATCACGACTGGCAACAAAGACACGCTTTATGCCACTGCGGATTATGGCTTCCGTGCAGGGAGGTGTCTTTCCACAGTGATTGCAGGGCTCAAGCGTAACATAGAGAGCCCCACCTCTTGCTCTGCTACCTGCCGCCTCAATTGCTTCGATTTCTGCATGAGGTAAGCCAGCCCTTCTGTGATAGCCTCTTGCAACAATCCTATCTCCTCGAGCAATGATGGCGCCAACCGCAGGATTCGGGTAGGTTTTGCCCACTCCAAGGCTTGCCATTTCAATTGCAGCCTTCATCATCTTCGTGTTTAGCTCAGTCCAGCCCATGACTTCACCACAAACTCAAAAACCCCGAGAAAGCCTCGGGGTCAGGGAAACCTTTTTCGGAACCTTCTCCCATCCGGACTTTACCGTCGGCTCCGGAATTTCACCGGATCTGCGGACAAGCCGCTCGCGGGCTTTTACCGCCGGTGGGGAATTTCACCCCGCCCCGAAGGCCCTATTTCTGGCAAAGAAGCTAACAAACTAAGCTCCACTTGTCAACGGAGCAGACCTTGAGCAAATACACGTGCATCGAAGGGAGCAAGATCCTCAAGAGCCTCACCAGTGCCTATGTAGACTATTGGTATTTTGAATCGGCGGGCTATAGCTACAACTATTCCACCCTTTGCTGTCCCATCAAGCTTGGCAACAACAATGCCATTGACTCTGCATGCCTCACTGAAGGCGCGTGCCTGGGACAGCGCATTCTGGCCCGTAGTTGCATCAAGTACTAGAAGGACATCGTGAGGTGCTCCTTCAACAACCTTGCTTGAAACCCTCGTGATCTTGGCAAGCTCCTCCATAAGATTCTTCTTGGTTTGAAGCCTACCAGCTGTGTCAAGTATTACGACATCGATATCCCTCGCGACGGCAGCTGAAAGGGCATCGTAGGCTACAGAAGCAGCATCAGCTCCAGGCTTGTGCCTGACCATGTCAGCACCAACCCGCTTTGCCCATATCTCAAGCTGATCAATTGCAGCTGCTCTGAAGGTATCACAAGCCCCAAGAAGAACCTCATAACCCTGAGAGACAAAGTTATTTGCAAGCTTCGCTATGGTTGTGGTCTTACCAGTCCCATTGACACCAACGACCATAATAACGTGAGGCTTGGCTCTCAAAGAAAGCGGCTCGCCCTGGGTGGACTCTAATATGCTTACCACTTCATCCTCTATCGCCTGCCTGATACCTGCCTCGTCAAGTTTTCCATGTTTCTCAATTGCCTTGACGATCTCCTGTGCTGTTTCAACGCCAACATCAGCACCTATGAGAAGCTCCTCTATGTCTTCGAGGATCTGAGAGTCATCTCCCGTCCTGAGGATTTTCGCAAGGCCTTCCCCAAGAGCACGCCTGCTCTTATCCAGTCCTTTAAGAAGAGAAGTGAATTGCTTTGAGAAACCTTTCCTAACCACGTTTTCTCATCCAACTGGCTCAAGGGTTTCGCTCTTCGCTTTCTCAAGCCTCACGGAGACTATCTTTGATACCCCAGGCTCCTCCATCGTTACCCCAAAGAGGCAGGAAGCAACTTCCATCGTCTTCTTGTTATGGGTAACGACAAGAAACTGGGTATGCTTTGCTAGATCCTTGATGAGATTAAGAAACCTTCCAACATTTGCGTCATCGAGAGGTGCATCAACCTCATCGAGCAAGCAGAAAGGACTCGGCTTTGTATGATAGACAGCAAAAAGGAATGCTATTGCAGTAAGAGCTCGCTCACCTCCAGACAGGAGTGAGATCTGCTCAAGACGCTTGCCAGACGGTTGCGCAAGGATCTCAATCGGTGATTCCAGAGGATCATTCTCGTACTTAAGGCGCAGATCGGCGCTCCCACCTTCAAAGAGAATCTCGAAATTCTTGCGGAAATCACGCTGCACCCTCTCAAATGTCTCCTTGAACTCTAATCTCGCCTTTCGATTGATCTGAACTATGGCCTCATCAAGACTCTGCCTGGCCTTTATGAGATCGTCTCGCTGCTCCTTCAGGAAATCATAGCGCTCCTTTTCGACATCGTACTCTTCAAGAGCTATAAGGTTGACAGGTCCAAGCGACCTTAAACGTTCTTTGAGCTCGACGAGCTCCGATTCGTAACCATCGCAGGCAGGAAGATCCTCGATGCGCAACTCAGCAATATCAATCCCATATTCGTCCTTCATGCGTTGTCTGAGATTATCACATTTGACCTTCATGAGATTGGATTCCGAGTTGAGCTCCTGCTTGCGAGCAAACATCTCCTCTCTCCGCGCCTGATGTTGCTTTATGCTTTTCCTCAGTTCCTCAATTTCAGCTTCTATGCCATTCTTGGTATCAAGTAACTCCTTTCTTGCTTCATCAGCCTTGCTCACATCCGAGAGAAGTTGCTGGCTCCTGGCTTCGATCGCCACTATCTGTTTGTCAAGCTCCACCTGACGCAGCCGCAACCTCTCAATCTCACTATCTATGTTTTCGATACTTTGAGCCAGTGTGGCGAGCTCGCCATCGAGCCTCTCGACTGTCTCATTCAGAAATGACATTTGGGATTGGCATTTGAGTCTCTCACCCGTATTGAGCTCAAGTCTTTCTCTCAGATCGTCAACCTGGGCTTCAAGGTCAGTGGCCTGATCAATGCCCTCAAAGAGATCGCCTTGCTCGATTGCTACTTGCTCCGAGTCTGTCCGGCTCTCCGAGAGATCCTTCTCGAGTGACTCAATCTCTCTATTCACGGAAGCCACTTCGGTTGCAATCTCATCAAGATTCTCTCTTACTGAATCACGCTCAGCCGCCATACCCTGAATATTCCTCTCTTTCTCGCTGACTTTCTCACCCAGCTTTGTCTCTTGCCTTGTGAGATCGTTAAGCTGGCTCTCAAGATATCTGAGGGTTTTGGTGAGTTCTTCAAAAGCCTTCCTCTGTTCAATCGCAAGCTCCGCGAGAGCCCGGGCTTCCGTTTCCAGCGATCTAACCTTGTCCTGCCTTCCAAGCAAGTTCGAATCAAACTTGCCATCACCACTCGATCGAACGATGCTCCCCCTGAAGATGGCATCGCCATCGGGTGTAACAAAACTCAGCCTGTGGTCGCCAAAAGTGCTACTGAGGTGAAAGGCATCATCGAGAGATTCAACAACATAGGTATCACCAAGCAAGTACTCGACAAGATCCTTATATGCCGGATCACAATCTATGAAATCCGCGACCCTGCCTACTATTTGTCCCTCAAGCTTTGGAACAGGATCTTGTTTAGGTCCGCTCTGAACCTTCTCCAGAATGACAAAAGTTGCAGACCCCTCCTGCCTTTCTTTGAGCATTCGAACCGAATTGGCAGCGTGAGCTGTGGCGTCAACAACAACATACTGGAGTGCTTCGGAAAGTGCTGTGACAACCGCTGGCTCGTAACGAGATTCCGAACACCTTATGATGTCACCAAGTACCCCATGGATACCAGCTGGCTTGCCCGTGCTCATGAGAGCTCTTACACCATGATCATAACCCTCGTATTTCTCAACAAGATCCTTGAGCATCTCATAGCGTGATGATGCACGGGCTGCCTCCTCACTAAGTCTAGCGTGCTCCCGTCTAATTTCCTCAATCTTCTGTGATAGCTCAGCAATCTTGGATTCAATGTCACCCACCTGCCCTTGAATTTTCACCCTCTCCTGCCTGAGCTTCTCAAGATCTTCCCTTTCGTATTCAATTCGCTCCTCGAGGTTGGTAAGTCTCCCCTTCTGCTCCTTGGACTTTGTTTCAAGCCTCTTGCGAAGTTCAACAAGATGATCGTGCCGCGAACGCATCTCGCTAATCCTAGATGCAGCATCGATCTGTCGCTGGACATTTTCAAGCCTGGTTCTTGTCGATACTACTGAGCGCTCACGTCTAGCCTTAAGCTCCGCAGTCGTTTCTTGAAGCTCCTGCACAAGTCGAGTTCGCTCCTCCTCAAGCCTGGCAAGCAATTCTTGCGTTTCCTTGATTTCTGCCTTCTTCTGCTCAAGCAGTTTCCTTGTACTCGAAATCAGAGCTGATCCTTCCTCTCTCTCCTTTGAAAGCTCTCCAATCCTATCTGCCAAAGCGTTTTTTCTTTCAGCTGCGACAACCCTTTCTTTCTCGAGCCTGGTGATTTGCTCAGTAATTCTCGAAACCTCTTCACCGCGAGCGGTTACCTCGCGGTCAATTTCAGCGAGCCTGCTCCGCTTCTTCTCTATCTCCGATTCAGCCAGTGCCATATCTTTCGCATAAGAAGCGATCGCAGTCTCAAGATCCCTGAGCTCTCCTTCGACTTCCTTCACTCGCGACATCATGCTTGTATAATTACTGACAGAGGCATAGGTCTCAACTTCACGAATCCGGTTGACGAGGCGCTCATAGCGGCGGGCTTTCGCAGCCTGGCGAGCCAGGGATCTCACCCTTCGTTCAACTTCAGCTATCAGGTCCTCAACACGTTCGAGATCCCTTTCCGTAAGGGCTAGCTTGTTCATCGTCTCCTGTCTTCTCACCTTATATTTACTGATGCCTGCTGCCTCCTCGATTATGCGCCGCCGCTGACCATTCGCATCATCGAGAATCCAATCGATCATTTCACGCTCCATAATCGAGTATGCGCGGCGCCCCAAGCCCGTTCCGAGAAGAAGGTTGACAATGTCTTTAAGACGCGAGGGTACTTTGTTAATGTAAAACTGGCTATCACCCGAGCGAAAGACACGTCTCGTGATGGTCACCTCATTGCACTCGAGTGGAAGGGTATCCTGAACATCTGAAAGTGTGAGGGAGACTTCAGCCATTCCGGTGGGCTTGCGCTTCTCGCTCCCATTGAAGATGATGTCTTCGATGCGAGTACCGCGCAGCAGCCTTACATTCTCCTCACCAAGAACCCATCTAATTGCATCGCAGATATTTGTCTTACCACAGCCATTGGGGCCAACGATTGCTGATATCCCCGGTTGGAGCTCAATCACTGTACGGTCAACGAACGACTTGAATCCAGTGATCTCAATTCTGCTAACGTACACCTTTACCAGCTCCTCTCTAAGACTTATCACCTCCCGCAAACGCCGCTGCAATTTGCTTCAAGAGCACATCATCCTCACTGGGCTGGACTGTCCTCAAATCTATTATCACCTTATCATCCGCTATCCTCGCCACAATCGGCGGATTGCAATTCCTGAGAACTGATGATATATCCTCCGGCCGATAATGTCTAGAGGAAATTTTGACTACTGCTGTCTCAAGAGAGACACCAGGAAGCGAGCCCCCACCTATCTGGGATCGCTCCCTTGCAGTTGTAATCTCAAGCATTTCGCCAACCTCATTCTTAAGGGTGGCTGCAACCATCTTAGCTCTACGCTCGAGGTCATCGACCTGAGTTGCGATCATGCGAAGTGTAGGCAAGGCTTCAATCAATTTTTGCGGTTCTAGATAAAGTCTGAGTGTTTCCTCAAGTGCTGCCAGCGTCATCTTATCAAGACGAAGAGCCCTTGCAAGGGGATTGGTCCTCATTCTATCAACGAGGTCTTTTTTCCCAACAATCACACCTGCCTGTGGACCACCGAGAAGCTTGTCAGCGCTAAAGGTTACAAGGTCAACCCCGTCACGCAGACGTTCCTGGGGCATGGGCTCATGCTCTATTGCAAACTCAGCATAGTCGAGGAGAGCACCGCTGCCCAGATCTTCAACAAGAACAAGACCATGTTCGTGCGCAAGTTTGGCAAGTTCCTTTGACGCAACCGACTCAACAAATCCCGTCATTTCAAAATTGGAGCGGTGAACCTTGAGGATAACAGCTGACTTCTTGGAGATAGCCCTCCGATAATCTTCAACATTTGTGCGATTCGTTGTTCCAACTTCAACCATTATGGTTCCACTTTTCCCGATCACCTCTGGCAATCTGAAAGACCCACCGATCTCAATGAGCTCTCCTCTTGAGACAATAGCCTCCTTACCTTCCGCAAGTGTATTGAGCGTTAGCAAGACAGCTCCTGCATTGTTGTTGACAGCAGTTGCGGCCTCACACCCGATAATCCTTCGAAGAAGAGCCTCGACATGGCGCAACCTTGAGGTGCGTCTTCCGGTCTCGAGATCTATCTCAAGGCATGAATAGGAGGAGCCAACTTCCAGGACTGCATCCATAACACGCTTTGCCAGAATTGACCTTCCCAGGTTGGTGTGAAGAAGTATACCTGTTGCATTAATGACCCTACGGATTCCACGCTGACTCAGCTTGTTTGCAAGATCCGCAGCCTGAGAAACTATTTCCGCTATTTCAATCTCGGTCTGTCTCTCGCCGCTTACAATTGCCTTCCTCATGGCATCAATTACTTGTCTCACGCTTTCGGTTAGTGCCCAGCGTGGCACCTGCTCGCTCAGCCTTACCATCTCAGGATGCTCTAGTACACGCTCCACAGAGGGCAAAGCCCTCAGCAGATCCTGCTTACCCAAGCCCAAAACCTCCGATTTTCGACCAAAATAGCAAAAGCCTCTACAGAGGTCAAGTCAATAGATTACAATAAATTGTGTTGAATTTTTTCACCACATTCTCATAATAAGACCGTAACTGCAAGAGCCTAAATGGAGAAGACAGGATGAAAACTAGGAAGCTGGCTTGGCCTGCCATTGCCATCCTGGCTATTCCACTAACTTGCGCTCCTCCCCCGAAGGTAAAACCCAAGCTTCCCCGCCTGTATGAGAAGCGTAAGGAAGAGATAAAGGGTATGGATCTCACAGCCCTAAGGGGAAGGAAAATCGTGATAGATCCAGGCCACGGTGGAGCCTTCCGTGGTACGAAGGGTCAGGAAGGACTCGATGAGGCAGATGTCAACCTCGGCGTTGCGCTCTATCTATGGGGACTTCTGGAAGAAGCAGGCGCTCACGTTCGGCTCACGCGCAAGACAGACCGCGATTTCGTAGGTGGCGATTCCACGCGACTTAGAGATGATCTGGCTGCCCGTGTTGCTGTAGCCAATCACTTCCAGCCAGATGTATTCATCTCCCTTCATCACAATGCTGACATTTCCCGGAATCCCACCCGCAATGAGATTCAGATTTTTTACAAGATGACTGATCCGGGTCCCTCGCGTGATATCGCACACCTTATTGCCAGACACCTTCGGATCAATGTTGGTGGCCAGTCAACCAAAGTGCTTCCAGGCAACTACTATGTTTTGCGCAACTGCCAGTCACCTGCTGTGCTTTGCGAACCTTCGTTTCTTACCAATCCTTTCGTTGAGTCAAAACTCAAGCTTGCAGATAAGCAGCGCTTAGAAGCTGAAGTCTATTTCATTGCTTTGCTAGATTATTTCAGCAGGGGAACTCCTCAGATATTGAGCTTCGAGCCTACTGGACAAGTGGAAGACATTACACAAATTGCCGTCAATTTCGAATCACCATCGCCGCTTGATCCATCAAGCATAAGGATTGCTCTTGATGGAACCGATCTTAGCGAAGTTGCTATTCTCGATCAAAGCATCGTCGCCCATCCGTCAGCTTACCTTGCTAATGGTATCCACAAAGTTCGAGTAAGTGCCCGCTCGATCTCGGGAAATTCAACACCTGTTGTCACCTGGTACTTCAAACTTAAACGTCCACCTGCAGGACTCAAAATAGATAAGAGCCCAAAGATAGCTAGATCTGACTTCCCTCAGTGCCTTACGGCTGTTGTTACAGATGCGCAAGGAATGCCAGTCGCTGATTCAACCCGTGTGCGTTTCATCTGGAAAGCAAGCTCATATGAGACTCTAACTCTTCGTGGAAGAGCATATGCATACACCCTCAGAGACATTCCTGCCGGAGTTGAATCTCTGGAGATTGCCTGCGGCAGCCTAACAACGCATGTGAAGATACCAGAAACCAAGGACTCTCGATGGATCTCAGGATTCGTCCTTGCACCGGATTCCCGACCTCTCGGGAGAGTTATCATTGTCGATCCACTTGGCCGTCAAACAGCAATAAGCGATCCCAATGGTTTCTTCACCATTGAAGCCTCACACATAAGATTTCTTGAGATCCGAGCCCCTGGCTTCAGGTCAAAACCTCAAGTGAAAATGAAACCTTACCCCGTGCTCCTGGCCCAGCCCTTCTACAAGAACATTTCCCACAGACCCAGGATTGCAATAGATGCTCAGGGAAGCAATGACGACCCAGGCTGGATAAGCAAAGATGGCACAACGGCTGCCGAGATCAATCTCCAGGTTGCATATCATCTGCAATCCCTGCTTCGCCAAGCTGGCTTCGATGCCTATCTTACGCGTAACGACGAATTTGATGTCACCCTGACACAAAGGGTTCGATTGAGCGAAAGAGTTGGTGCTGAGCTATTCTTGAGCATAGACCATGTGCCTTCGGAATATCCATCACTCCTTATTGAACACTATCCCGGAAGCTCAAAAGGTGAGGATCTAGCCCACATCATTAAATCGGAATTTAAAGAAGCTAACAGGACATCAATCGGACAGACAGCAGAGTACGTGATTCAGCAAACAAGTTGCCCTGCCGTAAAGATAGTCTTCGGTCTACGTGATGATCTAGGAGAGCATCACCTCGAAGCCTATCCTATCCATCTCCGTTCCTATCGTCTCTTTTGTGCAATTCTCAAGTATTCAGGAGTCAAAGATACCTTCAGTGTCAAGGGAAGCGTCTATAGCGAGGGCAAAACCTTGCCAAATGCTCTTGTTTGGATAGATGGAACCTTAAGCGTGATAAGCGATGATGGGGGATGGTTTGAACTTAGACTCCTTGAGCGAGGCAAGCACACTGCCGTGGCATGCAAGGATGGAAGATGTTCCAAGCCCTATGAGTTTGATGACCAAAGCGAGGACATAAGAATCGAACTAGATTGAGAGTCTCAGATACTCACCTGCGAATTCGGCATAAGAGCGAGCCGATTCAGCTATTGCCTTTATCTCTTCTTGCGCAAGGTCACGTTTGTAGCGAGCAGGCACACCAAGATAGAGCGTTCCCGGTGGAACAACCTCACCCTGCTTAACAACTGAACCTGCTCCAATCATTGCATCCGGTCCTATGACAGCGCCATCAAGCACAACGCTGCCCATACCGATAAGGCAGCGATCATGAATCGTACACCCGTGAAGAATGCAACCATGCCCAACCGTTACGTCATCACCAATCGAGAGGGGATGAGTCTCTTCAGTTACATGCAGGACAGTGTTGTCCTGAATATTGGTACGCTTGCCGATACGCATCCAATTGACATCGCCACGCGCTGAAACATTGGGCCAGATACTCGAATAATCGCCGATCTCTATCTTCCCTATGAGCACTGCTGAAGGGGCAATATAGACGCTCTTTCCTAAAACGGGCTTGATTCTTAGATTGGCTTTCCAGTCTATCAAGTGAAGCTCCTAAAGAGGATAATTCCCAAAATCCTCAGGACTCAGATCATCAAGATATTTTCGCAAGGATTCTCCCTGATCCTCTTCAGACATCTCTGAAGAGACTGGTTGATTCTCGAAGAGCTGCTGGGCTACATAGATCGGTGATCTCGTGCGCAGCGCAATTGCAATGGAATCGCTTGGTCGAGCATCGATACCAACTATTTCATCACCTTTCTCAAGGTATATCTTGGCATAGAATGTGTTCTCCTTGAGCTCACATATGACAACTTTGCGAACTGTTGCATCCAGACCCATGATTATGGTTTTTATCAAATCGTGGGTGAGGGGTCTCTGGAAGCGCTTGCCGGCCAGTTCCATAGCTATTGCTCGAGCCTCCGCAAGACCAATCCAGATGGGAAGGATCCGCTGTCCCCCGATCTCGCGAAGAATGACAACGGGTGTATCTGTTCTACCGTCCATTGCAAGTTTCCAAACCTTGACTTCAACCACTTACCTCACCTCGCTTCCCCACTTGAAGATCTATTTCGATTCAAAATCAGGACGAGCGCCCGATCGCATATTTTCAAGCATCCATTTTGCATCATCGCTCAAATCCGTTTCTGGATACTGCTGGAGGAATTCCTTGAAAACCTTTTCGGCACCATCGTAATCGTGGAGCTCTTCAGCCATAGTGAAGCCTATCATGAATTTAGCCTCATAAGCACGTTGATCATTGGGAAACTTCTCAAGAAATTTCTTGTAATTCTCAATTTTAAGCCTGGGATTGGATTCCTCGCTCGCAGCTTTGAAGAGCTCCTCCGGCCCCTCCGACTTAGCCTCTTTATCAAGGAAGACAACATTATACTTCTTCTCAAGGTCGGCAAGGACACTATCCCGAACAGTCTGGCTCCTCTCGTACTGGAGCTGTGAAGCTATCAAATCGTGCACCTCCTCAAGTGACTTCTGCCGCTCAGGTGTATATTTATCAACCTTGATTATGTGGTAACCCATTGAGGTTTCGACAGGACCTCCGATTTCACCTTCCTTGAGGCTCAAAATCGCATCGACAAGCTCTGGAAGATCACCTAATCCCTTTATGGGTTTTCCCTTAACAACCTCACCATGGATGACGCCTCCTCTATCCTTGGTTAGCGCATCAATCGAGTATTTCTTGGCAAGCTCAGCAAAATCTGCGCCATTCTCAAGTTGCCCCTTTATCTTAAGAGCTTCCTTCTTGGTTTTAACAAGGATGTGGCGTGCTCTTGCCTTTGCCGGCTCAACGAATTGCTCAGTATGACTCTGATAATATGCTTGAACCTCCGAATCCGAAGGAGCCGCTGCCTTGTCGATGACATTCTGATAGAAAAGCCTGACAAGAGCATCGCGCTCCCGCCTAGCCATCTCTTCCCTGAACTCCTTGGATCTGTCAAATCCCAGATTACGCGCCTCGCGTACGATGATCTCTTCATCAATTATTGCTTTTAGCAATCTCTCACGTCCTTCAGGCTTGCTGAGCTGATCCTTCATGTAGGGAGGCATCTCGTCAAGCCTTGCTTCAACGTCGGCAAGTGTGACAGGTTTGTTCCCTATCCTCGCAAGAACCTCACCCCTTTCCTCATGAGCACAGCTTAGAAGCATCCCTGCAACAATTGCAAGTAGTACGACGTGACGTAAGCGCAATCACACACCCCCTAAGTCTGCTTCTTGATAACCCAAACCTTTACCTTGGCTTCAACGTCTTTGTAAAGCCTCACAGGTATGGTATAGACACCAAGTGCCTTGAGGGGCTCATCAAGAATTACCTTTCTCTTGTCTATGTCGAATCCCTGCTTCGCAAGAACTTCCGCAATATCGGCACTTGTTACAGCACCAAAGACCCTATCATCCTCACCGACCTGAACTTCAACCTCACATGAAGTCTTACTCAAAGCCTTGGCGAGCTCTTCGGCTTCCCTGTGCATCTTCATCTCTCTTACAGCTCGCCGCCTCTCTTCCTCCTTTAGCATCTTAAGCCCACTCGGTGTTGCTGGCAGCGCTAGCTTACGGGGAAGGAGATAGTTCCTTGCATAACCATCCTTAACCCCAACCTTTTCTCCACGCCTGCCGAGGTTGGGAACATCCTCAAGTAAGATAACTTCCATCTGAACACTCCTCTTTACTTGATCTGCTCAGTTGTAAACGGAAGCAGCCCAACATGTCTTGCTCGCTTGATAGCCCTTGTTAGCTGCCGCTGATGTTTGGCGCAGACTCCAGATGTCCTTCTCGCAACAATCTTACCTCGCTCGTTGATGAAGCGAGAGAGTTTCCTTTCATCTTTGTAATCAATTACCTCATCGCCATCAACACAGAACTTGCAAACCTTCCTGCGTCTTCGATCTCCCCTTGCCATCTCAACACTCCTCCATTGGATTCTTAGAACGGTACCTCATCTTCACTTTCAAGCCCGCCTTCTTCGACAGGTTCAATGAACTCTTCCTCAACAACTTCAGGCTTAACTATACGGTCAAGAAACTGAACCCTCTCAGCGCGCACCTCTAACACACTCCGCTTCTGACCCTCGTCGGTTTCCCAGCTTCGGCTGTTGAGTCGCCCTTCCACGTAGACAGCGCTACCTTTCTTGAGATACTCATTAACAAGAACTGCCTGCTTACCCCAGGCAACAACATTGACGAAAGCAACAGACTGTTTCCACTCGCCATCTTGGCTCTTGTAGTTTCTGCTAGAGGCAACCGAAAAGGAAGTTACAGCCGTGCCGTTCGGAGTATAGCGCAACTCAGGGTCGCGCGTCAGCCTTCCGCTCAGCAGAACTTTGTTTATAGAAGCCAGTCTTACGTCCGCCATCTCAACCCCCCTATCCACGTTACCCAAACCTAAGCCTAACCAGACATCTCACCTGTCTGGGCTGCTTTCTTCTTTTCAGTAGCAACAATAACAATATGACGCAGCACCTTGTCATTGAGGCGGTATGCGCGCTCAATCTCCGCAATTGAGGAAGGATCAGAGCGGAAGACTATCAGGACATAATAGCCCTCCCTGTTGCGCTTTATCTCATATGCAAGCTTGCGTTTCCCACCTTCCTCAACTTTTACGATCTCACCACCAAGATTGGTGATCAGATCACGCACCTTACTGATCTGCTCGCTGACCTGTTCCGCTTCAAGCTTAGGATCCAGAATGAAAACCGTTTCGTATAATCGCATCCTTTCCCCTTTCACTTGCCAAACCTCACAAGCACAATATCCCCGTCTTTGACTATATAATGCTTTCCCTCTGTTCTAACAAGTCCTCTCTCTTTTGCCACACTCATGCTGCCAGCCTGGATGAAATCTTCGAACGAGACAACATCGGCACTTATGAACTTTTCCCTCATATCGGTGTGGATCTTACCCGCCGCATCTCTGATGCAGGTGCCATCTTTCACTGTCCAACCCCGCGTCTCCCGCCCCTTAATCGTAAAGAATGTTATCACCTTGAGAAGATCATAGCAAGCTCTTACAAATCTATCCAGGGCAGTGCCTTCAAACCCCATCTCCTTGCGGAGATCACTGGCCTCATCGTCTTCAATATCGGCAAGTTCACTCTCAAGGCGTGCTGATATGGGAATACAGATGGTTCCACGTTCATGGGCTGCAGTTTCACATGCCTCAATGTGAGCCCTGGTCTTCTCATCTCTCGGATCATCGCCAATATTGGCGACTATAAGAGATGGCTTCGAAGAGAGAAGGTTTATCTCATTGAGAAGGCCGTTAAGCTCTGGATCAAGATCGTCACTCGCTTGATACTTTTTTCCCTGATTGAGATCATCCCTGATTCCCCTCAAGAACTCCAACTGCTTCTTGGCATGCTGATCACCAGTACGCGCAACCTTCTCAAGCTTGGAAATCCTTCGATCAAGGATCTCAATGTCCGAAAGCACAAGCTCAGTTTCGACTATCTCAAGGTCGCGAATGGGATCCACATCCCCCTCAAGGTGGACAACAGCCTTATCCTCAAAGCATCTCAAGACATGGACTACCGCATCAACGCCTCTTATGTGGGAAAGAAATAGATTCCCTAAGCCTTCGCCTTTACTTGCTCCCTTTGCAAGCCCTGCGATGTCAACAAAACGAAGAGTCGGATGGGTTACCACCTCAGGTTTGACGATCTCAGCCAATCTCTCGAGGCGCTCATCCTTAACCTCAACAACAGCCACATTTGGTTCGATCGTGCAATAAGGATAGTTGCTGGCAGCAGCACATGCATTGGAGAGCGAGTTGAAAAGAGTTGATTTACCAACATTGGGCAGACCGACGATTCCCACTTCCATTATGCTTCAGCCCTTCTGTTGAAAAAGTTCATCGTCCTTTCTATACCTTTGGTAGCAGCCGATACAATCGCCTCTCCAGCCGCCCGCTTAAGCTCGATTACCTTTTCACCTTCTGCTTCGCTGAAGGGGGAAAGCACAAATTCCTCTGCCTCAATATCTTCAGGAAGTGGCCCTATTCCAAGCCTCAACCTTGGAAAATCCTTTGTGCCTAACTCGTAGATTATGGAAGCCAATCCCTTGTGACCACCATCGCCTCCACTTTTCCTTAGGCGAAGCGAACCAAGGGGCAGATTGAAATCATCACAGACGACAAGCAATGCCTCAGGTGAAATCCCAAGTGATTCAACCACCCCTAGAGCACTCCTACCACTTAGGTTCATGTATGTGGTTGGAACAGCCAGCCACAAATCCAGTTGGGGATGATGACAGATGTAGAATTCACCCCGACCTTCGGCAAAACTAAGTTTGAGACGTTGAGCGAGGTCGATTACAGCATCTTTCCCCAGGTTATGCCTTGAATGCTCGTATTCTCGACCAGGGTTGCCTAGACCAAGTGCAACCAACAAGCCTACTTCTCCGGCTCGGGCTTGGACTCCTCAGTCGGCTCCTCCTTCTCGGCTGCTTCCTCTGGCTTCTCTTCAGCTGCCTCAGCCTCTACCTCAGCAGGCTTCTCCTCAACCACAGTAGGAGCAACAACCGTAACGACGGTCGATTCGGGATCACTGATTATCCTCGCATTCTCGACATGAAGGTCACTGACCTGGAGTGAGTCGCCGACATCGAGCTCAGAAACATCAATGACTATCCTATCGGGGATATTTGCAGGAAGGCACTCGACTTCAACCTCACGCAGAATTGTCTCGAGGATACCACCCTTGGTCTTGACACCAACAGGTTCACCCACAACCTCAACTGGGACATTGACGGTTATCTCTTTCGTCATCGAGATGTGCTGAAAGTCCACATGCAGAATGTCCCTTCTGACGGGGTGATACTGAATTTCGCGTATAATAGCCTTGATCTCCTTATCCTCTGCACCTTCAATCTTGAGATCAAGTATCACATTCTCACGAGCCACCGTATGAAGCACAGGATGGAAGTCCTTGTAGCTCACAGCGATAGCCCTTGATTCCTCCCCTTCTCCATAAACCACGCCAGGGATGAAACCAGCTGCACGCAGCTTTCGAGCTTTGCCTTTGCCAACACCTTCTCTCAATTTTGCTTTGAGCTCAACTGTGGCCATTTTTCAAACCTCAGATAAAGAGTGAACTTACCGATTCCCCCTCATGTATTCTACGAATCGCCTCTCCAAGGAGCTGTGCAACGGAAAGCACCCTGACCTTGTCAACTGGACCCTTACCATCCAGTGGAATTGTGTTCGTCACAACGAGCTCCTTAATAGGAGATGCATCTATCGTCTCGAGAGCGTCTCCCGAGAAGACACCATGAGTACACCCTACATAAATATCGCCTGCTCCCTCTTTGCGCAAGGCATTTGCTGCATTAACAATCGTTCCACCTGTATCGATGAGATCATCTATTATGATGACGTTCCTATTCTTGACCTCACCTATGACATTAAGGACAATAGAGACATTATGGGCTGGCCTACGTTTATCAATCAGGGCAAATGGCATTCCAAGGCGTTTTGCAAAACCTCTTGCCATTCTCACACTACCAATATCGGGTGCAACAACCGTTGGATTCTCGATTTCAAGACTTTTGAAATAGTCAATCAAAACAGGAGCTGCAAAGAGGTGATCCATGGGGATATCGAAAAATCCCTGTATCTGGCCAGCATGCAGATCCATCGTTAAGACGCGATTGGCTCCTGCCATTGTTATCAGGTTTGCCACAAGCTTTGCTGAAATAGGCACCCTCGGTTGATCCTTACGATCCTGCCTAGCATAGCCAAAGTACGGAATTACTGCGGTTATCCTGTGGGCTGATGCTCTGCACGCAGCATCTATCATTATGAGAAGTTCAAGGAGATTATCCGCTGGTGGAAAAGTCGGCTGGACTATAAAGACATCCACACCACGGATATTCTCATTGTATTTGCAGAAGATCTCGCCATCTGCGAATTGAGTGATTTCACAGTTTCCAAGCTCCGTCCCAAGGTAACGAACTATCTCTTCAGCAAGGGCTCTATTGGCTCGACCAGCAAAGATCCTCATGGCGAAGTTCCTTTCCCTCCTAACAGTCAAAAGCCGTTTGCCTGGCTGGGGCGGGAGGATTCGAACCTCCGATCCAGGGTCCAAAGCCCTGTGTCTTAGCCGCTTGACGACGCCCCAGCTTCTTGCAACGGCTTGCTACTCATCAAGCGCCATCAACGACCTTGTTATACTCCCTAAAGATCGTATCTTCAATATGCTGTCTTATCTCAGGCTTTATTGGAAAGGCAAGATCACGAAATCTGTTGCCACGTTTGACATTGGGCATCTGGATAAATTTGCGCTGCTTGCCTGCTATTATCTTCACTCCATTGATAGCAAGACAATTATCGAGAACCATATTCGCGAAACCTTTTAGCTTATGTGATTCAAAGGGTTTCACCTTGACATCGGTTATAACAAAATCTGAAGAAGACCCAAGATAGACCTTTCCCGCAAGCTGGGGCTCCCCGCCTGCAATCCTCTTTTCATAGATCTCCTCTATCACTTCCTCAATTGTCTTCCTTGCCTCTGAAGTTATCGGATGAAAGACCTCGAATACCCCTGTCTGAGTGCGCCGTATGGGCATCGCCACATACCGCCTACTCCGCCCAACTACCAGACGCAAGGCTCGCAAAACGAAACAATCGCAAAGCGTAAGCGTAGCAACAGCAAGTACCTTCTTAGCTCTTACTGGCGTGACCCTAATGGCAGTGATCTCCATGCCCTACCCCCTGAGCTGCTCGACCAGAGAGCTCCGTGACACGAGGAACCGTTTTGCCTATGCCGTCACGCCTTTTGTGGCAAAAGCTGTCTCGATCACTCTATTTCCATGGCTTGCCAATTCTTTGCTGGCTCTCCTGGCATCACCCTCCTCAAGGAATACTCCAAAAACAACCGGTCCAGAGCCCGACATCAATGACGCACATGCGCCACTCTCCAGCAATTTATGCCTGATTTGTGCAACAATTGGGTATCTCTCGAAGACAACACTCTCGAAGTCATTGTACAGGAGGTCTTTCAGCTGGCCTATTTTCCCTCCTCTAAGAGTGTCCGCTAACATAGTAAGATTGGCTTTAGGCCTTGTCAACCCCATTTTGAGACTTGCGTAAGCCCATTTTGTGCTTACTGCTAAATCGGGAACGACCAGCAAAACGGGTATTCCATTGAGAGGTTCAAGAAAATCGAGATCTTCACCCCTTCCCCTGCCGACTGCACATCCTCCTCTTACCATAAATTTCACATCAGCTCCGAGCGCGCTAGCATGCTCTTCAAGATCTTGAAGGGATAGGCCCATACGGTAGAGTTTGTTGATCCCAACCAGTGCACCTGCTGCATCGGCACTGCCTCCGCCCAAGCCTGCTGCAATGGGTATCCTTTTCTCAAGCATCATCCTCACACCATATCTGTAGCCCTCAAGCATGCGCCTTGCAGCTTTGGAGGCGAGGTTTGTCTCATCGGTAGGCACAAGCGGATGATCGCAGACAAGCGTGATATCGCTTTTCTGGACTTTCAATCTCAGGATGTCATGGAGCTCAATTGAGTGGTAGATGGTTTCAACCTCATGGTAGCCATCCTGGCGCCTGCCAAGCACTCGCAGGAAGAGATTTACTTTTGCTCGGCACTTGACTTCAATTGCCAAGCCACACCTCTGACTTTCAGGATTCATAAAGAATGAGCCCAGCAACAAGCAGCCAAAGAATGATATCAACAACGAGCGGGATATCGGAGACAAGGATCTCCGAAGGGCTGCCCCCTTTGTTTCTCATGATCACAAGATACATATAGCGGAAGAGCCCAAAAACGACAAAAGGGACAGTATAGATGAGATTGCGCGTGTTGAACTTATTGACTGTCTCAGGCCAGATCGTATAGATCGAGTAAGCTATGACAGTTGCCGCTGTGACAACCGCTATCATTGCATCAAGAAATTCTTTCGAGTAATCGTCGAGACTCTTGCGATGCCTTCCAGCATCATCAGCAAGCAGATCAAGCTCATGGCGGCGTTTGTTGAAACCCAAAAAGAGAGCAAGGAAGAGGGTGCAGACGAGCAACCAGGGTGACATGACAACACGAGGATCAATATCTTTGAGAGCCTCGACACCAGCCATAGCTCTTAGAACAAATCCAATCGAGATTATTAGCACATCAAGGACGACCATGTGTTTGAGGGCAAAGGAATAAGCCATGCTGATAATGAAGTAGGTGAGACAAACCCAGAAGAAACTGCTGCTTAGAAAGATTGACAAAATCAGACCTGCTGCACCAACTGCGATTCCAAATCCAACCGCCTCAGCCCTTGATATCCTCCCGCTTGCAACCGGACGCTTACGCTTGACTGGATGGGCCCTGTCTTGCTCAAGATCAATGACATCGTTGAAGACATAAACCGCACCTGAAAGAAGGCAGAAAATCCCGAGAGCTGCGAGACTTGTGAGCAACATATCAGATCTGAAGAGATTCCTTGAAAAAATCACGCCTGCCAGGACGACAAGGTTCTTTGTCCACTGAAGCGGCCTCAAGGATTCGACATAGGCAGCGATTCTATTCATGTCCGGCTTTCCTCAGTATGTCCCTTATTTTCGTAACAAGCAGATCTATTGCCACTGCGTTGTGCCCGCCCTCGGGTATTATTATATCGGCATAACGCTTTGTTGGCTCCACAAACTGCAAGTGCATTGGTTTGACAGTGCTGACATACTGCTCAATAACCGAATCAGGCGTCCGTTTCCTTTCCTTGACATCCCTCAAGAATCTGCGAATGAATCTCTCATCAGCGTCGGTTTCAATGTAGATTTTTATGTCCATGAGCGATCTGAGGCGTTCGTCCTCAAGTACCAGAATGCCCTCAAGCAAGATTATTTCAGCAGGTTGAATGAGTTTAGTCTGCGGTAGCCTCGTATGAGTCGCATAATCATATATTGGCATCTCAATTGACTCGCGATTGAGAAGCTTCCTGAGGTGCTCAACAAGTAAACTGTTCTCGAATGCATCAGGGTGGTCATAGTTAATCTTTTCCCTCTCTTCAGGGCTTATGTCACTCCTATCACGGTAATAGGAGTCATGGTGGATTATGATGACCTTTTCATCACCGAAGCGGGCTTTGACAAGAGTTGCCACAGTGGTCTTTCCAGAACCTGTTCCACCCGCTATTCCAATCAGTACAGGTTTGCTCAATTTCACGACCTCAAGAGCAAGAACACTCCTGCACAAACAAGCAACGTTCCAGCAATGCGCATGCTTGTGACCGGTTCATTGAATATGTACTTCGAGAGCACAACTATTACTATGTATCCGATGCTTATGAGAGGGTAAGCCAGGCTCAGGTCAACCCTCGAGAGTATCACCAACCAGCTGGCTGCACTGATCAGGTAGAAAAGAAAACCAAGAATCACAAACTTGTTGCTTGCTGCGGTCTGGAGAAAACTCCATATCACACGCGGATCCAGGGATTGGACGATACGCGAAGAAGAAACATTCGAAGCAATGCCAACCCCATACTTCAAAGAGAGTTGACCTGCCACCCCAAGGACAACACTAAAGATTATCAAGAGATAGTTTTTCATAAGTCATCTCCATTCTCATGCCTTCTCCAGCGAATAAATTGATGACCAACCATACTAATTGTCGCCAAAGATTGATGCTTCAGCAAGTTCGCAGAAAATATGTCCAAGGGCTATGTGGACTTCCTGAATCCTAGGGACTTCACTTGAAGGTACAACAATAGCTACATCACAAAGTGGAGCAAGATGCCCACCATCAAAACCGGTAAGGCCTATCACCTTTATTTTCATCTCCTTTGCGACATTAACTGCCTCAATAATATTCGGCGACTTCCCACTCGTACTTATCGCAACAAGAACATCTCCTCTTGAACCGAGCGACATAACCTGTCTGGAGAAAACGGTTTCGAAGCCAAGATCATTAGCCTGAGCAGTGAGAAGGGATGAATTTGTCGTAAGAGCAATCGCAGCAAGTGGAGATCTTACTTTTTTCATTCTGACTGTCATCTCAGCAGCTATGTGCTGAGCATCAGCAGCACTGCCACCATTGCCACAGAGCAATATCTTACCACCCTGTTTGAGGCAATCTGTCACAATCCTCGATGCTTCAAGTATGTCCTCACAACACGAAGAAGCTGTTTGTGAGAAAACACCACTTGCTCTGCCAAGTGAATCCTTTATCCATGAAATAGCATCCACGAAAGCTCACTCCTCTTTGAGTTTATTCCTTCTCTTAAGATGATCCCTTACACCCTCCTGCCAAGGTGGAAGCTCTCCAATTCCGCTTGCCTCGAGACGAGAACTTGAGAGCACAGAATAAACAGGCCGCTTAGCCCTTGTCGGATAAGCTTTACTGTCGACCGGGGTGATATCAGCTGATATGCCCGCCAACTCAAGCGCATAGGTGGCTAGATCATACCAGGTTGTGGCACCTTTGTTCGTAAGATGAATAATTCCCTCGAGATCCTGCTTCATCAGTTCACGCAAAGCCTGAGCAAGATGAAGCGTATAGGTTGGGCAGCCGTATTGATCATTGACAACACGAAGCCTCTCCCCAGCCTCAGCCTTTCCAATTATGGTATCTACAAAGTTTTTCCCATTTGGACCAAAGAGCCATGAAGTTCTCACTATTAGATGATGAAGCGTTAGATCTGTTACGTAGAGCTCGCCATAGAGTTTGGTTAGTCCATAGTAGTTGATAGGACTTGGTTCATCCGCCTCAATATAGGGTTTGCCTTTTGTACCGTCGAAGACATAGTCAGTGCTGATATAGATTAGGCGAGCATTGGCATTGCGAGCTGCCCGGCAGATATTCTGCGTACCGACTGCATTGACTTCAAAGGCCTCTTCCCTGTGATCCTCGCTGCCGTCAACGTCCGTATAGGCAGCAAGATGAAAAATGACATGAGGTGCCACCTTGAGTGTCCATTCCATTGTTGCCTGCTCATCTGTGATACTGAAATCATCAATGTCGAAACCATAGACATCGAATTCTGAACCAAGCACATCGCAAAGGTCGCTACCCAGCATACCTTTGGCACCGGTAACCATTATTTTGAGACTCTTGGGCATCAGAAGAGTTCAACCCTGCTGTTGTCGCCAATCATGAACTTGTAAGCCTTTGGCAATTGGCTATGTTTTTCAATAACCACATTCTTTCCAATAAGACTACTCTCGATCCGACCCCTGACCTCAACAATGCGGCTATTCTCAAGTATGATACTATGTTCTATTTCACTGCTCTTGACTTCACATGAATAGCTTATCGAGGTAAAAGGACCGATATAGGAGTCAATTATCTTTGAATTGGCTCCTATTATGAGGGGTCCCCTTAAGACCGAATTCCTTATCACCGTGCCTCGCTCGAGCACGACGCGCCCATCAATACGCGAGGTTTCGTCGATGTCACCCTCAACCTTGTGCTCGATTCTTTCAAGTAACATACGATTTGCCTCAAGCATGTCCTCAAGTTTTCCGGTATCCTTCCACCATCCGCTTATTATCTGGAACTGAACATCACAACCCCTGTCAATGAGATACTGGATTGCATCGGTTATTTCGAGCTCGCCTCGCCATGAGGGCTTGATGGCTTCACATGCCTCAAAAATGGTTTCATCAAACATATAGACACCAACAAGAGCAAGATCTGTCTTGGGTTCTTTAGGTTTCTCAACAAGTCTCACGACCCTCTCGCCATCGAGCTCAGCCACACCGAAATTTTGAGGATTTGGCACATGAGCCAGAAGGATCTGACTGTTAGGTTTGTTGGCTTCAAAACGTTTGACGAAACCGGCGATACCGTCGATTATGAGATTGTCTCCAAGATAGACAACGAATCTATCCTTGCCGATGAAGTCACGAGCAATCTTGACGGCGTGAGCCAAACCCAGAGGTGCTTCCTGCTGAATGTATGTAACCTTGACATCGAATTTGGAACCATCGCCAACAGCTGCTTTGATCTCGTTTGCAGTGTCACCAACAATAATCCCTATGTCCCTTATGCCAGCCTCTCTTATTGCCTCAATGCCATAGAAGAGAATAGGTTTGTTGGCTATGGGCACGAGCTGCTTTGCACTTGTGTGGGTTATGGGTCTAAGCCTTGTACCTTTACCACCACTAAGGATGAGCGCTTTCGTTGCCATCAACTCCTTTCCTCACCGCCAATGGATGGCGTCAGCAAACTCCTTGAGCATATCCTTGTTTCCCTGCTCCTCTATAATCTCGCCTGTAACTATGAAGGCAGCTCCGGCTCGAGCAAGTCTTGCAGCAACATCTGCTGCCTTGATTCCACCTCCAACTATCACAGGAAGTGATATTGCCCTCGAAACAGCCGAAATCATGGCATCTGCTACAGTATTAGAAGCGCCACTGCCAGCTTCAAGAAAGACAAGCTTCATTCCGAGATATTGACCAGCAAGCGCGTGGGCAACAGCGAGTTCAGGCTTATCGGCAGGAATCGCTAGAGATTGGCTCATGAACTGAACCGAGGTCGTCTTTCCGCCATCGACAAGGATATAAGCAACGGGTATTACCTCAAGCCCATAGCGCTTTATGATTGGGGCAGCTTTTACATGTTCACCAATGAGGAGATTGGGATTCCTTCCGCTGACAAGGGATAGAAGAAGAAGCGCATCCGCATAAGGGGAGATCTGAGTAGCGTCACCGGGAAAAATCACAACCGGAACTCGCGCTGCCTTCTTAATGCTTTTGACCGCTTCATTGAAATCATGCTTCACACAGATGCTCCCACCAACAAAAATGATATCTGCATATTCGCTTGCCTCAGAAGCTCGCTCTGCGATCTCGCCAGGGCTTGCCTTGTCAGGATCAAGCAGAACGATGTAACCGGTGCCTCGTTTGTCAATGACTGCAAGCATCTCCTCATAGACGTTCATCTATTACACTCCCACATAGTGTCTGACTAATCTGAATATATCAGGCATAGCCTTTATAAGAAACTTCACGAGATTGATGGGGTCACCGTCAAGGCTGTTGCCTCTCTTAAAGAACTCAGCAGAATTTGCGATCAGACGTGAAAGATCGGTGTCCGACATCTCCCTCATCATCTTACGAATTGCAAATCTCAGTTTACGGTCGCGATAGAGTTTGCGTAGGCTCTGGCTATAAACCTCCTCAGCAGTAGCAAGACTCAATTGACCTTTGGCATAGGATGCTGCAACCTTACCTGCAATGGCACCTGACTCAAGAGCCGGAACGATACCGGCTCCAGAGATGGGATCTGCCACCCCTGCCGCATCACCTGCTGTAAAGATGCCCTTGCCACATCCAGCGAAAGGATTCCTCAAACTTGGAACGCCGCCAACAATGGGTCTTTCGACATAACCCCCGGGATATTGCCTAAGCCTGAATCTTGCAAGATAGCTGGTTGCACAGTCTCGATTCCCATCGTGAGGACTTATACCCACTCCTATGTTCGCCCGAGTTTCACCCTTAGGGAAAACCCATGCATAACCGCCAGGAGCTGTTGCACTCCCAAAGTGGAATTCAACAAGATTGGGATTGACTCCTATGCCCCCAACGGTATCCTGAGCACAAGAGAAAATCTCATCAGGTATGCGATTCCCGAGAATGCCTGCCTGCCTTGAGATCTCAGACTTTATCCCATCTGCAGCAACTATTGCAGGGGCTTGGAGTCTCTCGGTTGCGCTTCCGTCCGAAATCTCGAGTGAGACCATACCGCCACAACCCAGAAGGCTCGCCTTGCTCCTTGTTCTGATGCTTACCCCACTTTTCCGAGCCAATTCTGCGAGGGCCTTAAGGAACCTGTCCTTCTCAAGGATATAGCCACATCGAGGTTGACGGATGGTGAAGCAGCGCCCATCAGGTGCACAGAGCTTTGCTCCATCAATGGATGTGGCTAACCACTCTTTCGAAGGTTGGATTATAGCACCCAGCCCTCTTGCTCCAACCCCTTCTGCGCAGATGATGCGATCTCCGATCTCACCTCTCTTCTCAAGCAGGAGTGTGGATGCACCTTCACGGGCTGAGCAAACAGCTGCCCAGAGACCTGCACATCCTCCGCCAACAACAATCACATCAAACCCGCTCAAGATCCCTCTCACCGATTAGCCCCGCCGGGCACACTTTCAGACAGGCAAAGCACAACTGACACGCCCTAAGATGTATCTTGACAACATGATCCTTGTTCTCTATGCAGTTGGCCGGACATACGGCACTGCAAACACCACAATCCCAGGTACAGTTAATGCTAACTGCGGTAGAATCGCGAGCACTATCCAAGGATTTCACCCACAATCTCTTTAGCCCTGGCAAGGGCAGCTTCGAGCTTGGTTGCATCCTTCCCGCCAGCCTGAGCAAACGTATCTCTTCCGCCACCCCTACCTCCAACGATCTCCCCGAGACGCTTGGCAATTGTTGATGCTCTAATACTTGTAGTCTTTACGACTTCATCATCAACACCAATAATGATAATCACTCTGCCCGCAGCAGCTGTGCCCACAACAACCACGCTGCACCTTAACTTCTGCCGCACTCTATCAGCAAGGTCCTTGAGAAGGTCAACATCTGCATCATCAATAGCCTTGGTTACAATCTCGACCGAACCTACCTTATGAGCCTGCTTGATCATTTCCTCAACTTCAATTGCTACAAGGCGTTGGCGAAGTTTCCTCACCTGTTTCTCGAGGTCAGCAACCTTTGCCAATATCTTACGAGCCCCCTCCTCGAGGTCACGTTCAGGAACCCTGAGGATCTCGCTTATGTGCTCGAGGCGCTGGGTTACAGCTCTCATGAAATTCACGGTACCAAGTCCTGTTACAGCTTCAATTCTTCTAACCCCCGCAGCTATACCTGATTCCGAAACTATCCGGAAGCTGCCAATGTCACCCGTCCTGCTCACATGAGTTCCCCCACACAACTCACAGCTCGTATCCTCAATTTCAACAACTCGAACCTTCTGCCCATACTTTTCACCAAAGAGAGCAATAGCGCCTTTTGCCCGAGCACTTTCAAACGGCTCAATAGCTGTTTTTACGGGGATGTTATCAAGAATCCTACGGTTCACTCTTTCTTCGACTGCAATTATCTCCTCGTCACTCAGAGGCTCATAGTGGGTGAAATCGAAGCGCAATCTATCTGGAGCAACCAGAGAACCTGCCTGACGAACATGACCACCGAGCAGCGATCGCAGGGCAGCATGCAAAAGGTGGGTAGCCGTATGGTTTCTCTGGGTTGCCTTGCGATGTTCAATATCAACCTTAGCGACAACCCCTTCCCCCAGTCTTATCCTGCCACTGTCTATTCGCACATGGTGTTCAATCCTTGAGCCACCAGCCCACTTCACATGTGTCACACTTGATTTGCTCTCTGTGCCGATGATAGTCCCGACATCGCTAACCTGACCACCACCCTCGGGGTAAAATGGTGTCCGTTCAAGCTCAATTGAAACCTTCTCGCCCTCCGAAGCTTGGTCAATCTCCTTGCCTTCACTTCTTATCTTGGTGATTACGGTCGGCACCTCAAGCATATCGTAGCCAACGAAGTTCTCAGGAACAGTTGCCATGTCCTCAAGCACATCAACTTCCTTACCTATGCGACTTCGCTCGCGAGCGCGCTCTCGCTGGTCATCCATGGCTTTGCGAAAGCCGTCTATGTCAACACCGATGCCATAGCTTTTTGCAAGCTCCTGGGTTATCTCAACAGGAAAACCATAGGTATCATAAAGCTTGAAGACATCCTCTCCAGCGATCTCTTTAGACCTACCCGCTCTTGCCCCATCGACCATCTGCTTGAAGATCGCCATCCCCCTCGAAAGTGTTCGCTGAAAGCGTTCCTCATCCGATTTCACAATGAGGGCAACCTTCTCAGCAGTTGTTGTTATCTCGGGATATGCCTTGCCCATCACATCAATCACCTTGCCTATCACTTTGTAGAGGAAGGGCTCCTCTATGCCAAGATCAAGACCCTTCAGGACAGCCCGCCTTAAGATTCGTCTGATGACATATCCCCTTCCCTCGTTGGAAGGCAGAACCCCCTCGCCTATTGCAAAGCAAAGAGCACGCGAGTGATCTGCAATAACCCTTACGGCAACCTCACTCCTTTCATCATGCTTCGCCTCAGGAGCAATATCCCTTACGAAATCACAGATGGGTTTGAGGAGATCGGTTTCATAGGTAGATCGCACCCCCTGGCACACCATCGCGAGCCTCTCGAGTCCCATCCCCGTGTCAACACCTTTCCTCTCAAGTGGACTCAACTTGCCCTGCTCGTCTTGATAGAATTGGGGAAAGACAAGATTCCAGACTTCAACAAAACGATCACAGTCGCAGCCCGGTGAGCACGTATCACGACCACAGCCAACATCCTCACCAAGATCGAAGTGAATTTCAGTACAAGGCCCACATGCACCGGTGAGCCCAGCCGGTCCCCAGAAATTATCCTCCTTACCGAGCCTGTAAATCCTGCTTTTCTCTATGCCTATTCGCTCAGTCCATATTCGCTCGCTCTCATCATCTTCCTCATAGATGGTTATGGAGAGTCTCTCACGTGAAAGCCTGACAACATCGGTTATGAATTCCCATGCCCACTCAATGGCTTCCTCTTTGAAGTAGTCCCCGAATGAGAAGTTACCAAGCATTTCAAAGAAGGTATGATGCTTTATGGTTTTGCCAACTTCCTCAAGATCGGTCGCGCGCAAGCATTTCTGCACTGAAGCAGCCCTTACAAAAGGAATAGGTCCCTTCGCAGCATAAAACTGCTTAAACTGAACCATACCCGCAACGTTGAAAAGGAGAGTCGGATCGCCCTCAGGAACAAGCGAAGCGCTTGGGACTATCGTATGGCCTCGCTCCTTGAAGAAGTCCAGAAAGACCTTTCTCAGTTCATCAGCTTTCATCTTTTCCTTCCCAGGTGTCTTCGTCAAGGATGCATGAAATCGCTTCCCTGGCGATGCCAGATTCAAAACCTCGCCTTAGCAAGAATCCGTAGAGGCGCCTTTGCACAACTCGGCGTGGCAGACCCGTCAGCCTTCCGAGCCGCTTTGCAACCATGTGCTTTGCTGTTTCGAGTTCGTTGGAGTCATCATAATAAAGTTCAAGTGCCTGTTCAACAATTGAGACATCAATCCCCCTTGAAAGTAGTTCCCCCCTGATTCTTCTTCTGCCCTCTTTGACCTTCTTTTCATCAATCCAGAGTTTGGCAAAAGTGAGGTCATCAATCATGCCGTCGCTTTCAAGTTCTGAGACAACCTTATCGCAGATATCCTTAGGAAAATGTTCTCTTAAGAGGCGACGTCTGATCTCAGCCGCTGTGCGGGGTCTTACCCGGAGGAGACGCTCGACAATTTCTCTGGAGCGCGTGTAGAAATATCTTTGTTCGAGATGCTTAAGAAGCCTCCCGGGAAGGGAGCTGCCTATTTCTATTCCCTCCCTCTCGACATCTTCCTTAAGAACCTTTATCGCTTCGCCACTGGAAAGATGTAATTCAAATTCGTGGCGACGAGGCACCTTCCTCAGGTTGGTAACTTCAAGGCAAGCCTCTGTGTTTACCATTTTAGGTCTTTGAGGTTGTACCTGCGGGGAGCTCAAGGGCAGCTCGGATGCGCTCCTCTATAGCTGCTGCAAGATCTCTGTTCTCAATGAGATATCTTCTCGCATTATCTCTGCCCTGACCCAGACGTTCCTTACCAAACGAATACCATGTGCCGCTCCGCTCAATAACCTTGGTCGCCAGGCCGAGATCAATGAGCTCACCTTCTCGCGAGATCCCGTAGCCATAGAGTATATCAAACTCGGCATCCTTGAAGGGAGGGGCAACCTTATTCTTAACAACCTTTGCACGCGTGCGATTGCCGATTACCTGGTCACCTTCCTTTATCGAACCAATTCGTCTGATATCAATTCTGACTGAAGAATAGAACTTGAGAGCTCTTCCACCTGATGTTGTCTCAGGATTTCCAAACATCACTCCAATATTCATACGAATCTGGTTAACGAAGATAACGCAGGTACGTGACTTGCTTATGCTTCCCGTCAGTTTGCGCAATGCTTGGGACATCAACCTTGCCTGAAGACCAATCTGCGTTTCACCCATCTCCCCATCGATCTCAGCACGGGGCACGAGGGCGGCAACTGAATCAACGGCAACAACATCAAGGGCTCCACTTCTCACCAGCATATCGGTTATCTCGAGTGCCTGCTCACCAGTATCCGGCTGGGATACCAGGAGGTTGTCGATGTCAACTCCCAGCTTCTCAGCATAGGCAGGATCCAAAGCGTGCTCAGCATCAACAAAAGCAGCCAAGCCACCACCCTTCTGAGCATTGGCAATGATATGGAGTACTAGTGTTGTCTTGCCTGAGGACTCGGGCCCAAAGATTTCAACTATTCTTCCCCTTGGAACGCCTCCGATACCGAGAGCCTTATCCAGCCCGATTGAACCTGTTGAGATGACTCCGACCTCCTGACAGGTTGGACCTTCCCCGAGCTTCATTATGGAGCCCTTACCGAACTGGCGTTCGATCTGCATGATAGTTGCTTCAAGAGCCTTATCCTTTCCAGTCGTTACGTGTTGAACCTTGCTCGTTGCACTCTGCTTGTGTTTTGCTACCATTCCCCAACCCCCTCCTTATGACTCCCCAAGAGTCAAAGCAGTTAAAACTGTATAGGTGGGCCCTCGGGGGCTAAGTTTGCTCTTCATCAGATTAACTCTATCCACTGAGAGTTTCAAGGGATTATATTCGACCCGTGCGATATTATCTCTCAGCGCCGAAAGTTGAGGAGTCGGGCGGCGCACTCGTCCGATTGTAAGATGGGGACTGAATGGCCGATTTTCCCTTGCGAAGCCAAGATCAACACACGCCTCCTCAACCCTCCGAGCAAGTTCAGCCAAGATGGCTTTACCCTCTCCAAAACCAAGCCAGATAACCCTCGGCCTTGAGCCACCAGGGAAGGTGCCAAGTCCGCGTACCTCAACCTCAAATGGCTTGAGGTCAGCAAGTGCTTGAGCAAGCCTCTGTGCCATCGGCTCTATGATATCACTTGAGATGTTTCCGAGGAATTTCAAGGTGAGATGAACCTTCTCAGGTTCAACCCACTTTACATCTGCACCTGACTTCTTAAGATTGGCCTCGATTTCTTCTATGGTGTGCTTGATAGCATCCGAAGCAGGAACAGCAATAAAAGCTCTGATCTTATCCAGAACTCCTCACCCCTTCGAAAGTAGCATGCGTCTAACCATGTCAAGAGCTGTAAAGGCGGCTCTCTGTTTGATACCCGAGCGATTGCCCTTGAGCGATGCCTTCTTCACTTCAAGTATCTTATCATAGGCCATGCCTATAAAGACTGTGCCCACAGGTTTCTCCGGTGTACCTCCAGTAGGTCCGGCAATTCCAGTTGTTGAAAGCCCAACAAGAGTTCCAGCGGTCTCTTTGACACCCTTTGCCATCGCTGCAGCCACCTCTTCACTAACAGCACCGTGATTCTCTATCAGAGAGCCGTCCACACCAAGAAGCTCAATCTTGGTTTTATTGCTATAAGCAACTATGTCTCGCTCGAGACAGGTTGAGATACCGGCTACCTCAGTAAGAAGATGGCCAATCAAGCCACCGGTGCAAGATTCAGCAACAGCGATTGTCGCCTTCTTCTCAATCAACATCTCACCAACAACAACGTTTATCCGCTTACCATCCGTGGAGACGACATTGTCTTTGAGCAAAGTGCATACTTTGGAGACCGCACCTTCCAGGATTTCAAGAGCTTGGTCCCTTGTTGGAGCATCTGCTGTGAGCCTGAGCTCAACACCGCTCGTCTTTGGTAGATAACCAAGTCTTCCCCCGAAATCGCATAAGCCCTCGCCAATCATCCGCGCTATTGTGCTCTCGGTGAGACCAAAGGTTGTGATTACCTTTGTGATTGAACATGCATCCTTACAGAGTGCAGCAATCTCGGCTGCAATGGAATCTTCAAAAATGGCTTTCATTTCATCGGGCACGCCAGGCAAGACATAGATAACACTCGACAAAGTTTTGACAGCAAAGCCAGGTGCTGCGCCGAGGGGATTTGTGTAGCATGATGAGCCTTCCGGAAGATTCGCTATGTTCTCAAGAAGAGCGCGCTTGGCATCTGCTCTGGTGGCATAACGCCTTTCGAGGTTAGCCAACACATCCTGATCCACCTTTAGCGGGCGATTAAGTGCCTTTGCTATGCCTTCCTTGGTAACGTCATCGAGCGTAGGTCCAAGCCCGCCCGTAACAAGCACTACATCAGATTCACTCTGCATGCGTGCAAGTTCCGATGCTATGGCATCGACATCATCCCTAACCGAGACGATGCGCTCAGCCTGGATTCCCATAGCTGCCAGGCGACTTGCGAGATAAGCCGCATTGGTATCAACGATGTGCCCCGAGGTTATTTCGTCACCAATCGTGAGTATGCTGACCCTCATAGTGAGCTAGCCAAAAGCGATTTTCAAAATATAGAGAATGAAGGCTGTGTAAATACCTGCCACACCATCATCGAGCATGATGGCAACTCCCCCTCCAACCCGCTCAACCTTCCTTGCAGGAGGTGGCTTAACGATATCGAAGAATCTGAAAAGGAAAAATGCAGCAACTATCCATTTGACAGCAAGCGGCAAAGCCTGAAGTGCAATAAGCATTCCCCACACCTCATCGATGACAATCTTCTTGTCATCATTGCCATAGAGCTCCTCGCACCGGTGGGCTGCAAGTGAACCACCAAGTAAGATCGCTGCCAGAAGTATGAGCCACGCAATTCCGAATCCTCTAAAAGCTTCAACCTTCAAGGATAGTAAGACATAGATGAGAATCCCAGGCAGACTCCCGACCGTCCCAGGGAAGATTGGGAAGTGACCTATGAAAACACTCGTACCAACAACTTTAGCAAGCCTATCGCTTCGAGTTCCCGTCAATGCTATTCCCGGGATTGCCTTTCATCTGGTGAATCGCTTATACCCGCAAGAGCCTCAAGCTCGCGCCACCTTCGATCAACCTCTTGCTGAGCGGCTTCCAGAAGTTCAGGGTGCTTCTTGAAGTGAGCGAACCTACCCTGTCTGCTAGTAAATTCACTTAGTGGAAGCTTCTCCTTAGGCACATATGTTATGTGCCACTTTCCCTCATCAACCTCATAGAGTGGCCAGAAGCAGGTGTCAACGGCTATCTTCGCAATCTCAATAGTCTTTTCCATAGGATATCGCCATCCCCTGTGGCAGGGGGAAATCACATTTAAGAAGCTGGGACCGTCCTTTGAAAGAGCCTTCTCAACTTTTGCGACGAGGTCCTTCCAGTGGCTTGGAGATGCCTGAGCAACATAGGGAATCCTATGAGCAGCCATAATCCTCGTCATGTCCTTATGATACTGTGTCTTGCCAGGGATAACATCACCTGCCGGGCAGGTTGAAGTTTCAGCACCAAAAGGAGTAGCGCCTGAACGCTGGATACCCGTATTCATATAGGCTTCATTATCATAACAGACATACAGCATACGATGGCCTCTTTCAGCTGCACCCGAGAGTGCCTGAAGCCCGATGTCATATGTTCCCCCGTCTCCGCCAAAGGCTATAAAGTGCATGTCTCGACTTATCTTGCCCTGGCGCTTAAGAGAGCGATAGGCTGCCTCCACTCCACTGACTGTTGAAGCCACATTCTCAAATGCATTGTGGATATAGGGAACACGCCAGGCAGAGTATGGGAAAATGGTAGTGACAACTTCAAGACAACCCGTAGCACATCCAACAACAACATCCTTTCCAGCAGCAAGTAAGACTTGCCTCACGATTATCGTCGCAGCACAACCAGCGCAAGCTCGATGCCCGGGTGCAAGTAAGTCCTCACGCTTGGAAAGTTCCTTAAGTGTAGGCACTGCTGACCTCCTATTCTCTTACACCAAGAAAACCAATCTCATCGCTGCTTCGACCAGTTTTGGCAATCTCTTTGATCTCCTCAAAAGCTCTGCGAATCTGGGAGGGTGAAACATTGCGTCCACCAAGACCATATATGTAGCCCTTCGTTGGAACACTAGCATTGTCATAGAGAGCAGCCCTTACCTCAAGCAAGACAGGCCCGCCTTGGGCTCCAAAAGACATGGAGCGGTCAAGAACGGCAACTGCTTTGGCATGAGCAAGAGCTTCCCTGACTTCATTGTAGGGGAAGGGTCTGAATACTCTTATCTTGAGCAAGCCAACCTTCTCGCCCTGCTCCCTAAGCTCATCAACCACAACTTTCGCAGTTCCACATGTTGAGCCAAGTGCAACAACAATACGCTCGGCATCATCAGTCTTATACTTTTCAACAAGCTCGTAGCGCCTACCGGTAAGCTCGGCATACTCACGAGCAACATCATCAATGACCTTATGAGCATTCTGCATGGCGATTATTTGAGGAATCTTATGCTCGAAATAATAGTCGTGAAAATCGAGAGGCCCAAAGGTCATAGCCTTGTCGGTGTCAAGAAGGTTATGCACAGGACGAAATTCCCCGATGAATTGCTTGACAGTTTCATCTTCGAGTACCTCAACGGCTTCAAGCGTATGACTCAGAATGAAACCATCTAGGCAAACCATCACAGGCAAAAGCACATCTCTGTGTTCTGCGATCTTCACAGCCTGAACAGCATTGTCATAAGCTTCCTGAGAGTTCTCCGAGTGGAGATGGATCCAGCCAGCATCACGCGTACCCATGGAATCGCTGTGGTCACAATGGATATTTATCGGCGCACTCAGAGCTCGATTGACAACAGCCATAACAATAGGACATCGTGTCGAGGCAGCTATATAGACTATCTCCCACATGAGAGCCAGTCCATTAGCACTTGTTGCAGTCATCACACGTGCACCTGCTGCGGATGCCCCAACAGCTGCACTCATCGCGCTGTGCTCGGACTCAACCAATACGAATTCGGTATTGACCAAACCATTGGCAACATAGTCGGCGAACTTGTGCATCAATTCCGTCTGAGGTGTTATGGGGTAGGCAGCAACAACATCGGGATTTACCTGTCGCATAGCCTCAGCAACAGCATCGTTGCCAGTTAGGGCAACCAATTTTCTAGCCTTGACTGCTCCCATCATTTGCTCTCCTTCTTAACAAATTCTGCTTCTTCAACCATCTCAATAGCATGGACTTTTGGCGGGCATACCTCAGCACATATACCACATCCCTTACAGTGGTTGAGATCGATATCAACTACTTTCCCATCCTTTACCTTTATTGCTGAGTCAGGACATGATATCCAGCATTGGAGACAATGGATACACTTCTCATCATCGCGCACTGGCCTGAAAGTACGCCATGAGCCTGTCTCATATTCCACAGCATTACCCGCCTCTTCGATTCTTCCGCCTATCGCTAATTCTTTCCATCCTTTCATCTTCACTATCCCCTTACCTCTTGATAAGCCCTTTTCATAGCCTTTAGGTTACCTTCAACCACCTGCTTGTTGAACTTACCTTCAAATTTCTTGGAGACGATGCGTGTCATACTTTCTATGTCAGCAAGATTGCTCACCTTGAGCAAAGCACCTATCATAGGAAGATTGGGAATGGGTCTTCCTACCTCCTCAAGCGCTATCCTGGTTGCATCAACCGTATAGACCGAACCGTTACCAAGATCCAAGTCTGACTTGAGTTCTTCAGGACCGGCTGGACTGTTTATGAGAATCTTGCCTCCTTCAACAAGTCCCCCAGCGACATTCTCCGTTCTCAAAAGGGTTGGATCGAGAACAATGACGATTTCAGGATTTTCGATGTCGCAGTGCAACCTTATAGGCTCAGTGCTTATCCTGTTATAACCTCTGATTGGAGCTCCCATACGCTCAGGACCATAGTCGGGGAATCCCTGAGCATACTTGCCTTGCTCAATCATGGCTTCAGCCAGCAGAAAGGCAGCAGTCTTCGCTCCCTGGCCACCCCTGCCATGCCATCTTATTTCCAAAGGCTTCTCCATCTCATCCTCCCTCTACTTAATCTCCGCGCGACCTCTAAAGGCGCGTGAAAGTGTCATCTCATCAGCAAAATCAAGGTCACTACCAATTGGTACGCCCGTTGCAATACTGGTTATCTTTATGCCAAGAGGCTTAAGTGCCTGAGCAATATAGTTGCACGTGGCCTCACCTTCAACATTTGGATTGGTAGCGATTATTACTTCCTTAACACCAAGGTTCTCAATTCTCCTCTCAAGCTTATCTATGGCAAGATCTTCAGGACCAATACCATCGAGGGGGGAAAGCCGACCATGAAGCACATGGTAAAGCCCCTTGTATTCCCCTGTGCTCTCTATCCTCATAACATTGCCAGGCTCTTCAACGACACATATCACCGATCTATCACGTTTAGGATCTCTGCAAATTGGACACACATCGTCTTCGCTCAAAGACCCGCATTGGGAGCAGAATCTCACTCTCTCTTTCATCTTTACGATAGCATCTACAAGTGCAGCTACTTCCTCCTTAGGAGCCTTGACAAGATAAAGGGCAAGCCTTTGAGCTGTACGCTTACCGATCGTTGGCATCTTGGTAAGCTCCTGTATCAATCTCTCTAAACTTTCTGAACCAACCATAGCGGTGCCTAAATGATTCCCGGTGGAATACCAAGTCCGCCAGTGATCTTTGAGATCTCATTCATCATGAGCTTTTGAGCCCTTCGTCTGGCTTCATTGACGGCTGCAACTATGAGATCCTCGAGCATTTCAACGTCGTCCTTGTTAACGACCTCGGGATCTATCTTTATGCTAACGATCTCCTGCTTCCCATTTGCAACAACTGTCACCATTCCACCACCAGAGGTGGCTTCAACTGTCGTTTCAGCCAGCTCTTCCTGAACTTTCTGTATCTGACTTTGGAGCTTCTGCGCCTGCTTCATCAGATCGCCAAGCTTGTTGCCCAATTGGCCTTCACCTCCTCACTTTGAAACCCACCTCAAGATTCCCGCTCAGGTCGTCTTATCTCGACAATCTTGCCCCCCATATTTTCAATCAGCATCCTAACCAATGGCTCCCTCGAGGCTGCCTCGGTGAGATGACTGGTGGTCTTGGATTCATTCGCCTTAACTTTGGTCTTAATCACCACCGAAGTATTGGTAAGCTGCCGGAGTTGATCTGTCAACACACGCAGATTGTGTTTCTTAAGAATTTGACTCTCATGAAAGGCACTCGGTACTTCAAGCCAGTAAACGCCATCGCTAAATTTAGGAGGTTCACATAGATCGAGAATCGATGCAAGCGATGCTTTTGTCTTGCGCAAATCCTCAACCATGCTGCGCCAGATAATGGCGACATCTTCAAGACTCACTGGTGGATCCTCATTTTGAGAGTTCTTCTCCTCAGGCTTAGGGTTAGGTGGATCCCGGGGTTCAGCTCCGGGTCCAGGTTCAGAACCCCTTAGCATTGCTACTATTTCAGAAATCTTTGTTAGTCCTTTGAGCTTTGCCATTCGCAGCAAGAGTGCCTCAAGAAGATAGCGTTTGTGCGATGCCCTTCTGATAGTGGTTTCAGCTTCAGCAATCATAGAAACCATTGCAAGGAGCTGTTCCGATGGGACACCTTTGGCATCCTCAAGAAGCCTATTTCTCACTTCTTTACCAAGTGCAAGCAACTGCTGTGATGAGGAATCAATTGAGGCAATAAGGAGAAATCGTAGCCATTCGGTAAGGGAGGAGATAAGATCGAGCGAATCGGCGCCGGCATCAAACGCATCTGCCACAAGGTCGAGAAGCCTTGATTCATTGCCTTCGATGATCGCCTTGGCTATATCCGCAACAAGCTCGCTACCTCTCAGTCCTGCAATTGCACCAATGTCTTGCTGAGTGGCGCTGCCTCCACTAAATGCCAGTACCTGCTCAAGCATGCTCTGGCCATCACGCATGCTCCCATCAGCCCTTTGCGCAATAATCATAAGTGCATCTTCATCACACTTGAAGCCTTCAGCATCGCAAATCTCTTTGAGTCTGGAGGTTATCTTATCCGCTGGAATGCGTCTGAAGTCAAAGCGCTGGCAACGTGAAACAATTGTTGATGGAACCTTAAGAGGCTGCGTTGTGGCGAACACAAAGACCACATGGGCAGGAGGCTCTTCAAGTGTCTTGAGCAGTGCATTAAAGGCTTCCTGGGTGAGCATGTGGACCTCATCAATTATGTAAACCTTCTTCTTGCCACCTACAGATGCATAGCGAACGCTTTCTCTTAAGTTTCTTATCTCATCAATTCCTCGGTTGGAAGCACCATCAATCTCTATCACATCCATGCTTGTTCCCTGATTTATCTCGGTGCAGGCTGCACACTTATTGCATGGAGTAACGGTGGGTGCATTGACACAGTTGAGCGATTTGGCAAGTATGCGTGCGACCGTTGTCTTACCTACACCTCTCGGACCAGTGAAGAGATACGCATGAGCTATGCGTCCACTCTGGATGGCATTTTTAAGCGTTGTTGTAACATGTTCCTGACCAACAACCTCATCAAATGTCTGAGGCCGCCACTTCCTTGCAATAACGATGTAGTTGGATTCCTCAGCCAATCTATCACCTCATACCTACCCAGGTCGTGCACCCTTCCTCGATCTGCCTCCCCAGGCGCCAGCAGGACAGCCAGCTCCAACCAGGTTACCCTGCGGCACATGAAGTTTCCTGCTTACCGCTGCTACCTTCCGGTCCTGACGGGGTTCACAGGTCTTCATTGCGCAGGACCTGATCTTCAACGCCGCTTATCCAGCCGCATTCCCAAAGAGACCAGACCTCAAAAGGGACTTCGACCCCGCTATAGCGGGTTGCGGGTTACAGGGCACCGCTACCTCCCCGTCTAGCACGACCTGGGGTCGGAGCTAAAAATCTTCGCCCTCCCTTGCGCGTCTGGTTGCGCAATCAAAATACCAGCAAAGTGCTACAGTGTCAAGCCAGTCTGGAGTTAGGTTGGACTTCGTGAGGCAAATTGGATTCCTTAATGTCCAGGCGGCTTGTAATATTTGAGCACCCGAGGAAGCCAGCGTTTGAGGTTCTCAATCCTGCGCTCACTGCTGGGGTGGGTCGAAAGGAATTCAGGAGGTTCACGATTTGAAAACTCTTGGTTCATCTTTTCCCAAAATCTCACGGCTGCATGGGGATCATATCCCGCCTTGGCCATGTAGATGAGCCCCATGTAGTCGGCTTCCTCCTCATGCTTGCGACTGTAAGGAAGGATGTAAAGCAGGCCAGTTCCTGCTCCATATGCCACCTTGGCAAGGTCTATTGTTTTTTCGCCTTTTGTCTTGAGTGCCTCTTCAAGAGCAATGCCTCCGAGCTCGACAAGTAACATCTGGGACATACGCTCTGCCCCATGTCTGGCAATCGCATGAGCAATCTCATGAGCCATCACAGTGGCAAGCTCTTCGTCGCTGCTGGCTATTTTGAGAATCCCAGAATAGACTGCTACTTTGCCTCCCGGAAGACAGAAGGCATTCATAACCGAATCCGCCTCGATGAGATTGAACTCCCACCGGTAGTCTTTCTCTCCAGTGGCCTGTGCAATCCTTCTGCCAATTGTTCTTATCCGTCTAACCTGGGTTGAATCAGATGAGAGTTTGCTGGTCTCGATTATCTCATGGTAGGTTGTTGCACCCAGTTCAAGCTCCGTTGATTCTGAGACAAGCAGAAGACGATGCCTGCCTGTGAGCGGCACAGTGCTACACGATGCAGCAATGAGAGCAATAAGAAGTGCAAGAACCAACATTAGTGCAGCTTCCGATTCTCGCATGAATGAGTCACTCCCTCATCCCATATCAATCTGAAATCTCTGTATCACAGACTGGGAAATGGCATAACCCCAAGAGAAGGTGCGGCGAGTCACCAGACCCGCCGCATATCTGGTGGAGATGAGCGGATTCGAACCGCCGACCCCTGCCTTGCGAAGGCAGTGCTCTCCCAGCTGAGCTACATCCCCTTTTCAACTCTTACAATTCCTGGCTCGACTAATCCTTTAAGCGCACTCACATCAGACTTAATCCTGCCCACAATCTCAACGGGGCTTGCTGGTACGATCTCATCACCCTTGCTTGCAGGCGTCTTACCATAGAATATACAGAATGCATTGCCTGGTGGCCAATAACCTATGTCACCAATCTCAACAGTCCTCCTGGGATTCTCAAGGTCGCTGTCAACTGGGATACGGAAATAGATCTCATCTCCCCAGGTTTGAGCCCTTGCCTCAAATGGCAGGACATCCCATATGAGACCCGCCGTTTTCGATGTATTAAGCTCAGCTTCAAGCCGAAGGTCACCTACTGTAATCACTATTGGTTTCAAGGTTGCTCACCCCTGTCTCACATTAAGCCACAATCTTCCCAGGCTAATATCATTTTAGGTTGTCCTTCGTCAAAGACAACAGTTTTTTGAGCTGAGCTTTTGAGCTCGGGCAAAGCATCTGCATAGGGATTCCCAGTGAGTCTTTGACAGGATGCAGGGGTAGGGGGGTAAGCCTCGCCAGTCCCCTTGAAGCTGTTACAGCAAGGATAAGGGCATCAATGAGGTCATCGATGTTTGCCTTTCCCTGCCAGGAGGCAACGGATTCATGAATGAGGTGTTCACAGTTTGTGATACGTCTCGCAAGAATAGCAATTCTTTCGCTTCTGCCTTGAGGTGATCTTTTGGGGTATCTCACACCACCAAGCAATTGAAAGCAAAGCTCGGGATGAGTTTCTCTCAGCCTCCGTACGGCCTCAGGGCAAGATCTCATAAGCTCATCGACTTCTCTTATCCTCGGAACAATGTTCCATGTTTGAATGGAAAAACCTCGACCTGTCAGCTTGCGGTTTATACGCAGTGCCTCGTTGTAATCTTCACTGTAGATCGCCTTCCTGCAGGGAATGCGGAAGATGCTTGAGGCACGAGCCTTGCCAACAAGTTTTCGGGCAAGGACGTCGCACCTGCGCTCCTCACATCCTCCATCCTTAAGCCCAATTGGCATATCCATGAGGATGAGGGAAGCTTGTCGTTTTGCCTGCCAGAGACTCTCAATGTCACCAAAGATATCTGTTGATACCCACTTGGAGCCTCTAAGCGAAACACCTATCCAACCTCCACGACATCCGTCTACTCCAACAAAAAGACGAGGAGCACCCATGTGGCACTTGAGGGGCTAAGAAACAACTAGTGGCGGAGAGAGAGGGATTCGAACCCTCGAGGCGGTTACCCGCCCACGTGATTTCCAGTCACGCCGATTCAGCCACTCTCGCATCTCTCCGCTGCACAAAGCGTTATCAAGAATTCCTAAGGAAGCGCACCCCTTAGACAGAAATGGCGGAGAGAGAGGGATTCGAACCCCCGGGGCAGTTGCCTGCCCAACGGTTTTCGAGACCGCCCCATTCGACCGCTCTGGCATCTCTCCGCAAAGTCTAACTCACGATTCCCCTCTAAGTTTCACGAAAAATCGCTTAAGCAAATCCGAACACTCAGGCTCAAGCACCCCACCATCAATGGTAATTTCTCGATCCATATATTTCAACCTGCCTAGATCTATTGACCCCCCACAAGTACCAGCTCTAGGGTCAGTCGCCCCATAGACAAGCCTTTCGATCCTCGCTGCGAACATTGCACCAAGACACATCATACAAGGCTCGAGTGTAACATAGATGGTTGCTCCTTCGAGGCGCCAGTCACCGACTGCCCCGGCAGCAGCCCCAAGTGCAATTACCTCGGCATGGGCAGTTGGATCCTTGAGAGCTTCAACGCGGTTGTGGCCCCTTCCGATAAGTCTCCCATCTTTCACAACAACAGCTCCGACGGGAACCTCACCCTCATCAAGTGCCTTCTCTGCTTCCCTCACCGCCTCTTTCATCCAGTCACGGTCAAATCCAATGTCCATAGCACTGATAAGGTAGCATCGCCACCTGCAGTAGTCAAGGAGCTCAGTGCGACAACCAACCTTTGACTACCTTAAATAAACTGTCTTTCTCGAGGTGACAGATTCAGGCGTGGATACAGTGACAAAATATACACCCGGGCTTGCAAGATTACCACGGTCATCCTTCCCGTCCCAGGTGAAGGTATAGTAGCCTGGCTTAAGCTCTCCTCTTTCGAGTCTGCGGACAAGTCTGCCTCTGACTGAATAAATCGCTAATTCTACAAACCTCACATCGCTCGATGGATCTGGCCATGAAGTGTTATCTAGATAGCTTGCTCTCCGCGGAAGTCCGAATGCTATCGTTGTTGATGATCGAAATGGATTGGGATGTGGCATGCCAATTACAAAACGCCGAGGTGAGCTTCTGTAAGCCTTTCCCTCAACTGGCCCATGAAAGGATTCCTCCCCATATGCATCAACAACGCCCAAGGTATAGAAATAAGAACGCTCTGGGGCAACGAGTGTGTCAGCAAAGACATGAATGCTATCACCACCGAGACTAAACTCATATCTCAAATGAGAGAAGCGGTCTTCAGAAAGCGGTCTGGCATCAGGATAACGATAGATTCTATACACGATCCCATCATCATGCTCAGCAATGTTGGCAACAAGCACGATTCTTCCATCCTGCCAGAGAGCTTCAAATCGATTGACAGTTGCAACATTGCGCCTTCCCCCAATCACAAGACCCCTGATTTCATCACTTTCGCCGCGCTTATCGATCCAAACAATTGTGCTTTCTGCTATGAAGGGCTTTATCTGGTCATCGATCTGACGAATAACAGGGAATTCTCTAGCCTCCGAAACGCTATAGCCATATATATCCCAGTTGCCATTGCGAGAATCCTGCCAGACTATTATGTCACCAAAGATGGACGGCTGCTCCTGGATACCGCTGGCACAACACACATTGTATCGAGTTCCAGAAGTGACATCATAGGCAATGATGTCACTCTCATCTGCCTTGCGATCCTCCCAGACAACGGTTTCTCCCCAGACACACGGATTGATTTCGTCATCCTCCGTTTGGGCTATCGGGAAGATTGTGCGCACGCCAAGGTCAAATGCCATGATATCCCAATCCAATCCATATCTTTCTTGCCAGATGAGAAGCTCACTTGAAATATCGGGGTGGGCAATCGATCCTGAGGTTACTCTTATGGTGTCAACTCTTGCCTCGGATGATCTTAGGAAAAGATAGGTTGAATCCGACCCCTGCGCCACCCAGGCATAATTGTCAGCCCAGACGGTTGGTTGGCTCTCATAGAGCTCGTCCGAGCTGACAACTAACAACATACTATCGGAAAGATCAAAACCGGCTATGTCACCACCCGATGAAAAGACAAGGGTGTTGCGGCAGATGTCTATATCTAAGCCAGGTGATTCGAAAACAAAGTCTTGAGACCCGTCCATTCTCGCTGCAAATACACAGTTGCATGACGGGGACTGAGCTGCGATGAGGTGTCGCGAAGCAACACATCGGTCGAGGCTGAGATGATATGGAAATTCAACTGACTCCCCTTTCACTCCCGAAGGCACCCCAATCTCAACAACATTGTTACTCCTATAGTACTCAACCACGTTGTGCTCTTTGTCACATACCCCCCAGAGTCGAACGCTATCGTCACGGAAACGCGGTATGAGGTAGTGGGCAACAACTTGGCTTGTTTCACCAATCCCCAGGGATACAATCGTGAACTCGGCAATCTTTCGGGCGTCATCGACAACGCTATCGTAGAGGCTGACAACGAAGTTGTTTGCAACATCGTCTCCCTTGTTGGTAAGCTTGAGCGTAATCTCAACAGAATCGCCTATCGCAACAGGAAAGGGATCAATGCCTGCAAACTCAAGCTCAAGGTCAGCCAGTGAAAGATAGACTCTTCTTGATGCATGATTGTTTAGCTCAAGCCTTTCGGGGACACTATCTTGGGTATCAACAAGGACGTGGATGAGTCTTGTCGGCACTCCAGGAGGCACTTGCCAGTCAAATGTGACAAAGGTATCAGTCTTGGCACTGAGTTGATCAAGATAGAGAGAGTCAATCAAACTTGATTCACCTATGGTATCAAAGTAGGCATTGACATAGAAGTTGTGCGCATCGGCATGTCCAACATTGCTAATTCTCGCCTTTATCTTAGCCACTTGATTCTGAAGCGGTTGAGAAGGGTCAACTTCAATGTCGTTGGCATAGACCACAAGATCAGCCATCGGCATGTTCTCCTTCGCCTCGAAACCATATTGACCCGTGTTCCAGGTATTGCCCCTTGCCTCGGCATACTCCTTCCTTCCAGCCCCCTTGGCGCCTGCAAAGCGCCAGATGGATAACTTGCCACCGGTCGTTGCAGCCGCTATCTCAAAGTTGCCATCATCATCGAGATCACAGACGAGAGGTGTCGAGCGGATCCCCCTACCTGCATTTAGAGGAAATCCACCAACAATACCTGATGCGCCAAAGGCATAGACTTCACCTCGAGTCTTACCATCAGTTGTCCCTATGGCCTCAATTGTGCCATTTCCATCAAGATCACAGAAGATGGGCTCGCAATTGTGCATGGGATCTGGAGCCGTCCCCTGAATCACCTTGCAAATGCTTCCATCGCCATTCCATGCAACGATTGTTCCACAGGAGGTTGATACTGCAATCTCAGGGACACCATCACTATCAAGGTCCACCGGAACGGGACTACTGAGCTCACTGCAATTAAACGACCATCTTGGCCAGCCCTCGTGAATCGTGCCATCAAGCTCAACCACATACGTGGAGTTTGAGAAAAGGCCCGAAACTGCTATTTCAAGTTTACCGTCAGCATCGAAATCGGCTATCGATGGCGAGCCTCTGCCACACCCCCTCCCGACACTTACGGGCCAGCCATCTGCAATCGATCCATCACCTTCAAGAACATAGAGTTTGCCACCGTAGCCCCCAATTACGATCTCAGGTACATAGTCGCCATCCACATCAGCAGCAGCTGCTGACATCCATATCTTCTCATTTAAGTGTTTTGGCCATCCATCTGCTGCCATACCATCTTCATTCCAAGCAGAGACTTCACCATATACATCTGCACAGATGACCTCCACAAGTCCATCATCGTCAATGTCTGCTAAAACAGCATCCGAGCGCACCTCGGAGCCCATCTGCTGAGGCCATCCTTCCTCCAGTGTTCCATCAGATCTGAGCACATACACAAGTCCGGAGACAGTCGTCACGATGATCTCACGCTTACCATCGACATCGAGATCACAAACGGCCGGTTTGGAGTGAATGGGATGTCCAATGTGGACAGGCCAGCCATCAAGCTGGCTCCCATCTGCGCGCCATAGATAAACATAACCATTCTGAGTAGCTGCAATAATCTCCTTGAGACCATCGTTGTCAATGTCAGAAGCAGCAAGAGGAGCAACAATACCACCATTGGTTTCAACTGGAAATCCCTCAAGCAAATGCAAAGGCACGGTAAAGATGAAATTGTCTGAATACTCGTAAGTTCCGAATGCAAACCGCCCAGCCATCTCGAGAGAAAACCCAAATTGATAAGGCTCGAGCACACTTTCCCCGATTCTTGCTGCGAACCTCACGGGCTGAGAGATCTCTTGTGAACCTATAAGCGGGATCGAAGCTTTATCTTCGTATATGTCTATACCAGAATCGTCGCAGCCAAGCTCCACCCTGAGGCTCTCACATTTTGCGCCGTAATTGTGAAGCCTTACAAGAATGTCTATATCTTCCCCAGCTTCTGGTCTCCCATCGCCATCGCCTCTTGAATCATCTACGCTGTAGTCCTCGAGCAAAACGACGGGCGATGTTACACCAACGTCAAATTTCATCAAATCTCCAGGATCACTTATGTTTAGGATGGTTACCTGCGTTGGGCTTCCTTCGTTCGAATAGTTGCTTGGAGTCGTCCACCATCCGAATGAGCGATTCCCAGTCGAACCCGGATAGGGGTCACCACTATCGGATCCAAATCCGAAGACCCTTCTGCGTTCAAGATCAAATCTTCCATCAGCCTGTTCAAGACTCACAAGATGTCCTGTTGGTGAAGAATTACCATCGTATCTTTCATCAACATGATAGATGAGCAAGCCCTCACCGAATCGCCCAAGATACGAATCACAGCCAACTGCACGGCGGTTTTCCACTAAGAAGTACTGAGCACCTTCCTCTCCCCCATTCCAGAGCTTAAGCACAACGGCACTATCCTCAACATTGGGAAGTTCATAGGCTGTGAAGTTGGTATCAATGACAACAGGCTCTACGAAGCCCAGCCTTACCTTGCTCCAGGCATCAAGCCCGACCGGGCGCGAGCCATCACCTCCACCCCATGATCCATAAGCCATAAGTGACCACATACCAAGTCCGAAGGTGCTCAGGGTTGGATCATAAAGATCTGGCAAGCCAAGAAGGTGACCAAATTCATGCGCAAACGTGCCAATGTTTCCATCCTCAGGCTCAGTGGCATAGGTTCTCACCTTTACACCGTCAGCCTCCAGTGGCCGGATAGTTCCTGCATGAGAATGAATGTCGGAAGGATTCAATGTCCACTCATAGCCTGAGCCTCCATGAACGACAAGGAGAAAATCAACATAGCCATCATCATCACCACTCGACGGTATCCCATCAGGTCCATCATTATCGTAGAGTGAGAAATCCACGTAAGGATCAGCCGCGACTACAGCATCCTCGACCATCTTCTGGGCGTTATGAGGGTAGTAGCCCATGCCTCGCCTTTCGTCAGCATAGAAGGCTAAAGGCTGGGGCAAGCGGAACCAGCCTTTCACATCACCGACTATGTCGAGCTTTCCATAGGAGTTTGAGAGATAATAGCTTCTCATGCTTCGCCCGTTCTCGCAGCTGAAGAGAAGCTCATCGAAGTGCTCGACGGAGTGAGCGAGTGTATCAGCGTGACCATCCTCGAAATCGATTAGAATGACGAGACACATCACGGTATCAGGAAGCATGAGCCTGGGTTTTGGGGGAAACCCTCTTGCACCGAGCCGGGTAAGCTCAAGCGGAAGTTCAGAACGCGGCTTGTCTTTGAATTCTTCAAGGAGATCAGGTCGTGGTGGCATTGCAAATGCTACGCTTGCCCAGAGAAGTGAGATTAGCACAAAGAAAAGGTGGTGTGGCCTTTGAGATTTCATCTCAGTGAATTCAGGCTCTCAAGTTGGCGCACTTTTGTCCTTATCGCCTCGCGATCTGGACGATACCTGAGTGCCATTTTGAAATAACCAAGAGCCTCATCGTTCTTACCCTGAGCCTCGAGGGCTAGTCCCAGGGCATAGAGAACATCAACATCCTTTGGATGACTTCTTAGGATCTTCCTCACTATACCCTCAGCACGCTCGGCCTCTCCCAGCTTGATCCAGGCAATTGCGATGGCACTCATCGTCTGAGCATCATCGGCGCAAAGGGTCTCAGCACGCATGAGGGCAGTTCTGGCCTCCTCGAACCTACCGGCATTGAGAAGACAAAGTCCAAGATTGTAAGCAGCAAGCCCAAGATTTGGATCAGCAGCAAGGGCTTGAGTGAATTCCTCAGCAGCGCCTCCAAGGTCGCCATTCTTGGTCAAAGCCACACCAATTGTGAGATGGGCATAAGGAAGATATGCACGATTGAGTCGCGTAGCCGCTGCCATCATCTTCCTGCATTCATCAATCTTGCCAAGTTTGGCATAGACTTTACCAAGTAAATAGTAGGGACTCGGATTTGCAGGGTCAGCACCTATCGCTTCTTCGTAGATGGCGATTGCTTCATCATACTTGCCACTCATGGCATAGACGGCTGCCTCATTTACCATATATTGGGTTGCAAATGGCTCGTCCGTGACACCAAAGAAATGAGATTTTGAGACAAGAGCAAGCAGGAAAATGATTACCCCACAGGATAGAACTCTGGACCATCTTCCGGCATGAACCTGCGAAACGACATGGGTCACTGCATAGCCAGCCAGTATCCAGAGAAATGCTACAGCAGGAAGACGATTCCTCCAGGAGACAAAGAAGACAACTGAGTTAAACCCAAAGGCAAGCAAGCCGGCAAGTGCTATGTAGGCGAGCTTTATGCGCCTGGCCACTACAAGACCTGCGCCGAGCAAACCAAGGGGCATCAGGATCGCATATGAGAGAAGCGGCATTGCAAAAACTTTCGAATGCCTTCGGCCAAAACGCCATAAGGGCTTGATGTCGCTTCGTTCGTAAGAATTTAGAAAGTAATATACTTTACGCAGAAGAAGCCCTATCCACCTTACAGGCTTGCTTTGGATCTCGCGCAGGGTGCGTTCGAGATAATAGCGTCCAAGTTCACGGTCGGAAAGCTCACGCCCCATGTCTTCGCTTGCTGCAACCTTGGATGCCAGAAGCATAGCATCCTGACCTGGATCAGCCGTTATAGTGTAGGGAGTTCGAGTGGCTGGGGCCTGAGGTGTTTTGCCATCCGAAGCCAGGGAATTGCCAGCATAGAGATTTACCGCTCCCTGAGGTGAGAAGACATAGAATTCCCCAGATATCGTCCTGTTGCGGAAGCCAAGAAGTAACATCGCCACAACTATGGGTATGATGACTAAAACGGTAGCACCGAAGGCTTTCTTAAGACTAAAGGTGATGAAGATAAGAACCACAACTGCAACAACGAATGGAAGTACATCAGGCCGAGTAAGAAAGGCGAGCCCGAGCCACAAGCCACCCACCAGGGCCTTGCTGTATCTATCAGTTCTAAGGAGCTCCACAACATAGTAAGCTCCCAGAAGAACAAGTACAATGAAAAGTGTCGTTGGAAGGAGCTCACCATCGGAGAAGATAGCCATACGGTAAAGAGCCAATCCCAATCCAGCGATCAAGCCACCAGCAAGTCCAAAAATCCGCAAGCCCAGAAGCAAGACAATGCCACAGGCTAGCGATCCAAGTATTGCCTGAATGCTAAGAACGCCGCCATATTCATGCCCAAAGAGAGAATAACAGCCAGTGAGGAAGTAAATGTACAGGGGGACTCTGAAGGCTCCCTGGCTTGCAAGGCTATCCCCAGCCAGAACTTCCTGAGCGCGGGAATCATACCAGTAGGCATCAAGAATTGGGTGTTCATAGTATGGAGAATTTCTCAGATCGACTATGTAGGCAATTCGAACGGTGAGAGCGATGGCAAATACTATCAGGAAAAGGCGGCGTTTCCATGCTGGAGCTACTGCCACTACGGGCTCCCTCGACGGCTCAGGGGGCTTAGACTGCTCAAGCAGAGGGCGAGATCTACTCCTGCTTGGGTTCGGTCTCCTCAACCTTTTCAGGACACTCCTCGAAGAGGGTATCATGTGCTGCATTTGTCCACGGTTTTATGACGACCTCACCTCGCATACGCTTCTCATCTGGGCAGTCACTTCCCCAGTAATTGTAGGTAGCTACAGCCACTTCCGGCTTATCAGTGTATTCGGTACCTTCAATCTTAAGCCCAGCATTGTATATGGTGTAGCCATTCTTCAGAATGTCATTTGCTGTATTAAGCGAGCCCCCAATTGATGGATATGAATGACCGAGGATAAGAATAGCTCTGCTATTGCCATCAAAGGTGCATCGAGCAATTACAGGAGAGGAGCTCACGATGGATAGAGCATCGCCATTCTTGTAGAACTCGTTCTCGACAATCTCTGGATCACTATGATCCATGTCTATTCCTCTATTGCATCCAGTAATACGATTGCCCTTCACGTAAGCATTGCACTTATAAAGGCTTATCCCATCCCACGAGTCCTTTATGACATTGTTGATAATTGAAGGTGCACCTGTAGTACAGGCAAGGCACACATTGCTTCCTCTTCCTGCAAAGGTGAAACCTGAGACCACAGTCTCCAGATCACAATCGACGAGCTTGAGTATGTGCCATCTTCTGTTCCACAGGATGGTTGAGTCAGGTCCCTTTGCTGAGAGGAGTTTCACTCCACTTCGCAAGGTTTCCTGAACTCTATATCTACCTGGATAGACAAGCACCGTATCACCATAGTAAGCCTCTCTTACAGCTTCGCTCACTTGACTGATCTGTTTCGGAACAACGAGCGTTCGCGCAGGGCCTTGTGCCACCATCACTGCGACCAGGAGCAAAACAACAAGTCCCACACCTACCAATCTCATCCTGGCACCCCCTAAGGAAACAAAAGAAAAGCGCGCCCGGCAGGACTCGAACCCGCAACCTCGTGGTCCGTAGCCACGCGCTCTATCCAATTGAGCTACAGGCGCACCTCCAATTCCATATCCTCGATAGTGATCTCTATGCATGTACGCTTGCAATCAAACTCAATATTGAGTTCAATTGCTTGCTCTCCCCGTTGTGCTCAAGCCACATGACTGGCGGAGAGGGAGGGATTCGAACCCTCGGAGAGGATTTTGTCCTCTCAACCGCTTAGCAGGCGGCTCGTTTCAGCCAACTCACGCACCTCTCCGTGCGGTAAAACACCAGTTGGCGGAGGGAGTAGGATTCGAACCCACGGACCTTTCGGTCAACGGTTTTCAAGACCGCCGCCTTAGACCGCTCGGCCATCCCTCCGCTACTTCCTCTGATAATTGTATAACAACGGCTTAATTTGGTGTCAAGACCAAACCAGGTTACTGAAGAGGTTGTGGGGTACGTCTTTTGAGTCCCCTATTCTCCTTCGAGCTCCTGCTGCTGTTTCTTTAGCTCGCGAATCTCGATGAGCTTCTGCTGGCGCTCTATTTCCTTCTTGGCATAGGGGGTCCAGTTGGGATCATGGCAATTGACAGCTTTCTGGAAGCGGTCAATTGCTTCCTCGTAACGTTCCATCTTCTCAAGTGCCTTACCCCATACGCAATAGGATCCAGCATTGAGAGGATCGATTTCGAGTCCTTTTTTGGCAATAGCTATCGCCTCGCTGTAACGCTTGGCTTTGTTATAAAGATCCCCGAGAAGCCAGTAGAGATCCTTGTTCTGGGGATCAAGATCCAATGCCTTTTGCATATGCTCAATCGCCTTGTCAGTCTTGCCCAGCTTATCATAGGCAGCAGCAAGCCAGTAGCGTATCTGGGCATCATCAGGCCTCTTGGCAACTGCTCGCTCGTAGAAGTCCACAGCTGCTGCAAAGTTCTCCACTTTAAGATTTAGGAAACCGAGGGTTTTGATTACGCTAAACTGCTCAGGATCAAGCCTCAGAGCGTGGGAATATACACTGATCGCATCTACATAGAGATTGTTCTCATAAAGTATGTTAGCAAGAGTCAAAACATTCTTGAGATTGTTGGGGTCGAGCTCAACGGCTTTACGATCTGCCTCAATAGCCTCTGCCAATCTTCCCTGCTTATCATAGGCTGCCCCAAGATTGAGAAAGAAGTCAGGCTTATCCGGCTCAAGCCTGATTGCTGTCTGGTACTCATCGAGAGCTTTGCCAAACTTGCCATCAGCCATGTAAGCCCAACCCAATGCAGCATGCGCTTCAGCATCGTTGGGAGCGAGCTCCACTGATTTCTTATACATCTGGATGGATTCGTCAAGTCGTCCCTGCTGGAGGTAGATGAAGCCCAGGTTCGCATAAGCTTTCTGATAGTTAGGATCTAACTCAAGTACCTTCTTGAATTCACGAGTCGCATCTCCGTACATCTCATTACGCAAGTATTCAGCACCAAGATAATAATGCTTGTCGACTTCACTAATCTGAGGCTCCTCCTTCTTAGGAGTTGCCACGGGCTGTTGAGATGCCTGTTGGCTCACACAACCGCTAAGAGCGACCAGCATAACGAAAAAGCCAGCCAACACCGTGCGAACTCTCATGGATTCCACTCCTTTCGCAACTGCATATTGACAGCGTCCGATTTTGTGCCGAGACACATTAACAAATCAACCTAAGCCTGTCAATCCATTTGGAGTTACTCCCATACCGGCAGAATGCCTAGCGTCGTCTCCCTACCACCCTATCGCTTGAGAAGCTTCTCCGTTCTCTCCAGAGACATCTTGGCTTGCTCAGCTATGTCACTGTCAGGTGCAAGCTCAACAACCTTGCGCCACTCTCTTATTGCTTCAAGGAGAAGCCCTGACTCGGCAAAAGCCATCCCGAGATTGTAATGAGCTTCAGCACATGTGGAATCAACCTCGACTGCTTGGTCGAAGTAGTGGACAGCCTTGTCAATATCCTTCTGAGCATAATAGAGAAGCCCAAGATTTGTATAAGCCTTGGCATCCTTATCATCCATCTTGATTGCTTGCTCAAGGAGGGTCTTTGCTGAATCAACCTCATCTGACTCAAGCAGCAACATAGCAAGATTGACTCTCGCTTTGTTGAACTTGGGATCAACAGCGAGAGCCTTCTCGTAGTTGGTTCGAGCCTCATCCACCATTAGCTGGTCATAGTACAGATTGGCAAGTGTGAAATAGAGATTGGGATCATCGGGGTAGTCTGTCTTCATATTTTCGAGCATGTCGATCTTGACTTCTGGATCAGCATCTTCGGGCAGGTTTTCGACCGGAGCCCTTTTCACACCCCATATTCCACAACCAACCATCAAGACAACAACAGCAAGAAAAAGAACTGGCTTAGATCTCATTGAGCAACCCCCTGTGGAGACATCAAATACATTACCCTTGCCATGAAAACGCCAAGCATTTTAACATAATGCCGTCAAACTAGTAAAGCGAGGATAATTGTGAGGGTAGCAAAAAATCTTGTCATCCAGAAATTTGGTGGTTCCTCACTCGCAACACCTGAACGCATAAAGCAAGTCGCATCAAGAGTTGTTCGAGAGAAGCGCAAGGGCAGCGATGTCATAGTGGTTGTCTCAGCCATGGGAGACACCACCGATCGTCTATTCCAGCTTGCTAAGGTTGTATCACCAAATCCTCCTAGACGTGAACTCGACATGCTACTCACTGCAGGCGAGCGTATTTCCATGTCGCTTCTGTCCATGGCGATAAGTGAATTAGGCTATGAGGCAATATCGTTTACAGGCTCGCAGAGTGGCATCGTAACCGATACAGCGCATACGCGTGCCAGGATCATTGATGTACGAGCTTTTAGGGTGCAAGATGAATTGAACAAGGGTAAAATTGTTATAGTTGCAGGTTTTCAGGGGGTAAGCCCTAACAAAGAGGTTACAACCCTTGGAAGGGGCGGTTCGGATACGACCTGTGTTGCCCTGGCTGCTGCATTCAATGCTGCCAGATGCGAGATATTCACCGATGTTGGTGGCGTATATACAGCTGATCCAAGGCTTGTTCCGAAAGCCAAAAAGCTCGAGGCAATCTCCTACGATGAGATGCTTGAGCTTGCATTCTGCGGTGCCGGCGTTCTCCATTGGCGCAGCGTTGATATTGCAAGGCGTTTTAAGGTTGACGTCCATGTCCAATCATCCTTTAGCAAGGAGCCTGGAACAGTGGTAACTGCAAAGGAAAATATCGAACGTGCTGAGATAAGGGGGATAACTCAGGACCTAAATGTTGCAAGTATAGAAGCCAGAGGCCTTGATGATCCTATGAGGGCGAGTGAGGAGATTCTGGGAAAGTTGGAGGCTTTAGGTATTCCAGCAAAACTCATAATTGTCTCAAGCGAGGAGGGCAGGGTCCTGATTGTGCTACCGGAAGAACATTTTGATGAAGTAGCAAGCGAGATGGATTCCCTAGGGATATCCAATCTCAGGGTAGATACCGAAGTCGCGACGATCTCTGTTGTGGGCAACGGGTTGTGTGCCAGACCCCGAATCGCAAAAGAAGTACTTGCCAGCCTTTCGCGAAGCGGCCTTAAACCGCTTGCAATATCAACTTCGGGTATATCACTTACGGTTCTCACCAAACGTGATAGGGTGGTAAATGCAATAAGGAACCTCCACAGCGATCTTGGTCTCGATAGTCCCTCATAGAGAGGATGCCTCAGCGCAGGATACCACTATCCTCACTCACGATCGTGCCATCCCGAAGGAAGACGATCCTTTTGGAATAGTCAGCAATATAGCGTTCGTGGGTGACAAGCACAATAGTTTTGCCTTCTTTATTAAGGTCGGTGAAGATTGACATTATCTCCGATCCCGTCTTGCTGTCAAGATTGCCAGTCGGCTCATCTGCAAGCACAATTGCAGGATCATTGACGAGCGCACGAGCAATTGCAACTCGCTGACGCTCACCACCGGAAAGTTCATTGGGATTGTGATAGACACGGTCACTAAGTCCAACCCTTTCGAGAATCTCAAGGGCTTTCCTTTCACGCTCCTTTCTGCCAACGTTGGCATAGAGAAGAGGAAGCTCAACGTTGTGCAGACAATTTGTGCGAGGCAAGAGATTGAAGGTCTGAAAAACAAAGCCGATACGCTTGTTGCGTATACGAGCAAGATCATCATCACCGAGGTCGCTCACCTTGCGACCATCGAGATAATACTCCCCCGAGGTTGGCCTATCAAGGCAACCAATAAGATTCATGAGGGTGGATTTGCCAGAACCTGAAGGCCCAACGATTGCAAGGAATTCACCGGGTTCGACTTCAAGGTCTATTCCTCTCAGGGCATGAACGACAGCCTCTCCCATCTCATAATCTTTAGTAATCCCTATCATCTTGATAAGTGGCATCATAGCACCTCAGTCAATCAAAGTCGCAAGCTACAGGCCCTAAAGCCCGTCATCGCAAAAAGTAAGAAGCTGGCGCTTTGCTACCATCTCAAGATTGCACCAACACCACCAACACGCTCAAGTCCAAAACCATTGCTTACGTAACTCACCTCCGCATCCTGCCCAACCGCGAGCCTGGCAAGATATTCAGATACATCGTCGACAGCCTGCATCTCACTTCCGCACAAGCTGCAAACTTTGGTTCCCGGCACGTCAATCTTCTCACACTTTGTGCACATTGATCCAGGGATGAGCTCATGTTCAACCAAGACAAGTGTATGAACCCTCGCTTCCTCGAGCGCACCAATCGTTTCTTTAAGTCCCTTGACTGTAATGTGCTGGCCCTTGGGCTCGAGGATTCGCTGTGTGAGTAGCCTGGACTGACTGCTTTCAGTCTCTTCAACGATCTTAGAAGCTGCTTCAGCTATTTCATCAGCCGAGGAGGTCACCTCCACAGAGATGAAGCCTCGGAATATCCTTTGAAGATAGGAATGCAGGATCCTATAGAGGCGCGTCCTTATCTCCTGAGGCCCCCCAATGATAAGATGTCCGAAGCCTTCCCGCTTGTAAAAATCAAAAAGTGAATCAGCAACATGCTTAAGATGTCTGTTTACATGATCTTCAATATGTCTTTGGTAGCGTGCCTGAGACCAGCCACCTTGCTTGTGCCAGCCAGGCACAACATCAAAAAGATCAGTCCGCTCTGTCATCTCACCTAAATAAAGCGTGAAGATACGTGCCTTCTCCTTATCCGTTACGACGACGCAGAAGCGCCTTCCTTCGTCGACTATCTTGAGCATCGGCATAACGAAGGGAACGTGATCTATGACACATCTATCAGGCACGGTAACAGGCAAGCGATAGACCTGCCAGAGGTTTTCAGGTTCACAGGCAAAGATGGCAAGTCCCCTTGCCCTACCCATGAAGTCCATTCTCAGGAAATCGAGAATGCGTTTGGCATCTGCCTCAACTTCCTCTTTTACATCCCCGCCGATGCCGGCTTCTGCCATCGCCGACTTGATAATGTCTTTCGCCTCAATCTCATATGCCTTGCGTTTGGACTTGTAAACGCCAATCCCCATATAGAAACTTATGACCATGTGTTTGTCAGTTCTGAATTGCAGCAATCGCATTATGTTCTTGCGGTTTACCATAGATACCCCCTAAATGCTCTCAGGTCGATTCTCTTTCCAACCGTATTGACCAACAAGCGGGACAAAAATGCATCCTTCGAGGCGCTCTATATCGACCTTCTCACCTTTCTTTGTCACCCTTGTCAAAGTTTGCTGGAAGCTGTCTCCAACCGGGATGACAAGCCTGCCCCCATCGGCAAGTTGATCAACTAACACCTGAGGTATCTCAGGTGCACCAGCGGTGACAATTATACCATCATACGGAGCTCTTGCTGGATAACCCTTTGAGCCGTCGCCAATTACAACCTCAACATTCATGTAACCCAGACTCCGAAGCGTCTTCAGGGCACGCTCAGCAAGCTCAGGTATGCGTTCAATGGAAACCACATGATCTACTATCTCAGCAAGAACGGCTGCCTGATATCCTGAGCCTGTCCCAACCTCTAGAACCCTTTCATCACCCTGTAGTTTCAACGCTTGGGTCATCACAGCAACCATGTACGGCTGGCTTATGGTCTGACCATAGCCGATTGGAAGGGGACGATCCGCATATGCCGAATCTTCATAGTCTGGAGGTACAAAGAGGTGCCTTGGCACCTTGCGCATAGCAGCAAGCACAAGTGGATCATCAACACCTCGTGCCTGTATCTGCAAATCCACCATCTGGTTACGCTTTTTTTCCCAATTGCTTAAGATCACACCATCTGCACCTTCCTGAGCTCAGCAGCAGCATTCTCAGGCACGACGACATTGATGTTCATCCCCGAACCGATTTCAAAACCTGCTCGTTTCGTCAACCTTGGTAAAACCTGAACATACCAATGGAAATGTGGCTCCCCCGCACTATAGTGGGGTGCAGATCTCAGAATGTAATTGTAGTCGGGATTGTCGAGGAGATGATAGAGCCTTAAAAGCGACTCACGCAGAATTCCTGCAAGATCACCTATTCCATCATCGTCGAGCTCACCGAAAGAGGAAGCGTGATTGCGTGGCAGGATCCACATTTCATAAGGAACCGTTGAAGCGAAAGGACAAATAACGGCAAAGCCATCATTGGCGCAGACCAGGCGCTCCTTCTCTTTAAGCTCGTAATCAAGAATGTCACAGTAAACGCATGTGCCATTATCATCGAAGTAGCGCTGCGCTTCCTCAAGCCTTCGCCTTATTTCATCAGGAACTATGGGGGTGCCAATTATCTGCGAATGGGGATGCACCAGCGAAGTTCCAGCACCTTCTCCCTGATTTCTGAAGATGATGATGAGCTGGTTCCAATCAGCCTTGTCAAGTTCGAGAAAGCGATCCCGATATGTGCGGACTATGAGCTCCACCTCTTCATCAGTCATTGTTGCAATTGTCTTGGAGTGATCGGGAACTTCAATGACAACCTCATGAGTCCCGCATCCACACATCTCGAGATAGAGTCCCTTGCGTTTTCGTCTGCGCTCAATTCCAGCCTCAGGCACAACAAGTGCAGGAAACTTATTTGGAACTACTCGCACAGCCCACCTCTCGGGATCACCTCGATCAGGAACGACAAAAACCGGATCGGGTGTCAGAGATTCGTTGCCCGGACAAAAAGGACACTTTGCATCATAAGACTCGACCCTCGGGCGCACACCGGTTTTTTTAAAATCATGCGGACGCTGACCACGTTCGGTAGCAATTATACTCCACGTTCTTGTAGCAATATCCTGCCTCAAACTGGGCATATGCATCTCCGCTTGAGTATCATCAATCACAGATCGAGATGCTCAAGATCTCTGAGCACACTCTTTCTTATTGATTTAATCGATTTCGGCTTTTGCGCAAGTCTTCCCTGCTTGATGTAGGAGCGAGTGAGATTTCGGAACATACCACCACATCTACACTTGCGGGCAAGCCTCCCTCTTGAAGGTACAACAAGATCCCTGTGGCATCGATTGCATCGGAGTAGGGTTTTCTCTCCACTCATCTTGCCTCTCTTAGCGATCGGTGTGCCCTCGATCTCAACAATATCCATAGCAAAATCGAGAACACGCGCATTGCTGAGCGATGTGCCAACACCGAAGCCATCAACTATGTCTCTGAGTTCGAGAATTTCATGCTCATCGAGACCGCCACTCACCATAATCTTGATGCCTGCATACCCTCGAAGATCAAGCTCCCATCTAACCTCTCGAACTATGTCACGCATTGAGCCTCTTCGTGACTTAGGAGTGTCAAGTCTTACGGCAAAGAGCTTTGAGCCAAGGGCTTCACAAGCAGCAAGCGCCTCAAATTTCTCATCGCCAAATGTGTCAACAAGGGCAATGCGCTTTACCTTCTTTTCAATCACAGCATCGAAGGCTTCGAGAGCTTCCTCAATTCCACCCATCACAAGAATCAGGGCATGGGGGATCGTACCCGATGGATCTATTCCAATGATGTGGGCTGCCTTCAATGTGGCAACACCATCACATCCACCCAGATAGGCACTACGCTCAATCATGGGTGCTATTGCTGGGTGCATGCGGCGAGCCCCGAAACTTATAAGGAGTTTGTCACCAGCAGCAATCCTGAGTCTGGCTGCTTTCGTGGCTATCCCTGATGCCTGACAGATAAAGCCCAGGAGAGCAGTCTCGAGCACGCCGAAGTCGATGTAGTTACCTTCAATTGTCATAACGGGTTCGTAGGCCCTTATGACTGTGCCTTCGTCCAGAGCCTTAACATTTACTGGCAGCCCTTCAAGAAGACCTAAAGCTTCATCGAGCCCTGCAAAAATGCCCCAAGTGTAGCCATGGGGGAGGTTTTTGAGGCTGAACTCGGCTTTGACACGCTTCGAAGCCCCTGTTGCCCTGAGAATGCGGGTGGCCCGCTCAAAGTAGACGTCTGTTGTCCTGCCAGATCTTATCTCCTCGTCTGTGGCAGTATGGAAGCGCCTTTTCATGTGATGCTTACCCTTAGAACCTTCTCCATCTGCGCAAGAGCAAAGCGATGCTCCTCATCCGATGTGCTCGCAACACTATCCCGAGGAACTTCAACCTCGAAACCACGCATGACCGCATCGGCAGCGGTAAAGAAGACACATATGTTGGTCAGGATTCCAACGAGGATGAGCTTTGTGATACCACGTTCCCGAAGGATTCTCTCAAGATCGGTACCAAAGAATGCTGAATATGTTGTTTTCTCCAAAATGAGATCAGATGCACCCGGCGCCAGATCATCGATTATCCTCGCTCCTTCAGAACCCTTTACAGCATGAGGTGGCCATATCTTGAATTCGGGATCATCTCGGCCATGGGCATCACATACATAAATGACAGGTATACCAGCCTTATGAGCATCATCGATTCGTTTGCGAATAGCAGGAATGATTTCCCTTGCCTTGGGTACTTCAAGCGGAGCACCTGGCAAGACAAAATCATTGAGCATATCGATCACCAGTAAAGCTGCAGACTGCTCCATCTCAAATTACCTCGAGTTTGAGCAGGTTTGTTGTCCCAGTCACCCATGGCGGTATGCCAGCAGTTATGACAACAAGATCACCCTTTGATACGATCCCTCGCTTCCGAGCAGCGTCAATTGCTTTGGTGATCATCTCGTCAGTGTTTTTGGCCTCATCAATCCTTTCACATATAACTCCATAGGAAAGGCCAAGCTTCATGCGCGTGCGATCGTTAGGGGTAACAGCAAAGATTGGAACAGTTGGTCTAAACTTGGCAACTCTCCTTGCTGTGCTACCGCTTCGCGTTGAGGTTATTATTGCTGCCGCACCCAATCTTTCAGCAGCATCCGCTGCAAGGAAGGCAATTGTCTCATCGACTTTTGCCTCGGGTTGAACAGACCGTCTGCGCCTTATCCATTCATCGAGATGGGCCCTTTCGGTACGATCTATTATGGAAGCCATTGTCCGCACAGCCTCGACAGGATAGTCCCCTATCGCTGTCTCACCGCTGAGCATGAGAGCGTCTGAACCATCGAGGACTGCGTTTGCAACATCGCTTGCCTCAGCACGCGTTGGCTGGGCATTTGTGATCATCGATTCAAGCATTTGGGTTGCCGTGATTACAGGCTTACCTCTGTCATTGCACTTCTCAATTATGATCTTCTGCACTATTGGCAGGCGGCTTATAGATACTTCGGAGGCGAGATCCCCTCTTGCAACGAGAATGGCATCAGCTTCGTCAATTATGTCGTCAATCGCCTCAACAGCCTCTCGTGTTTCAATCTTGGCAACGATACCTATGTCATGCTTACCAATGAGTTTCCTGAGTCTGACTATGTCAGATGCGCTCCTAACGAAGGAAAGTGCAATGAAATCCACATTATTTTCTATCCCGAATGCCACATCCCGCTTGTCCTTCTCGGTGAGGGTTGGCAGTCCAGCCTTGGACTGGGGAAATCCTACTCCCTTGCCCGAATGCAGTGTCCCACCCTTTATGACACGACAGAGGAGTCTGCCATCAGTTATGCGTAAAACCTTAAGGCTTATTCCAAGATCTCCAAGAATGACACGATGCCCAATGCGTACACCTTTAAATGAATAGCGAGGCACTATGGGGATGGTGCAATTCTTCGAACTTGCGCCAACCGTTACCTCCATGCCTCGCTTGAGATCGAGATAGCCTCCTGGAAGTTTCCCAACCCGAAAGCGAGGACCTTGAAGATCCTGCATTATGGGTATCGGACGACCCTTCTCTGAGCAGGCTCTGTGAAGGCGGTCGATCATCTCGGCATGGGTAGCATGGTCGCCATGCGAAAAATTGAGCCGTGCAACATCCATTCCTGCAGATAGCATGAATCGCAAGGTTTTAAGTGATGACGTTGCGGGACCGAGCGTACAAACTATCTTTGTGCGGCGATAAGTGTATCTTTTCAACTTTCCAGCCCCACTCGAAGGCCCCTAGGCCGGATCCAAAAAGCTACCATCACGCTCATTCTGTCCGGCTACCGTGCGAACATTAACACAACGACCTTTCCCTTTGCAAGCCTTCTGCCGGAGTGGAGCTCATAGAAGTACATTCCTGGTGCAATTCTGTACTTTGATATGAAATCGCTTAGGTCAATCTGCTGCTCCCCTGCGCCCAGCCAGCCGAGATCGCTCCCAACCAGCCTCCTACCTCGGATGTCGTAGAAGGCGAACCTGACAGGCGAAGGTTCGTTGAGTGTGAAGCTGATTCGAGGAAGCCCTCGACTTGGATTTTTTATTATCCGAACGTTAAGATCCTGCTCAGAGGCAACATCCCCAATGCCAGCTGTTACAAGCAATCTGTCCATGCACATGAGACCAAGATAGTTGGTCACCCATGACTGATCATAGTTGTCAGGATCGGCATCCTTAACAGGTATACCCCCATCACTGTCACCATCATTGGCTACGAGCGTGTCAGCAAGGTGCTTGAAATAGGCAGCATAAAGACTGCTCCCAAGCACTTCACTTGCAGTTGACTGACCGAGTGCAGCCCATGCACGCCATGCATTCTGGTAATCGGAGGAATCTATCTCAGTATCAAGATAAGGCGCATAGGTTTCCACCCAGGTCTCAAGCTCTGCAGGGTATTCTTTGAAGTAGGAGTGGACCAAACCCCACATTACCGATCCACCATTCATTGCCCACTGATCCCAGTGGAGCTTGTTAGGATTTTGTTCAACCCAAGCCTTAAGAGAGTCAGCCATATCGATAGCCTTGGCTCGGTAGGTGGCATTGTCAACAAACTCACCATATTCATAGAGATTGCCAACTGCCCAACCCATCACAAGCCCATTGACCTTGCGGTAGAAACCTGTCGGGAAGTGGAGCATAAGCGGATTGTGGCAGAGGTAGGATGCACATGAGTCAGCATAGCCACTGTATTGAGTATCGCCATAGACCTGCTGATATTCCATCTCGGCCCTCAAAGCCCAGGCACAGTTATAGACTCTGTAATATCCTGTGATGAGATCTGACTCACCTTCCTCATTGTATGCAGGATAGTTCATGCAGTAATGCCATGCAGCATCAATGTTGTCATGATAGATATCAGAGCCTGTGAGAGCAAAATAGTGACTCCAGATCCATATGGACTCGCTCGTGTTATCAGTCTGGATGATGCCGAGAAGATGCTCCCCCTCCCGCATACCTCCATATGAACCGGATGTGGTATCGCTCACCTGAAGTGTCGTTATGAAGTCAGCACACATTCCAAAACGTGTTAAGGGGTCGTAACTTGCCATCGCGGTGAAACTGCCAGGGGCAAAGACGGCATGATGGTCTGCCTCCTGGATCTTTTGAGCCTCCTCAGGCGAGATATACGGTGTAGCCAAAGCCAAAGAGGGGATACAAAGGCAAAACGCAAACAAAAGGACTCGCTTCATGGGACACCTCCGCAGAATGTGACCATCGCCATTATATCACACACCAGCGCTTACTTCAACACTACGTGGCTCGGTGAGGGCGAGATAGACGCCGTAGAGGATAAGAGCAGCGCCAATGAAGAGCGTGTAATGCGGAACCTCGGTGAAGAAAACCCAGGCAAGAAGTGAGGAACCAATGGGCTCACCGAGAATGGATATGGCAACCTTGGGAGCGGCAAGATATCTCAGAGACCAGTTGAGTGCAGAATGGCCAAAGACCTGAGGTCCAAGTGCAAGCAGAGTAAACCAAAGGTAGTTGGATTTCTCAAAACCACTCAAGGCTTGTCCCCGAAGAAGAGCCCAAGCGATGAGCATAAGAGCTGAGGAAGAATAGGCAAGAAACACATACTCCAGAAAATCAAGTGATCTTCTTACCTTCCTTCCTGTAACGAAGTAGGCGCCAAAAGCTGCTGCCCCAGCCAGAGCAAGGAGGTTGCCCTTGAGGACTTCACGCCCAAGAGCAAGTCCCCCCCTTGCGATGACAAAGCTTCCTAACAGACATAGCCCAATAGCCACGACCGTGCGTCGCCCAACTCTTTCCCCGAGTGCAAGCCAGGCGAATACAGCTGCAAACACAGGGCTTGTTGTTACGAGAACAACCGAGCTTGCAATGCTTGTAAACTTCAGGGATTCAATCCATGAAAGAAAGTGAAGTGAGAGAAAGAAACCAGCAAGAATGCAAAAGCCAAGCAGATGCCAAGTCACCCTCCCTGATCTTCCCCTCCAGAGATAGATTGGCAAGAGTACAAGAGTTGCAAACCCCAGCCTGTATGCTGCGATTACAGGTGTGGGCACCGTGCATAGTCTTATAAGAATGGCAGCGAAAGAGACGACACCAACTGCTGCAGCAACAACAAGAGGCGCATCTCTTTCAGGCTTCAAGCGCTCGAACCTCCCTGTGATAGATGTTCCTTGCACGCGCGAAAAAATCAAGCGCGATGCTGCTTCGATAGTCAGGATAGGTCCATTCGAGTGGCTCAAAAGTGCCATGCTTAAATATGAGCGTCACCTCAGCATAATAGCCCATACCGATATAGATGCGATGAGCATAATTCTTTGAAGTAGCCAGGACAACCTGAGCATTATCAAGGTAACCAGGATCAAGATTTGCTCGGCGCCGCTCATCAAAGGAAAGCTCGGTTTCTATCCCAAGCGTTATGTGCTTGGCAAGCGCCAAGAAACCCCTTTCTCGCAAACCCTCGAAGCAAAGCCACTTCCTCACAAGCTCCCTGCCCATCTCATCTTCATAGTAGTCAGTTGAATCAAAGCCAACACATGCACTCTCGAGCTCCTTCCTGCCAAAGCAACCCTCGAGTTTGGTGATAGCTTCCTCGAGAGCTGCCTTCTGAGCAATAACGCCACAGAATAGCTTCACTGGCATCGGCTTTGCTCTTCTCGGCTTAAGACCCATCTTCTCGCCATCTCCTCCTGGCGTCTCCAGCTCCCTCTCACTATACCTCTTGAGGCAAAACGGTCAAGCCTGCGTCTCTCATCAGATCCAAGGAAGGATGGAGTTGCATGAGCAAGTGGTGTGCCTGGAAGTGGCATAAAGAAATGCATGTTGAAGACGACCCCTTTGCGACCCAGCTCATCCATAAATTCAAAAGCTGCCTCCCTGTCCTGGTATTGCTCATCTGGCAATCCAAAGATGAGGTCAACTGAGGCTTGGAAACCTGAATCACTGACTATTTCACTGGCTTTGCGAATATCCTCAACTGTGTGTTCACGTCCAACTTTCCTAAGGAGTCGCTCACTTGCAGCTTGCCCGCCAATCACAAGTCTCTTGTTAGCAACGTAGCGTTTGAGAATGGCTATCGCTTGGGGTGTAACGTAGTCAGGTCTGATTTCAGATGGAAACGAGCCAAGGTAGATAGGCGCTCCACCCGAAGCCTTATCTACTCTTGCAAGCAAATCTTCAAGCGCATCACAATTAGGAAGCTTTGGCTGGCTTGAAAGGTAGCCCAAGGAATTTGGAAGGAGAAGCCGAAAATCCTTCATACCGCGGTCTTTGTACTCTGCAACCACCCTCTCGATCGATGTGCTCTTTCTGAAGCGCTCAATGTGACCGTGGATACGAGGGGTCTGGCAATAGGCACAATGCCACCGACAGCCTCTTCCAGCCTCTATGTATGTTGGAAAACTCTGGCGGAGCGGCAAGGCAGGATGGGAATCAATCTCTACCCTCGGGGATTCGCAGCTACCCTTAAGCTTTCCATCTTCGAGGCGGAGGAGTCCTGGGATCTCACCTATTCTGCCACTGGAGCGAATGTCCGAGACTATTCCCTTTAGAACTTCTTCGCCTTCGCCGACGCAGCAATAATCAAAGCCGCTTTCGAGGACTTCCATAGGTCTGCCTGTTGCATGAGAGCCACCACAAATTGTTAAGACCTCACCCTTGACTCGCTCTCTGAGGCTCTGCATGAGAGCAGCGCATTTGTCGAAATTGGTTGTCATTGCTGAGAAAGCAACGATTTCGACAAATTGGGATGAATCTCTGAGGTCAACAGAGCTCAGCTCTTCAGAGTGAATAGGTCTCAGGAGCTTGCTATCGCAAAAGCCCTCGAGGGAGGCAATGAGATTGGCAAAGGCTGTACGGTTGAAGCTATCAACAACAAATGTGAAGCGAGCCTCTTTTCTCATCGAAGGCGGGAGCTAACAGGAGCGCCTGGACCTAACCCTCGAGCACCCAGCCAAGTCCAAGTTCCCTGAGCTTCTCCTCGGTTGGTATGCCATCCTTTGTCCAGCCACGCAATTCATAGTATTCGTCAAGCATGGCTTCCACCTTTTCTCGCTCAAAGATGCCCCCTTTGGTTGGACCATCGGGAATCCTATCCTCCCAGACCCTTGCCGGAGGCAAATCATATTCTCTTCCGAAGCCTGGCACTTCCCTTACCCAGAACATTCGTGTGAGATTCCAGATGCGCTCTGAGATGTGATAGAGGTCATCCTCAGTGTAGTCAATTCCCGTGATCATCCTGAAGGCTTCTGCATAGTCGCTTACAGGCACTCCCATCTCAATCCAGGGAAGCCTGCAGACACCAAGCGTATCAAAAAGCGGGCGGGTGTGCTGAAGCTCGATCACCTTGGCAGCCTTACCCACAGGTGTATCACGCCCCGTAGCAAGATCATGTGTCACAGCCCATGATGGACGATGGTGGGCACCGATATCCGATGTCATGTATGAAAGTAGCATTGCAGGTGCTCTGCGCGATTCATAGCCGCTTTGCTCAAGTCCCTTCACCTGCATTGCAAATTTCATGGCACCCCTGTTGAGCTCCTGAGCAGCCTTCTTGCTACCCTCTGCAAGGAGATTGCCAATATCCTCTTTGAGTGCAATCTTTCTTATCAAGGCAAAGACACTTTGGGGATCACCAAATTTGAGTTTAATGCCACCGGTATCCTTCTCGGTGATGATGCCACGTTCGAAGCACTCAATTGCAAAGGCGATGATACTGCCGCCGGATATGGTATCTATGCCGTATTCATCACAAAGGTAGTTGGCATACGCAACATCTCTGATATCACCAAGAGCGCAATTGCCACCAATCATTGCAGTTGTCTCATATTCAGGTCCTTCAACATAGGCATCATAATCGCCCTTTTGGGTATGCGAATACTTGCCACAGCACATGGCACATGCAAAGCAAGCCTTGTTGATGACGACAACCTGCTTGCGCATATTCACACCGCTTAGATTTGTAAAAAGCTCAAAGTAGCCAGACCGAAAGTTACGGGTGGGAAAAGCTCCGATGCGGTTTGCCCAAACAGTGACCGATCCTGTACCATAGTTCTGCCAGAGCTCAAAGGCAGGATTGGTGAAGCACTTTTCATACATTCTTCGAGCAACCTTAATGAGGCCATTGACATCGTGAACAGGTATAGACTTTGAGCCTCGCACACAAATCGCCTTGACCTTTTTTGAACCAAGAATTGCTCCAAGCCCAGTTCTGCCTGCCTGCCTCCCAAAGTCATGGCTGATGCATGCTATCTTGACAAGCTTTTCGCCTGCCGGCCCAATTGTTGCAATCTGGAAATCCTCACCAAGTTGCTCCTTGAGAAGCTTCTCAGTTGTAAGCGAGCCCTTTGTCCACAGGGCACCTGCATCCTCAAGCCTAACATCATCGTCGTCAACAACGATATAGCATGGCTTGGAGCTTTGCCCCTCGATAATGATCATGTCATAGCCTGCCATCTTGAGCTCAGCTGGCATGTGTCCACCACAGTTGGCTTCACCATACCCACCTGTAAGCGGAGACTTACCACCCGATTGAAACTTGCCTGAAGATGGCAAAAACATCCCGCTAAGAGGGCCTGTAGCCATTATGAATTTTGCATCTGGACCGAGGGGATCAATCCCCTGCTTAAGTTCTTTGTAAAGTGTATGAATAATGAAACCTCGTGCCCCAAGGTAATTCTTGATGAGATCTTCAGGAGTATGTTCAGTTGTAACCTTGTTCTCGCTCAGATTGATCCTTAAGACCTTGCTTCCATAGCCTGGTATCACTTTTCACGCCTCCATCATGTCTTCCAAAAGAGTGCCTTAGTTGGACAGATTTCAACACATTCGCCACAGACATCGCAGATGAAGGGTACCTTGAAGTCGCGATGAGTGAAAATCGCCCCGAATGGACATGAATCAACACAAACGAGACAATAAGTACACTTCTCAGGATCGATTCTTATAATCCCGTCGGCCTTAGCTATGGCACCCTCGGGGCAAGCATCAATACATTTCTCACACTGAGTGCAGAGACTTATCCTGTATCTGCCAGGTGAAGGGAATTCCCCCTTTATCCCGATAGCAGCTTTCTTGGGATTGTTCTCACCAAAATGATGAAGTGCACAGACAAGCTGGCATGTTCGGCAGCCTGTGCACCTTGACTCTTCCTTTCCAATCTTCACACGGCCCCTCCTGGCTAAATCACGAGCGGATTCTATCATAACTATCCCATAGCGTCAACCGATAGCCAGACAACTGCACTAATCAAGCCACTCACAGGCTTTTCAACATGATGGGATTACCCAAAAATTCACGCAATGCCCATCTCTAAAATTGATGATCCACGTATCTATTTTAGTGTACCAGATCGCCTTGACCTGTCTCTCCAAGTGAACAATCTCATCAGGCTCACCATAGGCTCCGAGGACGTCTTCCATTTTCATGCCCTAGGGTTCACCAAATTCTTTATAGGCTTCAAGCAGTCTATGCCGTGGGGCCTCGCTCTCCTTCTTGGCTTCCCTAACAATTGCTCTTAGCCACTCGCAACAGAACCGTGGATAGAAGGAAGTGAAAAATGCAAACGATCATACCCATGCAAGCTACCTCTCAGTCCATCGCTTCGACAAGCTCTGCCTCAGCAGGCGGCTTAGTGAAAAGACTTACCAGAACCACAACAAGGAGGCTCACAACAAAGCCTGGAACTAGCTCATAGAGGAAGTTGGAAAGAACCGAAATATTCTTCCAGACGACCACAGTTGCTGAACCAGCTATCATGCCTGCGATTGCACCTGCACGTGTCACCCGCTTCCAGTAAAGTGAAAGCACAAGCAGCGGACCAAAGCTCGATGCCAGCCCTCCCCAGGCATAGAGTACAAGCCAGAAGACAACTCCAACTGGATTCTCGGGATCCTGTCTTAGCGCAACCACAAGTGCAGTTGCCCCTACAATGAGAGTAACTATGCGACTCAAGAGAACAAGAGTTCTAGGATTTGGCTCACGCCCAAAAGCCTTGTGAAAGAAATCCTGAACAAACGTTGAAGATGCTACAAGGAGCTGGCTGTCTGCAGTTGACATCATAGCTGCCATTGCAGCTGCTATCATAATCCCCGCAAGCCATGCTGGTAGGAGCTGGATGGCAAGAAGAGGCATAACGCGCTCAGGATCACCAGGATCTGTGGTGAGCACCGCTCTGGCGACAAGACCAATGAAGACAGCACCATAGAGAGCAATGACAGCCCAGATAACACCAATCAAGGCACCTTTCCTCATCAGGCCCGGCTTCTTTATTGCCATGAATCTTACAAGCACATGGGGTTGACCTGGATAGCCAAGTCCAATTCCAATCATACCAATTAGGAAAGTGGCAAGTGCAATCCCTTCCTTGCCAACACGCAGACTCAAGAAACCTTTCCCAGGATCAGTAATGGAAGCAAGGCTTTTCCATAAGCCCCCAAGCCCACCCAGTTTTGCAAACCCAACGCTCGGGATAACAACAAGCCCGAAGATCATCATCATTGCCTGAAGGGCGTCAGTCCAGGCAACCGCAAAAAAGCCACCCATCATGGTATAGAAAAGGATGACAGCACTTCCAATGACAACAGCAAGATGGTAGTCAATGCCGAATGTGACGCTTAGGGCTTTTCCTGATGCTACGAATTGAGCAGCAACATAGGCAGTCATAAAAACTGCAATCAAGAGAGCCGAAATAATGCGAAGCGCATGAGTTGAATCTGAGAAACGGCTTTCAAGATAGTCAGGAATTGTAATCGCTTTAAAGAATCCAGTTATCTTACGCAGTCTCTTAGCGAGCGCAGTCCAGTTAAAGAAAGTCCCACAAATGCAACCAAGAGCAACCCAGAAGGCTCCGATGCCTTGAGCAAATGCCTGTCCAGGCAACCCCAGAAGGAGCCATCCGCTTTCACTGCTAGCCTCAGCACTGAGTGCGGTCACCCAGGGATTAAGCTTCCTGCCTGCGAGATAGAAATCATCGAAGGTTCTTGTGCGCCTGTAGGCAATTAGACCAACAACAACGAGAGCTACAAGATAGGCGATGAAAGCAACTGATAGCGTAAGATTCATACTACTCCTCCTCAGATGTCCGCAGGTAGATGACAATAATTGCAACTATGAAACCTATTGGTGGAAGACCAAAGGCAAGCAAAGTTGGAAGCGGAACGACACTATTCATGGGTTTCTTCCCCCTTGAGCTTCAGAGCACACAGAGTTAGGACTGGTATGAATTTTTCAAGAACCTTACGATCGTTGTCCAGAAAAAAGTTTGCCTGCTTGCTTGCAATGCTGAACAAGCCAATCGCATGAGGTTTACCGTGAATCCATCGCAAAAGGGGCGCCAAAAGGCATGATCTTACCGGTGGTGAGCTCTTCTCACGTGCATCCTCAAAGAGTTGCCCACGGCAATCCTCAAAGCAGGCGATCCTTCCAGTTCCAAGATCTTCCCAGTCAATTTCTATAGCCTTACCTACGATATCGCTCTTACCACTTTGCCAGGCAACCTGACGGGTAACTATCCTGCCTGTATGAGAATTTTCTCTCACTATGAGACTTGAACCATGATCATAATCAATGAAACGCCGAAGCTCGTGCATCACAAGATAACAAATGTCCTTTGCACTCCGCCCTCTCATCATTGCCTCGACACTGCGGAAGAAGGCCAAAGCAACTCGCTCCTCCCACTTGAGACCAAGCATTCTGCCAAGGAAACTCAGTGCCTCCGTAGCAGCCTTGCCAACACCCCGGGGGAAGCCATCATATCCAGCAAGTGCTGTGACTCCAATAACCTGCCTTCCTCTGCGCAAAGGAGCCATGACAACTTCACTTGGAAGCTGAGGCCTACGATTGTAGAAGAACTCAAGGAGAGCTCCCCCACCCCAATCGTATTCACCCACACCACATGCTTTGTAAAGACGACCCTCAGACCGCTTGTAGATGAAAGCAGCTGAAGCATGGCACTTGAAGGTTTGAGTGAGCCATCTCAGGATGAGCGAAAAGGCTTTGCGCTCATACCTTACCTCAAGCACCTGCTTGGCAACATTCACCAGTCCCAAGCCGATGTCACCTGGCAGTTCCATAGCCCTCACCCCACCCACTGTAGCAATTGCCCAACCTGTGCGTCAACACCGAGCCCACGAGCCGCGTCATTTCGTCACTTCGATATCAAGCCAGCCTTAAGACCAAAGGCTCATACTTGACTCGCAATGGTCACTCCGATACTATTCTATCCGCTCTGTGAAGATAAGGAGGTGCTTCTTTGGACTACGGATTAACCCAGGAGCAGAAGCAAATTGTTGAAACATCGCGTTCAATTGCTCACGAGCACATAAAACCAGTAAGACAACGCTACGATGCGGAAGAGATATTCCCATGGGATATTGTCAAGATACTTGGCGACGCTGGCCTCTTTGGTGTTTACATCCCCAAAGAGTATGGTGGCAGAGGCATGGGTGTTTTTGAGCTTGTGCTCGTAGTTGAGGAACTTTCAAAGGTTGATGCGGGCATTGCACTCTGCCTTGCAGGAACCGCTCTCGGTGCCTATCCCATACTTCTTGGTGGGAATGATGAGCAGAAAGCCAGGTGGCTACCGCCACTTGCAAGAGGTGAGAAGCTTGCGGCCTTCGCCCTCACGGAGGCTGAGGCTGGAAGCGATGCGACAGCAATCCAGACAAGTGCAGACGAGGATGGAGATTCTTACGTTCTCAACGGGACAAAGTGCTTCATTACAAATGGTGGCGAGGCAGATATCTACTCAGTGATGGCAGTCACTGATAAACGTAAAGGTGCAAGAGGGATTTCAGCTTTTGTTGTTGAGAAAGGTACACCTGGATTTGAATTTGGTAAGAAGGAAAACAAAATGGGTATCAGGGCATCATCAACTCGTGAGCTCATATTCAACGACTGCCGCATCCCTAAGACAAATCTTTTGAGCCGTGAAGGTATGGGGCTTATTCTTGCCCTCAAGACATTTGATGCAACTCGTCCCGGCGTTGCTGCTCAGGCTCTCGGAATAGCAGCAGGTGCCCTTGATGAGGCGCTTGCATATCTCACAACAACATCAGCCAATGGTGAAACACTTGCATCAAGCCAATTAGTTCAGCACATCCTGGCAGACCTTGCTACTGAAGTTGAAGCAGCCAGAGCCTTGCTCTATGCGACCTCCCGCATGATTGATGCAACAGGTTCACGCACAACGAAGGAATCGGCAATGACAAAACTTTATGCATCTGATGTTGCAATGAAGGTCACATCAACTGTTGTTCGGCTTTTTGGTCCCCGAGGATGTCTGAGCGACTATCCCGTTGAGAAGATGATGCGCGATGCCAAGATTACTCAGATATATGAGGGAACGAATCAGATTCAGCGCAACGAGATTGCTCTTGCACTCATAAAAGAAGCTGCGAGTAAGTAAGATGCCTGACTGCGTTTAAGTTGAAATGAGCATCTTACGACGCTTGATAAGGTCACTCACATCATCAAGCAATTCGAGAACACCTTCGAGGTCATCTTGCTCAAGTCCCATTCCACTTTCCAGATCTATAAGGGCGAGGGCTTGACCTATGCTTCCTATCTTTTCAACTATTGCTTCATCAATTGCGAGGATGTCCTCGGAAGCACTTAACTTTTCACTGGTTGCACCGAGGCTTCGGCTGCTGTGCACTTCCTCACCGAGCTTCTCGATCTTATCGTCAATTCGCTTAAGCAGTGACCAGGCATCATGATTCCCTGTCTCCTGGCAGAGTCTCTGGAGACGCTGCTCGAGAGCATGAATTTCTTCAATCTTCTCACTCACTTCATCAATGAAGGCGCTATTCGTTCGCGATGCTCGTACTCGATTGGAATAACCTTCGTAGCCCTTGATGGTAGCTGAAAGTGGGTAAAATACCTGGCTTGATGACCTTGTGCGTCTCATCGATACCTCCTCACAGATACTAGCCAGAGATATCTATCGGCTGAGGCTTGATGAAAGCTTAAGCTGGAATCCTCGATGACCTATTGTTCGAGGACATATTCCACGATGGGCTGGCTTATGAAATGTGCCGCTATGCCAGCAATGATGGAGGCTAAAGCTATTCCCCCGAAAAGACCTTGAATGCCGAAAAGGTGAGATCCAAGCAGTGCAAGTGGAACGTAAAGCAGGAACATGTGTCCTATTGATAGGCCAGCCGCAAGCATGGGTTTTCTCAATATGTTAAGGGCCGCAGCAACAAGTATAACAATTCCATAGAAGCCATAACCAATTGGAACAATCCTCAAATAGGATGTTGCAGTCTCTACTACGGAAACATTGTCATTGAAAACAGAAGCAAGTGGGCGTGCTAAGAGACTCAGAATTACAAATACGATGGCACCCCAGGCAAGTGAGATGCGCTTGGTAAAACCTATGCCGGTTGAGACGCGACTTCCCTTGCCTGCTCCCCAATTCTGACCAACAAATGGTGCGAGCACTGCAGCAAGTGCCATGACGACGATCAAAGCAAATGCCTCAACTCTCGTTCCGACCCCAAAAGCCGCAACCGCTGTAGGACCGTAGGCTGATACAATTCTCGTCGCAGCTCCCATTGCCAACGGAATTATGACTCTTGACGCTGTGGTTGGAATGCCGACATGGAGGATTGCTCCCCAATCGCTGAGAAGTGCACGCACTGAGCTCTTGAGCGGAGCCAGCATGCGATAGCGCCGTGCCAGAACCCACAGAGCCACCACAAGAGATGTCCCCCTCGCAAGCACAGTCGCAAGAGCAGCGCCTGCAATCTCGAGTCGCGGAAAAGGTCCAATACCGAAGATGAGTAGCGGATCGAGTGCAGTGTTTATCGCAATGCTCATCAGCATGATGAGGCTCGGTGTCTTGGTGTCACCCGTAGCCCGAATAGCATTGTTACCTACCATGGGAATAACTACAAAGGCAGCGCCGACATACCAGATGCGCATGTAGCTTCTGACAAAAGTGAGCGTATCGGATGTTGCACCAAGACCTCTGAAGAGCGGCTCGATGGTGAGCAGACCGATCGCAACGATTGAGACCACGATTGTTGCTGAAAGGGTGAGGCTATCAGTTGTGAGCCTCTTGACCCTGGCTTGATCCCCTTCACCTATAGCCCTCGAGATAACAGCTGCCGCTCCTGTACCCAGCCCGAGCGCTACACTGTTGACGACGAGAACAACCGGGAAGGTAAAACCCATTGCCGCGAGTCGCAACGGACCAAGCCGACCCACAAAGAAAGTATCAACAAGATTGAAAGCCACGATACCCAGGAGCCCGCCGATCATCGGCAGGCTGAGTCTCAGGAGAGTTGAGCCAATCGCCCCCTCGGTCAACCTGGCCGAAATCCGGGCTTCTCCTTTACCACATCTCTGGGAGCTACCCTTCGTCAATGTTTCCCTGCCCCTGTTAAGCCACGCTTCTGCAAGCGACCTCTCCGCTTTCAGAGCTTATCAAACAGCTTGAGTAATCGTCTCTGTTCATCCGAAAGCACGAGACTCATGTTGCGCTGCTCGCGATATATCTCCGCCTCCTCCCAAAAGGCTGCCGCAACACTCGTCGCTATCCCGATAGTCACGCCTCGGCTCTTAAGCCGCTCGACAAGCCTGTTCGAGTCAAAGAGATAGACATTCGAAATCACTAATGGCCGCGTGGTTCCGCGCGATGACGCAGGTGCCGACTTCGGTCCGGTCAGCACGAGGTAGTAGTCCGGCAAAACCTCGTCACCGATGTCCAGTAAATTCACTCTTCTGGTGTAGAACTTGATGTTGACAGTCTTACCCTCAAGCATCCCTTCAGTGAAGTAACCATCAAGAGCCTTCTCGACCGCTGAGGAGGTAAGTCTTATCCTGAAGATTCTCGAGGCAATGTACTCCCCGATGCTCCCGGTGGTGGCAGGATGTCCAATAAGCCTGGAGATTTCGATATCGATGTGGTTCCTCTCCCGAAGCAGCCTGGCTAGCTCTTCAAGCGTTTCCATTCCTCCTCCGGTCAATCGCTTCCCGAGCTTTCAGCGAGCATTGTAGGCTCATGTGCTGAGAAATTCAAGGTGCGCCAATTGACACAAAATGGATTGTGTGCCACAATCCCCGAAAGACACCGAAGGATCCACCCTGAGGGTGGCTTTGCTGGGAAAGTGGAAGTCTGGTCGCATTGTTGGATCAAAGGGAGAAGGCGGTATGAAGATAGTCAAGTGGCAGGATTCTCAGGTCGCACCCAATCCGCATGGAGTGGATGCAAGGAAAATTTACGACAGTGAACATGCCCAGGTTGTGTACATAACACTTAAGCCTGGTGAGAGCCTCAAGAAACACATCACCCCCGTTGACGTCATCTTCTATGTACTCGAGGGACATGGCGTGATTGAAATCGGTGACGAACAGCAAGAGGTGGGACCAGATACCTTAATCGATAGCCCCGCCCGCATACCCCATCGCTGGTCGAATCGAGGTCAGGAGGCTTTGCGCTTCCTCGTCATTAAGGTGCCGAGACCAACTGAATCGACCAGGCTGCTCTGAAGCGTGTGAGTTGCTTCTTGAAAGAGACCAGCTTCCGGCGGTGTCATCGCTTCGATGAGGACAGTGCCTCGAGTGCACGCCTTGCATAGTCCTCAATGTAGCCTTCGCCCCGGTCGAGCGCGAGGATGCGTTGATAAGTAGCTCGCATCTTCTCGGTCTCACCCCTTGTCTCATAAATCCTTCCCAGCCTGAAGTAGATGGGCACGCAGAACGAGCTCAGAGAATCACATGCCAGTCCGGCTTCAAAAGCTTCAATCGCATCGTCAAGTCGGTTGAGACTCGCAAGAGCAAGTCCAAGATGATAGCCATAGCCTGCACAGGGCTTTATTGTCATAGCCTTCTCAAGATGCTCCACCGCGACCGAGTCTTTCCCCTCAAGATATGCAATCCAACCAGCCTGAAATGCTTCGACTTCTTCCCATGCCCCAGTACCGACAATGGCATCCTGGGGAACGTGTCGAACCCTGCATTCAGCCTGCTTGCCCTCAAGTTCATCCGCGAGGCTGAAGCCTATGAATCTATTGTAAGCCGCCGGCGCATTCCCCTCAGCAACCCAGAAGGTAAGATCGTCTGGACAAAAGACCACGCTCAGCATGTTGGCAGGAGTTCCAATTATGTCACCTCCAAGTGCCTCCCTCCCAAGATGGACATCGTAGCGGTCACGCTGTACGGAAACCATTCGATCCAGATTGAACTTCCCGTGGAGCGTCCTGCTCAGCTCGCCCAGGCGCTCATATCGAGCAAAGGTATCGGGATCCTTGTTCTCAGCGTAGAAGAGCTCCTCACTCACAAAATGGTTTGTTGCATAGATGACATCTCGTTGTGGCTTTCGCACAGCCAGTTTCTCAGATGTCATCTCCACAACAACGGCATAAGGTGGCTCATCATCAGCCAGCAGTAGATTTGCTGACCCCTTTCGTGGTTCACGCTCAAGGATGGCGATGGCTTCGTCAATTGTCGAAGCCTGCTCCATGATGCGCCGATATATCTTCCACAGAAAAGGTGCATCCATGATCGTCTCACCAGGAGCTTCAGCATGCATGTAGCCGAGGGAGAGTCCCTCAGCATTCATTGCAGTGTGAACATCTTCAGGGTATTGACCGCACCAGCCAACACTTACAAAGGGAATCGCCCCCTCCGGCTCGATGATGAAAACCGCCCGGTAGCGATCCATCACTCCGTTGCCAGGAAAGTCGAAATTGCGTCCGTGCCAGACCCTGCCGTCATCGGAAGCCGAGCCAAAGGCAGCGATATTGGTGCAACCACCAACAAACCTTTGCAGCACGCGATGCTTCGCAGCCGCTTCAGTGAACGCAGCGATCTCGTCCGCAAGAAGCGCCTCATATTGCTCGCGCATCTCATCCTGGCTTCCGCGCAGGTGAACAACAGTGATTCCCTCCTCATCGAGGCGATAGCCTTTACCATGCGATATCCGTTCACCGAGCAGGCGGGCAGGTCGCTCGGCGCATGTCATGGAGAAAAACACCACTGCAACGATAGTCAGAGCGACCATAAGCCTTGGTACTCTTGACAAGCATGTAGCTCTCATCTCGCACCCCCTTCTGGTTCCAGGCTCACTCTACCAAGCCCCGCAAGTAGCGTCAAGGAAGGTTCGAAATCGTGAGCATCGGACTGACAGAGGCTCTCAACCTGCATCGTGTGATTTAGGCTTGTCTGCCATGATACAAATGTGGGATGATAATGCCACCGACTGAGAGACTGAAATCGCATGAAGGGAATCGCTTTAGAAGGAGGACTGTAGTGAGATACACTTTAGTGTTGCTTACCGTTTTGGCTATCGCAGGTTGCTCAGGTCTCAGTACAAGCGTCGATTACGATAGCCAGACTGACTTTGGCAGGTATTCGACTTTTGCCTGGATTGAGACCAAGCCGAAGCTCCCGCCTGGCAGACGCATTGACGCCCACCTTCTTGATGTTCGTATCAAGGAAGCGGTCGAGAACCAGCTGATGGCTAAAGGCTTCAGGCGCGTTCCCAAGCCCAAGGCAGATCTGCTCATCATCTATCATGTCGGTGCCAAGAACAGGGTTGAAGTCGAGCACTACGGCTACCGCTACGGTCCACATGGGCGCTGGGTTGGTCATCGCGTTGAGGTGACCAGATACAAGGAAGGAACACTGATAATTGACATCGTCGATGCCCGTCTTAAGGAGCTCGTCTGGCGAGGCACCGCCGTCGGTGCTGTCTACTCACCGGGGGATCTTGAGCGCAAGCTTACTGAAGCCATAAGAAAATTGTTTGAACACTTCCCTCCGGCGTGAAGTCGTAGGGAGCCCAGGAGATCGCCGCTTGCTCAAGAAAATCTGGCTGGAATGATCACTGGTCGAGTTTTTTCGGCTCAGGTTCTCGGTTAGCGACCCTCCACTTTCAAAAAATCCTTGACTCGGGAGCCTTACCCATGCTAACCTTCGGTTGCAAAACTGAATAGTAGTCTCTTGGTGTCCGCAAGGACTCAAAAGGGAAGTGAGGTGTGATTCCTCCACGGTCCCGCCACTGTGATTGGCGAGCACTGGTTCGGCAGACCACGGGCTGCCTCGCCTGGAAGGTGAACCAGGGCGCTTGAGCCATAAGTCAGGAGACCTGCCGGGAGACGCCCATGCAACTCTTCGAGGACAAAGAGATGGGCAACCCGATCTCTTTGGAGGCGAGGATCGGGATTTTGTTTGCCCCGAACCTGCATGGGAAACCGTACACTAAGCGAGGGTTCTTTGGTGAAGCGGACACTCTTAATAGCTCTTGCTACAGTTCTAGTTTCCCTACGTTTGAGTGCTTCTCCTCTTTCAATAGCATTGCGAGACAGCATCTTTGAAGTCCCTGAAATCATTGTCGAGGCAGAGAGGCCGAGCACACTTGAAGAGCTCAAGAGCCGTCCTGGCTTCATCAGCATCATACCAATGGATGATGGGAGCAGAAGGATCTCAAGCGCAGCCGACTATCTCTCGAGCACAGTTGGATGCCATGTGAAATCAACCGGAGGCTATGGCGCCTATAGTACAGCCTCAATAAGGGGAGCTTCAGCCAAACAGGTACGTATCTTCATAGATGGGATCCCTTTAAGCCAGGCACAGTCAGGAATTATCGATCTTGCTAACCTGCCGGTTGGCTCACTTGAGCGTATTGAGATCTATCGAGGCTTTGGACCCTATGATCTTTCGGGAAGTTCAATCGGTGGGGTGATAAATCTCGTAACTCGTTCACCCAGAGATGACCATGCTTCCTTGTCAGTATCCTACGGATCCTTTTCAACAAGGCGCCTCGAGGCATCGTATTCTCACGTTGGCAAATGGGATGCCCTCGCAACAGCAAGAGTTCTCTCGACAAAGGGCGACTTTGAGTTCCTTGATGACAACGGAACACCTTACAACCCCGATGATGATGAGATAGCGCGGCGCATCAACAACGACCTCACTGAATACGAATCTCTCATTAAGCTGATGCACAGGACTGCCAGGGGAAGGCTTGTCATCTCCAATCAGTTCTATCATCGTGAACAAGGTCTTCCAGGATATAGCGCCTTCCAGTCAAGAAGTCGGCGCATGAGGCGCACCTACAACCTTGCCCATCTTGGTTGGCACCAGGCCGACTCTTATATTCCATTCCAGGCTGGAGCTTTCTACCTGTACCAGAATGATACATTTCTCGATCTCCGTCCCAAAGGGCCAGGGGTTAAGCCGGACGAAACTACGCACACCATCTCCTATGGAGTCAATCTGCGCTGGCATCTCCCACTTCTACGCTTTCACCAGATCATGAAGGGCATGCTCGAGGTAAGTTGTGAAAGCTTTCAGCCGACTGAAAAATTCCTTGTGACTGTGAAAGGTGAAAGGCAGTCACGGACAAGCTTTATTGTCACCATTGAGGATGAGATTGTCTCACGTCCCCTCCACATTGTCCCATCTGCAAGGCTTGAAAGATATAGTGATCGAACCCAGCCCTTTGAGAGTGTGAGGCGTGACATGGTGACCTACAACCGTAGCCTTGTCGATACCACAATTACTCACATCCTTTTTGCTCCATCCCTAGGGATTGCAGTATCCCCTTTCGATGGCATGACGCTGAAGGCGAATCTTGGAAGATACTATCGTACACCTAGCCTCATGGAGCTCTTCGGATATCGAGGTTTCACACTCCCTAATCCTTCACTTGTTCCTGAGCAGGGCTTCAATCGGGATCTTGGCATCATCTGGGAACGAGGCTTCGGGCTTTCCAATGTAAGACTTGAGGCCTCCTATTTCTGGTCTGATGTCTCCGATCTCATAATGTATGTATTCGTTCCCTTCGCCCAAACATCGCAAGCCACGAATATAAATAGTGCAGACATAGAAGGTCTTGAAGTTGCTCTTTCGATGGCAGGCTGGCATGGTTTTTCCTTTAACCTTAATCTTACGCACCTCAATGCTGTAAATACAGGCCCGATAAGTTACATGCATGGCAAGAAGCTTCCAAATCGACCTGACATTGAGGCTTCTGGAAAGATTGCCTGGCATGGCTCCCACCTTGGCCTTTATTACGAATATGACCACATATCGGGCAATTACTGGAATGCTGCCAACGACCGCGCGCCCAACAACAAGGGTGCGCTTGTGCCCGAACGCAAGGTTCACAATGCAGGTGTGAGCTTGAAACTTGGCCGGAGGACGAAATTCTCAGTGGATGTAGTGAATCTAACGGACAGACAATATGAGGACGTAATAGGTTATCCACTTCCTGGAAGATCCTTCACATTCACTTGTGATTTCAAACTACGGTGATGCGTGAAGAGCAAGAGATCGGGAAGGTAGCGATGGACTTTGGGTGTGACTCCGGGTGTTTTCAACATGTGTTGCCCGCTCTTTGAGGAAGTGGCGATGGGAAAGCACCGGAGTTTGCCATACAAAAATGGCATAAGAACCGAAAAGGCTTGGAACTCGGAAGGGGCTGGGTCTTCACGGGGCTTACAGCTGGGCAATCGCTCCGGGCTGGGCAATCGCTTGGAGCCTCGAAGCCCAAGCTCTGTCCATGTAGGAAATCCGTGCAACGAGGAAAACATGATGAAGGAAAACACAGGACGCGGAAAGAGCGAAGGAGGAAAGCATGAAAGATAGTACAACGAGAAATATGAGGCTTAGAAGGTTGCTCAATTCAAGTTTCCCATTCTCCATGGGTCTTGTGTGTTTCGCCTTAAGCACCTTAAGTCTGGTATCTATTGCTCAAGCACAAACCGAATATGCATTTGTGGTTACGACTGACTTCTATTCTGCAGCCTATTATTCCACAATCGAGGTTGTTCCACCGCGCACAACCCATATCAACATTGGTACAGTAAGCACTGATCCAGTCGTTCATTATGATCCAGGCGAAGGCATGGTCTTCGTAATAAATCGCTACCTTGCTGATAACATTCAGGTCATCGATCCCCAGGCAGATTTCACTACAATTGCTCAGTATTCTGTCGGCAACGGTTCAAATCCTCACGACATTCGCCTTGCCAGTTCTACAAAAGCCTATGTGAGCCGCTTCGAATGGAAAACGCTCTTGATTGTGAATCCTCATAGCGGTGACTCCCTCGGCGTCATAGATCTCTCCGTCTTCGCCGACAGTGACGGCATCCCGGAGATGGATCGCATGGAAATAGTGAGTGATCGTCTCTTTGTAACCTTAAATTGCATCGATCACTCGACGTGGCTTCCAAATGGACCCGGTAAGGTTGCAGTCATAGATATCCAGGCAGATACACTTGTGGATTGCGATCCAGGCTTACCAGGCATCCAGCCCATAGTTCTTGACCTTCCCAATCCGTATTCTGAGCTGCGCTATGAACCTTGCAGCGGGAAGCTCATTGTCGGCTGTCTCGGAGCATGGGGAGATCTCCTTGGTGGTGTAGCTTCGATAGATCCCTGTCAGCTCACCTCAGTGACTCTTGTCTCAGAAGCTGATCTCGGTGGCGACATCTCAGACGCCCTCCTTACACCTCAGGGCAAAGGTTATGCAGTCCTTCTCGACACCCTTCCCTGGCCAGACAACTATGCAAGACTTGTCAGTTTTGATCCAGCGGCAGGCAACGTGATTGATACACTTTATGTCCAAACATCGGGGACAGGTTCATCTCTTGCATCAATAGAAGCCAATCGCCAGGGTGAAATCTACCTTTGTGATCGCAACCTCACTCAACCGGGAATGAGGATATATGATGCAAGTACGGACACCATTATCACAAAAATAGATGTTGGTCTTCCTCCCTTCGATCTCGAATTTGTTCAGATTCCCTGGGCAGGTGTTGAACGCATATCACCCCAGCTGTCACGTCTTATCATCATGCCAAATCCGACAAGCACCCAAGCTGTTGTTGTGAGAAACCAGGCAAGATTGGAAGAGGGGTGCGCAGCGTGGGGGAAGTCTGCGGGCTCGGGGAGCGCAAAGTCTCCAGGGCTTTGGAGTGCAAAGCCTCACGAAGCGGTTGAAGCTATGATTTACAATGTCGAAGGAAGACTTGTACAAAGACTTACTGGAAGGGAAGTAGGCGAGGAAACGATTTTCCGCTGGAACCTCGAAGATGAACTCGGTAGAAGGGTTTCGCCGGGCATCTACTATTGCAGGGTGCGAGCAGGAGACAATGAACCAGCTGGCACCATTGTAGTGACGCGGTAGGGCTTGTCAGAGGGAGATTGTTGCAAACGTGTTGCTAGCATTGTGCTAAAGAACCAATCCTCAAGAGAGGATTCTTGAAATATCGTTCTTAAGACTGTGCTTGCGAGCTTTCTTTATGAAGAAATAGTTCTGCGGCGCTTCTTCTAAAGATTGCACCTGGAGCCTGCCATAGAAATTGCCCTAGGAAGCTTGCTCTCAACGTCTTACCATGCGGGAGTAGCCGCTAGACCCAGATTCATCGGTCCAGCCCGACACCTATGTTTGGGACTTAAGACGTGCTATCTCTTCTTCAACGCCCCGGGCCTCCGCCCTGAGTTGCTCAAGATAGCCCTCGAGCTCTTTGATTATCTCCTCTTTCGTCCAGAATCGACGCTCGCCAAGACCTGGATGGCAACAGCAACCACCATGCGCGTGTCCAGATCTGTGCATGCCTGCCCCATGGCGAAAAGATGTTTCATCACAACACATAACTTTTCCCTCCTTTCTTAGTGTCTCTCCTCCGTTCCAGTCCGTCCTCTCCTTCGAAGCCCATCATCTTTCTCATCCAAATTCATCTCAGCCATCTAGAGGATCCCGCCTCTAGGAAGGCCCTGTGGAGTGGAATTGCCATCTGTCTTTCTTGCTTGCTCCGCCTGCCTTTTCTATCTTTTAGCCTTGGCCTTCTTTGATGCTCGCCTGCATCTCCGCCCAGGCCAACACTTCCCAAAGAGGCTTCGATTCAGCCTCTTCAAGTCAGCCAATCCTGCTGAGTTTATGAAATAGTGGATGCGGAAGCCGCGCCGCTCGCCCCGTACCAATCCAACACTCTTAAGTACACGCAGATGCTGGGAGATGGCCGATTGGGAAACCCCAAGAATCTTTGCAAGTGCATTGACACAAAGCGCCGCCTTTGATGGTTGATGGCTTAGAAGCCAGACAAGTCTCAGGCGTGTTGGATCGCTCAAGGCGGCGTAGAGCGCCGCCTGCCTCTCAGTGTCATCAAGTATGGCTTTATCGATCTCCATGGGACCTCTATTAGTATCTGCTTAAATACTTAATAAGCCGGGGCCCGGTATGTCAAGCACTTATTTCGAAGACCACTCTCATTAAGACGGCATAGGCTGCTTCTAGAGACAAGAAGGGTGATGGAGTGCCAAAACTTGTGAGTGGAAGATGTGCCTACCCAGGCAAGACAAAAACATTTGCCTTCAACACGAGAATAGACGAAACTAGATTAGAGCGCGGGTGGTTGTCGGCTATCTGAATTTCGCGCTGAGATTGGGGAGGTGAGGCATTATGGGACAGAATCGCTGCCCCATTCACGGCGTCGAGAAGACTCTTTTCTGCACCGTCTGTTTCTCATCACTTTGTCCCCAATGTGCTGTCCGCGTTGGCGATAGATGGGTTCATCCCAAATGCCAGAAGTCTGCTGAGGAAGATACAATAATTGGTGATCTCGACTACTACGATATCATGGCTATGGGACTGGGTGACATCTTCTTCGGTGACGACCTCGGTGCCCTTGACTTCGACGACCTGTAGTTTGTAAGTGGATGCGTGGATTGTGGGGATTACATACTCTTCTCACTGTTTTCTTCGTATGCCCTTCGAAGCTGATCGATTATGGGGTTACCCCGCTTAACGCCTGGAACTGGCTCAAAGCGTATGCCGTTGTCTCCCGGATAGGGCGGATCGTGCGGCAACTCATTGCTCAAAATAGCCTCTGGTATCCCCTGCGGAAATGCCTTCCGCACTAACTTCTCCCTATCGAAATGCCTGCAATCAATACACTGCGGACACACGGTCGTCGCGGCTGTAACCTCCCAGTGCTAAAGGCGGAACTCCTCACGTTGTAGGAGCAGAGACCTCTGCCTCAGCTCCAATCCCTTTTTCTTCAGGTCACTATCGAAACTCGAGTCCCCAAATCGGAATCTCCGCCCAGCAGAGCAGGCATCCCTGCCTGCCCCAATCCCCTTTTCTTCAGGTCGTTAGTCGGACAGAATCCCGAGCTTGTTCCCGATGACGCTATCGTCAAGTCGCAATCCCTTTTTCCTCAGGTCGTTACTCGGACTCGCCGGCTCATGAGGGCCGTGTTGAGAGGGGCACGTGCTCTTGTGTCAACAGATCAAGCGATGGTAGTAGGTATGGAAGCTGCGTGGTCATCGCTAATCTGGTCCTGCTGGATTACTTCGCAGCCACGAGCAGTCTTTTGAGTTAGTGGCGGTATTGGATGGCTTCGGCGATGTGATGAGCCCTTATCTCACAGGAACCCTCGAGGTCGGCAATTGTGCGCGCAACTTTCAATGTTTTGGCATAGGAGCGTGCGCTTAAGGCAAGGCGCTTGCATGCAGCTCGCAAGAGTTCAGAGGCATCCCTGTCAAGGCGACAAAACTTGCGAATCAGCGATGGCGACATCTGGGCATTCGTGAAAACATCGGGTGTTTTGTTGAAACGTTGTTTCTGAATGATCCTCGCTCTTACGACCCGCTCCCTGATGGCTTCTGAATCCTCACCTGATAGTGATCCAGAAAGCTCATTGTAGCGGACAGGCGGAACATCGATGTGGATATCAATGCGATCGAGAATTGGTTCAGATATCTTCCGTCGATAGCGCTCAATCTCACGTGGGCTGCATCTACACTCTTTCACAGGATCGGTGTAATTGCCACATGGGCAGGGATTCATGGCGGCAACGAGCGTGAAGTTTGCCGGAAAAGTGAGGCTGGAATGGGAGCGACTTATCGTCACAACTCTATCCTCGAGTGGCTGTCTCAGGGCTTCAAGAGCACTCTGCCTGAATTCCGTGAATTCATCAAGAAACAGAACTCCGTGATTCGCTAAACTCACCTCTCCAGGATGAGGAATTCTTCCCCCGCCGATGAGGGCGACATCACTCACCGTATGGTGCGGACTTCTAAACGGCCGCTCAAGCATCAGCCCATCTGCCTTGAGAAGTCCCGTGACTGAATAGATCTTGGTAGTTTCAATAGCTTCTTCCACTGACATTGGAGGTAAGATTGTTGGAATGCGTCGTGCGATCATAGTTTTGCCACTTCCAGGTGGTCCTGTCATTAGGATGTTGTGGCCACCTGCAGCTGCAACCTCGACAGCTCTTTTGGCATGCTCCTGGCCACGAACCTCAGCGAAGTCAACCGCAGTTGACCTCAAGGCAATCTCTTCAAGGGTCACATTCACCTGTCGGGGCTTGAGGTTTCCTGAGAGGATGGCAAGTACCTCGGCAAGTGACCTAACTCCATAAACTGGATACTTACTACTTATCGCTGCCTCTTTTGCATTCTCTACGGGTAGGAGGGTGCCATCAAGGTTGCCTCGTTCAACAACTGAAACCATCGAGAGTGCTCCCCTTATGGCTTTTAGATCTCCATCGAGGGAAAGTTCGCCGAGAAGCAAGTACTTTAAGGTTGTATCTGATGGGATCTGCCCGCTTGCAGCCGCCAGTCCAACAGCAATCGGCAGATCGAAACTTGCGCCCTCCTTTCTAATATTCGCTGGGGCGAGATTGACAACTATACGCTTGGTGGGGAACTCATAACCGCTATTCCTCAGGGCAGATCGAACACGATCGCGGCTCTCTTTAACCTCTGTGCTTGGGAGACCCACAATCGTAAAAGTCGGGAGGCCGTTTGAGACATCAACCTCCACTTCGACAGGCAAGCCATCTATGCCAATGACTGCAGAGGTCACAACCTTGGCGAGCATAAAGTCACCTCCCCACTGCTTGACATGGGAGGTCACAGGCGAGCATTGCCATTCTAACACCAAACCTCCCCCCAATCAACCCCCCTCATTCCGGTGTCGGAGCTAAAAATCTCCAAATCGCCCACTTTGGGGTCGGAGCTAAAAATCTTCAAATCACCCCATTTCGGGGTCGGAGCTAAAAATCTTCAAATCACCCCATTTCGGGGTCGGAGCTAAAAAACCGCACTTCAGTGCTATGAGATCCACTAAAATGGACAATCTGAAGGGGTGCGACGAGCTCGACCACAGTGTTCCAGCTGCACGAGCGTGAAGCGTGGATTCCGCTGAGTACCTATCGCAACAACCAGCAGAAGATCCTTCGAACGAGATCCGTGTAATCGCTGAAAAATCAGCGTCTTTGGCACTCCCTGATGAAGTTGCTTCGGACGCATCGTCCTCACCGAAAGTGCTTAAGCAAATTTTGTGCCAATTGCTCTCAAATGCAGATTTTTAGCTCCGACCCCCAGGATGCAGATTTTTAGCTCCGACCCCAGAGGGTGAGGGTGCGGGTGATGAGGTGGGTTACTTGGTCGATGACAGCGTTGAAGAAAGCCTCGCAAGCGTTTTTGTCGAGATTGAGAGAAGCGTCACCTTCGGAATAGGTTATGATTGTCCCAGGAAATGGATATGCGGCAAACTGCTTCGAATACCTCACCATCATCTCATCGTCATAGAGATCCTTCTTCACAAGATCTGGATCGATCGCCATCACGGCAGCTGTTTCATCAGCTGCAGCATGCCCACTCTCCCTTGCAAGTGTGCGCTTCCTCAATTCATCCATATCATACCACCAATCAATGAGCAAAGTCTTAACATTCCTGTCCCTGCTCACCTCAAAGAGAACACTCTTCAGCTCGTCAGTCTGGCCACCGTGACCGTTGATGACGATCAGATGTTTGAAACCTATGCGAGCAAGCGATTCAAGAACATCACGCATATACGCTTTGAAGGTCCCTGCACGGATATGGAGTGTGCCCGGGTATCCAAAGAGCCCCCTCGTTATTCCGTAAGCAACAGTTGGCGCAACAAGCGCCTCTATGCGTTCAGCAATCCTATCGACAATTGCCTCAGGTATAATAACATCTGTGCCAAGAGGGATTATTCCGTGAGCCTCCACGGTACCAACAGGTACAAGAACTGTTGAAATCTTCTGCGGTACAAGTGCCTCAAGCTCAAGATGATTCAAATAGAGAATGCGTCTTTCCATGCTATTCTCCTTTGGGTTTTATTATAAGTGTTGCTGAATGTGTAAAATATTTCTGTGCAACCCTAAGAAGGTCATCTTTGGTTACAGCCTCTATCTCATGCTTAAGCTTCGAGCGGTAGTCATATCCCAGACCAAACAACTCATACATTGCCGCAAGATTGGCTTGAGCGTCTGATGTTTGATTGTAATAAAGATCCTCCATGATGTTGCAGATTCTTTTGGCAGTCCCCAGTTCGTCCTCACTCACATACTCAGATCTGATCTTTGCAATTTTGCTTCGGATTATCTTGAGTGCACTATCAGCCGTAGCGGGTGAAGTCGCAGCAAGCACTGTAAAGTAGCCTCGCCCGCGATTAGCAACATTCCATGCGTGAACGAAGTAGACGAGTTGTTGACCTCGCAAAGTCTCATGCAACCATCCACCCGGATAGCCAATACCCGATATGACCGCATCGAGAACGCGCATCGCATACCAGTCCTTACTGCCTATGTCCATACCAGGAAAGGCAAGAGTGATTACAGCCTGCTCCTTATCCTGATATTCAACCTTCTCGATATCGTTCGCCAGTCCGCTCCATTGCGGAACAGGGGCAACCACAACACCCTTCCTTTTGAAACGCCCCAAGGTCCTTTCAACAAGAGCTATGACATCACTTGCGTCAATATCCCCGAATATAGCAAGCACCATGTTTGAGGGTGTGCAGTAGTTGCGATAGATGTCGAAGACATAGTCACGTGTAAGATTCGACACAGACGCCTCTTCGCCCATGGGATCAAGTGCATACGGATGATCTCCATAGATGAGCTTACGAAGCTGGACCTCAGCATAGTTCTGCCAGTTATCCTTCCTGCGCTTTATCGATGCAAGGCCAAGTTCCCTCTCCTTTTCAAACTCACCCTCAGGATATGTCGAATTCATGATAAGATCTGCGAAAAGATCGAGCCCTTCACCGAAGTTTTCACTTAGAAGATCGAGGTCGCAACCGAAATAGTCATTCGTGGCAAAGCTTGAAAGATGGGCACCAAGCCTATCGACTTCACGAGATATTTCTTCAGAGCTACGCCTTCTCGTCCCACGCCTTAGCATTTGTGAGGCAAGGTAGAAGGCCCCGTTCGTATTCTCATCCTCTAAATAGCTCCCACCAAGAAACCTCGCCTTGATATGGACGATAGGCACGCTGTGGTCTTCCTTGATAAGAAGCCTTATCCCATTGGGAAGAACAATCTTGGAGACATCACCCACCATTGCTTGCTGCTTAGCTTGAGTCTTCTCGTGAGAGCCAGAGCCAGCAGGTTTGAGAACAGCCACAGTCAAGGCATCATCATAGAAGTATCTATTTGCAACGCGTCTGATATCATCGGCAGTCACGCCTTTTATATGCTCGGTATAGAAATCGGTATAATCAGGGTTTCCAGTCTTTATGACGTCCAGACCGATGGTTGATGCCTGATCTTCAATCGATTGCATGCCGAAAGCAAGATCACTCAAGATCTTGTTTTTCGCCTTTTCAAGCTCTGACCTCCCAATACGTCCCCGCTTCAATTCATAAACGACCTGCTTTATGGCATTCTCCACCTCTGGCACCTTCGCACAGTCACAGGTCGCATGAACCGTGAAATCCGCAGCATCGTATTCAGGATTGTATGACGACGCACTGATGTTGTAGACAAGCCCCAATTCTTCCTTAACCTTGCGATAGAGCCTCGAGCTGCGTCCTCTACCAAGTAGGGTTGCCATAACATGCAGGGGATAGACATCGTCATTGCCGATCATCACTGTTCGCCAGCCCATAGTCATATAGGTGAGGCCAACTTCCATTTCGTCTTCCACATAGCGCATGCCCATCTGTTTGGGATCCGAAGGTAAGAAGATACGTGGTGGAGCCTTGTATTCGTAGCCCTCAAAAGCAGCTGCTATCCTCTCAAGCATCTCGTGAGCATCAAAATCGCCGACTGCAACAACATACATGTTGGAAGGCACGTACATGCGTTTGTAATATTTCAAGACATCGTCACGTTTGAGTTTCTGGAAGAGTTCAAGATAGCCAATGGTAGGATAATGCTCGGGATGGACCTCAAACATTGCTGCATTGTAAAGCTTGCCAAGTCTTCTGTAAGGCTCATCCATGCCCATCGAGATCTCACGTGTGATGACACCTTTCTCACGTGCAACCTCACTTGAGTCAAAAGCGCAATTGAGAACCCAATCTGAGAGCAAATCGATTACACTGTCCGCATACTCAATTGAAGTGGAGATGAAGTAGCAGGTGTGTCCGCTTGTGGTGTAAGCATTGTGCGCACCACCGATTGCTCTAAGTATCCTGTTGCTTTCCTCTTCGGTACGCTTATAGGTTGTTCCTCCTGAGACCAAGTGTTCAAGGTAGTGGGAGATGCCATACCCGAGATATTCCTGCTCATAGATGCTCCCAGCCCTCACATAGACTCGCATCGTGAAAACCGGACTAGAGTGATTCTCGGCCACATATATGTGCAAGCCATTATCGAGGGTTCGCTGGGTGACATCAAGAGCCCACGCGTTCGCCACAAGAAGAAGTAGAAAGCATCCCTTAACGACCGTTCTCAATCTCATACCTACCCTCCGTTTGAGAATTACTTGAGGAAGAAACGCTTAGTGGCAACAACTGAGCTGTCAGGAGTGAGAATCTCAACCCTCCAGTTGCCTTTCCATTGAGGTAGAACCTTTTTGGAGCTCCATGTTCGCCAGCTACTTGACCTTACCGGGAGCCTTACAATCGCCATCCTACGATCGCCATAATACCACACATGTCGAACAGAGGTGGTATCGGTTGCACCTACGATGCGCGTAAAACAGTAGACAGTTGAGATATCACTGGGGAGCGTATCAGCAACTCCAACAGGGGTCCTATCCCTTATTGCAGCGCAAATGACCATATTCTCCGCTCTAATAGTCCCCGAATTCACACTATCACCTTCTGCCAAACTTTCGGGTGCCTGAGCTTGAGCCGAACGCGGTGTGCAAACCCAAGCACCAAGCACGCAAACAGCAAGAAGCAGCAGCAAAGTCTTCATCTTCCTGCCTCCTTGCAAAGCACCTGCGAACACTTTAAGACGCCGCACAAGAAAAGTCAATGCCAGTCATTAGGCACCACCTGGCGATTCCGCTCCAAGCCCCTCACATCTTAGGCCAAGCTTGACCTAAGCATATCTCTCAGATAGACTGGTACTGCAAAGGAGACAGCAATGCTTCGTTTAAAAGATGTGACCAAGCGATATGACGACTTAACGGCAGTGGACAGACTCACCCTTGACGTCCCTTCAGGTGAGCTCTTCGGCTTTCTTGGTCCCAACGGAGCTGGCAAAACCACAACAATCAAAATGATTTGCGGTCTCCTGCTTCCCACCTCAGGTACGATTGAGGTCTGTGGCAAGGATGTCACCAAAGACCCCATAGGTGCGAAGGCGAAAATTGGACTAATCCCCGATACACCCGTTCTTTATAAGAAGCTCACGGGCAGGGAATTTGTGCGCTTCGTTGGCGAGCTCTACGGTGTTGATTCCGGACTGATTGACAGGAGGATTAGCGATCTCCTCGATCTTCTTGACATGAAAGAGAATGCCGACAATCTGATTGAAACCTATTCGCACGGCATGAAGCAGAAGACAATGATCATGGCAGCTCTTGTTCATGATCCTGAGGTGGTAGTCCTCGATGAACCGACGGTCGGTCTTGATCCCAAAAGTGCAAAAGTTGTTAAAGATGTTCTGCGTGCTCTCTGCGAGAGAGACAAGACAGTCTTTATGTCAACCCACATCCTTGAGATCGCAGAAAGGGTATGCGATCGCATTGGAATTATTGACAAGGGTAAGCTGATAGCAATTGGAACCGTCGAGGAACTCAAGTCGAAGTCGAAGCAGGGTCTTGTAAGTCTTGAGGATATTTTCCTTGAACTAACGGGCGGACCAGACCATCTCGAGATTATAAAGTTCCTCAGCTCTTGATCAGAAAATGTCACTTACAAAGCTGCTCCTCTACAGGCTAAAGATTTCGCTGGCTAACCTTACGCGCGGGGCTGGGCGCAGGCGGCTGACGCGAGTTCTTACCCTTGTCGCAATCATGGGTGGTGGGGGTGGTGGCGTCACAGTGGGAATGTTCGTTCTCTTCAAGGCACTGAACCAAACCTCACCTGATGGCTTCCTGCTTTCCTCGATGCTTCTAGCAATGGCATTTCATGCCCTCCTCATCCTTGCTTTCGTTTTCGATATGGCGACCACGATGAACATATTTTTCCTCTCAAGTGACCTTGATCTGCTTATGAGCGCACCAATATCAAGCACAAAGGTTTTCTCCATAAAATATCTTGATGCTCTTATTTCATCATCACTAATAATGGTTATCTTTGGAATACCTCTAATGGTTGCTTTTGGACTTGCGATTAGTGCACCCGTAGCCTACTACATTTTGCTCCTGCCTATTGCATATATTTTTCTTAGCATACCTGTTTCAATCGGAATAGTTGTTGGACTTGTGGTGTCAAGATATGTCTCTCCACGCAGGGTAAGAGAAATTCTAGCCTTTGTTGGCACGCTTATGGGTATCGGATTCTGGCTCGCTATGCAATTTCTGAGGCGAAGCATACTTGCTTCTCACCAGATGCAAAGTGCCATGAGTATTCCGGCGCTTATGGAAAAGTATGTAAGTCATCCCCTAATGAGGATGCTGCCGAGTCAGCTTGCTGCAAGCGCCTTAAGCAACCTTGCGAGAGGTTCGATTTTTGAGACCCTTCACTGGTTGCTCACACTTCTTGCTATCTCGAGCATCCTCCTACTGTTCTCAGTACTGTTGGCTAAAAGAATCTATCTAACAGGCTGGGCTCGGACTCGCTCTGTTGGAGGCAAACGCCGAATTGCTGGGCGCGGATGGTTTGTGGATCGCCTTCTCAGATTCCTCCCCAGCTTCGAAAGATCGGTCACGAAAATAACACTGCGAATGTATCTCCGCGATCCCCAGCAACTAGCACCTCTCATAAGCATTGTAGTAGTTGTGATGCTAATCCCATTTCTCTCAGGAGTGCCAGGTGGCCGCATTGCCAGCTCACCCCTTCTTGCTCTCGAATCTGTAATAGCACTAGCATTTATCGGATCACTCAATGTGGCCTCACATGCGACTGTCATTGATGGGAAGTGTTTCTGGTTTATTGTCGCTGCACCCGTCTCGCCCTTAAGAAAGATACTCTCCAAACTCGTGGCGACTCTATTTCTCTTCATGCCAATTGTGATCATTGTATCTTTTGCCTTCGGATTCACGGGCCTCACTGAAAGGTCACAGATACCCAAGTTCCTGATTGCCGGGTTTGCTCTCGGCGCGGCGGGCGCGAGTATTGGTGTTTTCCTGGGTATATCCTACGGCAACTGGGAGTGGGAGATTCCCAAGAGGATGCTGCGTGCACGAGGACGCGTGATACTCACAGTTATCCTTGCTAGCTTCTTTGGCTCGATGAGCTTAACGGCCTCAACTGTAGCCCGCATCAAGGGATCGCTTGCAGTACCCGGTTGGAGCTTGATCGCCCTTGTGACTCTAGGAGCAGTTGCACTGCTCCTTTTCTTCCTGCTGCTTTCGACAAAGAAACTCAGGAATATGGAATGGACAAAGTCTTAGCCTTAGGCTACTCAGCCTTAGCTCGCTCGAGGTTCTTCTTCACGACCTCTTCAAGGGACGGATCAGGATTGAGCTCAAGGACTTTCTCCCATTCCTCTACAGCTTCATCCTTCCTGCCAGCAAGCATGAGGGCTATAGCAAGATCGTTTCGATAGACTGGGTTCCGATCATCAACCTGCGTAAGCTCGGTAAAGAACTTGACAGCTTCATCATAGTCTCGTTTTAGCAGTGCAGCTCTACCGGCTAAAGAGAGAAGCTCATCGTTGCGAGGCTCAATCTCGCGTGCCTTCAGGAGCTCATCAATCGCCTTATCGTACTCATCGGTGGCAACATAAGCAGACGCGAGACTTATACGAGCTCTTATGAGACTCGGATCGTGCCTTATTGCTCTTTTGAAAGAATCGATTGCCTCATCCTTCATACCAATTTGCATCAGTGCCTCACCAGCAGCAAGATAAGCCAGGGCATAGGTTGAATCCAGCCAGACCACTCTCTTAAATTCATTGAGAGCCTCCTTGTACTTCTTCTTTATTGAGAGCGCCTTCCCAAGGTTGTAGTGCGCCTCTACAAGCGTATCATTAACAGCCACAGCCCTTCGAAAGAGCTCGATTGCACGGTCATACTGACCCATAGACGAAAGCACAGCTCCAAGCGTATTGAGAGCTTCATAATTGTTCGGCTCAACTTCAACAGCCTTCTCGAACTCATTAACGGCTTCAGCCATCTGACCTGCACTCAAGTACTCATTGCCTCGTTTCATATAGTAGTCAGCGTCCTTGCCACACCCAAAAATTAAAAGCCCCAAACAGAGCAAAACTACTCCAGCTCTCATTCCGCCCTCCTATGATGCTGCCTATCCGGTTTCTGACTTCGAAGTGCTTTGCGAGCCCTGTAGCGATCATAGATAATGAAGATAGCTACTGCGACAATTACAAAAGCATTGAGCGCAAGAATAATCGTAAGAACCCACCAGTACCACCTCATTGTAGCATCCTCACGATGTAATGCTAAAGGCGTCGGTTATATGGTCTATAGCCATGTGACCCTCGGCATCAGCCAGGATACCTATAACGTCGAATCTTGCAGGTCTACCCCACATCCTGGCCTGCTCAAGATATGCGGTTGCCGCCCTGATGATTTTCATCCTCTTTCTCTCATCAATAGCCTCAGCAGGTAAACCGTAGTCAAGCGATTTCCTACCTTTGACTTCGACAAACACAACTGTATCACCATCGAGAGCAACGATGTCGAGCTCTTTGCGCAGGATAGTGACATTCCTTCCAATGATCTCATAGCCCTTGCTCCGAAGATAATCACAAGCAATGTCTTCAAAATCACTTCCTTGCGCTCTTGTGTTTTTCAAGATCTTCCCTCGAGAAATCGTAGGACAGGCTCAAAAGAATAGCGGTGAATGCGTGATGGTCCGAACCTTCTGAGAGCTTCCATATGCCCCTTCGTACCATAGCCCTTGTTGGATTTGAAGTTGTAGTGGGGATAGACCACATCCATTGACACCATCCATCGGTCACGAACAACCTTGGCAACGATTGAAGCAGCTGCTACGGAAGGGCATAGCGAATCACCTCTCACTACCCCAACAGCAGGTACGTCAACATCGGGAAGCACATCACCATCGATGATAGCGCAATCGAAAGCAACACTCAGTGATTCAAGTGCCTGCTTCATCGCAAGACGTGTAGCCTCAAGAACGTTGAGGCGGTCAATCACTGCGGGTGCAACAATGCCTACACCAATGTCAACGGCGCTAGAACCTATCGCCTGGGCAAGAGTCGAGCGTTGATGAGCAGTGAGTTTCTTGGAATCCTTTATGCCACCAGGCACATGGTTTCCAAGAATAACAGCAGCGGCAACAACAGGACCAGCAAGAGGACCTCTGCCAGCCTCATCCACCCCAGCTATGGTATGATAGCCAGCCTGGCGCAGGTGCCCCTCAATGTCAATAACCCGCTCCCGTCCCGACTCACAACGACTTAACCTGCGCAGCTTTGCCTTTGCGCTCCCTGAGATAGAAGAGCTTCGCACGTCTGGTCTTACCTCTTCTTACAACCTCGATCTTGGCAATCGAAGGCGTGTGATAGGGGAAAATGCGCTCAACTCCCAAGCCACCTGTAATCTTGCGCACGGTGAAAGTCTTGCCTGTGCCCTTGCCTCTTATCTGAATCACCGTGCCTTCGAAAACCTGGATTCGCTCCTTCTGCCCCTCGATCACTCTGACGTGCACTCTAATGGTATCACCGGGCTTAAAGTCAGGAAACCTATTCTTCTCGTACTCTTTCTCCATGGCATCAATCACATCCATCGCCAATCCTCCAGTCTTTAGTTAGAGATTTCCGCCCTTATCTCATCAAGCAACTGGCTGTCCTCGTCACTCAAGTTGACTCTCTCGAGCAGATCTGGCCTCTTAAGCAGGGTCTTTCTCAAAGAGTCCCTTCTTCGCCAGATACGTATGGCTTCATGATTCCCACTGACCAGTACTTCAGGCACTTCATAGCCACGAAAATTCCTTGGACGCGTGTAATGCCCACACTCGAGCAGCCCCTCATAGAAGGAATCTGTTTCGGCTGAAGAGAAATCTCCCAGTGCCCCTGGCACGAGACGTGTGACAGCGTCCACAATTACCATGGCAGCCAGCTCCCCACCTGAGATCACAAAGTCACCAAGCGATATCTCATCATTTGCCAAATGGAGTCTTATCCTTTCATCCACACCCTTGTAATGACCACAGATCAGGATAATTTCCTGTTGCCTGCTAAGCTCCTTGGCTATCTGCTGATTAAAAACCCTTCCCTGCGGCGAAAGCAAGATTATTGGTAAGCTTGAGGCAGGGCGATCACCAAGAACAGATTCAACTGCAAGGAAAACAGGTTCGGGCTTGAGTATCATACCTGATCCGCCACCGAAGGGATAATCATCAGTAGTACGATGCCTGTCACTCGTGAAATCTCTGATATCAACAATATTTATCTCTATGATTCCATTTTCAATGGCAGACTTCACGATGCTCTCCTCGAAAGGACCTCTGAACATTCCAGGAAACAGTGTAAGGATGTTAAACTTCATCTGCCCCATCCACCAGTCCTTCGATCTCCTCAATCCAAATCCTTTTGTTGTCTATGTCAACCCTCTTTACAATGTCCTTTACCGCAGGTATGAGAACCTCACCCTTAGCTGTATCAACAACAAAAACATCGTTCGCCGGCATCTCAAGCACATCAACGACTTCACCTATGAGTCTGTCATTTCTGCCATGCACCCTGCACCCTACTATTTCAAAGACATAGTAGGAATCCTCCGGGAGAGGCAAAACTTCGGAGAGCCTCACGCCAAGCCGTGCTCCACGAAGCTCTTGTGCAGCATCTCTGTCATCAATGCCAGCAATTTTGACGAGAACAAGATTGCGCATCCAGCGCACACTTTCAACCTCTACCTCAGAAATTCCGGAGCCTTTCTCGAGCAGAACTGTGGTAAGAGTCTCGAAGCGACCAGGAGCCTGGGAGATGGGTTCGACACACACCTCCCCCTTTAGCCCATGAGCACGCCTTATGATACCTATCAAGACGAAGTCTGGATCCTCACTCACTCGAGAATCTCCAGTACAGCTCGTTTCCCAGCCTTCGTAGCAGCAGCGTTGAGTAGAGTTCTGATAGAGCGGGCTGTTCTACCGCGCTTACCTATCACCTTGCCTAAATCGCCGGGTCCCACCCGCAATTCGTAAACGGTTGTTTTTTCACCCTCAACTTCTCTAACCTGTACCATATCTGGATTGTCCACGAGAGCTTTTGCAATGTATTCAACCAGCTCTTTCATCCTTAAATCCCCCCTCGAACTCCAGCGCTGCGCTCTGACTCCATCTTCTCGCTACCTTTCGCGTCGGCATCCCCATGGGGAAACACTGCTACTGGTCCTGAGATTCTTCTTTAGTTGTTTCCACCTCCTCCTGCTTAGCGTGTGTCTCAGCCTTTTGGCTACGTCTGGCTTCCCATCGTGCTAAAACACCAGCTTTCTTAAGAAGGCTATGTGCTCCTTCTGATATCTGCGCACCTTTCGAGAGCCAAGCGAAGACTTTCTCCTCGTCAACTTTGATCTCAAAAGGCTTAACAATTGGATTGTAATATCCAACCTGATCAAGAAAAGCACCGTCACGCTTATTCCTTGAATCCGCAACCACAAAACGATAGAAGGGCTTTCGCTTCGAACCCATCCTCATGAGCCTAATTCGAACTGGCATCAATCCACCTCCAACCTGAAATGCTATTAACCGCTAAGCATCGATCTTAGCATACCACCAAGCTTACCTTTTTTCATCTGCTTTACGAGTTTCCTCACTTGCTGGAAATCCTTAAGCAATCTGTTTACGTCCTGCACCTTCGTACCGCTGCCTGCAGCAATACGACGCCGCCGGCTTCCATCTATCATATCAGGATTTATCCTTTCCTCCCGTGTCATCGAGTTTATTATAGCTTCTACACGTACAACAGCTCTTTCGTCAACATCGATACCTTTGAGCTTGGATAGTCCGGGTATCATACCGATTATGTCCTCAAGCGGACCCATGCGCTTTATCTGCTTTATTTGAACAAGAAAGTCCTCAAGCGTAAAGGTCTCTTTGAGAAGTTTTCTCTGGAGTCGCTCAGCCTCTTTAGCATCTATAGCTGCCTCAGCCTTCTCAACAAGCGTAAGCACATCGCCCATGCCGAGAATTCGCGATGCCATGCGATCAGGATGGAAAACCTCGAGAGCATCAAGCTTCTCACCAACACCAATATAGCGAATTGGAGCCCCTGAAACAGCCTTGATGGAAAGAGCTGCACCACCCCTCTCATCTCCATCCATCTTTGTAAGAATCACACCGTCAATCCCAAGACTATCGCTGAACTTGCTGGCAACGCTAACTGCATCCTGACCAGTCATTCCATCTGCTACAAGAATGGTCTCATTCGGATTGACACGTTGCTTTATCTCGCGAATTTCATCCATCATTGAGTCGTCAATGTGGAGACGACCGGCTGTGTCAATTATGGCGCAATCCAGTACCCTTTTGCGAGCGATCTCAAGACCGCGTTCGACTATCTCGACGACTCCGCGATTTTCCTTCTCATAGTAGATTTCAACTGGAACTGCTTTAGCCAAAGTCTTAAGTTGCTCTATTGCTGCAGGGCGATACACATCGCCAGCAATGAGAATACCTTTTTTGCCCTTCTGCTTGAATCGACGTGCGAGTTTGGCGGCAACTGTCGTTTTGCCTGAACCCTGCAGACCTGCAAGCAATATCACAGTCGGCGGCACCGAAGCAAAAGATATCTCACTTGCTCCCTCACCCATGAGATTGCGAAGCTCGTCAAAGACGATCTTGACGAACTGCTGACCAGGGGTGATGCTTGTCAGAACCTCCCTGCCGAGGGCCTTAGTCTTCACTGCCTCGGTGAACTGCTTGACAACCTTGTAGTTAACATCTGCCTCGAGAAGCGCCAGGCGTACTTCTTTAAGAGCATCAGCTATGTTCTGCTCACTTATCTTACCCTGGCCCCGCAGGCGCTTAAGTACACCTTCAAGTTTGTGTGTCAGCTCGGAAAACATTTCCGACTCCACATATAGATAAAAGCAAAACCACCGTACACGGTGGGCTCTTAGGGACTCTCTCTCGAGGAGTTATGTTAACACCCATCCTGGGGTTACGCAAGAGGAAAAGCCTTCGGATCGCTCCGCATGGCAGCACCCTCAAGCCCAGCCCTCTTTATAGCTTCAAAGGCTGCTGCTGGGTCCGAGCTCTTGAAGATAGCAGCTCCGGCCACTAGAATGTCTGCCCCGGCCCAGGCAGCAATGGTTGCGGTTTCAGGGTTCACACCACCGTCCACCTCTATGAAGAACACATAGCCCTCGCTCTCGCGTTTCTCATAAAGCGCTCTTATCTTTGGCACAACTTGACGAATGAAAGCCTGCCCACCAAAACCAGGATTCACCGTCATCATGACAACAAGATCAGCAATTTCCAGTGCAGGCTCAGCGACTTCAAGACTGGTTGCAGGATTTATGGCAATACCAACCTTCACCCCGAGTCTCCTTCCCTCCTCAAGGAGGCGGGAAGCCTCACCGACGGCCTCAACATGGAAAGTAACGTAGGTTGAGCCAGCCTCGATAAATCTGCTCAGGTATCTGCCCGGCTCGGAGATCATAAGGTGAACATCAAGATCTGCATCTGCCAGACGCCTGATTGCCGAAACAATCATGGGACCAAAGGTTATGTTGGGGACAAAATGCCCATCCATAACATCGATATGAAGAAGATCAGCCCCAGCTGCTTCAACCATCTCAATCTCTTCACGCAGGTGTGCAAAGTCAGCTGAAAGAAGTGATGGCGCTACTCTTAATGGCTTCATAGGTTCTGAGACTCCATCTCAGCGGATATAACAAGGTCGATCGTATCACCGCGCGATACAATCGAACCTGCAACAGGCTCATGCATCAATATGCGTGATCTCAGAGGATTGAAGTTCTTGTCAAGACTCGATTGTCTCACAAGAAGTCCGAGACGCTCAAGCTTCATCTTTGTTGGTAGGTAAGGCTTGCCTCTAAGGTCTGGCAAGATGACACGGGCTTGAGGCATTCCCGCGTTCACAAGGAGATTGATACGGCTGCCCTTGAGTACCTTTGTTCCTGGAGGAGGCTCAGTTGTTATGACTTCACCAGGATAACCCTTCAGTTGAGAGACACGAGCAACAGCACCAATTGTAAAACCAGCTCTTTCTAGCATTATTGTTGCGCCACGAAAAGGTCTTCCAATGCAGAAGGGCACATCCTGGAATTGAACCCCCTTGCTCATTGTGAGCTCTATCGTCCTTCCCTGCTTGACAACGTGTCCTGGGACAGGCTTTTGATCGCATATCATGCTTTCAGGGAATTCCACTGAGAAACTCTCATGAGCAATATCATAGCGAAGCCCAGCCTTAGAGAGGAGCTCAGCAGCTCGTTGAGGTGAAAGCCCTCGAACATCGGGAACAGCCACCTGACGTCCACCAACAATAATGCTCATCACAAGATTGAGAACAAGCGCTATACCAACAATCGCGCCTATGGCTACAGCAAAGTAAGCAAGAAAGCGCCGCATCTTTTAGACTCGCTCCAGCCTTGCAGCGAACATTCCATCTACTCCATGAATATGAGGCAGTGTCAACATCATTCCATATCTATAGACGACTTCCGAAGGCACAAGACGACTTATGTCGCTCAAGCGGACATTATCTCGCTTCTTTAGCACGCTTTCAACAACTCCCTCATTCTCTTCAGGCTCAATACTGCACGTACTGTATACCACGATGCCACCTTTGCGGGCAACTTCGATTGCACTTGTGAGAATCTCAATCTGTAGAGCTGCCATGCGTTTGATATCATTTTCACGTTTTGCCCATCTCAGGTCCCATCTTCTTGCCAATACACCAATGCCAGTGCATGGAGCATCAACAAGCACAAAATCACAATTGCCGAAGGCAGGTTGGCGTGCATCGCTCACCGCAAATAGCATCCCACCGTGCCCGAGGCGTTGGGCATTGAGTCTAACCTTTGCCAGGCGCTTAAGCGAAACATCAGCTGCAACAATTGTTCCCCGTCCGTGAACCAGCTCATAGAGATGGGTTGCCTTACCGCCTGGTGCACTACAAAGGTCAATTATCAAGCTCTCGGGCTCAGGCGAGACCACTTTGCCCACAAGTGCTGAAGCTGCATCTTGTATCTGAACGAGACCGTGCCTATATGCGTGTGTCGTATCAATTGAGCTTAAACCTCTTACATAGAGATGAGGTAAGCCAGCAAAACCTTCGCTCACTATCTTTGCTCCTTCAGCACTCAGGAGCTGCTTTAGCTCATCGAGCGAAGTTCGGAGCAGATTTGCCCTCAAACCGATGTCGGGAATGCGATTGTTTGCTCGAGCCAGCCTAATCGTCTCCTCGACTGAATATCTTTTAAGCCACCTACGCACAAGCCACGGTGGGTGCGACCATACAGTCGAGATGTGGCGAACAGGATCCTTCTCGATATCAGGGAATACGATGGATTCGCGCTCCCTCAAGAAACGCCTGAGAATTGCATTCACATAGTTCGCCTCGAACCTGTCTCCGTATTTTTTTGCTAGATCCACACCTTCATTGGTAGCGCTATAGGCAGGCACCCTATCAAGAAACATGAGCTGATAGAGGGAAAGTCGCAATGCATTGAGAGCAACTTGTGACACAACTCGACCCTTGCGCGAGAGATTCCTTATGACAAAATCAAGTTTCCTTCTCCACTTGATCGTGCCGCTGACAAGATGAGTTGCAAGTGCACGTTCCCTCCGCTCAAGGTGATATTGCTTAAGGTATCGTTCAAGAAGCTCATCGGGTTTGGCTCTGCCAGGGTAGTCAATCAGGACCCGGAGTGCGATTTCACGTGCTGAGATGCTTGCCACTGCTTCTCCCTCTGTTGAGATCTCCGCGCCGCCACACCGCCTCCGATGCTATCAGGGGATTGGGTCTTAAGGAAAAACCTAATAGCATTTTCAACAAGCGTAAGATCAACCCTTGTGTTGCGACACGGGCCGTATGGACGCTCATTGAGCACACCTATAACAGGTATTGGATAGCTATCCTGAATTCCACTTGTCAGGTCGCGTTCACAAGCCACAGCCACTATGGCATTGGGTCTTGTCTCAACAATGACCCTTCTTGCAAGCGTACCTCCTGTTGCTATTGACATTCTTATTCCATAGCGATCACACATATCGATGAGGTCGGCTATCTCACATCCACCGCAGTGGCGGCAGTTGCGAACTTCTGCTGTGACTCTGTGAGGACAATTGAAGTTCTGAAGGCAATGGGGTAGAAGCAGAAGCAACCTGTCTCCAGGGATGAGCTTCGCTGAGGACTTAACAAGTGAATTGTTCATCTCTATGAATGACGCTCTGATTTCATCCTGAGGTATTCTGAGGAACCTACCAATAACAGTTGCAAGGGGGAAGAGAATGCGTACCGTTACCTTCTTGGCAGAAATGAGATCTTTCTCAAGATAGGCACTAAGGACGATAAGGCTAAGAAGACTTACGATGCCAAGGTAGAATCCTAAAATAGCAATCCCTGCAATCACGGGCAATTGCGGCCCTATCTCCATGAGACGTGGAGTCACAAGATACCAGCAACCCAGAAGCACGATCCCCAGGAACACTACACCAAGGAAGGAAAGCAATATGAAAAGGTTCTTACCCTTTAGAATCCTCAAATGATCCCTCTCCCAGGAAATCACCAATCCCAAGACGGTAGCCTCTTGCAAAGTCAGCGCCATGAAGTGGCTTCTTGCCTGGTGCCTGAAGCTCTTTTAGCCAGATCCCACCGTTACCACAGCAAACAAGAATCCCCATTGAGGCATCCACCTGCTTTATTTCACCCGGAAGTCCACATGCATCAGATGAGATTGAGGTTCTCAATATTTTCACACGTCTCTCACCAACCCTCGCGACTGCACCTGGCCAGGGTGTTACACCACGAATGAGATTGTGAATTTTGCGAGCCGGCTCACTCCACCTTATCAAACCAATCTCCCTGGTGAGCTTGGGCGCATATGAAGCGAGTGCGTCCTTCTGCTTGATGCGTGTAGCCTCGCCTCTTGCAATAAGATTACATGTCTCAACGAGAACCTCTGCACCAACCTGAGCCAGCCTTGAAAGGAGCTCCCCCGCTGTCTCATCTTCGCCAATCGCCACTTCCTTTGAGAGAATGATATCACCCGTGTCAATCCCTTCATCCATAAAAATGGTTGTCACGCCTGTCCTTGTTTCACCATTTATTATCGCCCAATTCACGGGCGCAATGCCCCTGTATTTTGGAAGTAGCGAGGCATGAAGATTGATGCACCCCAGTCTCGGGATGCTGAGGCTTCTTCTGCGGAATATCTTGCCGTAAGCTACAACAACGATGAGATCAGGTTCGAGTGCCTCGATTCTATCAAGGAAAGATGTTGTATTGAATTTTTCAGGCTGGAATACTTCAATCCCGTATTCAATGGCAACCTGTTTAACAGGTGGTGGCTTGAGTTTCAATCCACGGCCAGCCGGACGATCAGGCTGTGTAACGACAGCAATGATTTCATGCTCACTCGCCAATAGTCCCTTGAGGCTCGGAACCGCAAATTCAGGACTACCGCAGAAAACAATTCTCATCGTTTGGGACTCAAGTTTTCCCTGGCTCGCTTGCTTATCTCCTTAAGTTTCCTCCTCAGCAATCCACGCTTGACCATGCTTAGTCTGTCAATGAAGAGGATGCCATCGAGATGGTCTATCTCGTGGGCAAATGCTCTAGCCATGAGTCCGCTTGCCTCAATTGAGATCTCATTACCGTCGATGTCGAATCCTTTCACAATCACGCTCTGCGGACGTTTGACAGCTGCATAGATCCCAGGAATGCTAAGACATCCTTCCTCCGAGACATCCTCTCCACATGCTGAAACTATCTCAGGATTCGCAACAACATGATGTCTCCGTTGCTCGTCGTGGGTCCCAACAACAACAATCACCCGCTTTGCCACCCCTATCTGGGGCGCAGCTAAGCCCAAGCCCTGGGCATGGTCAACTGTTGCGATGAGCTTGGAGGCGAGTTCCCTAACTTCGCTATCGACTTCTTCAACGGGTGAGCATACAACCCTGAGAACCGGATCACCGTAAAGCCTTATAATCTCTGGCTGGCTCATTGTTCTCTCGTTAGGATGTGTGATACTGCAGACTTAGCAAACTCGACCTTCACATTATCGGCAATCTTAAGAACAATGATGTTGTCCTTGACGCCAACAACAGTCCCGTAGATGCCACCTGATGTCACAACGCGATCACCTTTCTTAAGTGATTCCAGCATCCTCTGATGCTCCTTCTGCCTCTTCTGTTGTGGCCGAATCAGAAGAAAGTAGAAGATTACAAAGATCAAAATGATTGGCCAAAGTCCTATGAGCGCCCCACCACCTTGCTGTCCCTGTGTCTGCTGGTCACATTGACCAAGCACCGGCATTACCAATTGAACTAAACTTGCCAATAACCACATCTGGTCACCTCCAGTCTAATCCTTCTGAGAAGATATCTTAGCAAGAAATTCCTCTCGCCACTCGCTGAAACTGTCCTCGACGATAGCCTGCCGAATCTGTCTCATCAATCTCTGAAAGAATCTCACATTGTGTAGTGTTGCAAGATAGGGAGCAAGAAGCTCGCCAGCGTTGAAGAGATGCCTCAGGTAGGCACGTGAGAAGTGCTTGCATGTGTAGCAATCACACTCAGGATCTACGGGATCAAAATCCTGAGCGTAAGCAGCATTCTTTACAACAAGCTTTCCCCTTGATGTAAAGAGCGAGCCATTGCGAGCATTTCTCGTTGGCATTACACAGTCAAACATATCAATTCCTCTTGCAACACTCTCAACGATGTCTTCGGGGAATCCAACCCCCATAAGATATCTTGGCTTATCCACAGGCAGCAAATCAGTCGTTACAGAAAGCATCTCAAACATTGCGGTCTTTGGTTCGCCAACCGAAAGCCCGCCGAGAGCATAGCCATCGAAGCCTATCTCGACAAGAGCCCTCGCACACCTGCGCCTCAGTGTCTCGTAAGTGCTTCCCTGAACAATCCCAAAGATAGCCTGGAGCTTGCCGAGACCGAGCTCATCAAAGCGGTCCTTCGAACGTCGTGCCCAATCGATGGTTAGCTCAGCCGATTTCCTGGCTCGATCAAAAGATAACGGATAACCTGTGCATTCATCAAGCACCATAATGATGTCTGCTCCGATTTTGCCCTGAATCTCGATTATCTCCTCAGGAGACAGAAAGTGAAGTGAACCATCCAGATGAGATCTAAAGGTCACACCCTCACGTTCTATTTTCGTCAGATCAGCCATGCTGAAGATCTGAAAGCCGCCGCTGTCAGTAAGCGTGAGCCCGTCCCAGCTCATAAACCTCGCCAAACTACCAGCCTTGGCAACGATGTCAGGACCGGGCCTTAAGTAGAGGTGATATGTATTGGCCAGCACTATCTCGACGCCAGCTTCTTTAAGGTCCCTTGGCGATAAGGCCTTGACTGTGCCCTGTGTCCCAACCGTCATGAAAGCTGGGGTCTTGGCTGCGCGGCCTCGGTTACGTATCACTCCAGCCCTAGCTCCGGTTTTGGCATCAACGTGTACGACCTCAAACTCCACCCTACCAACTCCTAAAGAATCAGCATTGCATCCCCATAGCTATAGAATCTGTAACGCATCGCCACAGCTTGCTCATATGCCTTCATGACAAAGTCCCTGCCGGCAAAAGCACAAACTAACATGAGCAGGGTTGAGCGCGGAAGATGAAAGTTGGTGACGAGTGCGTCAACAATCTTGAAATCATATGGAGGTAGTATGTATTTACCAGTCCAACCACTTCGCGGCTTGATAATACCTTCATCAGCCTCATCTGCAGCTGTCTCAAGAGCCCTTACCGATGTTGTACCAACAGCAACCACTCTATGTCCTCGCTTCTTGGTTTCGACTATGAGTCTGCAACAAGCCTCAGGGATTTCAAAATACTCGGGATCAAGCTTATGACGCCGTGGATCTGCCTCGCGAACAGGCACAAAAGTGCCAGGACCAACATGCAGAGTAAGATAAGCAATCCCTATTCCTTTTCCTATAAGTTTTTGAAGGAGCCCCTGAGAAAAATGAAGACCCGCAGTTGGAGCAGCAACCGAACCACCTGCTCGAGCGAAAACTGTCTGGTATCTCTCATAATCAATCTCCGCTGGCTGTCGTCGGATATAGGGAGGCAGAGGAACTTCTCCAAAGTCATCCATTATCTTGACAACATCATGCTCGCCAAAGTCGATGAGTCGTCTAGAGCCTTCAAGCCTCTCTACAACGCGGCACTCAATACCATCTGCAATGACAATTGGTGTTCCCCCATGTATTCTCCGCGATGGCGAGACAAGGGCTTCCCATACATTGCCCTCAAAAGGTTTTAACAGTAGTATCTCAACCTTGCCACCGGTCCGGGCTTTCTTTCCTCTCAGACGGGCTTTCATCACCTTTGTGTCATTCGCGACGAGGAGATCCCCAGGGCTTAGAAAATCACAGATATCAGCAAAATGGGCATGCTGGATTCGACGGGTTTTCCTATCGAGAACCATAAGTCGCGAATCTTCTCTGCGATCTCGTGGATAGTAGGCAATGAGATCTTCAGGCAAAGGGTATTCGAAATCTGAGGTCCTAAGGTTCATAGCATCGTGTTTCAACGTCGGATGATAAGATTGATTACTATTGTGAGGATAATGCTGATGAGTATGCTTGTCATCAAGGGAAAGTAGATTCGAACCGATCCTTTCTCGTAGAATATATCACCCGGTAGTCTGCCAAGGTAGGGGATATGTCTTGAAAATGTTAACAAGACGCCTATCAGCACAATTGTTAATCCAAAGAATATGAGTAGTTTGCCAAGAAATCCTGCACCCATGATCTAGAAAAGCTTTGGCTGATCGCTGTCGCTGCGCAAGCCAAAATGCTTTGTCGCAAGCTCGGTTACCTCTCTTCCCCTCGGCGTACGCTCGAGGAAACCCTCTTGCACAAGATAGGGCTCATAAACTTCCTCTATTGTCTCAGCTTCCTCGCCAACAGCTGTCGCCAGTGTGTTGATGCCAACCGGACCACCGCCGAACTTCTCTATTATTGTTGTTATGATACGCTTGTCCATCTCATCGAGGCCACGTTCGTCAACCTCAAGTGCTTCGAGTCCTATCTGGGCAATTTCTCTGGTTATCTTACCTTGCCCCTTTACCTGAGCGAAATCCCTTATGCGTCTGAGTAGGCGATTCGCAATTCGCGGTGTGCAGCGAGATCTTCTTGCAATTTCAAAGGCGCCCTCTTCATCGATTTCAACTCCAAGAATCCTTGCTGAACGCTCAACAATGAGCTTGAGTTCCTCAGGGTTATAAAACCCTATGCGACTTACAACGCCAAAGCGAGCACGCATCGGTGCCGTTATCATACCTGCTCGTGTCGTTGCCCCGATAAGTGTGAATCTGTTAAGGTTGAGTCTTATTGAGCGTGCACTCGGTCCCTTATCTATCATTATATCGAGAGTGAAATCCTCCATTGCAGGATAAAGGTATTCCTCAACTATGTGATTGAGTCTGTGAATTTCATCAATGAAGAGAACCCCACCCTCCGGCAGATTGGTCAATATCCCGGCCAGATCCCCAGGTCTTTCAATTACTGGGCCTGAGGTTGATACCATACGCACACCCATTTCATTTGCGATAATCGTGGCAAGAGTCGTTTTACCAAGCCCCGGGGGTCCATAGAAGAGAACATGGTCGAGAGGTTCGCCGCGCATCTTGGCGGCTTCGATGAAAACCCTGAGATTCTCCTTGAGCTTCTCATGCCCGATAAATTCCTCGAAACTCCTGGGCCTCAGGCTCAGATCAAGTTCCTTTTCCTCAGCGGTAGCCTCGGGATTGGTAATCCTTGGCACACCATCTAAGCTCTGACGCTTCTTCTTAGGTGTATCTGAGGGCACCTCTGATCAACTCCTCTACATCAAGTTCACCATCTGCCTCACTCATACATTTCTCAACAGCCCTTCTTGCTGAAGCTCGAGGAAATCCAAGCGAGACCAATGCTTGAACAGCCTCAGATATGAGAGTCTGCCTGCCTACCTTTCTTCCACCGACTCCGATTCTTACTCTCTCCTCAGCAATTCTATTCTTCAGCTCTACAATCAAACGTTGCGCTGTTTTTCTACCAACGCCAGAGATTGCTGTAAGGAAATCGACCTGCTCTCCTGCAATTGCTTCGCAGAAATCCTTAACGCTGACACCTGAGAGGATGGTAAGAGCAGATCGTGGACCAATGCCGGAAACGGATATTAGCATCTGGAAGAGCTTGCGCTCCTCAGGAGTTGCAAAGCCAAAAAGTGTATGGCTGTCCTCGCGCACGTGAAAATGAGTATAGACTTTAACCTCAGATCCAACATCTCCAATTACATCATAGCTAGAAAGAGGCACCAGTATCTCATAGCCAACACCACCGCTTTCCACTATTATCCTCGCTGGGGTCTTCTCAACAAGAGTTCCTCTTACGTAAGAGATCAATTGGTGACTCCCTGTCTAGCTTCCGTTTATGGATATGACACAGAGCAACCGCAAGGGCATCAGCTTCATCCTCTGAAGGCATATCATTAAGCTGCAAAAGTGCCGTTACCATGAATTTCACCTGTTCTTTTGAAGCCATACCGCTTCCCACAATCGCCTGCTTAATCTCACCAGGTGAGTATTCAGCAACCACAGCATTGTAGTTGGCTGCAACAAGTAGGGCAACACCTCTTACATGTCCCATTTTTAACGCAACGCGTGCGTTCTTCTTAACAAATACGTCTTCAACGGCTATTTCATCAGGATGGAACTTGGTCACTATCTCCTGCAATCCATGATAAATGAGCTTTAGCCGCTCATGGAAGGGGAATTTCGAGGGGACTGCCAGAGCACCGCTTGCACGCAGTATAAGCCTTCCGCTTAAGGTCTCAATCACTGCATAGCCAGTGCGTCTAGTGCCCGGGTCGATGCCAAGGACGACCATTTATTCCTTACCTAGCTTTTCCATGATCTCGTCAGGTACATCAAAATTGGCATAGACCTTCTGGACATCGTCATGCTCCTCAAGTGCATCCATGAGCTTGAGGACCTGCTCTGCATGCTTGCCCTCGAGGCGAATAGTTGTTTGAGGGCTTCGTGTGAGCTGGGCATTTGAGAATTCGATGTTGCGTTCCATGAGTGCCTGCTTAACTTTCTCAAGATCACCTGGTGCGGTAATCACTTCATAATACAGATCTTCATCCTTAACATCTTCTGCGCCAGCCTCTAGTGCGGCAGCCATAATTTCATCCTCAGTTGTCTTATCCTTGTCCACAATAATCGAACCCTTGAGATCGAACATCCACGAAACGCACCCAACCTCACCAAGATGACCACCGTGTCTACTGAGGATATGTCTGATTTCGGAAGTTGTCCGTTTTTTGTTGTCGGTCAAAGCTTCGAGGAGGATTGCTACACCCTGGGGTCCGTATCCCTCGAGTGTCTGTTCCTCATAGTGCACGCCAGGCAGCTCGCCAGTCCCTCGCCTTATCGCTTTCTCAATATTAGCCTGGGGCATGTTATTGGCTCTTGCATTCTCAATGGCAGTCCTCAGACGCGGATTAGCCTCCGGGTCACCACCTCCGGTCCGGGCAGCAACCACCAGCTCACGTATAAGCTTGGTAAAGAGCCTACCACGTTCCTGATCGACCTTGCCCTTCTTGCGCTTGATTGTGCTCCATTTGGAATGGCCTGACATAACTACTCACCCCTTCAATACATATAGATACCATAACGTCGGAGTGTTTTCAAACCAAATTGTATCGGGACAAGGAGCCACGAGCGAACGCTGTCGCTACTGAACAGTCAAGACCCCCGAATCAGGACGATACGGGGGTCTTAATCGCTGAAGATATCACTACCTCACAATTACAATCTTCTTGGTTGCAGAACCCTTGTCCCCGCGTGCGCGGGCAAAGTAGATACCAGCCGGTACTCGAGCTCCATTCTCGTCAGTTCCATCCCAGGTAAGCCTATGCAGACCAGCCGATGTGACACGTTCGCTCAAGCTCTTTATGACGCGCCCGTGTATATCATAGATCTCAAGATAGACAATACCTGCGGACTGAGTGATAAAGCTCAGGTCAACAGAATTGCTCGAATTAGCCGGACCAAGCGAGCCCTGCACGAAACTTATTGGCTCAGCCAGATGCCGCTCCGGCAGGACCCAGATACAATCTTTGCCACTGACTCTTTCACCAGTTACAAGGCTGGCAGATATTGTTACCTCTACCGTGTCACCAGCAACATCCCGGAGGTGTAAAGCTGCTATCACGTCGGGAATTGAGAATTTGAGAGCAAGATCACTATAGCCGTCACCACGCAAAGCGTGACAGTCACAGAGCTCACCCTCAAAGGGCGTTGCCACATCTTCATAGCGCCAGCGGACGGGCGCAACTGAATCCCCAACGCCCTCGCGATACATGCGAACCGTGCCTGGGACTATTGAGGAAACATCAAAGGTCTGTGTGCCAAGGATTGCAGCTGGCAACATACAGAGGCTGCTCCTCAACCGCAGTGGATTTGGACACGAACCGGGCTTGATGTCCACATAGACTGGCTGTTGATTGGATTCGCATACCCCATGTACAGCGACGTCCATACAGCTGGTTCCAGTCTGTATAGTGCAGTCATAGACACCTGGAGACGTGGGCTCAAATCTCACCACTACGACAACTGTATCACCATTGACAACAACAAATGAACCTGAGCCGGAGGCAATGCTAAAGGCTTCACAAGTCTCGGTAATCGTTCCGCTCACCGGGGAAGGCTCATTATTGATTACTATGAAGGATCTCTCAGCCGAACCACCAGGGGGTACGGTTCCAAAGTCAAGATACGCTGGTATTACGATGCAGCAGCCTTGACAGCCATAGCCAACACCCATGGCAGTAACATTATCGCAGGAGGTGCCTGTGAGTATGTGGCATGCATCAAGCCCTTCGTCCACGGGTTCATAGCGAACCACGACGGTCAAGCTTTCCCCGCTGCCGAGACTATATGAGCCTTCACCACTCACTATGCTGAATTCACTGCAGGTATCGACAACACTTCCAGTCAGTGTGCCTCCACCTATGTTGGTTATCGTAAACGTAGCATCTTTGTGCTGTCCTACTTCAACTAAACCAAAGTTGAGTTCGAGTGGCTGAACTCTACAGCTCGGCTGAAATTCACCTTCGCCAAAGCATGTCACTCGATGGCACGAAGTGCCTGTCCAGATGTTACACGTATCAGCGCCGGCGTCAGAAGGCTGATATCTCACCGTTACATCTTGGCTCGCACCAGGTCCGAGGCTAAATGCACCACCCCCAGCGATTATGCTGAAGTCACCACACATCTCGCTTACCGTACCTGTTAGTGTTCCAGCACCAACATTTCTTATTGTGAAGGTAAGATCTTTGTGATCGCCTACCTCCAGCGAACCGAAGTCAAGCTCCTGCGGGTCCACTTCACATATAGGACCGAGTTCGCCTTCACCAATACAGAGAACATTTTCGCAAAGTGCCCCTGTCTCAATTATGCATGTGTCGACACCTGCATTGTAGGGTTCGTATCTTATCTTGACTGTATGGCTTTCGCCTGGACCAAGGTTGTACCTTCCGCCAAAAATGAGGCTAAACTCACCACAACCGATTACCACTCCACCCCTCAACCTGCCACCACCTATATTTGTTATCGTGAAGGTAAGATCCTTGTGATCACCAATCTCCACCGTACCAAAGTCCAA
>JAOZOU010000175.1 GCA_029933125.1 bacterium | reverse complement strand
AATTCTGTTTCGTGCCGTTTTTCACTAATGTGAAAAAGGAATCAATATCAACCCAGGTCAATTCCATTGAGACCGATATATCTCTCTGCGTTACTACTGCACCGTCAGTTCGAGTCCATTTCGTAGAGCCAAGAACCTTTGGTAATTCGACTTTATTTGTTATGCTGAGTGTCAGATCGCCGACAGAGTGTGCAATTTCCGTTGTCGGTGGATCATTAGAATCCATCTTAAGCCCTGTTAGATCTTCCCACAGGAACGGGTCGTCTGTATTCTCGGACGCATGCGAGCCCGTACCTATGAAATCAGTACCGGTAGGATCTGCTACGTCTCCTATAACCATGTCCACATCCACGGTTGCGATTCCTTCTTTTGGCAGGGTTAGTTCCCATCTCGTGAGCATACATCCTTTATAGATTATCCACTTCTCATCTGTGTACTGCACGACGCTTAACGAATCGACCGAGTCAGATAGACCGGTAGTGCTGCCCGTGATATACTGCATGAAGTCCCAATCCTGTGGTTTATATGTCAGTGATGCAGTTAATTCTCCACTGACTTTCATATTTCGCTTTTTCTGCAACATGTCTGTTGCATCGTAAGCACCGAGATAACGTGCTTCCTCGTAACCCTTTCCTAGGTGCGGAGAGAATGGATTGACCAGTCCGAGCCATTTCATTGTCGGATTCTCTGGTATTACACCATATGTACCGCTTCCTATCGAATCCTCTGCAACATATTCTATTGCTTTCGCACCAGAAATCGGCATTTTTGCCATTTTTTCTTCTTCCTCCTTTTTTTCTTCGGTTGAAGTTTATCGGAATAGAAATAAAAAGGGGACGTTTACAAACTCTGAAAAATGGTAAGAACTTAGGGTTCTAACCAGAAGACCGAAAATCTTTTTATATTAACTAACTAAATATTAGATTATACATAGCCCCGTAGCTCAGTCTGGGAGAGCGCTAAAAGTGCCGCTTCTCTATTCCTTTGCAGAGGTGCAGAAGTGGATAC
>JAOZOU010000174.1 GCA_029933125.1 bacterium | reverse complement strand
GGCAGGAGTTCATCAACATCCCATACCTCAAGGTGCTTGCCATACAACTTGATCGGGAACTTTGGCAGCTTCTGTCTGAAGGTGATGTACTTGATGCAGTCGTCCTGTGCCTTTATTGCAACCACATTGTAGAATACACCGTCGACCATGAATGCCTTCTGGCTCCAGTAGATATTCGCTCCAATGTTTGCATAGGGCTGGCCGAACATCCTTCCAACCTCGACCACAGCTACGTTATTTTTCGCATCTGCCGAGATCAGCTTCAGATAGAATGTCTGTCCCTGCGTCTCTGGTTTTGCCCTGTAGAAGTACCTAACCTCGCCCGGAGTGAGCATCTGGTTCAGTGAGCATCGCTGAGAGCCTCCGCCCTCATTGTCATATATATCGAACCTCGCCGCATCTCCCGGAGCAGCAAATACTTCCTTGAGTTTCACCCTGTGATCGAAGAACTGGATCTCCTCTCCTTCGGTCATGTACTTGTCTCCAAGCACCAGTACCACGGTCTCATCGCCACTCAGCTCTTTGCCATCGCCGTCCATCGGCTCTATTCGTCCGTCGTGGTCGATATCCATACCAAGCGTGGCTTCACTCTCCACCCTCACAGCGTCTCGCTTTCCATCGCCATCTGCATCGAAGCTGTTGAGACCTCTGTATGGTAGAGAATCATCGTGAGCCATCGGTATGAGAACCTCGCTGCCGTTCTCTATCATGATCGGCATCGTCTCATCGTCCACGAACATGTAGGTGAACTCCTGTATGATCGATGGAGCATAGATATCCACGTTGCTGTCACTTAAGGTTGGATCGTTGTTCCAGTGTCTGATTCTGTACCCTCTCTTTAACTCCTTGTGAATTGCTTTCCAGTCGTCCAGAGGAAGAGTCTTCACATATTGGCCGTTCCGTTTCTCTATCACAACATCCCAGTGCCCGTCCTTGTCGTGGTCCTTGTACCACTCCTTCTCATACCACATTCGCTTGAAGACCTTCTCCTTTGGTGTCTGTACATTGGTACC
>JAOZOU010000046.1:3795-3955 GCA_029933125.1 bacterium | reverse complement strand
GTGTAACTCAACTCCGTACCTGTGTAGTTCTGCCCAGTCCGATTCGACCTCACATTGGTATAGTCCTTATATCCAGGACTAAATGTGTAGCAATCCTTGGTTGGTGTCACTCGTCCACTCCAGCCACATTCCACAGTAGCACTATAATAACCACTACTGG
>JAOZOU010000046.1:0-3695 GCA_029933125.1 bacterium | reverse complement strand
GTGTAACTCAACTCCGTACCTGTGTAGTTCTGCCCAGTCCGATTCGACCTCACATCTGTGTATCTCTTCACAGAAGGACTAAATGAGTAACAGCTCTTCGCCGGAATGACGTCACCACTCCAACCGCACTCCACGGTAGCACTATAATAGCCACTACTGTTGGTTATTGGATTGCCTGGCAATCCATCCATGGTCACTCCACTCACAGGCACACCGCTAGCTGTCTTGACACTTCCAGATATCGTATAGGTCAATGCCACACCTGTGTAGTTCTGCCCTACCTTATCCGATGTTATATTCTCGTACTCTCTAGTCGGTGGATCGAACACATAACAGTCTTTGGTCGGTGTGACCGTTCCGCTCCAGCCGTACTGAACACCGACGAGGTACTTCCCACTGGCAGTGGTAACAGGGTCACCAGGTAGGCCACGCATCACAACTCCAGCTATACCAGTGCCTTCCGCTGTCCGTACGGATCCAATAATCAGTACCTGAGGCCTTATTTCAAAGTGTCCATGAGTTCCGTCAGCGGAGAGAAGCACATCATCTGAAGTGTATTGCTCTATACATATGCGTACCCATGGCTCTGAAATCGAAGGCACCATCCAAGTGTAAGACCCATCATCCTGAGTCGCGGTTATTAGTGTCCACGTCTCACTGTAATCACTGGAATATGTAGAGTAGTAGAGCCGCACCAAGTACGCAGGATGGTCGAAATTGTCCCAGCGGATAGTATAGTTGGCGCCAGCAGTCAACACACAGGTTGGATACCAGCACGGCTCATCATGCAATGTTATGAGCTTCACATCAGAGTAGACGGGGCAACCGGGATATGGGCTATCGAAGGAACTCCAATCGAACAAACCGCCAGAACAGCTAGCTCTCTCTGACGAGCCAGTGGTCCAGGTATTGAAGCAAATAAAGTCATATGGATCGGGACTCTTGTCGTAGCCGACAACTGCGACGGAATGGCCCTCGCCACCCGTGCGGGGATAGAAATCAAGGCTCCATACAAACGGATGATCATCGTCGATGACATCACATGCATCGTCGCAATGCCAGTGCGAGGGATAGCCTATCCAGTCAACACCTCCGCTAAAACAATATCCGCAGGCGTAGTTCGCGTAGTCCTTCATGCCTGGATAGATGTTAAACATATTTGTACGACCGTCGTCATTGGTGCCCATATAGTCTCGCATCAGGGGCACCATATCCGAGACATCACAGACCAAGTCGTCCTCAACAGGGTCAATCATAGCTGAATAGAAGTATGTCAGCTTCCCATACCAGTAGACCTCATCGTAGTAATTGAGTACCATAGACCCTGAAGTCGGGGAACATCCTCCAAACCAAAAGTAAGGAACAAACCCCCACACGTTAGGAAGGTATCGTACCGACGATGGCTGGACTAGCCCTTCAATCCAGTTACGCGCTCTCCGTCGGTTCTCCGCCCTGACGCTATCCCTGAGTGCTTGAAGGCCAACGGAATCAAGGCCTAGCAGTTCGCAGAGATATCCCGCTCGTTCCGCCACTCCCGCCTTCGAGACGTCAAAGACCTCTTTCGGATCGAAACACCCCCACGGCTCATACCCCTGGACAACGATGCTAGCCACTCCATCGGTGAACTCATAGAGCCTTTCCCAGGTCCCATCAAAAATGATCTTGTTGATGACCAAGTCGTTCGTACCCAAGAATTCAGCAGCTACTTCATAGGCGATCCATCCGGAAGCATAGAAGCTGGATAATCCCGCTCTGCTGGCTCTAATCGGTGGAGCATCATAGGTGGCTGATATCGTTACACTGCCATATTTCGGTGAAGACAAAAGAACAACCGGGTTTGTATCGAAGCCTCCGCCGGAGCCAGCCTCCTTCCCCAGACCTCTCCCTACGAGCGCCGTCCGCCTAGCACAGAAATCTTGCCAGTCCATTGCGACTTCAGTGTATTCTCCAAACGGGCTGCCATCAATTGTGAAGTCCACATCATAAGCGTAGATCGAACCGTCTGGCAGGCAAACTGGTACGATTGAGCCAAGTTTGACGCCGTGACCCCACTCCCAGACCGCACGAGCAGTAGCCAACTCTATCGCAAGGTTTGGGTCGATGTCGGGCTTTCCCTTTGAATTCACAGGTGGAGCATTGAGTGCGACAGGAATAGCCTCGAATATGAAACTCCTGGAGATCTTTCCCTTCTTTAGCATCTTGGCACGTGCGAAATGCCATGGTTTCTTCTGCCGATCGCTCTCAAAGGATCTTGACTGTGGTGGCCTTGGCTTTTCCATTATGGTGCTATGTATCGGTACGTACTCTTTCGCTCGAGTGTGCTCCACCTCGCATAAACCCACTTCAACAACGGGAGCAGTAGCAAGAAACCAAACCACGAATATCCAGAGTCTCAAAGCAAGTCTTGTGATCCGCCCCGCGTATAAGTTCCCATCTCGCATCTCTAACGCCTCCAGAGCCTAGCGCATAGCTGCTTAGGGTCAAGCATCTCGTTGGAGCCCGAACAGATTGCCTTCAGCTCACAAAGCGACACCTCGATTTCATTTCTATCGTGTAGGTAAACGCAACCTATGTGATTGTCATTGCATTGCGATTCGTCCGCCACAACTAGGATTCTGTAGACAGTGCTGTCAGCGGTAGGACGATCTACGACAGCAAGGGGATATGCGGTGTTGCCATCCAATGTCCTCCTAATATCTAGGCCTGTCCCAGAGTATTCCACAAGAACAGCACCTACCGAGAGGTCAGGAAGCTCTTGCCCCTCTTGATCTACGATAACAATGTCAACGAATCCAGGATCAGGAGTGGTCTCAGTAGTCCCATCCCTACCACACCCAAGTAGACAGAACGGACCAAAAGCAAACACGAACCATAACAGGCGCCGGACTCCGGCATGTTTTATCTCTTTCATCGTAACACCCCCAATGCACTCCCTGCTTAACTCTTCTGACCTTCCCCTAGACTACTTTCTCAGACCAGTATTCCTTACAGGACCTTTGGGCCTGAGCGTTACCGTAAGTGTGTCAGGTCCCCCGGGTCCAATCCCCAGAAGAATCCTCAGATCTCCCAAGTCGCAATCACCATTCATGTTGCCAAATACATCTATCGCTGCCTTTTCCTCGGATCTCAGCTCAGTGCGACCCAAGAAATAGTCAACCACTACGTTCACCGCTGGAAGTTGATTCTGACAATCAGACGTAACCTCCACAGCATCACTCAATTCACTCCACCCACACTCATTGCCAGCACGCACAGCATATAACCCTACCCTCGCCTCTACCACCACCGGAGGCCCCTCTACCTCATCCCCAACTACCTCCCCATCCAAATACACCTGATACCGCGTCGCCCCAATAACCTCATCCCAACTCAACTCCAACCCCTCACTACCACACGGATACGGATTCGGATTCACAACCAACCCCCCAGGCACCCCAGGTACATCCATCACCTCTACACTCCTACCATCACTCACACCACCACACCCACACTCATTGCACGCCGATACCGTATATGTACAACTACTCCAAGGCTCATCCTCATATGATGTCAAACCACCTGCATATATCTCCTCCCCATCCCGATACAGCCGATAACTCGTCGCAACGGATACCTCAGACCAACTCACAACTACACCCTCCCCCACACATACCGTATCCTCCGATACACTCAGTACCCCAGGTACTGAAGGAACA